>JBGALT010000014.1:0-86838 GCA_044223665.1 Sandaracinaceae bacterium | reverse complement strand
CTTGCCCGGCTCCCAGCGCTCGGCGAACACGGCCTCCACGTGCGGCCGGATCAGCGGGATCACGTCGAGGTCGGGATCGATCGCGCGCACGAGGCCCTCGACCGTGCCGGCCGACTTCACGAGCACCGAGTACTCCGTCGCGAGCCGCACGCGGTACTTGCCGACCGCACGCGCGAACTCCTCGATGAAGGCCTGGCTGTCGAAGTCGGAGAGCGCGCTCACCATCACGTGATCGCTGCGCACGCGCGTGATGTCGGCCTTGAGCTCGGCGATGTCCACGCGCTGGGTCGGCGTCCCGAGCTTGAGCAGCACCCGCGCCACCGTGCTCGCGTCGTTCAAGATCGTGGCGAGCACGAGCGTGACGAGGTCCTCCCGCTGCTCCGGCGAGAGCGTGCCCACGAGCCCGAGGTCGAGCAGGCAGACGGTGCCGTCGGGGCCGACGAGGATGTTCCCGGCGTGCGGATCGCCGTGGAAGAAGCCGTCGACCAGCACGCCCTTGCACATCGCGTGGATCACCTCGGTGATCGCGGCGCGCGCCTCCTTCGAGCCGGGCGCGAGGTCGCGCACCGGGCGTCCGTCGAAGAAGTGCATCGTGAGCACGGTGCGCGAGCTGAGCTCGGGGATCGGCTCGGGCACCACGACCTTGCGCTTGGGGTCGAGCAGGCGGCGCATCGTCACGAGGCTCGCGAGCTCGGTCGTGAACGAGAGCTCGCGCAAGATGCTCTTCTCGAACTCGGAGACGATCGACGAGGGCTGGATGAGCTTCAGCTCGTCGATGCTCGACTCGAGGGCGCGCGCCGCGATGAAGAGCAGGTCGAGATCGCCCCGCATCTTGGCGCCGATCCCCGGCCGCTGGACCTTCACCACGACGCGGTGGCCGTCCTTGGTGGTCGCCCGGTGCGTCTGTCCGATCGAGGCCGTCGCGAGCGGCTTCTCGTCGAACGACGCGAAGAGCTCGCTCGGTGAATGGCCGAGCGCCTTCTCGATCTGGGCCTGCACCTCGGCGAGCGTGATGGGCGGCGCGTTGTCCTGGAGCTTCGCCAGCGCCTTGATCCAGTCGGCCGGCAGCAGATCCGAGCGCATCGAGAGGACCTGCCCGAGCTTGATGTAGGTGGGCCCGAGCTCGCCGAGCAAGCGCGCGAAGCGCTCGGCCGCCGTGCCCTCGACCCGGTGCTGGGCGGCGCTGCGCGGAAGAAAAGGTGCAGCGAAGGGCACGCGGAGCAGGAGCTCGCCGAAGCCGTGCCGCATCGCGACCTCGGCCACCTCTCGCGCACGCGCCGCATCGCGGATGGCGACGCCGAGGACCGAGGTCGTCTCGTCCGCCGTGGAAGTTTCCGCCATCGGGCGAGGAGGCTACGACGGCTGCACCGCCCGGACAAACGTGGTGCGTCGAGCCGCGTCGTGAGAGGATGGAGGCCGTACGATGCGCCACTTTTAGCGGTCGTTGGCTCTCGTCGGAAGCAGCGCTCTCGGCTCGGGCTGCGCGCTCGCGAACCCGACGCCCCACGGAGGCCCTCGCGATGGGGGTCTGGACGGCCAGGCGGCCGATGCGTTCGTCCCCGGCAACGATGCGCACGTCGGCGTCGACGCGCACGTGCCGGGCGTCGACGCGTTCGTCCCGCCCAACGATGCGTGGTCGACGACGCCGAACGACGCGTGGACGGCGCCGAACGACGCCTGGGTCGCGCCGAACGATGCGTTCGTCCAGGGGACCGGGCGCTACCTCGATCGCTGCAGCACCAGCGCCAACTGCGCCGGTGCGGCGCCGTGCACGCTCGATCGCGGCGGCACGCGCTTCTGCACCCGTGCGTGCAGCGGCGATGCGCAGTGCGCGCACGAGCACACCTGCGTCGGCGGCTTCTGCGTGCCCGACGACGTCGGCGCCGCCTGCACCACCGGGACGCCGGACGTCTGCGTGCACGGCCTCTGTCTGGGCACGACCGACGGCGGCTACTGCACGCGCTTCTGCAACAACGCCTCCGAGTGCCCCTCCGGCTACGCCTGCTCGCGCTCGGGCGGGTCGTCGCAGAAGATCTGCGTGAACGTCGAGACGAACTGCACGGCGGGCGGCTCGGAGTGCCCGCCGGCGACGAGCACGGGCGCGGGCTACTGCACGACGCTGGGCTGCACCACCGAGTGCGACAACGCGGCCGACTGCCCGATGCGGCTTCCGGGCTTCCCGCCCTACCAGTGCAACCGCACGCTCAACCCCGGCGGCAACGCGCTGTGCATCCCGCCCGCCGACATCACCGGTGGCGATCCGATCGGCGCCGCCTGCTCGGCGGTCTCCGCGCCCACCTGCCGGAGCGATGCGTGCGACACCAGCGCCGTGCTCGGGCCGACGTGCGTGCAGGCGTGCGGCCCCCAGGGAGGCTGCCCGCCCGGCACCGGATGCCAACCGCTGGTCGACGGGACCGACGTCTTCCTCGTCTGCGAGCTCGCGGGCGGCCTCGATCTCACGCAGGTCTGTGCCCACAGCTACGAGTGCACGAGCGGCCTCTGCGACGGGAGCGGCCCCGTCGGCCACTGCACGCGCCTCTGCAACGACGGGCTCTGCCCGACGGGCTACACGTGCATGCCCGTCGGCACGTTCGGCTTCTCGATGTGCCGCCCGAACTGACGCGCTACTCGAGCGAGGCCGCGGGCTCGATCGGCGCGACCGCGACCGAGCGCTTCTCGTCGCGCGGATAGAGGAACGAAACGACCAGCGCCACGAGCCCGAGCGCCGCGCCGACCTGGAAGATCGGCGCCAGGCCCGACGCGAGCGCCCGCGCCGTCGCCTCGGAGACCACGTCCGCGCGCCGGTGCGGATCGAGCAGCATGGCGACCGTCTCGGCGGGAAGGCTCTCGCCCAGCGCCGCCGTGAACACCGCGCCGAGCGCCCCCGCGCCGAGCGCGCCACCCATCGAGCGCGCGAAGAGGTTCGTCGCCGTCGCGACGCCGCGCTCGCTCGCCTCCACGCTCGACTGGACCGCGAGGATCTGCGCCGTGAGCGTGAAGCCCATGCCGAGCCCGTAGACGAACATGGCGCCGCGCAGCGCCCAGAGGCTCGCCTCCGGCCGCACGAGCAGCGCGAGGCCGACGAGCCCGACCGTCACCACGAGCGAGCCCGCGATCACCGGAAGCCGGAACCCGACGCGGGTGAGCGCGCGGCTCGTCGCGGCCGACGCGAGCGGCCAGCCGACGAGCATCGGTGCGATCGTCGCGCCGGCCTCGGGCGCGCTCGCACCGAGCACGCCTTGCGCATAGAGCGGTACGAACATCACCGCGGCCATCATCGCCGCGCCGAGCAGCAGGCTCGAGAGCGAGGCGACCGCGATGCCGCGACGCGCGAGCAGCGGGAGCGGCAGCACCGGGCTGTCGGCCTCGCGCTCGATGAAGACGAAGGCGACCCCGAGCGCGAGCCCGAGCGGGAGGGTGATCATCGGCCACTCGCGCTCGGCACCGATCAGCAGCGCGATCGAGGCGAGCGTGAGCGTGAGCGCGCCCCACCAGTCGATCCGCACGCTCACCTTCGCGCGCGGCGCCTCGTGGTAGCTCCGGAGCAGCATCGTGATCGCCGCGATCCCGAGCGGGAGGTTGATCCAGAACACCCAGCGCCAGCCGACGGTCGCGACGAGGAGCCCGCCCACGATGGGCCCCGCGATCCCGCTGACGCCCCAGACGGCGCCGAAGAGCCCCTGCACACGGCCGCGCTCTTCGAGCGTGAACAGGTCCCCCACGATCGTCATGGCGACCGGCTGCATCGCGCCCGCGCCGATGCCCTGTAGCCCGCGCGCGAGCACCAACATCGTCATGCTCGTCGCCGCGCCGGAGAGGAACGAGCCGAGCGTGAAGACCACGATGCCGAACACCAGCGTCGGGCGGCGGCCGTAGAGGTCGGCGATCTTGCCGTAGAGCGGCATCGTCACCGTCGACGCCAGCATGTAGGCGGCGCCCACCCAGCCGTAGCGGTCGAGGCCACCGAGCTCGGCGATCACGGTGGGCATCGCGGTGCCGACGACGGTCGCCTCGAGCGCGCTCATCGCGATCGAAGCGAGCAGCGCGAGAACGGTCGCGCGGCGTGCGGAGACGGCCATGCCGTCGCCATCGTGGTTCGCCCGAGCGAAGGGTCAAGGGTCCACGCGCCGGGCACGGCTGCCCTTCTGGCCGGGCCCGCTCCGCGCGCAGGAAGGAGTCGATCAGCGGTGGGTGCGACCGCGCGACGTGCTGGTCGGCGGCGGAGGAGGCGGCGCCGCAGCGGCCTCGCGTGCGATGCGCTCGCGCTCGGCGATGCGCCCGCGTACGTCGACGTACACGCGCTCCTGCTCGCCCTGCACGTCGATCGCCGAGACGCGCTCGCGCGCCTGCGTCGCGCTGGCCACGCGCGTGGCCCCTTCCGCGAAGCGCTGGAACTCGAGCCAGGCGGCGCGAGCTTCGGCCATCTGGCCGAGCCGCTCGTGTGCCGTCGCGACGCCGTGCATCGCCCGGGCGATCTGCAGGACGTCGTCCTCGTCGCGCGCGAAGCGCAGGCAGCTCTGGAAGCTCGCGAGCGAGCCCTGGAAGTCACTCGCGACGCGCTGTGCTTCGCCGAGCGTGCAGTACGCAGCCGGGCGCGACGGTGCCTCCGCGATGGCCGCCTGCAGCGTCGTCGTCGCGGTCGCGCGGTCGCCGTGGGCGATCTGCTCGGTCGCCTGCCGGACGCGCGCCTCGTAGCTCGTGGGAGCGGCCTGGGCCGCGGCGCCGGAGGTGGCGAGCAAGGTCAGAGCGAAGACGAGAGCACGCATGGCGGCCATGGTAACCGAGACAGCCAGCCTCTTGCACGGGCTCGCGAGACCGGAATCACCGTGCTAGATCGACCCATGGCACATGCGACGAACGAATTGCCGCTCTCGTTCTTCGAGCGGCTCCCCAAGACGGACCTCCACGTCCACCTCGACGGCTCGCTCCGCCTCGAGACGATCCTCGACCTCGCCGACAAGGGCGGCATCGCGCTCCCGGGCAAGACCTCGGACGAGCTGAAGCGCGTGATGCACCTCGGCGAGAACACCGGCTCGCTGGTCGAGTACCTCAAGGCCTTCGACGTCACGCTGCAGGTCCTGCAGACCGAGGAAGCGCTGGTCCGCGCCGCCCGCGAGCTGGGTGAGGACGCCGCGCGAGAGAACGTCCGCTACATGGAGGTCCGCTACGCGCCGATGCTCCACACGCGCAAGGGCCTGCGCCTGACCGCCGTGGTCGAGGCAGTGCTCGAGGGCCTCTGGCAGGCCAAGGAGCGCTTCGGCATCGACAGCAACGTCATCCTCTGCGGCATC
Organism: Sandaracinaceae bacterium; assembly: GCA_044223665.1. Classification (GTDB taxonomy): domain Bacteria; phylum Myxococcota_A; class Polyangia; order Polyangiales; family Sandaracinaceae; genus JBBSAT01. Next base: position 81,547 of record JBGALT010000014.1, on the reverse strand, counting down.
CGGAACATCTCGCCCGAGAGCTCGCTCGAGATGGCCGAGCTCGCGGTCGCCTACAAGGGACGCGGCGTCGTCGCCTTCGACCTCGCCGGCGCCGAGTACGACCATCCGCCCAAGCACCACCTGCCGGCGTTCCAGCTCGTCCGCGACAACAACTGCAACGTCACGATCCACGCCGGCGAAGCCTACGGCCCGGCGTCGATCCACCAGGCCATCCACCAGTGCGGCGCGCACCGCATCGGCCACGGCTGTCGCCTGCGCGAGGACGGCGATCTGCTCCACTACGTGAACGATCACCGCATCGCGCTCGAGTGCTGCCCGAGCTCGAACGTGCAGACGGGCGCGGTCCGCGACCTCGCCTCGCACCCGCTCAAGCTCTATCACGACCTCGGACTGCGGGTGACGATCAACACCGACAACCGCCTCATCACCGACACCACCGTGAGCAAGGAGCTCTGGCTCTGCCACAAGGAGATGGGGATGGGCCTTCCCGAGATCAGCCACATGATCTCCAACGGCTTCAAGGCCGCGTTCCTGCCCTTCCACCAGAAGCAGGCCTGGGTGCGCCGCATCAACAAGGAGCTCTCGCAGACCATCGCCGAGCTCACCGGCCAGCACACGAGCTCGCCCGGGATGGTCACCGCCGCCCCGAGCGCGAAGGCCTGACGACGGCGGCGCGGGGGTCCGTTCTGGGTGGACGCAGCCGCGTTCCCTCACGGCCCCGTGCGGGGATCTGTTCAAGCGCGCGACGGGCACGGTAGGATCCCGCCCTGACTTCGGAGGGATCCCCATGCGTGTGCTCGCTCGTTTCGCGGTGTTGATGGCCGCTCTGGGTCTCGGCATGGCTGGTCGCGCGGAGGCGCAGGCGACGACCACCACGACGACGACCACTTCTTCTTCGACCTCGTCGTCGCTCGAGGCCGACCAGGCGAGCGCCGAGACGACGAGCAGCACCGACACCGGTGCGCGCACGGTCGAGTCGGGGCACGCGCTCGGCGACGAGCAAGCGATCCTCGAGGAGTCGGAGGAGCCGCCGAGCGCGGACGACGGCATCAGCGCGCGCCTCGACGAGACCAACCGCGACTACTTCAACTTCGGCTTCCTCACCCGCGGCATCGTCGTCCCCGACTTCCTGATCGGCGCGTTCGTGACCTACCGCGGCAACAGCCCGGTGGAAGGCACGCTCGGCGGCTACTTCGCGTGGCGCCGCAACGGTCTGAACTTCATCGTCGAGGCGGGCTACACGGGCCTCTACGGCGACGGCTTCTTCCACGGCACCAACGCTGCCGACACGGAGATGGAGTACGTCCGCGCGAACCTCGGCGTCGTGTTCGGCAGCGTGCAGGTGCAGTGGGCCGTGCCGATCAACGAGTACTTCGCGATCGACATCGGCTTCGGCCTCTCGCTCGGCGGGACGATCGGCAACCTGTACCGTCAGGAAGCGACGCCCGACTCGACCGCGGCCTCCGGCTATCGCATGTGCACGGGGCCCCTCGACGGCGGCGGCGGCTACTGCGAGGGCAACGTCGAGCGTGTCGGCACCAACGGCCGCCTCGACGGCAGCCGCACGATGGGCGGCACCTACCAGATCCAGAACGGCGGCGGCCCCGGCCCCACCGGCAACGGCAACGGCGCGCAGGGCACCGGCCCGAACCCGTTCTACTTCGGCGACGGCGGCATCCCTCCGATGTTCGGCTGGCTCGACCTGCCGCGCGTCACGGCGCGCATCACGCCGATCCGGCAGCTCGTCATCCGCGTCGACCTCTCTTACAACCTCTACGGCTTCGCGTTCGGCGGCTCGATCGGCTACCAGATCTGAGCGCGGCGCGAGGACGAGCGCGAAGAGGCCCGCTGCGAGCGATCGCAGCGGGCCTTCGCCGTTCGGGGCTCGAGGAGTGTCGTTCGATCGGCAACCCGGCCGAACCGAGAGTCCCCGCGGAGGCAGACACGAGCGTCCGCCCAGGCATCCACGCCCGCGGCCGTCGGGTCGGCTACGCTGGGCGCATGTCACGCCGGGTCGGTCTCTCGTACAAGCAGGCGGCGCCGGACGGACGCTGGGACGCCATCGTCGTCGGCTCGGGGATGGGCGGCCTCGCGAGCGCCGCGCTGCTCGCGCGTCACGGCCGTCGCCGCGTGCTCGTCCTCGAGCGCCACTCGACGGCCGGCGGCTTCACGCACGTCTTCACGCGACCGGGCTTCGAGTGGGACGTGGGCGTGCACTACATCGGCCAGTGCGAGCCCGGCTCTCCCGTGCGGCGGCTCTTCGACGAGGTCACGGGCGGCTCGCTCGCGTGGGCACCGATGCCCGACGTCTACGACCGCGTCGTGCTCGCGGACGGTGAGCACTACGATCTCGTCGCCGGCGGCCGCCGCTTCGTCGAGAGCCTCGCCGCGCGATTTCCCGGCCGGCGCGCCGACATCGAGCGCTACCTGAGGACGGTGGTGCGCGCCGCCGCGACCGGCGGGCCCTTCTTCGCCGAGCGCGCGCTCTCGCCTCGGCTCTCGCGCTGGATCGGCCCGGCGCTGCGCGCGCCCGCGCATCGCTTCTCGGATCGCACCGTGGAAGAGGTCGTCCGGCCCATCGTGGGCCACGGACCGCTCTACGACGTGCTCACGGCACAGTGCGGCGACTACGGACTCTTGCCCAGCCAGGCGAGCTTCGCGATCCACGCGATGGTCGTGAGCCACTACCTCGGCGGCGCCTACTATCCGATCGGCGGCGCGAGCCGGATCGCCGCCGGCGCCGCGACCGTGATCGAGGAGGCCGGAGGCCGGATCTTCGTCGCCGCCGAGGTCGAGCGTGTGCTCGTCGAGCGCGGGCGTGCCGTCGGCGTGCGCATGGTCGACGGGCGCGAGCTGCGCGCGCCGATCGTCGTCAGCGACGCCGGCGCGCCGGCGACGTTCTTCCGCCTGCTCCCGCCCGAGATCGTGGCGGAGGTGACCGAGCGGAGCGGGCTCGGTGCCGCGCTCCGCGGCGTCGGTCCCTCGGCATCGCACCTCTCGCTCTATCTCGGGCTCGACCGGACCGACGCGGACCTCGGGCTCACGGGCACCAACCTGTGGATCTACCCGGAGCGAGATCGCGAGGTCGCGTTCACCCGCTTCCTCGCGCGGGACGACGCGCCGATCCCGCTCGTGTACGCGTCGTTCCCCTCGGCGAAGGACCCGAGCTTCGGCGACCGCTTTCCGGGGAAGGCCACCGTCGAGCTGGTCACGATCGCGAGCGTCGACTGGCTCCGGGCGTGGCAGCACGGGCGGTGGAAGAAGCGCGGCGCCGACTACGAGGCGTGGAAGGCGCGCATGTCCGAGCGCTTGCTCGAGATCGCGCTCCGGCAGCGTCCGGCGATGCGCGGTCACGTCGTGCACGCCGAGCTCTCGACACCGCTCTCCACGCGGCACTTCACCGCGCACGAGCACGGCGAGATCTACGGCCTCTCGCACCCGCCTCCACGCTTCCGCTTGCCGCTCCGCGCACGGACGCCGATCGAGGGCCTCTTCCTCACCGGCCAGGATCTCGTCTCGTGCGGCGTGGCCGGCGCGCTGTTCGGCGGAGCAATCACGGCGTCCGCGGTGCTCGGCACCACGCTGGTGAGGAGCGTCGTCCGCGGCGCGCTCGGCCTTCGAGCCTCGAAGCGGGTGGCGAGGCCGGCCCGGCCGCAGCCGACCGTGAGCCCGCCGTGAGCGGCCCGATCAGTACGGAACCGGGGCTCCGTCCGACTCCCACGTGTTGTTCAACCACTCCGCGCATGCACCGGTGACGGCGCCGTACCCGTAGTCGGGCCCCCAGACGTTGTCGCGCACGTAGAGCGTGTCGTGGCAGTAGACGACCCAGCCACCGCCGTCGAAGCGGTTGCCGACCACGTCGACGCGGCCCTGCACGGGATCGGTGCCGAACGGGAAGATGCACGCGGTGAGGCTTCCGGACGTGAGATCGAAGTTGTTCCGGACGATGGAGATGTCGCCGTCACCCATCATCTGCACGCCGTCGCCGTGCGCCTCGGCGCCGCGCCCGATGTCGGTGACGTAGTTGCACTCGATCGTGTTGTGGCCGTGGGCCTTGAACGAGTCGCCTTCGATGTCGTGGATGTAGAGGCGCCGCGCGGCGTAGCCCGCGCCGCGGATGGCGTCGTCGATCAGACCGAGGCCGTCGATCTCGCCGTCCTCGATCACGACGTCGCTTCCGTCGCGCACGAAGACTCCCCAGTACGCGTCGGTCGTGATCCGGAAGTTGCGGATCACCACGTTGGTCGCGCCCCCCGTGATCTCGATGTCGCCCGCGACGTCGACGTTCTCGACGACGGTGCCGCTCGTGCTGACGACGATGCGGCCCGAGGGAGCCAGACGCGAGGGGTCGCGGACACCGACGTCGCTCGGCCCGCGGGGCGGGCACGTGGCCCCACCGCCTCCACCGTCCGCGACGGGCGGGGTGTCCGCCATCGTCTCGGCGTCGCGGGCGAAAGGAGCGGCGTCGCGGGAGACGTCACCATCGTCGCTCGTCCCGGACGGGGTGGCCGAGGTGCATCCGGCCAGCGAGAGAAGGAGCGCGGCGAGCACGATCACGCGACCGGATCTCATCGCCGCATCGTACCCGCAATCGAGCGCTCGACGCGGCCGAGCTCCTTACACGAACCGCGCGATCGACGGAAACGGGCGTGTTTCTCGGACTCGACCTATCCTCCCCGCGTGCGGCTCGGCATCGACCTCGGAACCACGCGCACGGTCGTCGCGGCCGTACGCAGTGGCTCGTATCCGCTCGCGTCCTTCGAGGCCGACGGCACGGTGCGCGAGTGGATCCCCGGCGTCGCCGCCGAGATCGGCGGCACGCTCGTCTTCGGCTGGGAGGCCGTGGCGCGCGTGGGCGAGGCGCAGGGCGTCGTTCGTTCCATCAAGCGCGCGGTCGCGGACGTCGCGCCCGACGACCCGATCTCCGCGTTGCCCTCGCGTCCGTCCGCGCTCGCGCTGATGACCGCGTTCGTGCGCCACGTCGCGACCGCCATCCGCGCCTCGAGCCTCGAGGTGCCCGCGACCGAGCCGCTCTCGGCCGCGATCGCGGTCCCTGCGAACGCGACCAGCCGCCAGCGCTGGCTCACGATCGAGGCGTGCCGGCGGGCGGGCATCGACGTGCTGAGCGTGGTGAACGAGCCCACCGCGGCGGGCATCGAGTACGCCCACCGGCACCTGGGCGTCGAGAACAAGCGCAGCCCCAAGCGCTACGTGGTGGTCTACGACCTCGGCGGCGGGACCTTCGACACGTCGGCGATCTCGCTCCGTGGCCGCCACTTCGATCTGCTCGCGACCGAGGGCATCGGGCGCCTGGGCGGGGACGACTTCGACGAGGCGATCCTCGCGCTCGCGCTCGCGCGGGCGGGGATCGCGCCGGCCTCGCTCTCGAGCGTGGAGCGCGCCCGACTGGGCGACGCGGCGCGCGCGGCGAAAGAGGCGATGACGACCGTGTCGCGCAACGTGATGGTCGACCTCGCGACGGTGCTCCCCGAGGCGGCCCCCGTGGTGCTGCCGGCCGCCGACGTGCTCGCGGCCTGCGAGCCGCTCGTCGACCGGACGATCGGGACCGTCGACCGCCTCTTCGCGACGCTCCCCGCGCACGGCCTCGACCCGGAAGACGCGCGGCAGCTCGGTGCCGTCTACGTCGTGGGCGGCGGCGCGTCGTTCGCGGGCGTCCTGAAGGCGCTCCGGGCGCGACTGGGTCGGAAGGTGCTGCTCGCCCCGATTCCGCATGCGGCGACGGCGATCGGGCTCGCGGTCGCGGCCGACCCCGACGCCGGTGTGCTCGTGCACGAGAACGTCACGCGCCACTTCGGCGTCTGGCGCGAGGGCGCCGGGGGCCGCGAGAAGATCTTCGATCCGATCTTCGACAAGGACGCCGCGCTCGCCGCGAGCGCGGCGGAGACGGTCGTCGAGCGCGTCGTGCGGCGCCGCTACCACCCGCGCCACACCGTCGGCCACCTCCGCTTCCTCGAGTGCTCGTCGCTCGACGCACGGGGCGTCCCGAACGGCGAGCTCACCCCGTGGCGCGAGGTTTGTTTCCCGTACGACCCGGCGCTCCGCGATCGGAACGACCTCGACCGCGCCGTCGCGCCCAGCCCGGCGCTGGCGCAAGAGGAGATCGAAGAGACCTATCGCTACGCGCCGACGGGCGCGATCACCGTCACGATCGCGAACCTCACGCGCGGCTACGAGCGCGTCTACGACCTCGGCCGCATGGGCTGATATCCTGGCGCGGTGAGAACCAGCACTGCCCTCGTCCTCGTCCTGGCCCTCGGCGCTTGCGGTGAGCCGGCTCCTCCGACCGGCGACGCCGGCCGCGGCGGAGCGGACGCCGCCCGCGATGCGTCGGTCGATGCACCGCGTGCCGACGCCGGCCCCATCGTGCTCGGCGACCACCCGCGCATCCTGCTCTCCGATCGATCCGGCGTCCGCGCCCGGCTGACGAGCACGCTCGGCAGTGGGCCCGGCGCGCGCTTCCGCAGCGCCGTCGACACGGAGCTCGATGCCCCGGGGACCGTCTACGCTTTCCGCCAGTCCGACGCCGCGCTCGTGGGCGTGCTCACCGGAGACGCGCGCTACTGCACGCACGCGGTGCGCGAGATCGACGAGATCGTCCTCGCCGAAGAGGCCCGCATCGCCGGCGGAAGCAACGCGGAGGTCGCGGGCGACAGCTACCTCTACGTCGGCGACTACGTCGGCGACCTCGCACTGGTCTACGACTGGTGCTTCGCGTCGGTGTCGGCCGAGCAGCGCACGCGGTGGATCGCCTACGCGAACCAGGCGGTGTGGAACGTGTGGCATCCCGACGACGCCGTCTGGAACGGGAGCCCCTTCCCCTGGTCCGGCTGGTCGGTGAACAACCCGTCCAACAACTACTACTACTCGTTCCTCGAGGCGACGATGATGCTCGGGCTCGCCACCGACGGCGAGAACGACATGGCCGCGGGCTGGCTCACGCAGTTCCGCACCACGAAGATCGAGACCGAGCTGGTCCCGACCTTCGAGCGCGACCTCGTCGGCGGCGGCTCGCGCGAGGGCACGGGCTACGGGACCGCGATGCGGCGCCTCTTCTGGCTCTACGACGTCTGGGAGGCGAGCACCGGCGAGAACATCGCCGACCTCACGAGCCACACGCGCGCCTCGATGCCGCATCTCCTGCACGCGACGACGCCGACGCTCGATCGTCTCGCGCCGACGGGCGACCATGCGCGCGACTCGACGGCGGCGCTCTTCGACTACCACCGCCAGTACCTGCTCACGCTGGTGGACCTCTATCCGAGTGATCCCGTCGCGGCGTCGGCCGTGACGTTCCTCGAGCAGTGCTCGGTGCCGCAGATGGAGCAGCGGTTCCAGTTCCTCTACGACTTCTTGTACGCCCCGACGGTGACGGGCGCGCCGCTCGCGCGGCTCGGCACCGTCTATCACGCCGTCGGGACTGGCCACGTGTTCGCACGCTCGGCGTGGGCGACCGATGCGAGCTATCTCGCGCTCGTCGCCGGGCCCTACACCGAGTCGCACGCGCACCAGGATCAGGGCTCGTTCGTGCTCTTCTCGGGCGAGTGGCTCGCGTTCGACGAGAACGTCCTCTCGCACTCGGGCATCGTGCAGGGGGTCGAGGTGCACAACCTCGTGCGCCTCGTTCGAGGCGGCGACCCGCTGCCGATGCGCGAGGGCACGACCTCGGTGCTCCGAGCGCTCGAGACGGACGGCGAGATCTTCTACGTGTCGACCGACACGGCCCCGGCCTACGAGGACGACACCGTCACGGAGGTGCTGCGCCGTCTCGTGTTCGTACGGCCCGGCGTGGTCGTGATCGACGATCGCGTGGCGACGAGCGACCCGTCGACGCAGGCGATCTTCGGGCTGAACACCCCGCTCGATCCCGCGATCGCCGGGGCCGGCGCCCAGATGATCGGCACCGACGGGCGCCTCGACGCGTTCTTCGTGCTCGGCGCCGGAACGCCGACCGAGACGGCATGGAGCGCGGTCGACGCGGCCGAGTACTCCGGTGGTCATCGCCTCGACGTGCCGGCGAGCGCGGCCGGGGATGCGCATCTCGTCACGGTGCTGGGCATCGACGGTGCGGTCACTTCCGCCAGCGCGACGACGGCCGCTGGCGTCACCACCGTCACGATCGCCACGGGCGCCGGGGCGCACACGATCGCGTTCCCCGACGACGGCGGCCCACCCACCGTCACCACGCCGAGCCGCACGGTCACCTTCGACGACGCCGTGGAGCCCCAGCCGCTGCTCGCGCCGTGACCACGCCGCGGCGCGGCGAGCCGTCTCGGACTTTTTCCGCGAGGCGGGATCGAGACCCGAGACCGGGGAGGCTCGCCGCGCGGCGGCGTATGTCGTTCGCATGAGCGCGGAGAAGGCGCAGGCGCGAAGCGCGACGCTGCCGCGTGCCATGGCGGTCGCGCTCGCTCTCGGGCTCACCGTCGGAGGGCTCTGGCCTTGGTCCCAGCTGGGGTCCGCCACGAGCGCGCCGACGCGCTCGGACACGCTGAACGTCGTGGACGTGTCCGGAGAGCCGGTCGACCCCGCGACGCTCTTCGTCCAGCCGCCGACCTTCCTCGCCGATGGGGTCGCCTACCACCTCGGCTTCGTGCACACGCCATCGCGAGAAGAGGACCGGAACGTGATCGTCCGCTGGGCGATCGGCTCCGAGCGGCTGGAGGTCGCGACCGTCCCGCGCGCGAGCGCCCCCGCCGCCGACGAGACGATCATGCTGCGGCGCGCCGACGGCGCTCTCGTGGTGGTGATGGACGGCGCGATCTTCACGCTCGACGGTGGCGGCCCGCTCGATGAAGTCTCCATCACGGCGTGGTCCACGACTGCGCGCGGAGGGCTCGGTACGCTCGGTGTCGGCGTGTCGGGAGGCGCGATCGAGTACGTCGAGCTTCCCGTGAACGACGGCGAGCACGACGGCGCCGTCCGCATCTCGACCCTGACCGCCGCCGGCGCTCCCGCCATCACCCGTTTTCTCGCCGCCCCCGCGGAGCCCTTCGAGCACGCCTCGGCGTGGGCCTCCGTGTCGGTCTCCGCACGACGGGACGCCGACGGCTGGCACGTCTTGCGGGTCGCCTGGCCACGCGACGCGCAGTGGGGCGCGCCCGTCGAGCTGGCGCTCTACGAGCACACCGAGGACGGGGCGACCGAGCACGTCGGCGCGGTGACGACCCAGCGCTCGGACTTCGCCGGCGACGCTCCGCTGCTCGAGGCCCCGACGTGGCTGCTCCGCGAAGCGTTCGTCGACGGCGCGGGGAGCCACGTGCCGAGCACCACCGCGCGAGCCCGCTTCGTCCGGCTCCCGCACGCGTGGGAGACGGTGCGCGCGAGCGACCATGGCGCGGCGTCGGTCGGTCTGGGGATCGTCGACCTCGCCACCGGCCGCGCCTACGGCGCCGAGCACTACCCGGAGCGGTTCGCCTACGGCGAGCGCTGGCTCCGCGTCGAGGGGAACGACGACGAGCTCTCCCTCTGCCCGGAGGAGGGCGCGTGCGGGGGCCGGCTCCGCGCGCGCCCGTCGGACGTGTCCTTCGTCCCCGACGCGGACGGCTCGTGGTGGGCGATCGGGATCGCCTGGCTGGGCGCGCAGACACCCGGCGAGCCGCTGCGCTTCCACCTCGACCCGTCGTTCGAGCCGATCGGCGCGCGCGAAGGCCGCGAGCGCGCGACCGAGCTCGTGACCCTCGCGGGCGCACGCGGCGAGCCCGCTCACGGCGCCCTCACGGTCGGGATGCTCTCGTTGCCGCTCGTCGGCCTGGTGCTCGCGTTGGTGGCGCTCGTCTTCGGCCGCGCGCGCCCCGCGTCGCGCTCGCCGTAGCAACGCTCGCGGTGGGGATCGGAGCGGTCGCGCTCGCGCTGGACGCCGAGCTCGCGAGCTACCTGCACCGCTGGATGTGATTGGCGTCGGGCGCCGCTGCGTGTCGGCCGTGGAACTTCCGCCGCGAGGGTATGTCGACGAGACATGGCGCGCGTCCTCGGCCCCGCCCTCGTTCTGACGCTCCTCACGGCGTGTGGAGCCGCCGCACGCGGCGAGCGAGCCGCCCGCCTGCCCGCAGAGCACGGCGCCGCCGGGCGAGCCACCGGCGAGCGAGGCGCCGGTGGCGGTCGAGCCCGAGGCCGACCCTGCGCCGGTCACGACGGCTTGGCCCTCGCTCCGCCCGAGATCGCTTCGCGCTGGGATGGTGGCGCCTGGTGCGGCCGCGGGCTGGCGACGATCACGCGGATCGAGATCGGCGACGACGCGAGCGGGCGAACGCTCTACGAGCTCGACGCCGCGTGGGCACACCTCACCTACGGGGAGTCGCTCACGCGCGTGGTGACCGGGCGCGCCGCGCCGGCGACCCTGACCGTGCGCGTCACGGGCGAAGTGGACGGAGCACCGATCGAAGCGAGCGTCGAGCTCGCCTCGGTGGAGGACCCCGAGCTCGCCGCCGCGCGCGCCGTGTGCGCCGCGGAGGGCGGGCGCTTCGGACCGGTGGGCATGGCCCAGTCGCTCGCGTGCACGCGGCCCACCCACGACGCCGGCCGGCGCTGTCTCTCGTCGGCCGACTGCGAGGGGCTCTGCATCGCCGAGCGTTTCGAGGACGCCGCGAGCAGCCCGGATGGGCGCGACTGCCCCGAGGGGACGAGGCTCCGTGTCCACGTCGGCCACTGCGACGAGATCGTGCCGCGCTTCGGCTGCGTCGCGGAGCTCCACGAGCCCGAGAGCGCGTGCTTCGGCCCGCGCTCGCTGGGCCGCTCGAGCCTCGTCTGCCACGACTGACGCGCGACGTCCCCGGCTCGTCGCCCTGGATCGCGCTTCAGGCGTGGATCGCTCGGTAGACCTCGACGTACTTCTGGGCCTGCTTCGGCCAGCCGTGCTCGGCGCGCATCCCGTTCGCCTGGATCTCGCGGAATCGCTCGCGGTCGGCGCCGGCGCCGCTGCCCCAGAGCTCGAGCGCGTACTCGATCGCCCAGCGGAAGCCGCGCGCGTCGAAGTGATCGAAGAGCACGCCGTTGCCCTCCGATCCGCGGCCTCGATACAGGCGCACGGTGTCGGCGAGGCCTCCGGTCTTGTGCACGATCGGCACCGTGCCGTAGCGCAGGCTGTACATCTGGTTGAGCCCGCACGGCTCGTAGCGCGACGGCATCAGGAACATGTCCGACGCCGCCTCGATGAAGTGCGCCATCGGCTCGCTGAACGCACGCACGAAGCGAACCTTGTGCGGGAACTGCGCCTGCAGGCGCGCGAAGAACTGCTCGTAGCGGGCCTCGCCCGTGCCGAGCACGACGAGCTGCGCATCGTGCCGCGCGAGCACCCCCGGGAGCACGGGCTCGCAGAGCTCGAAGCCCTTCTGCCAGGCCAGGCGCGAGACGATCCCGAAGAGCGGCGCTCGTGGGTGGTAGGGCAGCCCCACCTGCTGCAGCAGCGCGCGCTTGTTGGCCTCCTTGCCCTGCCAGTCGCCGACGCCGTAGCGCTGCGGGATGAGCTTGTCCTTCTCGGGGCTCCACTCGTCCTCGTCGATCCCGTTGAGGATGCCGAGCACGCCCGGGCCCCTGCCGCGCAAGAAGGGGTCCATTCCGACGCCGTGCTCGGGCGTCATGATCTCGCGCGCGTAGGTCGGCGACACCGTGGTGATCGCATCGGCGTAGAGGACGCCGTGCAGCATGTAGTTGACCTTGCCCTCGTTCAGCAGGTCCTGGTGGAAGTGCTCGCGGATCTCGGCGAGCCCAGTGTCGGCAAGCACGCTCGCCGAGAAGCTCCCCTGGTAGCCGATGTTGTGGATGGTGAAGACGGACTTCGTGCTCTGGAAGAGCCGGTCCCAGCGCAGGGCGAACTTGATCGTCAGCGGCATCAGCGCCGTCTGCCAGTCGTTCGCGTGCACGATCTCGGGTGACCACTGCCAGGCCTGGCACGTCTTCAGCGCAGCCCACGAGAGCAACGAGAAGCGCAGGTGCTCGTCGGCGTCCGTCGTGTAGATGCTCGGACGGTCGAAGAGCTCGGGGCAGACGACGAAGTAGCAAGGATCGCCGCCGTCCGGGAACGGCGCGCTGGCGATGCCGAAGCGGATGCGACGCGCGCCGAGCTCGACCGAGAGCTCGGGAAAGACCCAGCGCAGGGGCTTGGCCTTCTCGCGCGCCTTCGCATAGAGCGGGACGAAGGGGCGGACGTCGTGCCCGAGCGCTCGCAGGTGCTTGGGCAGCGCGCCGCACACGTCGCCGAGACCGCCCGTCTTGGCGAACGGGGCCATTTCCGAGGAGACGAAGAGAACGCGCATGGGGCGCCGAGGATAACGCGAGCGGGCGCGTGTAGGACGTCGTTCGGCGCTCGGTCGAGGCCGACACCTCCCGGCCCGTCGGTCAGGGAGCGACGCTCGGCGCCGTGACGACGCGGACCTCGCCGACCGCGTCCAAGCCCGGTCCCTCCACGTGTACGCGTAGGATCACCGTCTGGCCCGGCGCCTCGGTCCAGGACAGCTGATCGTAGAGCTGGCCCGAGACGAGCTGCGAGCCGATCCGAGTGAAGGGGTAGCTGAACGGCCCCAAGGTCGCGAAGTCCGGAAGCGGAGCCGGGCCGGGGAGCGTCCAGTTGGAGAGGGTGATCTGGAGCATGGGCGCATCGCCCGCGACCAGCGCGCCGTCGATCGCGAGGTTCGGGGTGAGCATCACGCCGCCCTGCGGACCGCGCACCAAGGGGATGGAGTCGTCGTCGTGCCAGGCGACGAACGACGAGCTGGCATCGAGAGCGCCGATCTGGACGACCGACTGGCCTGCATCGCCGACGGGCGCTGCGTCGACCTCCGCGGCATCGACGAGCGTCGTCGCATCCTGGTCGGCGTCGAACCCCGGGCCGGCGTCCGCGCCGTGGGCGGCGTCCTGCCCGGCATCGGCGCGATCGATCGCGGCGTCCGCCGCGCTCGTCGCGGTCCCGCAGCCGAGCATCGACAGGGCGAGCGCAGCCGAGAACAGCCCCTGCGCCGGAACGTGCCGCAGAAAGCCGGCGAGCCGCGGAGAGAGCCACCGTGTCGAGCCGTTCGTCTTCATTCTGGGGGTTCCGTGGCTCGCGGTGCATCCCGCGGGCCAACGGCGCGGGAGCCACCTTTACGTACGCACGGGGTGGCCGTATGCCTCCCGGCATGAGCGACGCCGTCGCCCCGAAGACCAAGAAGCCCGACTGGCTGCGCGTCCGGCTCCCGGGTGGCGAGCGCTACGACACGCTGAAGGCGACGATGCGCTCGCTCGACCTCCACACGGTCTGCGAGGAGGCCCGCTGCCCGAACGCCGGCGAGTGCTGGGGCGAAGGCACGCTGACGATCATGATCCTCGGCGACACCTGCACGCGCGGCTGTCGCTTCTGCGCGGTGACGACCGGCGACCCGCGCGGCGTGACCGATCCCCGCGAGCCGGAGAACACCGCGCGCGCGCTGGCCTCGCTCGACCTCGCGTACGTCGTGCTCACGATGGTCGACCGCGACGATCTCGCCGACGGCGGCGCCGCGCACGTGGCGCGGACGGTCGAGCGCATCAAGACGTACGCGCCCAAGCTCCTGGTCGAGACGCTCGTCGGCGACTTCGCGGGGGTGCGCGCCGACGTGGCGACCGTGGTGCGCGAGGGCGGGCCCGACGTCTTCGCGCACAACGTGGAGGTCGTGCCCGGCCTGCAACGCAAGATGCGCGACGCGCGCTGCTCTTGGGAGCGATCGGTCGACGTGCTCCGTTGGGCCAAACAGGAAGGCGCGACCGTCACGAAGAGCTCGCTCATGGTCGGTTGCGGCGAGAGCGCCGACGACGTGCGCGAGGCCATGGAGAAGCTGCGAGCCACCGAGGTCGACGTCCTGACGATCGGCCAGTACCTGCGCCCCACGCCCAAGCACGCCGAGGTGGTTCGCTACGTGACGCCCGACGAGTTCGACTCCTATCGCGCGCTCGGGACCGAGCTCGGGTTCCGCTACGTCGCGAGCGGCCCGCTCGTGCGCTCGAGCTACCGGGCGGCCGAGGCCTTCCTCCGGGGCATCCTGGGAGGCGATCCGGTCCGCGCCGGCGCGCACGGAGGCGAGGCCTACGCGGATCGCTACGGCAAGCGCGACCCCAAGGTCCACCTGCCGATCGCGCGCTGACGACGAGATGGGCGTACGCATCCAACAGCCGAGCGCGAGCGAGGACCGGCCGAAGATCGTGTCGACGTCGGTGGTCGGCGCGGTCGCGCTCGGCGTCGGGCTCTGGCTCGCGCACGCCGCGATGGGGCATCCCGTGCCGGAGGCGATCGCGTCGGAGGACGGCGGTGGCGCCCCGGACGAGGCCGATCTCGGCACGGCGGGCGATCCCGCGGCCGAGCCCGAGGCGCCGATCGACGAGGGTGCGAGCGAGGACCCGCCGAGAGGCCACGACGGCGACGGCGATGACGACGGCGAGGGCGACGGGGAGCTCGAGCGCGGCGACGACGCGGTGGCACCGACGACACCGACGACACCGACGACGCCCGCACCGACGACGCCGACGACGCCCGCGCCGACGACGCCCGCCGTGACGGCGGCGGCGAGGCCTGCGGCGACGACCCCCGTGGCCACGCCCGCCGCGCCTCGCACGAGCCCCCCCCCGCGCGGAACCGGTGCGGCGTCGCGCGTTCACCGCGGGCGCGTCGCGTACCTTCGCTGCGATGGCGCTCCCCAGAGCACCGGGCCCTTCCCGTGCCCGCGCGACGCGGCGCTCGAGGCGGCCGTATGGGCGGCCGTGGAACAGGTCACCGCGTGCCAGCCACCGGTGCCGCCCGGCAGCGCGGACCTCGTGCTCGAGTGGGACCGCGAAGCGGGCGCGACGGTGCCGGCGATCACCACGCGCGACACGTTTCCGGACGACGCGCTCCGCACCGATGCCGCGGCGGTCGTGACCTGCGTGACGCCGGCGCTCGCGACACTCACGACGACGATCCCCGGCGATCGCATCCGCGTCGGGTTCCGCTTCGCGCTCGAGTGACGGCGTGTCGCCGCGACGCCGCTCGCCGCGGCACACCGCGGGCAGGCGAGCACGACGGGCGCGCGCCGGTGATGCGGGCTCCCCGTACGCGCTCGCCCTGCGCAGGATGTCAGGGGATCTGCTCGCAGGTGATCCCCTCGTCGCACGGGACGCCGAAGAAGCCGGCGCACACCGGCGCGACCGTGCAGTCGCCGGCGCCCGACGTGGCGCGGCTCACGGTGCACGACACGCTCGTCACGCAGTCGCCGGTCCAGCGCCAGCCCGGCGGGCAGGTGGCGCGGTACGTGGTCGTGCTGGGCGGAAGACACGTGAAGAACTCTTGGCCCACGGAGATCGTCACCGGTGGGCAGGCTCCGGTGGCGTCGGGTACCTCCGCCGCGGTGTCCAGGCAGTCGTCGGCACACGGCAGCAGATGCGCGCCCATCGGCGCGCCGCCATCGGTGCACGCGGTGTAGCTCGCGCCGGCGCACGTCCCGTCCCCGTCCACGTCGTGTCTCACCGTGACGTTCACGTACCCGTTCGCGTCGGTGTCGTCGCAGTCGTCCTTCGGGAGCGCGCCCCCCTCGCACGTCGCGGTCGGCGCCGCGTGACCGTCGTCGTCTTCGTCTTCTTCGGAGGCGACGCCGCCGCCCGTGCTGCAGTCCTCGTCGACGCGGTCGCAGTGCTCGGGCGCACTGGGATGGATCGTGGCGATGGCGTCGTCGCAGTCGCCGGTGGCGGTGGCGTACCCCGAGCTCGACGCGCATCCGAGCATGCCCGTCGTGCCTCCCATGCCGAACCCGTCGCCGTCCGCGTCGGGATAGAGCAGCACCTGCACGGCCTCGTCGACGGCGCCGTCGCAGTCGTTGTCGAGCGCGTCGCAGACCTCGGGGACCCCGGGGCTCACGAGCGCCTCCTCGTCGTTGCAGTCGCCGGCGCTCGCCGCGAAGTCGGGCGAGCCGGGGCACCGCGACTCGCTCGTGCCGGCGCCGTAGCCGTCGTGATCGTGGTCGGGATAGACGACGACGAGCACGTCCTCGTCGACGGCGCCATCGCAGTCGTTGTCGAAGGCGTCGCAGACCTCGGCGAGGCTGGGATGCGCGCCGGCGCGGGTGTCGTCGCAGTCGTCGCCGCACGTGGCGCCGGACGACGAGACGTTGCAGCACGCGGCATCGTCGTAGCCGTCGCCATCCTGATCACGCGGGCCGTAGGTCGTGAGGTCGCAGTCCTCGTCGTGCATCGCCTCATCGCACGTCTCGGCGTTGCCCGGATGGCGATCCGCATCGTCGTCGTCGCAGTCGTCACCGCCGCACGCGGCGGCCACGTGGCCGTCTCGGTCGGTGTCCGTCGCGCACGACGCGTCCGTCCTCGGCGCGTCGCTCGGAGCGTCGAAGAGCGCGCCTGCGTCGGCGATCGAGGTGTCGGCGACGTCGACGGGCAGCGGCCCGTCGCAGCCGGCGACGACGAGGACGAGGACGAGAGCGAGCGGAACGAGGAGAGCGACGCGAAGCACCCGCACCATCCGTCCAGCGTAGGGTGCGTCGGGACGCGCTGTCGACGGTCGTCGATCGCGTCCCATCGGGTCGCAGTGGGCGCGGAAGATCCCGCGGTCGCTCGGCTCGCGAGCGCCACGCGTCTCGGAATCGTCGTTTCAGAACAACGAGCCCGATCGCGGCTCGGCGTGCTTGCTGTGACAGCGCCGGCAGCGCGGCTCGTAGGCGTCCGCCGCGCCGACGAGCACGCGGTCTTCGGTCGCGACCATCCGCTGCGAGCGCCCCGCAGGCGCCCCGCAGCGACTGCAGATCGCCAGCGACTTGGTGACGTACTCGGCCAGCGCCAGCAGCTGCGGCATCGGGTCGAAGGGACGCGCCGCGTAGTCTTGATCGAGCCCCGCGGCGATGACGCGCACGCCCGAGTCGGCGAGGCGCTCGATCACGGCGACGATCTCCGGGTCGAAGAACTGGACCTCGTCGATCCCCACGACCCGGGTCTCGGGGGCCACGAGCCGTGCCACGTCGGCCGCCGACGCGACCGCGGTGGCCTCGATGGAGTGGTCCGAGTGCGAGACGATCTTCGTCTCGTGGTAGCGGTCGTCGATCCGGGGCTTGAAGATCTGGAGCGGCTGGCGGGCGATCGCCGCCCGCTTCAGGCGCCGGATGAGCTCCTCGCTCTTTCCGGAGAACATGGGCCCGCAGATGACCTCGACCCACCCGATCTCGGCGTGCATCACGTGCATGCGGCCGCGACCCTACACGGAACGGCGGTTCTGGGCACAGCGGATCGACGCGGTGCCGAAAGAGCCCACTTTTGCCGGGCAGATGACTCGTGCTACTTTGACTCCGTGGACGTCGTCCTGCGGAAGATGGGGCGCAAGGCTGGCCGCGCGGTGGTCGGTCGTCTTCTCCGTCCGCCGCGCAAAGGCGCCGTGCTCGTCATCGAGTTCCCCGACGGTCTTCACGAGTACGTGACGACGCCGGTCAAGCGCGTGATGCGGATCTGCGGTCGCGAGATCTACTACATCCAGACCGCGAACAGCCGCTACCGGCTGGAGATCCGATCGGGCGAGCCGACGGCTCTCGAGATCGCGCGCTGAGCGCGCCCAGCCCCGGCGCCGGTACCGGGCTCTGCTGGACCCCGCGCTCTGCTGGACCCCGCGCTCTGCTGGACCCCGCGCTCTGCTGGACCCCGGGCTCTGCTGGACCGCGGCCGACGATTGCGGGACCGTGGCCGTGCCGCTCCGTGCGATCACGCAGAGCACCGGCTGAGCGGCCCCTGTTCAAGCGGGCGCGCTTCGGCGTTCAATGGCCGCTTCGTTCGTCGCTCGCTCGGAGGCCGTCATGACTCGATCGATCGCCGTGCTCTCGATCGCCTGCGCCGTCGCGTGGGCTGGCTGCACCGGAACCTCGAGCCGTCCGCGCCACGACTCGGGCACCACCGTCATGCCGGGCGACGACGCCGCGACGGTCATGCCGGGCCAAGACGGGGGCACCACGGTGCTCGTCGACGTCGGCCCCGTGCCGGATGGCGGCCCCGCCGACCACGACTCGGACGGCATCCCCGACGACGCGGAGGCGAGCTACGGCACGGATCCGAACAATCCCGACACCGACGGCGACGGTGTCACCGACGGCGTCGAGGTGCTCGCACACAAGAGCCCGACCGATCCGAACGACACCATCCCGCCCACCGACTTCTACGTGGTGCTCCCCTACCAGGATCCCGCGCAGCACCGGAACCTCGACTTCACGGCGCGCCTCGGCCGCGGCGACGTCTACTTCTTGATCGACACGACCGGCTCGATGGCCGCCGCGCTGAACAGCGTGAAGAACTCGCTGCGCGACACCATCGTCCCGGCGATCCAAGGCGCGATCGCCGACGTCGTGATGGGCGTAGCCGACTACCGCGACTACGACGACGGCGCCACCGACATGCTCTACGGCAGCCCCGGCGACTACACGTTCCGCAACCGCCAGTCGATGACCGCGGACGTCGGTGCCGTGCAGGCCGCGCTCAACACGCTGCGCATCGGGGGCGGCGACGACGGGCCGGAGTCGGCGAGCGAAGCGCTCTACCTCGCTTCGGCGGGCACGTGCGCGGACGGCTCGGGCTCGGGCGCGGCGTGCTTCCGCGCGAACAGCCACCCGATCATCGTGCTCGTGACGGACGCGCCGTTCCACAACGGCCCGGATACGGCCAACGACTACCCGGGCAGCTTCGGCCTCCACACCTGGAGCCAGACCCTCTCGGCGCTGAACACGGCGAACGTGAAGGTCGTCGGCGTCGCGGTGGGGACCGGGATCGGGCCCCTGGCGTTCTTCGAGAGCGAGGACGACGAGCGTGCGCTCGCGATGTCCACCAGCTCGCGCACCGCCGCCGGCGACCTCGCGGTCTATCGTGCCATGGGCGGCCGCGTGAACGAGACGGTCGTCAACGGCATCGTCGACCTCGTCGGTGCCGAGGTCCAGGACGTGTCGGGCCGCAGCATCGACGACACCTCGGACACCGTCGACGCGACGCAGTTCATCAAGGCGATCACGCCGCTGACGGCCTCGCGCCCCATCGCCGGGCAGGACTCGACCACGTTCTTCGGCGTGCCCGGGGGCGCGACCGTGACCTTCGACGTGACGTTCCAGAACGACTTCCTGCCGCAGACCAGCCACGTGCAGCTGTTCCAGGCGTACATCGAGGTCTACGACGTCCGCTCCGGCGCCGCGCTGGACCGCCGCAACGTCTACATCGTCGTCCCGGCGCTGGGCGGCTCGATCCTCATCTGAGGGCCACCTGCTGCGACCGGCCCCGGGTCGGTCGCGTTCCTGGCCGGCGCCGTGGTTTCCGCCGCGCACCGGATCTCGTGGTAGCCTAGGCGCATGAAGACCCGGCGCACCTTCCGCGAGTCCCCCCCTGGGCGCGCCTACGGCGCGCGCCGCCTGCACGATCTGCTCGCCGACACGCGCGGCGTGACGATGACGGAGTACCTCATCATCCTGTGCCTCGTGGCCATCGTCGGCATCGCCGCGTGGACCAAGTTCGGCAACACGGTCAAGACGCGCATCGGCGGCCCACCGTCGGCCCGACGCTGATCGCCAGTCACCGGCTGCGGCGCCGGCGCGTCGTGCCCATGGCGCCGCGGGCGCGTTCCAGGCAGGCTCGCGCGCCATGGACGATCGAACGGTCCGGCTCGGCGAGCCGTTTTCCCTCGAGGCCCTCGAGGCCGTCGCGCTCGGCACCGCGCGGGTGAGCTTTCCGGACGCGGCGCGCGCGAAGGTCGATCGCGCGCGTGCCGCCGTCGACGCGCTCGCCGACGCCGGCGACCGCGCACCGAACGTGTACGGCGTGAACACCGGCTTCGGCGCGCTCGCCGAGACGCGCATCGCCGCCGACCGCATCCGCACGCTCCAGCGCAACCTCGTCCGCAGCCACTCGTGCGGCGTCGGGCCGCTCCTCTCGCGCGAGGTCGTGCGCGCGATGATGCTCTTGCGCGCGCAGACGATCGCCATCGGCCACTCCGGCGCGCGCAGCCTGATCGTCGACCGGCTGATCGAGATGCTCGAGCGCGGTGTGCACCCGTGCGTGCCTTCGCAGGGCTCGGTCGGCGCCTCGGGGGATCTGGCGCCGCTCGCGCACCTCGCGCTGGTGCTGATCGGCGAAGGCGAGGCCGAGCACGAAGGCACGATCAAGCCCGGCGCGCGCGCGCTCGCCGACGCGGGCCTCTCGCCGATCGAGCTCGAGGCCAAGGAAGGCCTCGCGCTGATCAACGGCACGCAGCTCATCCTCGCGATCGGCGCGCTCGCGGTGCTGCGCGGCGAGCGCCTGTGTACGAGCGCGGACGTGACCGGCGCCATGTCGCTCGAGGCGCTCAAGGGCAGCTCGCGACCCTTCGATCAGCGCATCCACGACGTGCGCCCACATCCGGGACAGACGGCGACCGCCTCGAACCTGCGGGCGCTCCTGGCGGACAGCGCGATCGCCGAGTCTCACCGCGACTGCAAGAAGGTGCAGGACCCCTACTCGCTGCGCTGCATGCCGCAGGTGCACGGCGCGACGCGCGACGCGCTCCTCTATGCGCGCACCGTGCTCGAGCGCGAGATCGTGGCCGCGACCGACAACCCGCTCGTGTTCCCCGACGAGAGCGACGCCTCGGCGCACGCCGACTTCGTGAGCGGCGGCAACTTCCACGGGCAGCCGCTCGCCATCGCGCTCGACACCGCGGGCATCGCCATCGCCGAGCTGGCGAACTGTGCGGAGCGCCGCATCGAGCAGCTCGTGAACCCGGCGATGTCGAGCGGGCTGCCGCCCTTCCTCGCGCCCGACACCGGGCTCGACTCGGGCTTCATGATGGCGCAGGTGACCGCCGCCGCGCTCGTCTCCGAGAACAAGGTGCTCAGCCATCCGGCGAGCGTCGACTCGATTCCATCGAGCGCCGGCAAGGAAGACCACGTCTCGATGGGGACGTTCTCCGCCCGCAAGTGCGCGATGATCGCCGACCACGTGCGCACCGTGCTCGCCATCGAGGCGATGGTGGCCGCACAGGGCCTCGATCACCGGCTCCCGCTCGAGGCCGGCGTCGGTGTGCGAGCGGTGCATCGCGCGCTCCGCGCCGAGGTGAAGACGCTCGAGGGCGATCGCCCGCTGCACGTCGACATCGTGCGCTGCGCGTCGCTCATCGATCGGGGCGTGCTCGCCGAGGCCGCCTCGCGCGCGATCGGCCGAGCGCTGGCGTAGCGGAGCGACCGTAGCGCCATGTCACGGTCGCCCGGGCGCGCGCCAGCCAGCGCGCCGCGATCGTGCGGATGCGTCCCATCGATCCGGCGCGAGCGCGGCTTCTCGCTCGGGACCCGGCCGACGGAGGTGGCACCTCGATTGCGACGCCTTCGAAGCGAGCCACGGCGCTGCCGCGTGCCCTCGAAAAGGAGCTCGCCATGATCCACTCCCAAGGCCGCTTGCTCGCCATCGTCACGACGGCGCTCGCGCTCGCCACGGTGCCTCCGCTCACGTGCGCGTGCGCGCAGGACGACGGCGCCAGCGAGGCCGAGCAAGGCTCCACGGCCCCGACCGAGCCACCGCCGGCGGCGCGCGTCGAGCGACGTCCCCACCGTCCGTTCCGCGACGCCGTCTGGACGAACGGTTTCTGGGAGTGGAACGGCCGCGCCTACGTCTGGCAGGACGGAGCCTGGGCGCGCCCCGCGCCCGGCCATCGCTGGAGCCCGTATCGCTGGGAGCAGCGGCGCGGGCGCTGGTTCCTCGTGCCGGGCGGCTGGGTGCCCACGCACGAAGGCAGGATCTGAAGGCCGCGCAGAATCGGGCGCGCCCGACCGGCGGCGACGGTGTCTGCCTTCCTCAGCGGGATCTCTCGGTGCCGAGCAGCACGATCGCGCGATGGGCGACACTCGGCGCCACGATCTCTCGACACTCTCCGAGCGTTTCTCCGAGGGCGCGCGACGGGCGCGCGGGCCTTCAGAGCGGGCGCTGGCGCGCGCGCGCGGTGCGCAGGAGCGCGTCCCCGAGGATCGCGCGATCTTCCATGCGGCCCGCGACACCGAGGACCAGGCGCGGAGCCACGCGACCGGCGTGACGACAGAGGGTGCCCGCCTCGGAGCGCTCGCGCATCCGCGCGACCACCACGGCGGCCTCGGACGACGCCGTCTCGGGCAGCACGAGCACCAGCTCCCGCTCGCTCGCGCGGAACAGGTGGTCGATCCCGCGGATGCACTGGCGCACGCTCGCCGCGAGCTCGCCGAGCAGGTCCTCGACACGCGCCGGCCCCACGGCGTCGACGAGCGCCTCGTGGTTGGACACTTCGAGCGACACGCACGAGAGCGGGTGATCGAAGCGCGTCGCCCGCGTCATCTCGTACGCGAGCGTCGCCGGGAGCTGCACGGGGCTCCCCGCGCGCGAGAGCGGGTCGAGCCCTTCTTCGCCGGTCGAGAGCCGCTCGAGCCAGGCGCGGCGCAGCGTGTTGCGCACGCGCTGGTGGATCTCGAACACCCGGTAGGGCCGCGAGAGGCAATCGTCGGCGCCGAGCTCGATCCCGAGCCGGCCCGCGTCCGCGTCCGCGGACGGCGCCGTCAAGAGCACCGGGATGGACGAGAGCGAGGTGTCCGACTTGAGCGCGCGGAGCACGTCGAGCCCACGCTCTCCTTCGAGCGACACGTCCACGAGCACGATGTCCGGGCGGCGCGCGAGCGCGGCCTCGAGCACGGCGGTGCGCTCCATCGCCGTCAGCACCGTGTGCCCGGCTGCTTCGCAGATCTCGCGGAGCAGCTGGAGATTGAGCGGATCGGACTCGGCAATCAGCACGACTGCAGGCATCGTCATCGTCCCCCTGGGCCGCGCGCTCGCACGCGCGTCCCTCCCACACCCGCCGCGATCACTTGCGGCGCCCCACTTCGTCCAGGCCATACGCCTGGACCTTGCGAATCAGGTTCCGGCGGCTGATGCCCAGCTCCTGCGCGGCCTTGGTCTTGTTGCCGCGCGCGCGCTTGAGCTCGTCGGTGATCATGCGGCGCTCGAGGGCCTCGACCACGTCGGGCATCTTGCCCGTCAGATCGAGGCCCGACGGCGGCGTGCCGTTCGGAGCGACGGAGGGCACCGGCATGCTCGGCACCGCAGGTGTCGCGGCCACGGGCGCGGGCTGGGCCGGCGCGGGCACGCTCGGCGCCGAGGCGAGGGCGAGCGGAACCGAGACGCGGATGCTCTCGGTCGTGCCGATGCGGCGCTTGCCGATGGCCGTGCTCAGCAGATCCTCGTCGATCACGCGCTCGTCGCCGGAGAGCACCCAGAGGCGCTCCATCTCGTTCTCGAGCTCGCGCACGTTCCCCGGCCACTCGTGGCCCGCGAGCCGCTCGAGCGCCCGCGGCGTCAGCAGCTTCTCGCGCTTGTCGCGCCGGCCGAGGCGGGCGAGGAAGTACTGCACGAGCACCGCCACGTCGCCCGGGCGCTCCCGCAGCGGCGGCACACGCAGCGAGACGACGTGCAGGCGGTAGTACAGGTCCTCGCGGAAGGAGCCCTGCTTCACCATGGTGCCGAGATCGCGGTTGGTGGCCGCGATGATGCGCACGTCGACCTTGCGAGGCTCGGTGCCGCCGACGGGCATGAACGTGCCCTCCTGGAGCACGCGCAGCAGCTTCACCTGGAGCGCAGGCGACATGTCGCCCACCTCGTCCATGAAGAACGTGCCGCCGTCGGCGACCTCGAAGAGGCCCTGCTTCTCGGACACGGCGCCCGTGAAGGCGCCGCGGCGATGGCCGAACATCTCGCTCTCGAGCAGGTTGTCGTTGAACGCGCTGCAGTTGGTGGCGACGAACTGCTTGGCGCCGCGCCGCGACGACTGGTGGATGCTGCGGGCGACCAGCTCCTTGCCGGTACCGTTCTCCCCGAGGATCAGGACCGTCGCGTCGCTGTTCTTGATGCGCTCGAGCATCTTGAACAGCGCGAGCATCGGCGGGCTGTGCCCGATGATGACGGGGTGGCCCGTGGGCCCCGGCTCGGGCCGGCGCGCGCTGCGCTCGGCGATCTCGCGCATCGCCACCGCGAGCACCCGCTGGGCGAGGGTCTCGTCGTCCTCCGTCCCCGCCAACTCGACCGCGAGCGAGCCGCCCGTGGGAAGACCGGTGGTGACGCGTGCCCCGGAGACTAGCGACTCGTTCTCCGTCATCCGCGAGGCGATCGAGTAGCACGCGCCAAAGCGTCGCGCCGCTCTGAAATGCGCGATCTTGGCGCGCTGCGTCGTGAGAGCGGCCGGGAGCCCGCGCCAGCGCTTCGCGCGCAGCGCCGGCCGCGCGTCACTCCGCGGAGGCGCTCACGATCCGCGCGGAGCGGACGGCGATGCGATACGCGAGGGCCGCACGGCCATCCGTGCGCGGGTCCGTGACGCCCCAGGCGCGCATGCGCGCGAGCGCGTCGCGGTGCATCGAGAGGCTCGCGTAGAGGCGCTCGGTGCAGCCGCGGGCCGGCACGGGGGTCACGCTGGAGCCCTCGGCGGTGCCGAGCGAGCGGGCGCACTGCGAGAGCGCGACCTCGGCGACGCTGAGGGCGTCGTCGACGCGGCCGGTGCGCTCGTAGGCGCGGGCCAGGCGGTGCTCGACGCCGGGATCGTTCATCACGTCGGGCTCGGCCGCGGTGAGCGTGGCGACGGCGAACTCCGGGTGGTCGAGGTCGAGGTAGGCGTCCGCGAGCGCCTCGGCGAGCGCGGCATTGCCGTGATCGTGGGCGAAGCGGTCCTCGAGCTGGCCCAGCGAGCGGGTCGCCTCGGCGTTGGGATCGAGCGCGGCGCTCGGCTCGGCCCAGGTGAGCCCGGCCCACACGAAACAGAGCACGAGGAGGATGCCGACGTTGAGCTTGATCTCCACCGTGCCTGCTTCCCTTCTTGCCCGTGGGCGAGCCGTTCCCGCGTGGTCCGACAGCGAGGCCCCGGCAAAGTTCCCGCGCTTCGTTCGATTCTTCGTACGGCCCATCCTTGGGCAGATTCCCTATGAAGAAAAGGCGGACGGGAACGAGAGCAGGGCGGCGGTGTAGGCGTCGGCGCCGAGCGCGGGATCGGCCCAGGGGCCGATCCGCACCATTCCGTCCTCTTCCGTGACACCCTCCGACCGCTCGAGCCGGGCGGCGGGGGTGGAGGCGAGGAACTGCTGGATCACCTCGACGCCTTCTTCCCGCGTAGGTGAGCACACGGCGTACACGAGGCGACCTCCGGGCCGGACGAGGCGCGCGGCCTGGGCCAGGATCGCCATCTGGGTCGCCGCCATCCGGGCCGGGTCGGCCGCGGTCGCCCGCAGCAGGATCTCCGGCCGGCGCGCGAGCGTGCCGAGCCCCGTGCACGGCGCATCGACGAGCACGCGGTCGAACGAGGCCGCCGCGAGGCCGGCGAGGCCGACCGTGAGATCGGCCGCCCGCGTGTCGAGCGGCACCTTCGCGAGCCCCAGGCGCGCGAGCTCGGGGCGGATCCGATCGAGCTTCGGCTCGTGCAGATCGAGCGCGGCGATCGCGCCTGTCTCGCCCACCGCTCGCGCGAGCACCGCGGTCTTGCCGCCGTGCCCGGCGCAGACGTCCGCCACGCGGTCGCCCTCGCGGGCGCCGACGAGCAGCGCGAGCGCCTGCGAGCCTTCTTCCTGCACGCCGAACGCGCCCTCCGCGTAGCCGGGAAGCGCACGGGGATCGCCGGCGTGCCGCACGAGCAGCGCCCGCGGCGAGATCGCCCCGAGCAGGACCTCCGACTCGGGGCGCACCTCGCGGATGCGCTGCGCGAGCCGCTCCCGATCCCCCTCGGCGCGCAAGCCGACGGGCGGCGCGAGCGCGAGCGTCGACTCGAGCGCGGCGGCGCGCGTCTCGCCCACGCCCCGCACGAGCACGGCACGGAGCGAGGGCGGCAAGCGCGCGCCGAGCACGATCGGCGAGGACGCGATGCGCCGGAGGATCGCGTTCACGAAGCGCGAGAGCCCTTCGCCGCGCTCGCGACGAACGATGCTCACGGCGCTCGAGACGATCGCGTGGGCCTGATCGCGATGCCCCGCGAGCTCGACGACGGCGACCGCCAGTGCCGCGTGCGTGAGCGGCTCGAGCGGCTGCTTCTTCGGGCGATGCCGATCGATCTCGGCGTCGATCGCCGCGAGCGAGCGGACGGCGGCGTACGAGAGGTCCGTCGCGCGCGCGGCCTCGCGGGGTGGGAGATCGGCTCGCGAGAGCGCGCGGTCGAGCGTCGGCGCGATCCACGCGGCGTCGGCGAGCACCCGCGCGACCACCGACGTCGCGACCTCGCGGCCGGTCCGGCTGCTCTCTGCCCCGGCACGGCGCGGTGCGGGCTTGGCCTTCGGCGCGCTCATCCGTCCTCGAAGAGCGCGACGAGATCCGGCCAGCGGCGCTCGATGTCGTTCTTGAATGCGATGACCGCCAGGCCGAGGATCATCACGAGCCCGACGAGCGAGGCCGCCGTGCGCAGGCGCGTCGAGACCGGGCGCCGCGTGGCCGCCTCGAAGAGCAGGAACACGAGCTGTCCACCGTCGAGCACCGGGATGGGCAAGAGGTTGATGAGCCCGAGGTTGAGCGAGATGAACGCCATGAACGAGAGGAAGTCGAGCGGGCCCTCGCTCGCGGCGATGCCCGCCTGAGAGGCGATCTCGATCGGCCCACCGATCGTGCGCGTCGTGAGCCGGCCCTGGACGAGGCGAACCATCGACATGAACGTGAGCTCGAGCATCTCGTTCGTGCGCGCCCACGCTTCCCGCATCGCGTAGCGGAAGATCGCCGGGTTCGGCACGGGCTCGGGCAGGGTCGCCGGCGCCCAGTTGTAGATCTGGGGCGTGAAGAGCGCGATCGCCTCGCCGTACTCGAGCGACGCCGGGTCGCGCTCGATCGCGAGGCGCCGCGTGACGATCTGATCGCCGCGCCGAAGCGTGATCTCGTGCTCCACGTCGCCTGCGCGCTGCAGATCGTCGACGAACTGCGACCAGAGACGGACCGGCTGACCGTCGAGCGAGACGATCCGATCGCCGGGCAGGATCCCGGCACGGTGCTCGGGCGAGCCGACGCGCACGCGTGCGACGTAGAGGTCCGACGACTCGAGACCGGCGCGCAAGAGGCCGCTGCCCGGCCCGGGCTCGGGGGTGAGGGTCGCGACGTGTGGCTCGTAGAGCTCGAGATCGAAGACGCTCGCCAGCGGACCGGCGACGCGGGTCGGTCGAAGGTACGTGATGGGGATCATCGAGCCGCGGTTCGTGTCGACCACGGCCGCGAGCTCGCGGAACGACTCGACCGGGCGCCCTCCGGCCGCGACGATCCGGTCGAAGGTGCGCAGGTGCGCGGCCGCCGCCGGGCTCGACGGAGAGACGACGCCGATGACGGCGAGCGGCGTGAGCGGCGAGACGCCGATGCGCCCGACGTCCTCGCTCAGCTCGAGCGGCAGCTGCTCGGTCGCGAGCGTGGGCGTCAGGTGCGTGACGAGCTCCTCCTCGCCGCGCTGTACGCGGATCTCGAGCTCGCGGCCGGCCGCAGGCCGCACGTACAGACCGAGCTCGTAGAAGGTGCGGACCTCGTGCCCGTCGATGGACACCACGCGGTCGCCGGCCAAGAGGTGCCCGTCCGCCGGGCGCCCGGGGATGACCGTGCCGATGTACGCAGGGGTCTGCTGTCCATCGCCCAGGAAGACGACGAAGTAGAGCAGCAGCGGGAACAGGAGGTTCATCGCCGGCCCGGCGAGCACGATCAGGATTCGCTTCCAGAGCGCCTGCTCTCCGAACGAGCGCCCCTCGTCGGCGGGGTTGCGCCTCTGCTCGTCCCCGTCGCCGAGCATCCGCACGTAGCCGCCGAGCGGCAGGATGGCGATCACGTACTCCGTCTCGCCGCGACGCAGGCTGGCGATCGGCGGACCGAAGCCCAGCGAGAACTTCAGCACCTTGACGCCGAAGATCTTCGCGAAGGCGAAGTGCCCGAGCTCGTGGACGGTGATGAGGACGCCGACCAGGACGATGAACGAGAGGACTTCAGTCATCGGTGGCGCCGGCGCGGTCGAGCATACGCGGCGCGTCGGCGCGCCGCACTCGCGAGAGCAGCGCCTCGGGATCCTCTTCGTCGGCCGCGATCCAGCGCGCGCGCAGATCGGGCGGCACGACGAGCGGCATGCGGTGATGGAACGGGCGCACGTCGCGACTGGCTGCGGTGGTGAGGATCACGAAGCGCGCCGGGCTCCCTTGCTCGGCCGGAAGATAGAGGCCGGCCATCGTGAAGAGCGGTCCGCGCGCAGGCTCGGCCTGCACGAGCAAGTGGTGGGTGCGCTTTCCCTTGGGCCCCGACCACTCGTGGAAGGCGTGCGCCGGGATCAGGCAGCGATGCCCCGCGAGGGCCTCGGCGGCGCCGGGCGTGCGCGCGGCGCTCTCCGAGCGGGTGTTCAGGTGGATCCGCTCCTTGGGCATCGAGGGCGGCCAGCCGAACTTCATCGGCACCAGCGTGCGCGCTCCCTCCGGGCCGGCGATCAGCGCGGGGGCGACGTCGGTCGGCGCGATCGTGGTGCGCGGAGCGATGTCCCCGGCCAGGGTGGCCTCGAGCTCGGCCGCGAGGGCCGCGGGCGAGGTCTCCACGTCGTATCGAGCACACATCCCCCGCAGCCTACGAGGAAACGCCGGGGGTGCGATCCGAAGCGCGGCCCGGGAGCGGAGCGTCCCGGACGAGGAGACGCCCTCCTGATCCCCCCCACGCGTTTCGTCGCTCGACGGCTGCGCGGCCCGTGGCATCATCGCGGGCGGATGACGAGGGGACGAGCCGAGACCGGAGAGAAGAAGGCGCGCAAAGGCGCGACCTCGCCGCGTGCCGCCACCAAGACGAACGGCCACGCGCACGAGGACGTCGCGCCCATTCCGGCGCGGCTCTCGCGCGCCGAGCGCGCCGTCGCCGACGACCGCCAGCGCCGTATCGACGAGGTCTGCGCGGCCTGGGCGGCGATCGTCGCCGAGCGGATGGCGGCCGACCAGCAGTTCGCCGAGCTCTACGAGTCGTACGGCAGCCGCAGCACCGACCTGCGCGGGCTCTTCGCGTGGGACGCGCTCCACGCCGCGGAGGCGCATCTCTCGCTGGTGAACTCGGCGATCGCCCGCCACCTCGCGGACGACGGCCGCGGCGATCCGCGGGCGATCCTCGCGGATCTGCGCTGGGAGCAGCGCAAGCTGGCGGCCGTGTACTCGGTCAACGCGTTCGTGGCCGTGCTGAACCAGATGTCGCCCCAGAAGGCGAAGTGGGTCGCGATGGAGGAGTTCGACCCGCGCATCGCCGTCCTCTCGCTCGCGCACCAGACGCTCGGGTATGCGCTCGACGCGCTGCGCGTGGAAGCGCCGGGGGACCTGACGGAGCACATCCTCAAGGCCAGCCAGGATCAGACGGTCTGGGCCATCGAGCCGGAGAACGATCCCCACCGGTTGAACGCCGCCGCGTACGCGGCCGCCGCGTTCTTCCGCTCGATCGACGCGACCGAGCTCGTGACGGCCGAAGAGATCGGCTCGCTCTACGTGACGCGCGCCAAGAGCCGCACGCGCTGAATCCTCAGGGGCGCTGGGCGCGCCCCTCGGCGGACCGGCGGAGCCGGATCCGCCTCACCCCGGCTCCGCTCGCTCCGCTCGCGAGCGAAGAGGCAACACGCGCGCGACGGCGTTCACGCGCGGGTGCGGCGGTTCGCCCTCCGATGCTCCCCCGCGCGCGACGGCGTGCACTTCGCCGGGACCGCCGCGCGCGCGGGTCAGGGGGTTCGCGCTGCGAGGCCTCTGCGGCGGCCTTCCAAGAGGTCAGGGAGCGGCGACCGGCGGGGTGAAGGGCAGCTGGCCCAGCATCGCCACGTCCCAGGGGGTCTGCGCGAGCTCGAGCCGCGCGTGGACGTCACGCAGGCGCACGGACGCTTCGACGGCGATCATCGGGGGCGGCTCGCCCGGCGAGCCGGTCGCGCGCAAGCCGAGGACGAAGCCGACCAGGCCCGGAATGACCGTCGGGATGCACATCGACGAGCGCTCGTCGATGCCGCCTTGGTTCATGAAGTAGACGATCTCGTTCGCGATGTCGCTGCAGGTCGGCGCCATCATCGTCATCGGGTCGGGCTCGCCGAAGGTCACGTTCGTGTTCACGACGCTCGCCAGATCGGTGGCGATCTCGGCCAGCTCCTCCTCGCGGATCGTGATCACGCGCCGCTCACCAGGCGCGAACGACCAGGTGCGCTCCCACTGCGAGAAGTCGGGGATGATCGTGTCCTCTTCGACGGTGAAGCCGGGCAGGTAGCGATTGAACTCGTTGATGCCGTTGACGGTGACCGACGCGGTGAGGCGCGACGTGTCGACGTTGGTGACGACCAGGTTGAGCTCGATCTCGTAGTCGTGACGCTGCACCCAGGGCATGCGCGCGAAGGGCGAGGCCTGCGCCGACATGGCGTTCAGGCCGTCCATCTCGGCGTCGCTCGGGGCGCGGACCGGGAAGTAGACCTCGGTCTCGACGGAGTAGAGGACCGAGTCACGGCTCATCGCGATGGGTGCCGTTCCCGGCGGCATCGCCAGCTGCACGACCGAAACGCCGTTCGGCGTGACGTAGCTCTGGGACAAGTTGCAGCCACCGAGCAGCACGAGCGCCGGGAGCAGCCGAAGAGCAGGCAGGTTTCGCATGAGGCCTCCGCCGAAGAGCACGAGCCGGAACGGCAGGCCCGCGCGCACGAGACGTGGGCGAGCCGAGCAATTCTCGATGTTAAGCCACATCCATGCCCACGGCGAGAGCGCGTGGATCACGGGTGAGCGCGGCGCCTCGCCCCGTCCCGTCGGGGGCGCTGCCCCCCGGTTTTCGCCGCGAGCGGGGGCCACCAGCCGCGCTGCTCGCGCGCGCCCGACGCGCCCGGGCGTGCTACACGCGGCGGCCCATGACTGTCGAGTGCATCGTTCTCGACTTCGACGGAACCTTCACGCTCGTCGACCGTGAAGCCACACCGTTCATCGAAGGCTTCCTCTCCGACCTCCGCGCGCTCGTCGGCCCCGCCGTGGCCGACCGCTGGGACGACACCGTCCGGCGCGTGAAGTCCGACCCCGATCGCTACGGCTGGGAGAACGACGGGAAGATCGTCGCGCCGAGCCACGCCGATCCCTACATCCTCGCGACGACGGTCGCGCAGCTGCTCCTCGCGGACGCGGGCATCTCCTCGCGCGCCGAGCGCACGGAGAAGCTCCAGACGCTCTACCAGCGCAACTACCCGCGCGCGCTCACCATCTTCCGACCGGACGCGAAGGCCGTGATCGAGACGCTGCTCTCGACGAGCCTGCCGATCTTCGTCGTGACGAACTCGCGGACCGAGCACGTGGAGGCCAAGCTCGATCAGCTCGCGCCCACCGGCCGCTCGCGGATCGTGGTCCGCGGCGACGCCCGCAAGTTCGTGCTCACGGAGCCCGACGTGGCCGACGAGACGTGGCAGCGGATCCCCGAGACGCGCGAGCTGCCCGGCCTCTCGC
The DNA here is from genome assembly GCA_044223665.1 of Sandaracinaceae bacterium. Classification (GTDB taxonomy): domain Bacteria; phylum Myxococcota_A; class Polyangia; order Polyangiales; family Sandaracinaceae; genus JBBSAT01. Next base: position 50,147 of record JBGALT010000014.1, on the reverse strand, counting down.
GCCCGATCCATCTGCACCGCGGCGCCTACTACGAGCAGCTGCGGCGCATCTGGAAGGACACGGGCACCGACGCGGCCGCCACGCTCGTCTGCGGCGACATCTTCGAGCTCGATCTCGCGCTCCCCGCCGCGCTCGGCGCGCGCATCCACCTCGTCGCGCGCCCCGACACGCCCGAGTACGAGCGCCGCGCCGCGCGCGCGAGCGTCGGCGGCAGCGCGAGCCAGGAGCTCGGCGGCCTGCTCGAGGTGCTCGAGCTCCCCGGGTGAGGCCGGCGCGATCCGAGGCGCCGACCCCGTCGCACCCGCGCGGGTTGCCGTGAATTCCTGCCGCGCTCGCCTCCCGTGGTAAGCGGGAGGCAGCCATGTTTCGCGGGCGCGTTCGAACCATCCACTTCGTCGGCATCGGTGGCATCGGCATGAGCGGCATCGCCGAGGTGCTGATCGCGAGCGGCTTCGCCGTCACCGGATCGGACGCGCGCGCGAGCGACGTGACCAAGCGGCTCGAGGAGCTGGGCGCCACGGTCTTCGTCGGTCACGCCGCGACGAACGTGGGCGACGCCGACGTCGTCGTCTTCTCGAGCGCCGTCACCAAGGACAACCCCGAGCTCGTGATCGCGCGCGCGAACAACGTGCCGGTGATCCCGCGCGCGGAGATGCTCGCCGAGCTGATGCGCCTGAAGGACGGCGTCGCGATCGCCGGCTCGCACGGCAAGACCACGACGACCTCGCTCGTGGCGACGGTGCTGCGCGAGGCGGGGCGCGATCCCACGGTCGTGATCGGCGGCAAGCTGAACTCGCTCGGCACGAACGCCGCGCGCGGCACGGGCGATCTCCTGATCGCCGAGGCCGACGAGAGCGACGGATCGTTCCTCCACCTCTCGCCCGTCGTCGCCGTCATCACGAACATCGACGCCGAGCACCTCGATCACTACGGCACGCACGCGAAGGTCAAGGACGCCTTCGCCGAGTTCGCCAACCGCGTGCCCTTCTACGGCCTCGTCGTCGCGTGCCTCGATCACCCGCACGTGCAGGACATCCTCCCGCGCATCGAGAAGCGCGTCGTGACCTACGGCCTGGCCGCGCAAGCCGACTACCGCGCGCGCAATCCCGTCGTCGAGGGGCTCGCCACGCGCTTCACGCTCGTGCGCCGCGGCAAGCCCGGCGGCGAGTTCGTCGTGCGCATGCCCGGCATCCACAACGTGCTCAACGCGCTCGCCGTGATCGCGGTCGCCGACGAGCTCGACGTGCCGGAGGACGTGACGCGCATGGCGCTGGCGGGCTTCACCGGCGTGCAGCGTCGCTTCACGATCCGTGGCGAGGCCGGCGGGGTGACCGTCGTCGACGACTACGGCCACCATCCTGCCGAGGTGCAGGCGACGCTCGAGGCCGCGCAGCGCGCCTACGGACGACGCATCGTCGTCGCGTTCCAGCCGCATCGCTACTCGCGCACTCACCACTGCTTCGACGAGCTGGTGCGGGCGTTCAACCGTGCCGACGTGCTCCTGCTCGCCGACGTCTACGCGGCAGGCGAGGCGCCGATCGCCGGGGCCACGAGCGACGCGCTCGCGGCGGCGATCCGCGCGCACGGCCACCGCGACGTCACGTGGGCCGGTCCGCGCACCGAGATCGCCGCGGCCCTCAGGGCGCGCGTGAGGCCCGGTGACGTGGTCATCACGCTCGGCGCCGGGGACATCACGCGGGTCGGGCCCGACCTCCTGACGATGCTCGGGGGAGCAGCGACGGGATGAGCGACGTGGAGCGCGCTCCGGCGGCGAGCCCGCGCCCGGTGGCGCGCAATCGGCGCGTCGTGCCCAAGACGCCGACGAGCAGCGTCCCGCCTCCGGCCCCGAAGCGGCGAGCGCTGCGAGAGCGCCTGGCCACGCTGCGCGCTGGCGCGAGCGTCCGATGGGAGCGCGCGAAGGGACCGCTCGCCAAGCTCGGTCGCGCGGTGCTCGCCCTGAGCCTCGCGATCGGGTCTCTCGCGCTCGCGCGCGTGCTCGAGCGCTGGGCGCGCCACGCGCCCGAGCTCGCGCTGCGAACGATCACCGTCGATGGCGAGGAGCGACTGTCGGAGGCCGAGGTGCTGGGCGCCGCCAGCGTCGCGCTGGGCGACAACGTGTTCGCGCGCTCCGAGGGCGAGATCCAGGAGGCGCTGCTCGGGCATCCGTGGATCGGCGAGGCGCGCGTCGAGCGGCGCCTGCCCGGGACGCTGCGCATCACGATTCGCGAGCGGATCCCGGCGGCGATCCTCGAGCTCGAGGAGCCCTTCCTCGTCTCGGACGAAGGCGCGGTGTTCAAGACGCTCGAGCCCGGCGACCCGGTCGACCTGCCGGTCATCACGGGCATCGACCGCGACCGGTTCTTCGCCGAGCGCGCGTTCCGCACGCAGATCCTCACGTCCATCGTCGGCCTGCTCGCCGAGTGGCACGCGCTCGGAATGGATCGCCGCGAGCCGATCGGGGAAGTGCACGTCGAGCCGGACGACGCGCTCACGCTCTTCGTCGGCGACGACGGCACCGAGGTGCGCCTCGGCGCCGGGCCCTACCGCGGAAAGATCGAGCGCCTCCGGCGCGTCATCGACGAGCTCGGCAGCCGCCACGCGCGACCGCTCTACGTCTATCTCGACAACCTGCGTCGCCCCGACCGCGTCACCGTTCGCGTGCGCTGAGGCGCGCCGCGCGGGCCCGCACGCGGGGCTTCGACACCTCGAAACATCACGAAATCGAGGCTCTGTTGCGCGAACTGACCAAAATGGCATATTCGGTCAGTTCGTTCACCGGAGGTCCCTCGATGCGGCACGTGTGGCTCGCGCTCGGTCTCGCCCTGTCTCTCGTCGCCGCGCCGCAGCCCGCGCTCGCCCAGACCGGCGCGCCGCCGACGCTCGACGCGATCACGCAGCGGCTCGACGATCTGTTTCGCTCGTCGGGGACCATCGCGCGCATGGAGATCACGATGGTCACGCCACGCCAGACGCGGACGCTCCGCGTGCGCACGTGGGCGCGCGGCACCGATCGCGCGCTCATCGTGATCGAGCAGCCGGCGCGCGACGAGGGCACCGCGACGCTGCGCGTGGATCGCAACCTCTGGAACTACATGCCGCGCATCTCGCGCACGATCCGCGTGCCTCCCTCGATGATGCAGTCGAGCTGGATGGGGAGTGACCTCACCAACGACGACCTCACGCAGTCGAGCTCCTACCGTCGCGACTTCGACGGCACCGTGGTCGGCCGCAGCGACTCGCCGGCCGGATGGCTGATCCGCTACGAGGCGCACGAAGGCGTGGTCGGTCTCTGGCGGCGCATCGAGTTCGTCGTCGACGACGCAGGGCAGCTGCCGATCCTGGCGCGCTACTACGACCGCCGCCTCGAGCTCGCGCGCACGATGCGCTTCGAGGACGTGCAGGAGATGGACGGCCGCCGCGTCCCGACGCGGATGATCCTCGAGCCGCAGGATCAGGAGGGGCATCGCACGGAGATGCACTACCTCAGCGTCGACTTCGACGCGTCGGTGCCCGAGAGCACGTTCTCGCTGACCGAGCTGGAAGAGCGGCGCTGAGGCGAGCCCCGCTCTCGCGGCCCGCGCGCGGAGAGAGCCGAGGCCCACGAGAAGGAACCATGAACGGCACCCTCCGCATCGCATGGCGCAACCTCGGTCGCAGCGGCCGTCGCACGGCGATCACGCTGGCTGCGATCGCCATCGCCCAGCTCGCGGTCCTCGTGATCACCGGCGTGCTCAACGCGCGCAACGACTGGACGATCGACGCCGTGACGGGCCCCGTGATGGGCCACGCGCAGGTGCACGCCCCGGGGTACCGCGAAGAGCTCGCGCCCGATCTCGTCATCGACGATCTCGCGCATCGGCTCGCGGCCGTGCGCGCGGTCCCCGGCGTCGCGCACGCGTACGCCCGCGTCTACGAGCCCGCCCTCGCCGCCCGCGAGGTCGACGGACAGGCCGTCATCGTCGTCGGCGTCGATCCGGCAGCCGAGTCGGAGAGCGGCGGCCTCCTCGACGGCATGGCGGCCGAGGCACGACCGCACGAGCGCACGGTGCTCGTCGGCTCGACGCTCGCGCGCGACGCGGGCTTCGCCGTCGGCGACGAGATCGCCATCCTCGGCCAGCGCGCCGACGGATCGATCGCGGCCGACCTCTTCACCGTCGGCGGGGTCCTCTCGACGCCGGTCGACCTCGTGAACCGCACCGGTATCGTGATCGCGCTCGAGACGGCGCAGGACACGTTCGGCATGCCGGACATGGCCCACGAGATCACGCTCCGCGGCGAAGGATCGGGCGAGCACGCAGAGGCGCTCGCCGAGCGTGTCGCGGCCCTGCCCGAGATGGAGGGCCTCGAGGTGCTGCCGTGGCGCGCGCTCGCGCCCGAGCTCGCCGCCGCGCTCGGCTCCTCGGGCGTGGTGAACCTGATCGTGCTGCTGGTCGTCTTCGTCGCCGCGGCCGCCGGCGTCGCCAACACGATGCTGATGGCGACCTTCGAGCGCCGCCGCGAGCTCGGGATGATGCTCTCGCTCGGCACGACGCCGCTCCGGCTGGTCGTGATGATCCTGCTCGAGGCGATGCTGCTCGGCCTCGCCGGGGTGGTCGTGGGCACCGTGCTCGGCTCCGGCATCGTCCTCTGGCTCGGACACACCGGCATGCAGATCTTCGCCGGCGCCGAGGAGGGCGCGAGCGCGGCCGTCTACGGCGTGAACTTCTCGGGCGCGCTCTACCCGTACCTGACGGCGTCGGACCTCGTGCCGGGCCTGATCGGCGTCTCGCTGGTCTCGGTGATGGCGGCGCTCTGGCCGGCGCTCGTCACGGCGCGCCTCGAGCCGATGGAGGCGATGCGCGGATGAGCTCGATCCTGTCCACCGCGTCGCGCTACGCGCTGCGCAGCCTCGGTCGCAACGTGCGCCGCACGGCGCTCTCCGCCTTCGGCCTCGCGTTCGGCGTCGGCATCGGGCTGGTGGCGATCTCGTGGATCGGCGGCCTCGAGGGGATGAGCATCCGCGCGCTCTCGAGCGGCGGCATGGGCCACGTCCGCGTCGTGCCGACCGGCTGGAACGCGCACCACGACGACGCGATGCGCCTCACCGAGGGCGACGCGGTGCTCGCGCGCGTCCGCGCCCTGCCCGACGTGGAAGTGGCGACGCCGCGCGCGCGCGTCGGCGGCCTGCTCGGCCTCGGCACGCGCACCTCGCACGTGACGCTCACGGGCGTCGACCCCGAGACCGAGCCGCGCTCGACGCGCTACGTCCGCGAGGTGGCCGAGGGCCGCTACCTGCGGCCCGGCGAGCAGGGCGTCGTCGTGATCGGCCGCACCATCGCCGATCGCCTGCGTGCACGCCTCGACGACGAGCTCGTGGTGACCGTCGTCGACGACGAGGGCGAGATGCAGAGCGCGCTCCTCGTCGTGGTCGGGATCGTGTCGACCGGCAGCCGCGCCATCGACGGCAGCATCGCGCACGTGGCGCTCGCCGACGTCGCGACGCTCTCGGGGCGCGAAGGGATCGCCGAGATCAGCCTGCTCGCGCGCGACATCGACGCGATCGACGCGGTGCGCGCCGAGATCGCCGGTGATCTGCCGCAGGGCGACGAGGCCCTGACCTGGATCGAGATCTCGCCCGAGTTCCGGAACCGCATCCAGACCGGGCGTGCGTTCATGCGCTTCGCCGTCAGCGTGGTGCTGCTCGTGGTGCTTCTCGGGGTCGCGAGCGCACAGCTCACGAGCGTGCTCGAGCGCCGCAAGGAGTTCGCCGTGCTCGCCGCGCTCGGCATGCGCGGCGCGACGCTCGTCCGGGTCGTCGTCACCGAAGGTGTGCTGCTCGGCACGATCGGCGCGCTGGGCGCGCTCGCGTGGACGACGCCGATCCTCTACCCGTGGTCGACCGACGGCGTGGACCTGTCGTCGCTCTATCACAACAGCACCGGCGTCGCGTACGGCGGGGTGCTGATCGACCCCATGTACTACCCGTCGTTCGGGCCGTGGGCCGTGCTCGCGGCGCTCGGCCTCTCGCTGCTCGCCACGATCCTCGCTTGCCTCTACCCGGCCTTCTTCGCCGCCCGTACCGATCCCGCCAACGCCCTGCGAGTCGACCGATGAACGACACCGCCCTCTCCGCATCCCGCTCGGAAACCGCTGCACGCACCGGCGAAGCGCTCGCGCGCGCGAAGGACGTCGAGAAGACGTTCGTCACCGGCAAGCTCGAGGTGCCGGCGCTCCGCGGCCTCTCGCTCGAGGTGCGCGGCGGGGACTTCCTCGCGCTCGTCGGCCCGAGCGGCAGCGGCAAGACGACGCTCCTCAATCTCTTCGGCGCGCTCGACCGACCGACGCGTGGCGAGGTGGAGGTGCTCGGACAGAAGCTCTCGACGCTCGGCAAGGGCGAGCGCGCGCGGCTGCGCCTCGAGAAGCTCGGCTTCGTGTTCCAGGCCTACAACCTGGTGCCCGTGCTCACCGCGGCCGAGAACGTGGAGTTCGTGCTCGAGCTGCAGGGCGCCTCGGCGCGCGAGCGGAGGGCACGCGCGCTCGAGGTGCTGACGGACCTCGGGCTCGGCGATCTCGCGCATCGCCGCCCGAACGAGCTCAGCGGCGGACAGCAGCAGCGCGTCTCCGTCGCGCGCGCCATCGCCTCGCGCCCGAAGATCGTGCTCGCCGACGAGCCGACCGCCAACCTCGACACGCAGAGCGCCGAGCAGCTGATGGCGCTCATGGAGCGCCTGCACCGCGAGCACGGGACGACGTTCCTCTTCTCGACGCACGATCCGCGCATCGTCGCGCACGCGACGCGCGTGGTGACCCTCGTCGACGGGCGCATCGAGAGCGACGAGACGCGCAAGGCGGCGGGGGCGCCGTGAGCACCTCGGATCCGGACGCGAAGAAGCCCCGGCGCGGCATCCACAGCCAGGCCGACGTCGATCGCCGCTTCGAGGAGATGCTGGGCAAGGACGGCGACGAGTCGCCGAGCGCCCGAAAGCGCCGCCGCATCCTGCGCGCCGCCTACGAGCTGTTCCGCGCCCACGGCTACCGCAAGACGAGCATCGACGACGTCGCGCGCCGCGCCGAGGTCGCCAAGGGTACCGTCTACCTCTACTTCCCGAACAAGGGGCAGCTCCTCGTCCACGCGATCGCGCTCGAGAAGGCCAGCATGCGGGCGCAGATCGCGCGCTTCTTCGACGGCTCGATCGCCAAGGAGGACCGCCTCCACTTCTGGATCGTGCTGGCGCTGAAGGCGTCGCACGATCTGCCCCTCATCGCGAAGCTGATGTCGGGCGACGCCGAGCTCGAGGCGGCGCTCGAGGATGCGGGCGACACAGAGGCCGTCACGCGCACCGAAGAGGGCGTCGACTTCGTGATGCAGCTCATCGAGGACGCGGCGCCCGGCCGGCTCGACGTGGCCGAGAAGCGCCGCCGCGCCGAGGCCGTGATCACGCTCGGCCTCGCGTCCACCAAGCTCGTCCAGCAGCTGCTCCCGAACCGGACCATCGACCAGCTCGCGAACGCCATCGCCGACATGCTCGTGCACGGCGTGGGCGGGATGCCGTCGGCGAAGAAGCCCTGATGCACGCACGGCTGCGCATGGCGGTGGCGGCGACGCTCGCCCTGGCGACCCTCGGCGCGCCGGGCGTGGCCGAGGCGCGCGATCTCTACGAGAGCGACGACGGCGAATTCCGGCTCACGCTGCGGAGCGCGCTGAAGGGCAGCTGGCTCCTCTCGTTCCCGCCCGACGATCCGATGGTGGCCGAGCAGGTCGGCGGCGCGGGCCTGTTCCGGCTGCGCTTCGAGCTCAACGCGCGCCTCACGCACTACCTCACGATGCAGGTCGCCTACGAGCACCGCGCGCTCGCCTCGTCGGGCAACGGCATCGGCACGGGCCTGCTCCCTTCGACGACGACGCCTCCGTTCCGTCTCACCGCGCTCGACTGGGCGATCGTGGACGACGCGCCGACCTTCACGCATCGGCACGAGATCGATCGCGCGTTCTTCGCGCTGCACCTGCCGGTGATGGAGCTGACCGTCGGGCGCCAGCCGATCGGCCTCGGGCGCGGCGTGCTCTTCAGCGCCGTCGACTTCTTCTCGCCCTTCTCGCCGGCCGAGGTGGATCGAGAGTGGCGGCGCGGCGTGGACGCCGTGCACGCCGAGTTTCGCCTCCCCGATCTTCGCGAGCTCTCCGCCGACGTGATCGCGGTCTTCGGCAACGTGGAGTCCGGCTCGCTCGCGAGCTGGTCGGTGCTCGGCCGCGTGCGCGCGGTCGTGGGCGACGTCGACGGCGAGGTGATCCTGGGGCGCCGCGGCGACGACAACGTGCTCGGCGTCGCGCTCTCGGCGACCGTGGGCGACGCCGAGGTGCACGGCGAGTACGCGATGTTCGGCACCGACGGTCAGGGCGTCGACGGCGGGTTTCTCGGCACGCACGACGTCGTCGCCAAGGGCATCGTCGGCGGCTCGTACAACATCGACCTGTTCCGCGGGATCCGCGTGGTCGCCGAGTACCACTACTCGGGCTTCGGCGTGGAGAACGTCGGCCGCGATCCGCACATCCTCTTCGACGCCGCGTTCCGCAATCGCCTGGCGCGCGGCGACAGCCAGATCTTCGGCCGCCATGCGCTCGCGCTCGCGCTCTCGACCGACCTCGCCGACGACCTCTCGTGGGCCGTCACCTACTTCCAGAGCCCGGTCGACGCCTCCGGCATGGTGACCACCGGCTTCACCTGGATCACCAGCGACGCGCTCACGCTGGTGCTCACCGGCGCTTTCCCGTGGGGCACCTCCCCGCTCGCGGGGATCCCGCGCAGCGAGTGGGGCAGCTCGCCGATCACGATCTTCCTCCAGGCGCGCATCTACGATTGAACCGCGCGCGCGCGCCGCGCGATGCTCGGCGGGTGAAGCCGATCTTCTTCGACGGTCCGCTCGCGTTCCGCGCGTGGCTCGAGGCCCATCACCAGGGCGAGACCGAGCTCGTCGTCGGATTCCACAAGCGCGCCACCGGCAAGCCGAGCCTCACGTGGCCCGAGGCGGTGGACGAGGCGCTCTCGTTCGGCTGGATCGACGGCGTGCGCCGCAGCCTCGGGGACGAGGCCTACACGATCCGGTTCACGCCGCGGAAGCCGACGAGCATCTGGAGCGCGGTGAACGTGGCGCGGATCGAGGTGCTCCGCGCCGAGGGACGTCTGCGGCCGGCGGGTCTCGCCGCCTTCGAGCGCCGCAGCGAGAAGCGCACGGCGGTCTACTCGTTCGAGCAGAAGACCGAGGCGCGGCTCGGGCCGGACGAGGAGAAGCAGCTCCGCGCGAAGAAGAAGGCGGCCGCCTACTTCGATGCGCAGGCGCCGTGGTACCGCCGCTCCGCGACGCACTGGGTCGTGAGCGCCAAGAAGCCCGAGACACGCGCCCGGCGGCTCGCCCAGCTGATCGAGGCGAGCGCCGCGGCCCGCCCGATCGGGCCGCTCTCTTACGCCAAGACCCCGACGAAGAAGGTCGCGCCCAGGCCTGCGTCGAAGAAGAAGGCTCCGAGCCCTCGGCGCGGATGAGCCGAGCCGCCACCCAGGGCGCGTGGTAGAGCCAGCGTCGTGGCGCCTTCCAAGCAGCGAGCCGACCTCCTCCGCGCCGAGATCCAGCGGCTCGAGGCCGAGATCCAGGTCCTCGACCGCCAGTGGAGCCGCAAGCACTGGCTCGGGCTCTCGGTGCTCGTGGTGGTGCCGATGATGATCTTCGGCGTCGCGCCGCTGTGGATCGCGCTCGCCGTGCTCGCAGCACCCTGCCTCGTCGCGACGCAGGCCTACCTGCTCTGGGTGCGGCGCCGCGAGTGTCGTCACCTGATCGAGCAGGCCGAGCAGGATCTCGAGTGGGTCGAGAGCGGGGCGCCGCCCATGCGCGCCTCGCGGGCGTAGCGAGGCTCACGTGCCGACCGACATCCGCACCGAGATCGAGATCGAGGCGCCGCGCGCGCACGTGTGGTCGATCCTCGTCGACATCCCCCGCTACGGCGAGTGGAACCCGTTCACGCCGCGCATCGACACGACGCTGAAGATCGGCGAGCCGGTGATCTTGCACGTCGCGATGAAGGGCCGCGGCCAGAAGACGATGCGCCAGCCCGAGGTGATGACCTCGTTCGTCGAGGGCGAAGAGCTCGGCTGGGGCACCACGATGGTGCACCGCACGGTCCTGCACGCGAACCGAACCCAGCGCCTCGAGGACCTCGGTGGCGGCCGCACGCGTTACGTGAGCGTCGATCGCTTCGCCGGCGCGATCGTCCCGCTCGTGATGGCCCTCTACGGCAAGCACGTGCAGCGCGGCTTCGACGAGACGGCGCGTGCGCTGAAGGAGCGCGCGGAGGCCGCCGCGCGCTGAAGCCCGACTGGGTGTGATCACACGCGGCCCGACTGGGAGGGGCTTCCTTCGCGCCGCCGGGCCGATGCAGGCTCGCACGATGCGCGCATCGCCTCTGATGTTGGCCTTCGCTGCCGCGGTCGCGGGGTGCGGCGGCGTGGAGCTCGCTCCGTCGTCGGACGCAGGGCCGAGCGGCGAGGCGGGAGACACTCGAGGGTCAGCCGGGGTTTCGCCTCGAAGGCCGCGCATCGCGTGCCTACTACGTGATCACGGGATCGGTAACCGAGGTGGACGACGCGCGACGTCGTCGACGGCCACGAGCTCCGCTGCGGCGTCTCGCTCGTGGTCGCCGCGCTTCGTCCGCTCAGCACTGGCATCCGATCTCGGCGCCGTGCTCGCTCCGGCGAGCCGATGAACGCTACTTCCCGGCGTACGCGCGCTCGAGCGCGGCGATGTCGAGCTTCTGCATCGCGAGCATCGCCTCGAAGGCGCGCTTGGTGCCGGCGGCGTCGGGGCCACCAATCCACTTGCGCAGGTTCGCCGGGACCACTTGCCACGTGACGCCGAAGCGGTCCTCGAGCCAACCGCATTGCGTCGGCTTGCCGCCGCCCTCCAGCAAGGCCGCCCAGTACTGATCGATCTCGCGCTGCGTCTCGCACGAGACGAAGAGCGAGAACGCCGTGTTCAATCGGTACGTGGGGCCGCCGTTGAACAAGATGATCGTCTGCCCGACGACCTCGACGGCGGCGCTCTGCGGCGACGACTCGAGCACGCGTGCGCCCGGGAAGATGGCGGCGTAGCGCTCGGCGGCGGCTTGCGCGTCGCGCTCGAGCCAGAGGAAGGGCGTGACGGAGGGAACGCGAACGGGGGCGGTGGTCATCGAAGGCTCCTTCTTTCCTGAGGGATGCAACTAGGTCGGAGCCGACCTCGCGGTCTCTACATCGCTCGACGAGAAAATCACTCGGGCGGTTCAGGTCGAAGTACCACGGCGCGGGGGGCTTCCTTCGCGCCGCCGGGCCGATGCATGCTCGCACGATGCGCGCATCGCCCCTGGTGTTGGCCTTCGCTGCCGCGGTCGCGGGGTGCGGCGGCGTGGAGCTCGCTCCGTCGTCGGACGCAGGGCCGAGCGGCGACGCGCTCGCGCTCGGCGACGGAGGGGGCCGGCCCGTCGATGCGGCGAGCCCGGATCCGGATGCCGGCACGCCCCGGGCCGGCATCGCTCCGCCGGGCGCCGTGCCGGGCGAGCAGCCGGGCGCGGATGGCGAGACGACACTGCAGGTGCCCTCGGGCGGCGAGGTCGTCGTGCGGATCGACGCAGCGCCGACCGAGCACGTCACCTTCTTCGCGCGCTTCGCTCCGGAGGATGCCGACCTCGAGATGGACGTACTGCGCTGGGACGGCTCCGACGCGAGCGTGCTCGGGACCACCGACGCGGGCCGCGGCCTGCGCACGCTGGCGGTCTTCGACCCGTCCGAGCCGCGCACGTTCTGGGCGCGCCTTCGAGGCACGGGCGCGAGCGATCTCGACGTGACGCTCACGATCACCCGCGTTCCGTTCGCCGACGGCGCGAGCTGCGCGAGCGACTGCGCCCACTTGCTGCAGCTCCCGCTGCCGAACGATCCGCTCGTCGACGGCTACGACCACACCGCGAGCACCGTGTTCCGCTACCAGTACGGGCGCCGCGACCTCGTGATGTTCCTCCGGCACGCGGGGCACCCGATGCGCGCCGCCGGGCTCTCGCCCTTCGTCCCCGAGGATCTCTCGCAGTGGGACGGCCTGACGCCCGGGACCGACGTGGGCGCGCCGCGCCACGCCTCGCACCAGCGCGGCAAGGACGTCGACCTCTCGCTCTACGGCACCGATGGCCAGAGCGTGTGGCGCAGCTACTGCACGACCGAGCAGACGGCCGACGGCCGCGAGTGTGTCGCCGGCACCGAGAGCGGCCTCGACGGCGTCGCCAACGCGCGCTTCTTCGCCGACTTCTTCGCGACCGGCCGCGTGACGATGTGCTTCCTCGATCGCGAGCTGCATCCCACCGTCTTCGCCGGGCTCGATACCGCGGTGAGCGCGGGCCAGATCGAGGTCGGCCTCTCCGGCCTCTTCACCGACGGCGTGCACATCCAGCACTGGCCCAACCACGACAACCACATCCACGTGCGCGTCTCGGAGGTCGAGGGCAGCGCGCTCACGTTCGGAGATCTGCCGGCCGAGCCCTTCGAGGCGCCCTGACGTGGCGCTCGAAGCACGCCCGCGCGCGTGGCTGCGCGTCTCGCTCTCGGCTCTGATCGCGCTCGCCGCGGCGGGCTCTGGCTGCGGCTCGCCGCGGCCGCGCGACGCGGGGAGCACGGACGATGCGGCGCCGCTCGACGACGGCGCGGTTGCGTCCGATGCGGGCACCGACGATGCGAGCGCGCCACCGACGACGCCGCATCTGGCCGAAGGCGTGACGCTCGAGGGTCTGGCCGTGCTCGAGGGAACCCGGGTCTCCATCGCGAGCGGCGGAGTGGCGCTGACGACGCGGAGCGCACCCATCGTCGCCGGCCGCCGCGCGCTCGTGCGCGTGTACGCGAGCACGGCGAGCCCCCGCGCCGTGAGCGCCGAGGTCGAGGTGCGCGAGGGCGCGCGCGTGGTCGGCGTGCACACGCTGACCCGCAACGTGAGCGGCGTCCCGCGGGACGACGATCCGTCCAGCGTGCTCGACGTGGAGATCCCCGCAACCGAGATGACGTCGACCGCGTCGATCTCCGTCCGCCTCGTCGATCCCGGCGGCACGCTGGCGACCTCGGCTCCGCACGCAGCGCGCCTCCCCCGGAGCGGCCGCCTGCCGGACACGTCGGCGGCGTGGCAGGCGAAGGTCCGCGATCTCCTGCTCGCGCTCTATCCGATCGCGCACCTCGATCTCTCGGTCCACGACCCCGTGCCCTGGGACGACGCGCTCACCTTCACCGGCAACGTCGACTTCGGTGCCGTGAACGGGATGCTCATGGATCTGCGCGTGTCCGACGGCGCGCCCGACGACGCCTACTACTACGCGCTCGTCGCACCGGCCGCGACGTACTCCGCCTACTGCGGCGGCTCGTGCGTCACGGGACAGAGCTACGTGGTGGACGATCCCGCCGACTCCGACTTCCGCGTGGGCAGCGGCGTCGGGTTCGGGAGCGACGACTCGGCATGGACGCTCGCCCACGAGGTCGGCCACGAGCTCGGTCGCTACCACGCGCCCTGCGATACCTCGGGCGCCGACACTGGCTACCCGTACGCGAACGGAGCCATCGGCGAGTGGGGCTGGGACCCGCGCACCGGAGCGCTGCTCGGGCCGAGCGAAGCGTCCGACTTCATGGGCTACTGCGACCCGGAGTGGACGAGCGACTACACGTGGTCGGCCATCTTCGATCGCGTCGTGGCCGTGCATGCGCTCTCGGCCCGCGCGCGGAGCCCGCACCTCGTGGTGCGTCTCGACACGCCACGCGGCGCCGTGGTCGCCGGCGCCCGCTCGCTCCGCATGCCGCGCACGCGCGAGGTGACCGTGATCACCTGGCTCGACGCCGCGGGCGCGGCGCTCGGCACCGAGCGCGCACCGATGATCCACGACGGCGACGAGCGCGTGCTCGTGCTGCCCGACGCCCCGCCCGGCGCGGCGCGCGTGCGCATCGGTGGGGACGAGCTCGCGATCGCGCCGTTCTCTTGACCCCGGCACGAGCGCGCCGGACGATCGCTCGATGCACTCGGCCCCGCCGAACGGCACGCTCATCGAGGGCCGCTACCGGCTCCTGCGCGTGATCGCGGCGGGCGCGATGGGCACCGTCCACGAAGCCGAAGATCTGCGCAGCGGCGCGCGTGTCGCGATGAAGCTGCTCAAGGCGCAGCTGCACGGCGACGCGTCGATCCGGCGACGCTTCCGCCGCGAGGCGTCGGTCCTGCAGGCGCTGGTTCACCCCGGGGTGGTGCGCATCCTCGACGTCGGCGAGGACGAGAGCGAGCGCTCCTTCACGGTCATGGAGCTGCTCGAGGGCGAGACGCTGGAAGCGCGGATCGCGCGCGGCCCGATGTCGGTCACCGCGCTCCGTCCGATCGCGCTGGCGCTCGCCGAGACGCTCGCGGCCGTGCACGCGCACGGCGTGGTGCACGGGGACGTCAAGCCCGCGAACGTGTACCTGCCGAGCGGAGCACCCTTCCCCATCAAGCTGGTCGACTTCGGCCTCTCGAAGATCGAGGGGCTCGAGCGGCTCACCCGCACCGGCGAGCTGACCGGCACGCCCGCGTACATGGCCCCCGAGCTCCTGACCGGCCAGGGCCAGATCGACGCGCGCCTCGATCTCTATGCGCTCGGCGTCGTGCTCTACGAAGCGCTGTCCGGCGAGCTGCCCTTCGCGGCCGCGCGACGGCACCCGGGCGCGCTGATGATGGACATCGTCACCGGCAAGGCCAAGCCGCTCTCGTCGTCGCGGCCCGACCTTCCACCGGCAGTCGTCCAGGTCGTGATGCGCGCGATGGCGCCGCGGCCGGCCGATCGACCGACCGACGCCGGCGCGCTGCGCGCCGAGCTCGAGCGCGATCTCGTCTGATCACGGCGCGTCGCACGGCGCCCGACCGCGCCGCCGCCGTGCGACTCACGCGCCCGGCTCGAAGAGCACCTCGCGCGCGCTCGCGTGATCGCCCTCGACGACGACCTCCACGAAGTGCCGCTTCTCGCGGCCGCTCTCCCGGAACACGCGCGGCACGCGGGCCGCGTTCACGAAGAGCGTTCCCTCGCGCTCGATCATCCAGCGCCGCGTGCCGCGACCGCGCAGCTGGTGGTGCATGTGGCCGGCGATCACCGCGACCACGCGCTTGTTGCGGGCGCGCGCGTGCGCGATCGCCTCCCCGAGATCGGGATCGCCGAAGTCGCCCTCGCTCCGGCGGAAGTCGCAGCCCCAGAGATCGTCGCGCCGCTCACCGAGCCCGGTCGGGCCGTTGTGCGCGAAGAACACGAGCCGCTCGGTGCCGGTCGCCTCCACCAGCGCGCGCAGGCGGGCGGCCGACTCGTCGAGCGACGCGATCCCGAACGCGTCTTGTAGGTAGGGGCGGAACGCGAGCCGGGGCCCGCCGAAGCTGTGCGGTCGCGCCGCGACGATCGTCAGATCGCCGAGCGTGTGGAGCGAGTACCCCGCGAGCTCGGCCGGGAGGATCTGCTGGCGGAGCATCTCGACGCGCTCGCGCTGGCCACGGCCGAGCAGCGCGATGGCCGCGTCGTTCTGCATGAGCTCGGCGACGAGCTGGGGCGCGCCGACGGTGTCGTGGTTGCCCGGAATCACCAGCGCGCGCGTCGTCAGCTCGCGCACGTAGCGTGCGACGCGCAACGCGCCTCGCTGCGCGTAGCCGCCGAGATCGCCGACGAAGAGGATCGCGTCGTAGCGACCCGCGTCGAGGCGCGCCACGTCGGCGGGGCCGAACGCCAGGTGCACGTCGCCGACGACGGCGAAGCGAACCATGCGTCCATGGGCGGGAAGATCCGGCACGGAGCCCGATGTTCCGGCTTTCACCCCGGTGTCTGCAACGCTATCGTCGCGACGCTTCGGGCGAGGAGGAAGACGATGCGGATCTCGGGAACCATGCCGGCGCTGATCACCCCGTTCCGGAACGGGGAGGTGGACGAGGAGGCGCTCCGCGCGCTCGTGGAGCGCGTCATCGTGGGCGGCTGCGAGGGTCTGGTCCCCTGCGGGACGACGGGCGAGAGCGTGACGCTCGACGAGCGCGAGCACGAGCGCGTGGTCCGCATCGTCGTCGAGGAGGCCAAGCGCCGCGTGCCGGTGTACGCGGGCGCGGGCACCGTCTCGACCAAGCACACGATCGAGCTCGCCGAGCTGTGCAAGAAGGCGGGCGCCGACGGCTTGCTGCTCGTCTGTCCCTATTACAACCGGCCGACCCAGGCGGGGCTCGAGGCGCACTTCCGGCACGTGCTCGCCGAGGTCCCGATGCCGAGCATCCTCTACAACATCCCTGGTCGCACCGGGGTCGACCTCGCGCTCGAGACGCTGGAGAAGCTCGCCGACGTGAAGGAGATCGTCGCCATCAAGGAGGCGACCGGGAACGTGATGCGGAGCGCGCAGATCGTCGCCAAGTGCGGGGATCGTTTCTCGGTGCTCTCGGGCGACGACGCGCTGACGCTCCCCGTGCTTTCGGTGGGTGGCACCGGCGTGATCAGCGTGACGGCGAACCTCTTGCCCAAGGCGACGAGCGACGTCGTGCGCCTGTGGAACGCCGGCAGCGTCGTCGAGGCACAGAAGCTCCACCTGCGCCTCTTGGCGGTCCACGAGTCGATGTTCGTCGAGGCCAACCCCGGGCCGGTGAAGGCGGCGATCGCCGCCCGCGGCCACATCGCGCGCGAGATCCGACTCCCGCTCGTGTGGCCGGCCGACGCGAGCATGCGCAAGGTCGAGGCCGCGCTGACGGCAGCGGGCTTCTCGTGAGCACGGGCCGGTTGCGTATCGCCATGCACGGCGCCGCCGGGCGCATGGGCCGCGCCATCGCGCGCGCCGCGATCGAGGCCGGCGATGCCGAGCTCGCCGTCGCCATCGATCGCGGCGGGGCCGGCGAGGTCGAAGGGACGATCGTCGGCAGCGACCTCGACGCGATCGCGGCCGCCGACGTGGTGATCGACTTCAGCCACCGCGACGCGACGCGCGGCGTGGCGGAAGCGTGCGCACGGCACCGCAAGCCCCTCGTCGTCGGCACGACCGGCCTGGGCGAGGACGCGATCGCGGCCCTCGACGCGCTCGCCCGCGAGCAGCGCGTGGTCCTGGCTCCGAACACCAGCGTCGGCGTGACCGTCCTCTTCCATCTCGCGCGGGAGGCGGCGCGGCTGCTCGGCGAGGACTTCGACGCCGAGATCGTCGAGGTCCACCACGGCCGGAAGGTCGATGCTCCGAGCGGCACCGCGCTGCGGCTCGCCGAGGCGGTCGCGGAGGGCAAGGCGCTCGACGCGAGCGGCTTCACGCACGGTCGCTCGGGCCTGGTCGGCGCGCGGAAGAAGAGCGAGATCGGGATCCACGCGGTGCGCGCTGGCGACGTCGTCGGCGAGCACACGTTGATGCTCGCCGGCCCCTCCGAGCGCGTCGAGCTCGTCCATCGCGCCCACGATCGCGGCCTCTTCGCTCGCGGCGCCCTGCGCGCGGCCCGCTGGGCCCGCAGCCCGGGCGCGCCGGGCCGCTACGACATGCGCGCCGTGCTCGGCATCGACTGACGACGACCCGCTGGCCGAGGCGGCTGCGATCCGGAGCCGACCGGAGCGCGCGGTCGATCGCGATCAGGTGCGGCCGGCGTCGTCACCGGTCGCCGCGTCGTCGCCCGATGCGCCCGTGTCGCGGCCGGCACCCGTGTCCGGCGTCGCGCCCGTATCGCTGCGCGGTCCCGTGTCGCGCGCGCCGCCGTCGACCGTGCCGGCGTCGACGCGCGGGCCCGTGTCGTGCTGGCCACCCGAGCCCACCGTCTCACAGACGCCGCCGCCGCCGCCGGGCGGGTTCGTGCAGTACTGGCCGAGCGGACAGTCGGTATCGATCACGCACGCAGGCGCGGAGCTACAGGCCGGGACGAGGCCGAGCGCGAGGGCGAACAGAGCGAGGGATCCGAGCCGCATCGTCCGTGCAGCGTACTTCATTCGAGGCTCCGATCGCCATCGCAGCCGCGTGTCCGGGCTGGCGCGTGATCGTGGGGAGGGCGACACGACGTGCCTCGGCGACCCGCCGAAACCGGGCTTTTTTCGCCGGGCGCAGGGCGTGCACCACGGAGCGCCATGTCTTCTCCGACCGATCGCGACGACTCTCACGATTCCCACGCCCAGACGGGCGCCGAGCCGCCCACGCAGAGCGAGCCCCGGAGCGGGGCGGCCGACGCACCGAGCGCAGGAGCGGCGCCCAGCGTCGCCTCGGTCACGCCGCCGCCGAGCGAGGCGCCGCCCGCCGCACCGGAGTCGATGGTGACGGCCGCGCCGATCGCGACGACCCCCGAGGCGACGAGGCGCGCGCGCGCGCGCTGGATCGGCGTGGGCATCGCCGCGCTCGTCGCGATCGCGGCACTGGCAGTGAGCTTCGAGGCGTCGTCGGTCGAGCGCGACGAGAGTGCGCTCTGGGCCCAGGCGAACCGTGCCGAGACCGAGCAGGACTGGGCACGCTACGTGGCGTGGGCCGACGCGACCCAGGCGGGCCTGGTCTCGGGCCCCCTCGCGCGCCTCGTGACGCCCATCACCGCGCACCAGCCGCTCGCGATCGACAACGAGCGGCTGGCGCACGTCGAGACGGCGATCGCGACGGGCGCCTGGGCCGAGCTCTGCGCGACGCGCGTGAGCCTCCACGGCTCGCGCGCCGGCACGCGCGCGGAGCAAGCGCTGCGGCAGCGCATCGACGGCGCCGTCGCGAGCTACGTGAGCGCGGCCACTTCGGCACGGCCCGCGCCCGCGCTCGTGAGCGCCGTGCGCGACGGGATGCTGCGCGCACGCGACGTCGATCCGTGTGCCGCGCGCGCGCTCCTGCGCGTGCGCTACGAGCTCGATCCGACCTCGACCGACCTCTCGCTCCGGGCCCCTGGAGGCGCCGGTGCACCGACGATCGCCGCGATGCTCGACGCGACGCACGACGCCGATCGTGCGTCGGTGCTCGTGGCCGGCGTCGCCGCCGATCTCGAGACCGCCCTCGGTGGCGTCGTCGTGGTGGAGCCCGCGCGTGACGAGGACGACGACGCGACGGCAGCCATCGTGCTCGACGTCGTCTCGACGCTCGCCGCCGATCGTCGCTACCTGACGGCCGCGGGTACGCAGGTGCCGAGCCTCGCGATGCGCGCATCGACACGCGTGCTCGTGCGCGCCGCCGACGGCACGCTCCCGGGCGTGCCGACCGCGACGGCAGAAGCGCCGCTCCGGCCGACCACGGTGCCATTGCTGGCGATCGGCGAGGCGCGAGACGCCGCCGCCCTCGCGCCGCTCTACGCCGCGATGCGCGACGAGCTGGATGCGCTGACCCTCGCCCGCGTCCGTGGCGACCTCGGCCTCGGCTGGCGCTCCCCGTCGAGCGCCGGATCGAGCAGTGACTGCCCCGACTCGACGCCGCTGCCGATCGGGCGCGTCGTCCACGGATCGACGCGAGACGCGATGGACGTCGAGATGGGCAGCTGCAGCCGCGAGTACGAGTACGCCCACGAGTACGACGACTGCATGGACTGCGAGTACGACGACGACGACGAGCCGCCCGCGAGCAACGAGGTGACGTATCGCCTGGTCGTTCCCGCGCGCTCGCGCGTCGCGGTCGAGGCGCTGTCCGACGACGGCCGTCCGCTGGTGGTCTACCTCCGCAGCCGATGCGTGGACGAGGCGAGCGAGATCGCCTGCCACGACGACGAGCCACTGACCGAGGTGCTCGACGAGGGTGTGTACACGCTCGTCGTCGACGAGACCGACGGCGGCTCGGGGCGCTTCGATCTGATCGCGACCTCGCGCAGCCCCGAGGCCGCTCCTCAGTCGTGCGCGGCGCCGACGCCTCTCGCCATCGGCCAGGACGCCACTGGCACCCTCGCGGGCGGAGCCGACGAGAGCGAGTCGCACTGCGGCGGCGTCGGCGGGCGGGAGCGCCGCTACGCGGTGACGACGGACGCTCCGTCTCGCCTGCGCTGCACCGTCACCGGCGGGAGCGATGCGCGCGTCGTCTCGATCCGGAGCGACTGCACCGACCCGGAGAGCGAGCTCGACTGCGCGATCCCCGCCCAGGCTGCGGTCGGCACGGTGGTCCCGGCCGGCACGAGCACCGTGACGGTGGAGGGCGACGGGCCCGACGCGCGCGGCAGCTTCACGCTTCGCTGCGAGACGGCGCCACTCGCCGCGATCGATGCCGCCACGGAGACGTGCGAGGCCCCTTCCCCGCTCGCCGTCGGCACCACCACCATCGACAACTTGCGCGCCCACGACGACATCCGCGTGAGCTGTGGCACCACCGCAAGCCCCGACGTCGTGCGCAGGCTCGACCTCCGGACGCCCTCTCACGTCCGCCTCACGTGGCCTGCGGGCGGCGGCATGGTCGCCGCGCTGCTCACCCGCTGCGGCGATGCGACGAGCGAGCTCGGCTGCAGCGCCACCGCGATCGAGACCGATCTCGACCCGGGCACCTACTATGTCGTGCTCGACGGTACGGGCGCGCACCTCGCGCCCCGCGACCTCACGCTCGAGGTGACCGACCTGACCGCCGCCTGCGCCGGCATCGCGCCGGTCACGAACGGGCCGCTGGTGGGGACGCTCCGCGGAGGCACGCGCCTGTTTCGCGGCACGTGCGTCACCGCGGGCGGCGCCGAGGCGATCCGCCGGATCGACGTCGCTGCGCGCTCGCGCCTGGTCGTGACCGCGACGCAGCCGTTCTCCGGCGGCGTCTACGTCCGGCGCTCGTGCAGCGATTGGCACAGCGAGCTCGCATGTGGCGTGCGACCCGCGAGCGGCGGCCCGATGATCGACACCACGCTCGATCCCGGGAGCTACGCGCTCTTCGTCGACTCGCCCAGCTCGTACGACGCCAGCACCTTCGCGCTCGACGTGAGCCTCACTCCCACCCCGTGACGCCGTGACCCCGTGAGGCCGTGACCCCGTGACCCCGGAGGCCGTGATGCGATCGCTGTTTTCGGTGTACAAATGCCGATGCGCTGCGCTCGCTTCGCCTCGGCCTCGTTCGCTCTCGCCTTCCTGATTCCCGCCTGCAACACCCCGCCCGCCACGACGGGCGGCGACGCGGGCTCGCCGGGGGACGGCGCGGTCGGCGATGCGGGGAGCACGGGCGATGCAGGCACCGGCGGAGACGACGGTGGCAGCGCGTGCGGCACGCTGAGCGAGTGCGCCGCGGCGTGGGAGATGCGCGCCAGCGATCGCCTCGACGCGGTCGCGGGCGACCCCGTCGCGCTCGCGGCGTTCCTGCACGACGTGCCGAAAGGTGGCGACCTGCACAACCACCTCACGGGCGCCGTCTACGCCGAGACCTATCTCGCCTGGGGCAGCGCCGACGGCGACTGCGTGAACACCACCACGTTCGCCGCCGTGTACCCGAGCTCGTGCTCGGCCAGCACCCAGCCGGCGCCGACGTCGGGACCGTTCTACGAGCAGATCATCGACGCCTGGTCGATGCGCAACTTCGTGCCCGGCGGCGCCGAGACCGGCCACGATCACTTCTTCGCCACCTTCGGGAAGTTCGGCGCGATCGCCGGCGCGCACCGGAACGAGGACATCGCCGACGTGGCCGCCCGCGCGGCCGACGAGAACCAGCTCTACGTCGAGACGATGTTCAACGTGGGCACCGACGTCGGAAGCCTCGCGGCCTCGATCTGGTCGGGCACGCTCACCCCCACCGATCTGTCGAGCTTCTACACGATGCTCACGGCCAACGGCGGCTTCGCGACGGCCGTCACCAGCGACGTCGGGACCGTCGACTCCGCCTCGCGCACGTGGCGCACGATGCTCGATTGCAGCGGCGACTCGCCGCCCGCGGCGTGCGACGTCGAGGTGCGCTTCGTGGCGCAGGTCTCGCGAACGGGCGCGAACGATCAGATCTTCGGACAGCTCGTGAGCGCCTTCGAGATCGCCTCGCGCACCGGCGCGCTGGTCGGCGTGAACCTCAGCTCGCCCGAGGACGACTCGCGCGCGATCTCCAACTACGACCTGCACATGGCGATGCTCGACTTCCTCTACACCCATTACGTGGTGTCGGGCCGCAGCCCGCTGCGCATCACGCTGCACGCGGGCGAGCTCACCCCCGCGTTCCTGCCCAGCGGCAGCACGGCCAACACGTTCCACATCCGCGCCGCCATCGAGACCGGCCACGCCGAGCGCATCGGGCACGGGATCGACGTGCTCTCGGAGACGGACTCGCTCGGCTTGCTCGACGAGATGCGCGACCGACACGTCCTCGTCGAGGTCTGCCTGAGCAGCAACGCCCAGATCCTCGAGGTGGCCGGAGCCACCCATCCCCTCATGACCTATCTCGATCACGGCGTGCCGGTGGCGCTCGCGACCGACGATCAGGGCGTCTCGCGCTCGAGCATGGCGGGCGAGTACGCGCGCGCCGTCACCGACCAGGGGCTCGACTACCGTCAGCTCAAGACGCTCGCGCGCGAGAGCCTCGAGCACTCGTTCCTTCCGGGCGCGAGCCTCTGGGAGGACGTCGCGGCGGGCACGATGGCCAGCGCCTGCACGCCGCTCGCCGACCCGCCGAGCGCGACGTGTCAGTCTCTGCTCGACGCGAGCGAGCGGGCGCGCATGCAGTGGGAGCTCGAGCGGCGCTTCCGGGCCTTCGAGCGAGCCCAGTGAGCGAGCTCCCGGACTGGTATGCACGGAAGCGTCGCGAGGTCGCAGCGCGATGCGCGTCGGCGACGCCGGTCGAGCAGACGAGCCACCACTCGCCGTCCGGCCGCCATCGCCTCGAGGTCACGCGCCTCTCGCTCGGGTCGACCCGAACGCCCTTCTCACGCGGCCGCGTCTTCCGCGGATCGGGCGCCGAGCCCATCGCCGTCGTGGAGCGGAACTTCGGCGCCTTCCCCTTCTCGTGGTGCGAAGGACACCCGAGCGGGCACGACTACCTCGTCTGCGGCGAGGACTATCAGGGACAGACCGTCGTAGAGCTCGACACCGGCGCGCGCGTCGACCACGTCGACCCAGCCGCCGAGCAGGGCGGGGGCTTCTGCTGGGCCGCGCACTATCCTTCTCCCGGATCCGCGGCTCGGTCGGGAGAGGCCCCGTGCCTCTTCGTCGACGGCTGCATCTGGGCTGGCCCGTACGAGATCGTGCTCTTCGACTTCGCCACGCCGATGCGCCTGCCGTACCGCGAGCTCGGTCGCTGGCCCGGCTCGCGGGTGATCGGCTGGCAGAGCGACGGCTCGTTCGTGTTCGAGCAGGCCATCGAAGTACGGCGTTCCGACGACACGCCGCTCTCGGAGCTCGACGAGGCGACGCGCGACGCCATCGAGCTCTCGGCCGACTATCGCGCCCTCGCGCGCGAGCGCACGTTTCGCGCGTGCTGGCGTCCGGGCGTCCCGCTCGAGCGCACGGCGCTCGATGGACGACCCTCGCCGCCGTGACGGGCCGCCGCGACGCGGGCCTGCCGCGTCGGGCGCGCTCAGGGCTGCACGCCGATCGCGCCCGCGATCGCGCCGTCGAGCGAGTACGGGCCGACGTCGATGACCATGCCGGGCTGGAAGCGCACGACGCGGATCGCGACGTTCTCGGACACGAGGCCGAGCCCGGTGAGCGCGCCGCGGGTGATCATCACGGCGCCGCCCGGGAGCTGCGGGCGCGGACCGTTGTAGGTGAGCTCGACCGGCGTGCCGAGCGGCATGGCGGCAGCGGCGTCGTAAGGGACGTCGAAGAACGCGTTGCCGAACCCGTCCACGACGAGCAGGTGATCGCCGAACGGCGAGAGGAGCAGCGCGATGGGGTCGTCCACCGCCGGACCGTTCTGGGCGAAGCCGATCGGCGCGAGCGCCGCGACCCCGAGGCGATTGGGCACGGAGGAGAAGCCGGCGTTGTCGCCGAAGAAGACGTGGTCGTCGCCGAGCGCGAAGCCGGAGACGATCCACTCGTCGTCGGGGAAGACGTCGGCGCTCCCGAGAACGGCGGCGGTGCTCAGGTCGACGCGATACACGTCGTCCCCGCGCGCTCCGGTCGCCCCCATCGCGCGCGCGATGACGACCGCGTCGCCCGAGCTCTCGAAGCCCATCGCGTAGGGTAGGTCCGCCGCGATCGCGAGCGTCTCGTCGATCACGCCGCCGTGGCAGTCGAGCGAGAGCCGGTAGACGCCGGCGCCGTTGTTCCGCGTCTGGCTGTCGAGCACCCAGAAGACGCGCGGCTCGGCCGGATCGGCCACGACGCGCGCTGCGTACGCGGTGCCGTCGTAGCCCGGGTCGATCACGATCGCCGTGCCGTCCGGGGCGAGCGCGAAGATGCCGAGGGTCCCGTCGTCCTGCGCGGCGACGCCGACACGACCGTCGAGCGAGAACGCGATCTCGCCCTCGTAGGCCTTGCCCATCGTGAAGACGCCGGTGCGCGGGCCGAGCACGCCTCGATCGGAGAGGCGCAAGACCTCGTACTGCCCATCGGCTCCTTCGAAGGGGTTGGCGACGACGACGTAGCGCGTCCCGTCCGCCGGCATCGGGTCGGTCGCGCACGGGCCGAGCGTGTCGGCCGCGAACGCATCCCGCCCGGCGTCGCGGGCGGCGCCATCGATGCCACCGTCGAGCGCGCTCGCGTCGACGGCAGGCGCATCGGCCGCGGCGTCGGCGGCCGACGCGTCGGGGAACGAGACGTCGCCCGGCCCGACCCGCGGGGTCGAGCAGCTGCACGCGGGAACGCAGACGGCGAGACAGGCGAAGGCGAGCGAGGCGAGGGGCGAGCGCATGGGCCCCCAAGCTACCGCAGAACCATCCGCCGATCTCCGGGTGGGCGCCCCCCAAGAGCACCGCGCGCGTCGGCCCGGTCGGGGGGTGCGCCCCGCGCCGAGGTGCGTCGAACCGCGTACTTGGGCGTGGCATCCGGCGCGCAATCCCGGTCACCAGGAGGTCGGCGATGCTGCGAATCGAGGGAGCCGGTGTGAGCGAGAAGGGCGTCCGCGAGCGGAACGAGGATGCGTTCCGCGAGCTACCGGATGCGCGCTTCTGGGTGATCGCCGACGGCATGGGCGGCTACCAGGGAGGACAGGTCGCGAGCCTCGTCACGGTCGAGACGCTCGCCGACTTCTACGCGCGCAACGCGAGCGACCGCGATCTGACGTGGCCCTTCGCCGTCGACGCCGCGCTCGATCTCCCCAGCAACCAAGCGCTCGTGGGGGTGCGCCTCGCGCACGCCGCGGTGCAGGCCCGCAAGCGCGGCCCTCTGCGCGAGATGGGCTCGACCGTCGCGGCCATCTCGTTCCACGGCGACCACGCGATCGTCGTGCATGCCGGTGACAGCCGCGTGCATCGGCTCCGCGACGGCGCGCTCACGCACCTCACGCGCGACCACTCGCTGGTCGAGGAGATGCGGGCCGCGGCCGAGACGCGCGACGCCTTCACGCGCGAGCAGATCGACGCGATGGAGAGCCAGTACGGGCACGTCATCACGCGCGCGGTCGGGATCGGGGCGGCGATCGAGCCCACGGTGTCCCGCTTCGAAGTGCGGCCCGGCGACACGTTCGTGCTCACCACCGACGGCGTGCACGGCGTGCTCTCGGACGACGAGATCCGGGACGCCATCCTCGAGCTGTCCCCGCGCGTCGGCGCGCAGTGCCTCGTCGCGCGCGCGCTCGAGGCCGGCTCGCGCGACAACGCCACCGCGGTCGTCGTGCGTGCCGCGTGAACTTCGTCGAGCACGTGGGTCGAGGCAAGCCGCCTCCGGCTTCGCTGGTGGGGGCGCGGGCCGCGGGCAGCCCCTCGAGAAGGTGCAGCAGAGAGCGCCGGGCTCAGCGCTTCGGAGCGAGGCCGTGCTTGTCGAGCAGATCGCGCAGGTGCTTGCGGTCCACGTCGGCCACGCGCGCCGCCTCCGAGACGTTGCCGCCCGTGCGCTCCACGAGATCGGCGAGGTAGCGACGCTCGAAGGCGTCGACCACGCGTTGCTTGGCCTCTCCGAAGGGCAGATCGGTGCGCACCGAGAGGCCGCCATCGCTCTCGAGCGCGCTCGACGCCGTGTGGATCTTCAGGTCGGCGAACGCGCGCGCCCGCGGCGCGAGCGCGACCGCGCGATCGATCACGTTGCGCAGCTCGCGCGCGTTGCCGGGCCAGTCGTGCGCGTGGAGCGCCTCGAGCCCGGGCCCTTCCACCGGCCCCTCGAGGCCGCGGAGCCGGAGGAGCTCGAGCACGATCGGCGCGATGTCCTCGCGGCGTGCGCGGAGCGGTGGGATGCGGACGTGCAGCACCGAGAGGCGGTAGTAGAGGTCCGGACGGAACGCGCCCTCGGCCACCTTGCGCGTCAGGTCGTCGCGCGAGGCGGCGACGATGCGCACGTCGCTCGCGCGCTCCTCGTCCGAGCCCACCGCGCGCACCTTTCGCTCTTCGATCGCACGGAGCAGGCGCACCTGGACGGCCACCGGCACCGAGCCGAGCTCGTCGAGGAAGAGCGTGCCGCCGTCGGCGCGGACGAACGCGCCCTTGCGCGGGCCGGTCGCGCCGGTGAACGCGCCACGCACGTGCCCGAAGAGCTCGCTCTCCACCAGCCCCTCGGGGAGCGCCGAGCAGTCGATCGCGACGAAGGGCTTCTTGCGCCGATCGCTCGCCTCGTGGATCGCGCGCGCCGCGAGCTCCTTGCCCGAGCCCGTCTCGCCCTCGAGCAGCACCGTCGTGCGCGTGGCGGCGGCGAGCTCGAGCACGGCGAACACCTCGCGGATCGCCAGGCTCTCGCCCACCATCTCACCGAAGCACCGCGCCTGGCTGGGCACCACCTCGAGCGCCGTGGGCTCGAGCATCACGCGGAGGAACGTGTGGCCGATCTTCAGCGTCGCGCCGATCGCGATCGTGGCGCGCTCGATGCGCGTCCCTTCGTGGAACGTGCCGTTCGTGCTCCCGAGATCCTCGAGCTCGACGCCGCCCGCGATCGTGCGGAGCGCGCAGTGGCGGCGCGAGACGCGATCGTCGCGCAGCACCACGTCGCCTTCCGGATCGGTGCCGACCACGATCGCGCGCTCGGGCGGGAGCGCCGCGGCCCGGCCCGCGTCGGGCCCCTCGACGACCACCACCTGCGCCCGCGGCGCGTGCGCGCCCGGCACGTCGCGCTCCGCCTGGGTGGTGGCGATCGTCTTCACGGTGGGAGATCCTAACGGGATGATGCCCGCGAGACGACCCGCGTGAGCGAGCACGTTCCCGATCGGATCGGGCCCTACCGGGTCCTCTCTCGTCTGGGCGTGGGCGGGATGGCCGAGGTCTTCCTCGCGCTCACCTACGGCGCGAGCGGCTTCGAGAAGAGGATCGCCCTCAAGACGCTCCTTCCCGAGCTGCGCGGTGACCCGCACGCGGAGAAGCTCTTGCTGGAAGAAGCACGCGTGGGCGCCCTGCTCGCCCACGAGGCGCTCGTGGGCGTGCACGAGCTGGGCGTGGATCGCGGCCTCTACTACGTGCGCATGGACCACGTGGACGGCGGCGACCTCTCGCTCCTCGCCGCGGGCGAGCCGCTCGAGGCGGGGCTCGCCCTCCTCGTGGCCGAGCGTGTCGCGTCGGCCCTCGCCTACGTGCATCACCTCGCCGACGAGCGCGGCGTCTCGCTCGGGCTCGTGCACCGCGACGTCTCGCCGCACAACGTGCTCTGCTCGCGCTCGGGCGAGGTGAAGCTCGGCGACTTCGGGATCGCGAAGGCCACCCATCGCGCCGAGACGACCCAGGCGAACCTGCGCCGCGGCAAGTACGCGTACATGTCGCCCGAGCAGGTCGACAAGCGCGTGCTCGATCCGCGCAGCGACCAGTTCGGGCTCGGCGTGATGCTCTACGAGCTGCTCGTCGGAAGGCGCCCCTTCGACGGCGACTCGCCGCTCCTCACGCTCGATCGCATCCGCGAGGCCGCGCCACCCGACGTGCGCATGCTCCCGCGCGACGCCGGCGAGATCGTGCTGCGCTGTCTCGCGCGCGCGCCCGAGCAGCGCTTCGAGACGACGGAGGCCTTGCTGCTCACCATCGCAGAAGCTCGCCGCGCGCGACCGGTCGTGACCGCGCTCGACCTCGGCCGCTGGGTCACCGCGCGCCGCGACGGCCCGCGCCGCGAGACGCCGGCCCAGCGCACGCGCCCGCTCTGAGGGCGAGCACGACGCTGCGCGGGCAGGCGTGGCAATCTCGTCCCGTGGCACTCCGCTTCCGCGTCCTCACCGCCCTGCTGGTCTGCGTGGCCGGTTGCTCCGGCCCGAGCGCGATCGACCTCGACGCCGGCATCGACGCGGGCGTCGACGCGGCGCCGGGCCCTGCCGACGCGAGCGCGGCGCGCGACGCTCCTTCCCTCGACGCACGCACGAGCCCGGATGCGGGCACCGATGCGGGACGGGACGCCGCGACGGCAGCCACGGACGCGTGGCCCACCCCGATCGCAGAGCTCGTCCGCGAGGCGTACTGCGACGTGGCGGCCGACGCGGCTTGCCTGGGCTCGGCCTGTGGCTGCGCCACTCCATGTGGCAGCCCCCGCGGCCTCTGCCCGAACGTCGACTACTTCGAGGCCTACGTCGGCACGTTCTCGCTCACGCTCGACGAAGCCGCACGCCAAGACTGTCTCGAGACGCAGCGAAATGGACATCAAGGCTGCTTGCCCGAGCCCGTCGACATCGGACTGCTCCGCGCGTGCACAAGGATGCTGCGCTCCTCCATCCCCATCGGGATGCCTTGCGGTCTGCTGCACGTCTGCGCCGACGGCGAGGGGCTCTGCGATCCGGCGACCAACGTGTGCGAGCGCGCGCCGGGCGCCTCCGAGCCTTGCTTCGGGTACTGCCGGGGCGAGCTCGCGTGCTTCCAGGGGACATGCGTAGCGGCGCGTGCTCGCGGCGAGACGTGCGAGGACGACGAGGACTGTGCCTCGCCCCTGCGCTGTAGCCAGGGGCGATGCGGGCCGGCCGCGATCGACGAAGCGTGCGTGGTCGACGCCGACTGCGGCGCCGGACTGCGCTGCACGGGAGGCCTCTGCGGCGCCTCGACGCTGGGCGCCAGCTGCGACGGCTCGCCGAGCTCGTGCGGTGGCAGCGCCGAGTGTCTCCCCGATCCGAGCAGGCCCCACCGATGCCAGGCACCGGCCACGGAAGGGCTGCTCTGCGCCCATGGCGTTTTCGGGCCGAGCTCGCTCTATCCTCCGTGCGGCCCTGGGCTCGAGTGCGAGTCGTACACGCACCGGTGTCGCGCGGCGCCGGCCGTCGGCGAGCCGTGCCGCGACGCATGTGCGGTCGGTGCGCGCTGCGTGCTCGTGGGTGCGGGGCCGGCTCGCACTTGCGTGGCGACCGCGCCCGACGGCGCTTCGTGCGGCGCCGGCGTGTACTGCGACGTCGGCCATCATTGCGTGGGAGGAACCTGCCGCGCGGCCGGCCCCGGCGACGGCGAGCCCTGCGAGACCGGCAGCTGCGGCAATCCGCAGCCGTGGGCGCCGGCGAGCACGTACTGCGACCTCTCGGGCGTCTGTCGAGCGCGGCTCCCCATCGGCGGGTCGTGCGTCAGCGGCAACTGGTGCCAAGCCGGGCTCGCGTGCGCGAGCGGGAGCTGCGCACCCGACCCGTCGTACCTGCGGCCAGGCGACGCGTGCGATGGCGCGAGTCACTGCCCCGAGGGGACCGTCTGTCGCGGCTACCCGCCCGGCCCGGGAACGTGCGCACCGCCGCCGATGCTCGGCGAGGAGTGCACCGGCCTCTGCGCCGGTGGCGCGAGCTGCGGGCTCGACCCGCGCGCGGGGGGCCACTGCCACGCGCTCCTGTGCGAGTCACTTCCGTGACTCGAGGGTAGCCGCGCCCGAGCGCAGTCGCCGGCGGCTCGAGGGGTGTCGCTCGTACCGCGGCCCGTCACGCGGCGCGCCTCGATGGTCGGCTTCGCGAAGTCGAGGACGAGCCGTGCGGAAGCCGGGGCCGTTCCTCGCTTCCTGCCTTCCTGAGCGAAGACTCTCGACGACGGTCTTCAGCTCTTCCTCTTCGGCACCACGAGCACGGGCACCTCGGCGTGCTCGATCACGCGCGCCGCCGTGCTCCCCCGCGCCAGGCGCGCCAGCGCGCCGGGCGCGTGCGTGCCGATGACCAGGATGGCGCCGAGGTCCTTCGCGAAGCCCGCCAGCATCGCGCCGGCGTCGCCGCGCACGACCCACGTGAGGCGGTCGCCGACGATGCCGGCCCGCGCGAGCGCGTCCACCACCAGCTCGTCGAAGCGCGCCGCCGCCGGGCGCTCGTCGGGCTCGTCCGCGCGCACCACGTGCACTGCGTTGATCGGCGTCTTGGTCAGCAGCGAGAGCGCGATGCCCTCTTCGAGCGCGTGCACCGCCGTCGGGTCGATCGACACACCGGCCACCCAGGGCGCGGGAAGCGCGAACGTGGACGGCAAGGTCGACGGAACGACCAGCACCGGGCGTGCCGTGTCGCGCACGAGCCGGTCGGCCGTGGTCCCGAGCAGCACGTCGCGCGCGTGCGTCAGGCCGTGCGTCGCGCCGTGCGTCCCGAGCACGACGATCCACGCGTCGATCGCCGTGGCGTGCGCGGCGATCGACTCGGCGGGGCGACCGTCCACGATCTCGCGCCCCGCATCCGGCGCTCCCACGCGCGCCGCGGCCGCATCCAGCGCCGCCCGCGCCGCCGTCACGCGCGCCTCGACCCGCGCGTGCAGCACGCGCGACGCCTCGGCGATCTCGGGCGTGACGGCCGTCTCCGCGCCGAGCCCGGTGTCCATCGCATGCACGATCGCGAGCGGCGCATCCAGCGAGCGAGCGAGCGCGGCGGCGACCTCCAGCGCGCGATCGGAGGCCTTCGAGAAGTCGGTCGCGCAGAGAACGGGGCGTCGGTCCGTCATCGTCTTCTCCTCGCTCAGCCGCGCACGGTGTGCCGGTACACGAACACGCCACTCAGGATCTTCGGCGCGAAGAAGGTGCTCTTCTCCGGCATCACCACGTTCGAGTCCTCGAGCCCGGCGTCGGCGACGCTCATCAGCTCGTCGATCGAGACCGGATGGAGCGCGATCGCGAGCTCGTAGTCGCCGCGATCGACCGCGGTCTTGGCCTGATCGAGCTGCGACTCCGGGTAGTAGTCGAAGTGCTTCTCGTCCTGGATCATCGCGTGCGTCAGCCCGAGGTGCGGATAGAGCTCGCGCTCGAGGATCGAGCAGTCGAGGCGCCCGACGACGTCCTGCGGAATCGTGATCGCGTCGAGGAAGTACGCGCCCTGCCGCGTGTAGATCGTGAAGCGGTGCTTCGGCGGCGTCGCGAGGCCCTCCGCCGGCACGAGCTTCAGCGTGGGCTTCGCCGTGGCGAACGGGATCGTCCCCGTCACCACGCGATCGTAGGCCTGGATGCGCGCGCGCTCGGTCACGTACATCAGCGCGTGCGTCTGCCCGTTCTTCAGCGCCGCGTGATAGCGGTGGTGACCGTCGGCGATGTAGAAGGGCGGCGGCTCGAGCAGCGCCACCAGGGCGCGACCGCGCTCGGAGCTGGCCACGACGCGGAAGATGCGCGAGTGGATCCCGTGTAGATCGTTGAGCCCGCCGAGGTCGGTCTCGAAGTCGTAGAGCGGCTTCTCGCTCTTCGTGATCTCGTCGAGGAAGGGGTCGAGCGGCGCCTTCACGAGCGCGAACACCGGGCCGAACGTGTGCTTCGTGGCGTTCGCGAGCGCGATGCGCCCCTTCACCTTCTCGTCGAAGGTCTTCTCGTGCCGGATCACGCGCCGCTTCTCGTACGGCGTCACCTCGCAGGCGACGAGCACGCCCAGACGTCGCTCGCTCCCGAGATCGCTCTTCCAGCGCTGCTCGTAGACGTAGAACGCCGGCTCGTCGTCAGGCACGAGCGCGCCTTCCTTCTGCAGGCGCTCGAACGCGCCGACCGGCTCGGAGCCGACGGTGATGTGCGCGAGCGAGAGCGGCTCGGCCTCGAGGCGCGCCGCGAGCGCGCTCTTGGGCTTGATGACGTCGTAGGGAGGTGCCGTGACGCGGTGGGCCACCGCGGGCGCGGGACGGAAACCGACGAGACCGGCGATCTGGGTCATGCCGAGCTTGTACGACGGCCCGCGGACGCGCGGAAGGCGCGTCGTCAGGATCCCGCGTCGGGGCTGGTCGCGGCGTCGTCGGTGCCGGCCTCGGCCGTGCCGTCTCGCAGCGGGCCGGCATCGAAGGTCGGCGCGCCGGGCGAGCCCAGGACGACGTCGACTTGACCGCGCGCATCGAGCCCCGCCGACGTCGTGACGCGGGCGCGCACCTGCATGCGCAGGCCCGTGACGTCGTTCCACGAGAGCTGATCGAAGATCGGCCCGACCTCGAGCGAGCTCCCCACGCGCTCGAAAGGCTGCGCCACGGGCCCGTAGCCGGCGAAGTCCCCGAACGGCGTCTCGGCAGGCAGCGTGAGGTTCTGGAGCAAGAGCGTGAGCTCGGGCGCATCGCCGCTCGCGAGCGCGCGGTCGATCCGCACCGCCGGTGTGATCATCATGCCGCCCTGCGGGCCGCGCACCTGAGGCACCGTGTCCCCGTCGTGCCAGGGCGTGAAGGTGTCGCCGTCGCGCATGCCGATCTCCACGAACGGCCGGTTCGCGTCGTGCGGGCCCACGTCGGGCGTGGAGACGGCGGGCGCGCAAGCGAGCGCGAGCGCGACGAGCCCCGGCGAGAGAGAAAGCGCGCGCTTCACCGCTTGCGGGCCGCCGACTTGGGCGCGGCCTCGGCGCGCAGGAGCGCGCGCGCCTTCTCGATCGCCGCCTCCCGCGCGTCGCGCCGCGCGTCGATCTTCGCCTCGATGGCCAGGTTTGCCTCGTAGTCGTCGGCGATCTCGTCGGCGATCGCCGCACCCGCGGCGCGGATGCGCGCACCGAGCCGCTCTTCGAGGCGGGCCCGGATCGCGTCGCGCAGCAGGTCGCCGAGGACGCCGTCGGCGTGCCCGCGCCCCTGCCCTTCGAGCCAGCGCGTCACCTCGAGGTGCAGGAAGTCCGCGCCCGCCGGGCCACCGCCACCGCCGCCACCGCCGCCCTCGCCCTTGCCGCTCTCGTCGCTCATCGGGCGATCGTACCCGCGATCGGCCGAGGACGCGACCGGCCGCCCCGAGCGCGCGCACATGGGCTCCCGGAGACGCGCGGCGCGCCCTATCCTCCGCCCATGCAGCCGCGCCCCTTCTTCCTCGCCGGTGTCGCCACCACGGGCGAGGCCACGCTCGACGTCGTCGACAAGTTCAGCGGCGCCGTGGCCGAGAAGGTCGCGCTCGCCGATCGCGGCGCGATCGACCGGGCGATCCAATCCGCGTGGGACGCTCGCGCCCCGATGCGCGAGATGGCCGCCTACGAGCGACAGGCGGTGCTCGATCACTGCGTGAAGCGCTTCCGCGACCGCGCCGAGGAGCTCGCGCAGTCGCTCGCCATCGAGGCGGGCAAGCCCATCAAGGACGCGCGCGGCGAGGTCGGCCGCCTCGTCGACACCTTCAAGATCGCGAGCGAGGAGTCGGTCCGCATCAAGGGCGAGATCCTCCCGCTCGACATCGCACCGCGCAGCCGCGCCTACCGCGGGATGTGGAAGCGCGTGCCCGTGGGCGTGTGCTCGTTCGTCACGCCCTTCAACTTCCCGCTCAACCTCGTGGCGCACAAGATCGCGCCGGCGCTCGCCGTCGGCTGCCCCTTCGTCGTCAAGCCCGCGAGCCTCACGCCGCTCGGCGCGCTCGTGATCGGCGAGATCCTCGCCGAGACGAAGCTCCCGAAGGGCGCCTTCTCGATCCTCCCGTGCCGCCGCGAGGACGCCGACGTCTTCGCGACGGATCCGCGCATCGCGCTGCTCTCGTTCACCGGCTCGCCACCCGTGGGCTGGGACCTCAAGGCGCGCGCAGGCAAGAAGCGCGTCCTGCTCGAGCTGGGCGGCAACGCCGCGTGCATCGTCGATACGGGCGTGGACCTCGACGACGTGGTCGATCGCTTGCTCTTCGGCGCCTTCTACCAGTCGGGACAGAGCTGCATCAGCGTGCAACGGATCCTCGCGCACCGGGACGTGGTCGACGCGCTCCGCGAGCGGCTCGTGACGCGCGCGAAAGCGCTGCCGATGGGCGACCCGAAGGACGAGGCGACCTTCCTCGGCCCGGTGATCAGCGAGAAGGAAGCGATCCGGATCGAGCGCTGGGTGAAGGAGGCGGTGGCCGGCGGCGGCAAGCTGCTCTGCGGCGGTGGGCGCGTGGACGCGATGGTCGAGGCGACGATCGTCGAGGACGCGCCGAAGACCTCCGAGCTCGCGCGCCGCGAGGTCTTCGGCCCGGTCGCCCTGCTCTCGGCGTGGGACGACTTCGACGCCGCGCTCGCCGAGGCGAACGACAGCGACTACGGCCTCCAGGCCGGCATCTTCACGAACGACCTCCGCAAGGCCATGCGCGCCTGGGACGAGCTCGACGTGGGAGGCGTGGTGATCAACGACGTGCCGAGCTTCCGCGTCGACAACATGCCCTACGGCGGCGTGAAGGACAGCGGCGTCGGCCGCGAGGGCGTGAAGTTCGCGATGGACGAGATGACGGAGCCGCGCATGCTCGTGATGCGCGAGAAGCGCTGACCCTGCGGCGCGCCGGCCCGTCCGGGCGCACTCGGAACGAGACCGAAACGCGTCGCGGCGGGGAGCGGTACTCAGCGCGTGGCGATGTGCGCTTCGGTGCAGCGCGGCCCGTCGGCGGTCTCCACGCATCGGAAGACGCGATCCCCGTCGCGGAGCACCCACACGACGTCGGCGGAAGCGCCGGGCGTGATCGCTTGCGTCGCCAGCGCCGTGAAGGTGTGGGGACATCCCGAGAGCGTCACGGCCGTTGCGATTCCGATCCCGATTCCGACGAGCTTGTTCACGATGCCCTCTCCTCTGCCGCGAGCACTCGCCCGCGCCGCCGTGACCGGAGCACGGGCAGTGCCAGCGCGATCGCGGCACGAACGAGGCCTCTCGCACCCGTGGATCGGGCGGTGTCGCACCTCGCGAGGCGCTTCGTCGCGCTCGTCCGCGCTCGATGTCTCGGTCGGCGGCGGCGGCGATCGCGCGCGCCGACGCTACATCCAGCCGCGGCGCTTGAACCAGATCAGCGGCAAGAGGCCGCTCACGATCATGAGCGCGATCGCGAACGGGTAGCCGAGCGGCCAGGTGAGCTCCGGCATGACGCGGAAGTTCATGCCGTAGATGCCGGCGACGATGACCGGAGGCACGCCGACGACGCTGGCGATGGTCAGCGCCTTGACCACCTCGTTCTGCTCGATGCTGATGAAGCCGAGCGTCGCGTCGAGGAGGAACTGTGCCTTGTTCGAGAGGTGCGACTCGTAGTCGGTCAGCGAGACGACGTCCTCGTGGATCGCCTTCATGCGATGGGCGTTGGGGGTCGGCGCCTGCTCGAAGCTCCCCTCGTTGACGAAGGAGGCGATCCGGCCGATGCCGAGCAAGCCGTCGCGCAAGAGCGACATCTTCTCGGCGACGAGGCCGATGCGACGCAGCGTCGTGCGCAGCGTCCTCGAGCTCACCGGGCGATCGGCGAACGTGCCGCGGGACAGGGCCTCGATCTCGACGCCCGCGTGCTCGAGCGCGTCGGCGGCCTTGTCGACCAGGACCTCGAAGACGTGGAGGAACGCGTCCTCGCT
Organism: Sandaracinaceae bacterium; assembly: GCA_044223665.1. Classification (GTDB taxonomy): domain Bacteria; phylum Myxococcota_A; class Polyangia; order Polyangiales; family Sandaracinaceae; genus JBBSAT01. Next base: position 14,607 of record JBGALT010000014.1, on the reverse strand, counting down.
CGAGCGCGACGCCTCGCGCGCGCAGACGGTGCGCGCCTCGTCGAAGGCGGGGATCGCCGCGAAGCGAACGGTGAGCAGGCGCTTGCGATCGAGCACGAGCCCGACCGAGCCGTGAGCGACGTCGCCGTTCTCGCCGCGGTAGACGACCGGCGTCGTCACGGTGTACGCGCCGCGCGAGAAGCCCAGCCGGCTCGAGAGCTCGATCTCGCTGACCTCGCTCTCGCTCGGCACGTGGCGGCCGGTCGCCGCCTCCACGCGCGCGACCTCCTCGGCGGTCGGCGACACCAGGTCGATCCAGGTCGCTGCGGCGAGATCGCCCTCCGGGTGCGTCAGGATCACGGCGCCTTCTTACCCCGAAGATCTCTCACCGGCAGGCGATCCCACCCTCGATCTGGAACTCGACGATCATCCCGGTGGACGCGAACGCCGAGGTCTCCCCGCCGACGATCAGCCCGCCCTCGCAGCCCGGCCGGAACGCCGAGTCGTTCAGGTTCGTGTTGCTCGTGCCGAGGTACGGCGCGGACGCGAAGCCGGGGATCGAGACGTTGGTGATCTGCGCGGTCGCGTAGAGGTCGTGCCGGTACTCGAGCACGCTGCCGACGAGGCTCGCGCCACCGCTCGCGCGGCCGACGACGAGCGCGCGCACGCCGTCGGGCGAGAAGCTCACGTCCCAGACGCCGATCGTCGCCCACCCCGGCGCGCTCGCCGAGACGCCGATCGTCGCCCACCCCGGCGCGCTCGCCGAGGGCAGCCAGGCGCCTTGCTGGAAGCGATCCAGATCCCGGCCCGACCACGAGACGCCGAGCGCGTAGTCGCCGCCGCCGTGGGTGTCGGCGCGCGAGGCGTTGCCGAGCGTCGCCGCGGGGCCGGGCCGCCACTGGCCGACGCCGCCGATCTCCGTGTAGTAGGGCGCGTCGGCGCCGTTGGTGCCGCAGACGAGCACGATCCCCCACGTTCCGAACTCGTTGTCGGCGAACGCGAGGTCGTCGCAGCCGGCGCTCGTGTTGCGCGTCTGGATGAACGCCCCGAACGCGTCCGCGTCCGGGTCGAGATCGCGCAGGCGCGCGAGATAGGGCGAGGTCCCGGACTGCGAGAGGACCACGGGACGGCCGTCGCCCTCCGGGCCATCACCGGCGGGCGGTCGCTGGATCGCGACGAAGCGCTCGCCGCTGCGGGTGAGCGCGGTGCGCGTGAAGGCCGAAGCGTCGTGCGCGGCGCGCCACGTCGCGTCGTCGAAGCGGATCACGACGCCGGTGTCGGCGCCGCTCACTCGCTCGTAGCCGACGAGGTGCGCGCCGCCGCCGCCCGGGTCGAAGGAGACGTCGGTGAGCACCAGCGCGCGGCCGCCCACGCGCAGATCGATGGGCGCCGCAGTCCTCGCCGACCAGTCGTAGACGCGCACGTTCGTGTCGCGCTCGAGGACGAGCGCGTAGGAGCCGTCGGGGTGGAAGGCGACGACGACCGCCTCGTGCATCCCGCCGATGGGCGTGCGCGTGTAGAGATAGCTGCCCGGCCCGGGCGTGCGCGGTCCCGCGTCTCGACCGGCGTCGGTGCCGACGTCCACCGGCGCGATCCACGCATCGTTCGGCGCGATCCACGCATCGCTCGGCGCGATCCACGCATCGCTCGGCGCGGCGTCCATCCCCGGCATCGTCCACGCGTCGGGCGATGGTGCCGCATCGACGGGGCTCGACCACGCGTCGCTGCCCGGGGCCCACGCATCCACGCTCGGCCCGACGTTCACATCGGGCCGTACCCCGGCGTCGACCGAGGCCGCATCGGTGCGGGAGGCATCGGTCCCACCCCGCCCGAAGGGCTGTCCCGGGGTCGCGCAGCCGACCACGGCCGGCGCGGCCACGATCACCCCGAGCACCCACGCGCGAGCTTGCATCGGATCACGATAGAGCGTGTCGCGCCGACAATCCATCGCGCCGCGATCACGCGCCGGGCTCGAGCCGGTCTCGGAGCGCGTGCTTCTGCACCTTGCCCATCGCGTTGCGGGGCAGCTCGCTCATCCGCACCACGCGGCGCGGGCGCTTGTGCGGCGAGAGCAGGCCCGCCACGTGATCGACGAGCTCTTTCTCGTCCTCGGGGCCGAGCGGTCCGACCACGAAGGCCACGATCGACTCGCCGAGATCGGCGTCCGGGACGCCGACGACGGCCGCCTCGCGCACGCGTGGGTGCTCGAGCAGGGCCGCCTCGATCTCGCCCGCGCCGATCTTGAACCCACCGCACTTGATGAGGTCGGTCGCGCGGCGACCGACGATGCGGATGCTGCCGTCGGCGCGGCGCGTCGCGAGGTCGCCCGAGTAGAGCCATCCCTCCGCGTCGCGCACCTCCGCGGTCGCGTCGGGGCGATTCAGGTAGCCCAGGAAGACGTGCGGCCCGCGCACCGCGATCTCGCCGAGCGTCGTGTCGTCGCTCGCCTCGATGGCGCGTCGCTCGTCGTCGACGAGGCGCAGCTCGACGCCGTCGAGCGGCCGGCCCACGCGGCCGGGCTGGATCTCCTCGTCGGCGCGCACGGCGCACGAGATCAGCGTCTCGGTCATGCCGTAGCGCTCGACGAAGCCGCGCCCGATCAGCGCCTTGCTCCGCTCTTGCTCGCGCGTCGGCAGCGCCGCCGATCCCGAGACGAGCAGGCGCGCCGAGGCGAGCGCCGCGCGCAGCGTCGCGTCGGTCTCCGCGGCGATGAGCAGGCGGTGCACGAGCGTCGGCACCGCGAAGAGCACGGCGTGTCGGTCGTCCTCGCAGGCCGCGAGGAGGGCGGCTCCGATCGCTTCCGGCGTGAACCGAGGCACCCACGCGAGCGCGCCGCCCCGACGCACGGCGCCGAAGAGCCCGAGCACGAGACCGTGCACGTGGAAGAGCGGCAGCGCGTGCACGATCGTGTCGGCGCTCGTCCAGTCCCAGGCCGACGCGAGCGCGTCGAGATCGAACGCGATGTTGCGCCCGGAGAGCAGCGCCCCCTTGGGCGCGCCGGTGGTCCCCGACGTGTAGAGCAGAAGCAGCGGCGCATCGAGGAGCGGGCGTCCCTCGAACGCCTCGGCCGGCGCGGCGCCGACCTCCGCGCGCACCGTCGTCACGGCTCCGAGCTTGCCGCTCGCGACCGACGGATCGGCCGCGATCGCGACGACCGGATCGGCGTCCTTGGCGATGTGGGCGAGCTCGCGCGCGCCCAGCTTGGGGTCGATCGGCACGGTGACGAAGCCGGTCGCCGCGTTGGCGACGAGCGTCGCCATCGTCTCGAGGGTGGGATCGGTGAAGACCGCCACGCGATCGCCCGGAACCACCCCCAGCTTGCCCATGCGCTCGAGGTGGGCCGCGCAAGCGCCGGCCAGCGCCCGGTGATCGAGTGAGCGCTCGCCCTCGCGCAGCGCGCTCGCGCGCGTCGGGGCTTCGAGGCTCGGAAAGAGGGTCTCGGCGGCGAGCATCGCCTCCGAGGATTACCAGAGGTCGACCGCGCTTGGCTCGTGGTACGAGAGGGCATGTCCGCGAAGGCCACCGATGCACCGGCGCCCCGACGGCCGTGGTGGCGCTCGAGCACGCTCCACATCGTGCTCGGCCTCGTTCTGGGCGTGCTGCTCGGCGGCGCGCTGCCGGAGAACGAGTATCCGATCGCCTACCAGCTCTTCCAGTTCCTCTCGCGGGCCTTCATCGCGCTCATCAAGGGGCTGATCGTCCCGCTGCTCTTCTCGACGATCGTCGTCGGCGTCGCGCAGACCGGCGACATGAAGTCCGTCGGCCGCATGGGCGGCAAGGCGCTGCTCTACTTCGAGGTCGTGACGACCATCGCGCTCTTCGTGGGTCTCTTCATCGCGTCGGTGGTGCGCCCCGGCGACGGGCTCCCGATCGATCTGAGCGTGACGTCGTCGGGCGTGACGCCCGAGCACCCGCAGAGCGGATGGGAGCTCGCGCTGCACCTGTTCCCTTCGAACCTCGCGCTCCACTGGTCCCAGGGCGACCTCTTGCCCATCGTGGTCTTCGCGGTGATCTTCGGGATCGGCCTGACGCGGGTGGGGCCGCGCGGAAAGAACGTGCTCGAGCTCTGCGAGTCGATCGCGCAGGTGATGTTCGAGTACACGAACCTCGTCATGCGCCTGACGCCGCTCGGCGTGCTCGGCGCGATGGCCTACAACGTCAGCCACATGGCCGCCGGCCAGGTGATCGACGGCGAGCACGTATCCGGCTGGCCCGCGGTGCTCCTGCTCGTCGGGCGCTACGCGCGCCTGGTCGGCTCGCTCTACCTGGCCCTGGTCGTCTTCCTCGTGCTCGTGCTGGTGCCGGTGATGCTCCTCGTGGGCATCCGGCCGCTGGTGTTCCTCCGGGCGATCCGGGAGCCGATCCTCACGGCCTTCACCACCGCGTCGAGCGAGGCGGCGCTCCCGCGCCTGCTCGAGGACGTCATCGCGTTCGGCGTGCCGCGCCGGATCGCGAGCTTCGTCATCCCGGCGGGCTACTCGTTCAACCTCGACGGCTCCACGCTCTACCTCGTGCTCGCGAGCCTCACGATCGCCCAGGCCGCCCACATCGAGATGACGCTCTCGCAGGAGCTCGTGATGCTCGTGGCGTTCATGCTCACGAGCAAGGGCGTCGCCGGCGTCCCACGCGCGACGCTCGTCATCATCGCCGCGACCTGCGGGAGCTTCGGTCTGCCGGGCGAGGCGGGCGTCGCGATGCTCCTCGCGGTCGACACCCTCATGGACATGGCACGCACGACCATCAACGTGATCGGCAACGGCCTGGCGTCGGTGGTGATCGCGCGCTGGGAAGGCGCGTTCCAGATCGCGGCTCCCGAGATGGCGCCGCCCGAGGACGGCGCGAGCCGAACGAAGCCGGGCCCATGAGGCGCGCGCGTCCACGTGCTGGGCTCTTTCGCGACGCGGGCTCGCGCGATGCGTGAACGGTCGCCATGAGCCCGCGGCTCGTCGTCCACGCGTCCGGCCTCGCGCGGCGCGGCGCAGCGCTCGCGTTCGCGGCGGAGAGCGCCGGACCGCTGGTCGTCGTCTCGGCCCGGGTCGATGCCGCGCGAGCGCTCGCCGCCGATCTCGCCCTCGCGCAGGGCGCCGTCGCGGACCTCGAGTGCACGAGCTTCGAGGGCCTCGTGGCCCGCCTCGCGCGCGCGCCGCTCGCGGAGGCCGGGCTCACGATCGCCACGCCGCTCGCGGTCGACACGGCGGCCGCCCAGGCCGTCGCCGCGCTCGAGGCCGAGCTGCCCCGGATGGGCCCGCTCCGCGCGACGCCGGGCCTGCCGCGCGCCATCGGCCGCACCCTCGACGAGCTCTGGGCCGCCGATCTCCCGGCGAGCAGCCTCGGCGCGCTCGATCCGGAGCTGGCGAAGGTGGCCGCGCGGGCCGAGCGTGCGCTGGCGAGCGAGAAGCTCGTGTCGCGCGCGGTGGCGATCGAGCACGCCATCCGCGCGCTCTCGGCCGGCGCGCTCGCGGGCAGCCGCGTCCTGCTCCTCGACGTGCCCGTCCGGACCAAGCTCGCGGGCGATCTCGTGCTGGCGCTCGGCGAGCACGCGGGTGCGCTCCTCGCGACGGTGCCCCGCGCCGACGCGCGCACGCTCGGGCGCCTCGCCGGGCTCGCCGTGGTCGAGCCGGCGACGAGCGCGGGCACGGAGCACGTCACGGCGCTCGCCGCGCAGCTCTTCTCGCCCGAGCGATCGGCGCTCGAGGACGGAACGCTCGAGACGCTCGTCGCCGCGAGCGATGCCGCCGAGGCCGCCGAGATCACCCGCCGCGTGCTCGCGCTCGCCCGCGAGGGCACGCCGCTGCATCGGATCGCGGTGGTGCTCCGCCGGCCCGAGCTCGGGCGCGTGGCGATCGAGGCGGCGTTCCAGGCCGCGGAGATCCCGCTCGCGCGACGGCGCGGCGCGAGGCGACCCGACCCGAGCGGCCGGGCGCTGCTCGCGCTGCTCGCCTGCGCGACCGAGGGGCTCTCGGCCCGCTCGTTCTCGTCGTACCTCTCGTTCGGCGCGATGCCCCGCACGGCGACCGGTGAGCCGCCTCCGCCCAGCCCGAACGCCGCACGCCGCGCCTACGACGACGAAGACGACGACGACGAGAACGAGCCCGAGCCGAGCGAGAGCGACGCGGCCGAGGCGATCCGGGTGCCCCGCCGGTGGGAGCGCCTGCTCGTCGAGGCCACCGTGATCGGGGGCGCGCCCGAGCGCTGGCAGCGGCGCCTCGAAGGCCTGTCGCGAGAGCTCGACCGGCGGATCGAAGAGCTCGAGCGCACCGGGCTCGAGAGCGCGGGCGTCCGTCGCACGCAGGCGGACCTCGCCGCGCTCGAGCGCTTCGCGATGCCGCTCTTGCGAGACCTCGCGGCGCTCCCGGGTCGCGCGACGCTCGAGGAACATCGCTCGAAGATCGCGGCGCTGGCGACGCGCGCGCTCGCGAGGCCCGCGCGCGCGCTCGCCGTGCTCGACGAGCTGGCCCCTCGTGCGCCGGCCGGCGAGCAGCTCGAGCTCGCCGACGTCGTGCGGGTGCTCGCGCCGCGCCTCGGGGCGCTCGAGCTACGCCCGGAGCCGCGGGGCGTTCACCTCGTCACCCCCGACGAGCTGCGTGGCGCGAGCTTCGAGCGCGTCCTCGTGCCGGGGCTCGTGGAGCGCAGCTTTCCCGCGCGCGTGCCGGAAGACCCCCTCCTTCCCGACGCCGCACGCCGCGCGCTCTCGCCCGACCTCGAGGACGGCGCGACTCGCGCCCACGACGAGCGGCTCGCGCTCGCGCTCGCCGTGGGCGCGGCCGAGCGCCAGGTGATCGCGCTCGCCTCCGTCACCAGCGCGGACGGGCGTGCGCGCGTGCCCTCCGTCTACTTCGTCGAGCTCCTGGGCCGGCGCCTCGGCCGCGTGGCGACGGGCGCCGACGTCGCCGCTGCGATGGCCGACCCCGTGCGCGTGGTGGGATCGCCCGAGCGCGCGGCGCGGGTCTCGGAGCGGACGATCGCCCTCGCGCGCGCGCTCGCCGATCGACCCGAGGGCGAGGCGACCGGGCGCCTGCACTTCGTCGTGGAGCAGAACCCGCTCCTCAGGAGCGCGCTCACGCGCGTGTTCCGGCGGCGCAAGGAGCGGCTCGGCCCGGCGGACGGCTTGATCCTCGGCAAGGACCACCCGCGCGCGGCGCTCGCCAAGCACGATCCGAAGAAGCGCCCCACCTCGGCCACTGCGCTCGAGAGCTTCGCGAGCTGCCCGCTCCGCTTCTACTACCGCGCGGTCCTGCGCCTCGAGCCGCGCGAGGAGCCCGCCCCGCTCGAGGAGCTCGATCCGCTCCTGCGCGGCTCGATCGCCCACGACGTCCAGTTCCGCGTGCTGGTGGCGCTGCGCGACGCCGGCCTCTTGCCCCTCTCCACGAGCCGTCACGACGAGGCGAAGGCGATCCTCGACGAGGTGCTCGAAGCGCGCCGTGCCGCACTGCTCGAGGAGCTCGTCCCGGCGATTCCGCACGTGTTCCACACCGAGCTCGACGCGCTCGCCGCGGACCTCGGCGAGTGGCTGGAGCGAGCGGCGCAGCCTTCGCCGTGGGCGCCGCGCTACTTCGAGCTCGCGTTCGGGCTGCCCCGCGAGGACGGGCGCGACGCCGCGAGCCGCGACGCGCCGATCGCGCTCGATGCGGGCTTGACGCTGCGGGGCGCGATCGATCTCGTCGAGAGCCACACCGAGACGGGCGCGCTCCGTGCGACCGACCACAAGACCGGCTCGAGCTACGCGATCCGCGGCCGCGGGACGCTCGTCGTTCGCGGCGGACAGACGCTCCAGCCCGTGCTCTACGCCCTCGCGCTCGAGAAGCTGTTTCCCGGCACGACGGTCGAGGGCGGGCGCCTCTACTACTGCACGAGCCGCGGCGGCTACGAGGAGCGGACCGTGCCGCTCGACGACGAGGCCCGGGCCGCGGCGGCCGCGGTCGCCGACGCGATCTCGGAGGCGACGACGAAGGCGGCGCTGCCGGCCGTGCCGCTGGCCGACGCCTGCAACTTCTGCGACTTCCGTCTCGTGTGCGGCCCGGCGCCCGAGGCGCGCGCCCGGATGATCCCGCGCGCCGAGGTCGAGACGCTCCTGCCCGGGCTCGTCGCGCTGCGGAGGCGGCCATGACCCGCGACGCCGACGCGCGCGCGCGGATCGAGAACGACCTCGACCGCTCCTTCCTCGTCGAAGCGGCGGCCGGCACCGGCAAGACCACGGCGCTGGTCGGACGGATCGCGCGCCTCGTGGCGACGGGCCGCGCGCGCCTGCCCGAGATCGCGGCGATCACGTTCACCGAGCGGGCGTCCGGCGATCTGGTGCTGCGCCTGCGCGAGAAGCTCGAGATCGCGCGCGAGACGGCCACCGACGCGGCCGAGCGCGCTCGCCTCGAGGACGCGCTCGCCGACTTCGAGGCGGCCTACGTCGGCACCATCCACGGCTTCTGCGCCGAGCTGCTGCGTGCGCATCCCCTCGACGCCGGGGTCGACCCCTCCTTCACGTTGCTCGCCGACGACGAGCGCGGCGCGCTCCTCGACGAGACCACGGATCGCTTCCTCGAGCGCGCGCTCGCGAGCCCGCCCGAAGGCCTGCGACGCGCCATCGCCCGGCCGCGCGACTACGAGCCGCCGCCGCCGCGACAGCTCTTCGCGCGAGAGATCCGCGAGCTCGTCGATCATCGCGACCAGACGCCGGCGCTGAGGCGCGACCCGTTCGCGCGCGAAGAGGAGATCGACGCCCTCGTCACGCGCATCGACGCGCTGGCCGGCATGGGCAGGACGAGCGACCGGCTCGGCGAGCTCGTCGAGAAGCTCGGCCGCTTCGTCGCCAGCGTCCACGAGCGCGAGCGCACGCGCCCGCGCGACCACGACGCGCTCGAGCGCGAGCTCGTGGGGCTGCGCCGCCAGCGTGGGCTCGACTGGGCCGCCGACGGGCGCGGCAAGACGTTCGGCGCGACGCCCCGGACCGACGTGATCGCCGCGCGCGACGCGCTGCGCGCGGCCCTCGCCGACTTCGAGCTGCGGGCCGATGCCGACCTCGCCTTCTGCCTGGCCCGAGATCTGGCGCCGGCGGTGGCCGAGTACGAGGCGCGCAAGCGAGCGCTCGGCGTGCTGGATCACCTCGACTCGCTCCTGCGCGCGCGCGCCTTGCTCGCCGAGAGCCGCACGGCGCGCCTCGCGCTGCGCGAGCGCTTCCGCTTCCTGTTCGTGGACGAGGTGCAGGACGTCGATCCGATCCAGAAGGACGTGATCCTCCTGCTCGCCGGCACCGATCCCGACGCGTCCGATCCGCGCCGCGCGGCGCCCCGCCCCGGCGCGCTCTACCTCGTGGGCGATCCCAAGCAGGCCATCTACGGCTTCCGGCGCGCGGACCTGCGCACCTACGTCGCGCTCAAGGACGCGCTCGTCCCCGCCCACGCGGAGCTGCTCGAGCTGGGCGCGAGCCATCGGCCGCGGCCGGCGATCGCCGCGCTCGTCAACGCCGCCTTCGCGCCCGTCCTCGACGGAAGCGTCGGCCAGGCTGGCTACGTCGCGCTCGAGGCGCAGCGCCCCGCGATGGAGGACGTCCCCTCGGTCATCGCGCTGGCCGCGCCACGCGCGCTCGGCATGCGCGGAGCCATCACGCGCGGCGCGGTCGACGCGAGCCTTCCCGATGCGATCGCGTCGTTCGTGCGCTGGCTGCTGCACGAGAGCGGCCTCGAGATCGATGATCCGCTCACACGCGCGCGCGTCCCGATCGGGCCCGAGCACGTGGGCCTCTTGTTCCGGACCCTCACGGACCGCGGCACCGCGCAGGCGCGGGCGCTGGAGCGCTGGGGCGTGCCGCATTCCTTCGTCGCGCCCGAGGCGTTCTTCGAGCGAGAGACCGTCGTCGCCACGAGCGCGCTCGCCCTGGCGATCGAGTGGCCGGACGACGGCCTCTCGGTCTACGCGACCCTGCGCGGCCCCTTCGTCGGCGCGACCGACGCCGACCTGTTCGCCTACCGCGAGACGATCGGCCCGCTCCATCCCCTCGCCCGTGCGCGGGCCGAGGGGCTGCCCCGCCCGCTCGCGGTGATCCACGAAGCGCTCGGCGAGATCGGCGCGCTGCATCGGGCGCGGCATGCACGGGCGATCGAGACCACGCTCGGCGCCTTCTTCGAGCGCGCCGAGGTCGAGGTGCTCCACCTGCTCGCCGCCGATCGCGCCGAGGCGCGCACGCTGGAGCCGCTCCGCCAGCTCGCGCGCCGGGCCGACGCCCGCGGCGCGACCTTCCGCGACTTCGCCCACTGGCTCGGCGAGCGCGTGGCCGATCCTTCGCTCGGTGGCGTCGAGACGAGCGGCGTCGACCCCGAGCCGGTCCGAGCCGTGTCGATCTCCACGGTCCACGGGGCCAAGGGCCTCGAGCTGCCGGTGATCGTGATCTGCGATCCCACCTCGCGCCCCGAGTGGCAGAGCGGGCCGAGCCGCTACGTCGACGCCGAGCGCGGCGTGCTCGTCCGCAAGCTCGGGCACTTCGCGCCCGTCGAGCTGCGCGAGAACCTCGAGATGGCCTCGCGGATGGACCGCGCCGAGTCGCTCCGGCTGCTCTACGTCGCCGCCACGCGCGCCCGCGACGTGCTGGTGATCCCGACCGTCGGGCTCGGCGAGATCGACGACTCGTGGATGGCGCCGCTCGCGCGCGCGCTGGTGCCCGCGGACCCGCGCGGCACCGTCGAGCGCTGGGCCCGGGCTCCCGCGCCCGGTGATCGTACGATGCTCGACGACGAGGCCGAGGGCCCGGGGGTACGGCCCGGCCATCACGCGGGGCACCTCGGTGGGCACGGCGTCACGTGGTGGGACCCCGCGCATCTCGTGCGGCCGATCCCGCCGCATCCGGTGCACGGCCACACCCACCTCGTCCACGAGGTGCCCGGGCGCAGCGCGTCCGACGACGATCGCGCGTTCGGTGCCGAGCGGCGACGCGCCCTCGAGGACGCGAGCTTCGGCAGCATCGACGTGCGCTCGGCACGCGCGCTCGCACGCACGCCGAGCGCGGTCACCGAGGAGATCGCGATCGAAGAGGTCTCCCTCGGGCCTGCTGGCGGAGAGGGGGCGCGCTTGGGGCGCCTCGTGCGCGAGCTGTCGGCGTCGGCGAGCCCGAGCGAGCGCGAGGCGGAGGCGCTGCGGCGAGCGATCGGCGCGACGAGCGAGGAGCGGGATGCCGCGCTGGGGCTGGCGCGGGCGTTCCACGCGCACCCGCGCGTGGCGAGCTGGCGCGGCCAGCAGGGCACGGCGAGTGCCGTGCCGTATCTCCTCGCGACCGACGCGGGCCCGGTCGTCTGGGGTCGCGCGACGCGGGTCGCAACGGAGGGGGCCGGCCTCGTCGTGGCGGCGATCACGCTGGCCGCCACGCGAGAGCCGGCCCGCGCCGAGCTCCGGATGGCTGGGCTCCGCGCTCGCGCGCGCGCGAGGCCCTCCCGCCCAGGCCGTTCTCTTCGTGGCGGACTGACGCAGCTCGCCGCGGGCCGCAGGCCGCCGCGGGCCGGACGCTCCCGGGCCGGGACGCCGCGGCTCTCGCCCCAGCACGATCCGACACGCGGTGCCGCTCGTACTTGATTTCGTGGCTTTACCATCGATTCTCGCTCCCCGAGCGAACGGCCCGTTCGCCGTTCGCGCGGCGAGCGGGTCGGGCGTGCGTGTGGTCGGCCGTCCGACACGAGCTGGCGTCGAGCCTTTCCAATGGCGCGCTGCACTTCGTCGGTGACGTTGCAGGTGCCTCGAGCGAACGACCTCTCGTGAGCCCTCCGAGCAACATGTCTTCCGATGCGAACGCCACCGATGCGGGGCTCGTGCTCGCCATCGCCGCGGGCGATCGACGCGCGCTCGCCTCGCTCTACGAGCGACACGCCTCGGCCATGCTGGGCCTCGGGGTGCGCGTGCTGCGCGATCGGCGGGACGCCGAGGACATCCTGCACGACGTCATCCTCGAGGTGTGGCGCCGGGCCCACTCGTACGACGCCTCGCGCGCCTCGGTGCGCGGCTGGCTCTTGCTGATGATGCGCTGTCGGGCGCTCGACCGTCGCAAGTCGCACGCCGTCGCGCTGCGCACCTCGCTCGACGCGGGGGACGCCGACCAGACCCTCGCGCGCGCGAGCGCGTGGGCGAGCGGCGCCACCGGAGAGGTCGCGCCCCTCGCGGTGGACCACAAGCGCGCCCTCGCGGCCGTCGGCACGCTCCCGGAGACGCAGCGCGCGGTGCTCGTGCTCGGCTACTTCGAGGGGCTCTCGTCGAGCGAGATCGCCGCGGAGCTGGGGCTCCCGATCGGCACGGTGAAGTCGCGCGTCGCCTCCGCGATGCGCGCGCTCCGCGACGTGCTCGCGGTGCACGAGGTCGCGGACGACGCGGGGGAGAAACAGGAGAGCTCGCCATGAAGCGACGCGAGCCCACGTTGATCGAGCGATTCCTCTCCGAGGCCGTGTCCGGCGACGAGCGCCTCGACGCCGCCGAGGTGCTGGCGCTCAGCACCGAGGCCGTGCCCGCCTCGACCGAGCTGCGCGAGCGCCTCGAGCGATCGCTCGACGCGACGCACCGCTTCGACGACCTGGAGAGCGTGGTGGCCGAGATCGCCGATCTCCCGATCGATCGGGCGCGCGCGCTCCTGCTCTCCATCGACGCCCCGGGCACGCACTGGGACCCGGGGCCGGCGGAGGGCATCGAGCTGCTGCACTTCGAGGGCGGGCCGAAGGTGCGAGACGCCGTCACGGGTGTCGTCCGCCACGCTCCCGGCGCGCGCTTCCCCGAGCACGATCACGTCGGTGAGGAGACCGTGCTCGTCCTGCAGGGCGAGTGCATCGACGACGACGGCGCGATCTACCGCACCGGCGACGTCGCGCCGCGCGGCCCTGGCGCGCCGCACGCCTATCGCGCGACGGGCCCGCTCCCGCTGCTGACGCTGGCCATCGTGCACGGCGGCGTGATCGTCGACGGCGAGCTCTACGGACCGTCCGACCCGCGCGCGTGAGGCAGCCGAGCGACGCGAGCAGATCGTGAGCAGATCGCGCCGGGCACCCACGCGTGCTCTCTGCCGCCGCGCTCCTCGCGCGGCATCGCGCTATCATCCGCGCGATGCGGCAGCTCTCGTCTTGCCTTCTCGCCGTGCTCGCGGTCTCCGGCCCTGCCTTCCGCGCGCGCGCGCAGGAGGTCCCGCCGCCGCCCGCCGCCTACGCTTCCGCCGCGCTCGGCGCCGACCTCGTGCTCGAGCCGCTGGTCGCCGCGGCCGAGACCGATCTCGCGCAGGGGAGCACGCCGCTCGCGATGGCGCGGGCGCAGCTCGTGCTGGGCGAGGTCGCAGCGTCGAGCACCGTGCACGTCCGCGCCGAGGGCATCGTGATGCTCGGCAGCGAGCGAGGCGCGCAGCCGGCGACCGACACGCCGCCCGACGTGCTCCTCGCTCCGCTCGTCGATGCCGCGAGCGCCGACGTCACGGCGAGCCGGTTCGCGCTCGGGCGCGCGCGCCTCTCGTGGGTGCTGGGGCGCGTCGCGCCCGACGGAGCGCTGGGGATCCGAGCGACGGCCATCTCGCGTGCCCTCGAGGCGCGCGCCGCGTCGGCCTCGGGCACGCTCGCCGCGCCCACCACCACCACGACCACCACGACCACGGCCGCGCCGCCTCCGGTCGCACCGCGCTGGGTCGTCGTGGGTCCGGGCACGCCGCCGCCGACGAGCACGGCCACCGCGCCGCATCCGTACGCGCCGCCCCCGCCGGCCGATCCGCGTCGCCGCGGCGATGCCGAGATCGTCGACCTCTACATCACGTTCGGCGTCATGGGCGCCGGCATCGGCGTGTGGGCGCCGGTCAGCACCGGGGCGCTCGCGACGCTCTCCGATCGCGACCAGCAGCTCGCCCTCACCGGGGCCCTCGTCGGCGGCACCGGCGTCTTCCTGCTCGGCGCGTTCGCGCTCGACCAGATCGACGGTGGCCTCCGCAGCGGCCAGCCCGACGCGATCGCGCAGGGCACGCGCTTCGGCCTCGTGCTCGCCTCGCTCTCGGTCGGCATCTACACCACCGACCACTCGATCGACACCGGCGGCGTGTTCGACATGCTGGGCATCGGTCTGCTCGGGGGCACGGCGCTCGGCGCGATCGCGGCGTTCGGGCTCGAGCCGCATCCGGCCCAGACCGAGTTCACGCAGAACACGGGCATCTGGGGGGCCATCCTCGGTGCCGAGCTCGGCGCGCTCGTCGCCCCGCTCGCCTATCCCAACTTCGGCAGCGAGGACGAGCGCCAACAGCTCGGCTTCGGGATGCCGCTCGCCGGCCTCACGGTCGGCATCCTGACGGGCGTCGCGCTCTCGGCCGCGCACGAGAACTTCTCCTCGCGCCGCTCGTGGCTGATGTCCGTCGGCGCGCTCGGAGGCGCCGGCGCGGGATCGCTCGTGTGGTTCCTGGTCAGCGAGGGGACCAGCTCCTTCGACGTCGCGACCTGGGGCGGCATCGCCGCGCTCGGCAGCATCGGCGGCCTGGTGCTGGTGGGCCTCTTGACCACCGGCGACGACGGCGAGCGCAACTGGGATGGCCTGCCCGACGTCCAGCTCGCGTTCACCCCCACCCTCGGCGGCGCCACGGTCGGGCTGAACGGCACGTTCTGACGGCCTGGAGCCGCGCGCCACGGAGGGCGCGGCGGGGGGGGG
>JBGALT010000203.1:0-12772 GCA_044223665.1 Sandaracinaceae bacterium | reverse complement strand
TGATGGGCCGCTGGTACGCGCTCCGCGAGGGCCTCGCGCCCGACGTGGCCGACGCGATCCGCGATCACTACCTGCCGAAGGGCGCGGGCGACGCGATCCCGACGAGCCCGCTCTCGGCAGCCATCGCGCTCGCCGACCGCGCGGACACGCTGGTGGGCTGCTTCGGGATCGGCATCGTGCCGACGGGCTCGCAGGACCCCTTCGCGCTGCGCCGCGCGACGCTCGGCATCCTGCGCATCGCGCTCGAGGGGCCGCTCGCCGTCTCGCTCGAGACGCTCTTGTCGAGCGCGCACGCGGGCCTGACACAGCAGAAGAAGCCCGTCGCCGCGTGGGACGTGGTGCTGCCGAAGCTCGACGAGTTCGTGCGCGCGCGCCTGCGCGTGATGCTGGGCGAGAAGCACCCGCCCGACGTCGTCGAGGCGTGCCTCGCCCCGTGGAAGCTCGATTCGGTCCGCGAGCTCGCGCACCGCGTCGCGGCGCTGGACGCGTTCCGCGCCCATCCGTCCTACGAGTCGCTCACCGTCGCCTTCAAGCGCGCGTGGAACATCGCCAAGGACGTCGCGCCGGCCGAGCCCGACGCGGCCCTGCTCGAGGCCGGCGCCGAGCGCGACCTCTGGACCGCGTTCTCGGGCCTCCGCGAGGACATGCAGGCGCGCGTCGCGAACGGCGACTACGCCGGCGCGCTGAACCTCGTCGGCACCGATCTGCGGGCGCCGATCGACCGCTTCTTCACGGAGGTCTTCGTGATGGTCGACGACGCGCGCGTGCGCGAGAACCGGCTGCGGATGCTCCGCACGATCGCGGGAACCATCCACTCGGTGGCGCACCTGCACCTGCTCGGCGGGTGAGCGCGCCATGACGAGCGAGCTGCGCGGCCTGCTCGTCGTGACGAGCGTCGACCCGGTGACGGGCGAAGAGCGCGCGAGCGGCGAGCTCATGCCCGCGGGCGCGCGGGCGATGCCGCTCTGGGCCTCGCGCGGCGACTCGCTCACGGCACGCGCGCCGGAGCTCGTGGAGAGCCTCGCCGCGCGGCTCGCGGCGCTCGATCGCGAGCACGGGCGCCCGGTGCGCGTGCGCATCGAGCTCGCCGAGGGCGGCGTGATGCGCGAGGAGGCCGTCGAGCCGGCGACGCTCTCGGCGCTCGGGCTCGCCCGCGTGATCGCCGAGCGCTGCGCGGCTGCGCGCGTGGAGCGTGACGCGGCCCTCGCCTGGATCACGCGTGCGGACGCCGAGGGGATGGGCACCATCGCGCTCGCCGCGGCGCCGCCTCCGGCGCACGCGCGTGGCCTCGGAGCGAGCCCCGGCTGTGCGGCGGGGCGGCTCGCGCTCCCGCACGACGTGCTCGCGGCGAGCGACGGCGAGGCGCGGATCGTCGTGGTGGACGACGCGTCCGCCGAGGACGCGGCCGCCATCCGCGCCGCTGCCGCCATCGTCGCCACGAGCGGGGGGCTGACCGCAGATGCTGCCATTGCTGCCCGCGCGCTCCGCAAGCCTTGCGTGGTCTCGGCGCCGTTGCGCCTCGGTGAGCCAGGCGGTCCGGCGCGGGGCGACTGGGTGACGGTGGATGGAGGTCGGGGCGAGGTCTACCTCGGCGCACTCGCCACGACCTGGACGCCTGGCTCGCCCCACGTCGCCGAGATCGCGCGCTGGATCACGCTCGGCGCCGGGGAGAGCCTCGCCGCTGCGCTCGCACGCCGAGAAAACAGCGCCCAAGCCGGGTGACGCCGATCGCGTCCGAATCGACGCCAATGCTTGACGCGCGCAACGGGGGCAACGACCATCGCGATCGTGCGTATCGAAGGAAACCGACGGGGGCTTTCGAGCGTACAAGAGGGGCGACGGACGAGCGTCTTGGCTCTCCCATTGCTTCGCGGCACCCGCACACGGGCATGGCCGTAGCTCCCCGAGGTCGCCGAGGCATCGAATGACAGCAGAAAGGCATCTCCGCTTGGTCGAGGAAGGACAGCACGAGGATCGACCGCCCTCGATCCCGCCGCCCGACCCGCTGATCGGACGCACGCTCGATGGTCGCTACCGGGTCGAGTCCGTCCTCGGCGAGGGCGGCATGGGCCTGGTGTATCGCGCCAAGCACGCGATGCTCAACAAGTCCCTCGCGATCAAGGTGCTCAAGCCCGAGGTCAGCAAGGACACCGAGGTGATGCAGCGCTTCCAGCAGGAAGCGCAGAGCGCGACGGCCATCGGCTCGCCGCACATCATCGACATCAGCGACTTCGGCGCGCTGCCCGACGGCTCGACCTACTTCGTGATGGAGTTCCTCGACGGCGTCTCGCTGACGAAGGCCCTCGAGATGGAGCACCCGATGCGCCCCGAGCGCGTGGTGCGCGTCGCCAAGCAGATCTGCGACGCGCTCGGCGCCGCGCACGAGCGCAGCATCGTCCACCGCGACATGAAGCCGGACAACATCTACCTCGTGAAGCGCGGCCACGAGACCGACTTCGTGAAGGTGCTCGACTTCGGTATCGCGAAGGTCGGCGGCGCGAGCAGCAAGCTCACGAAGGCCGGTCAGGTCTTCGGCACGCCGCACTACATGTCGCCCGAGCAGTGCGCCGGCGCGAACGTCGATCAGCGCACCGACATCTACGCGCTCGGCGTGATCCTCTACGAGATGGCCTCGGGCCGCGTCCCCTTCGACGCGGACAACCTGATGGGCATCCTCACCAAGCACATGTACGAGAAGCCGATCGCGCCGCACGAGCTGCCGCCGCCGGTCGACGTTCCGCCCGGCCTCGAGGCCGTGATCATGAAGTGCCTCGAGAAGTCGACCGAGGCGCGCTACCAGACGATGGCCGAGGTGAAGGCCGACCTCGAGGCGGTCGAGAGCGGGCTGACGCCGCGGGCCGTCGTCGACGCGGTCGACCGCGCCTCGATGCCGCAGCGCGCCGATGGCACGGGCCGCATGGCGAACCCGACCATGCGGAGCGCCATGACGGTGGGCGCGGGCGAGCATCCGGCGGCGCCACCGACGCGCAGCATGCTGCCGCTGGTGCTCGGCGGCGGCGTGTTCGCGGTCGCGGTGCTCGGCGTGGGTGGCTACTTCGCGTACGCGACCCTGTTCCCGCCGACGCCGACGGGCGTCCCCCTTCCTCCGACGAGCGTGGTCCTCACGCCCCCGCCGACGTCGGTGGCCATCGCGGATCCGCCGCCCTCGACGACGACCACGACCACGGGCAGCGGCGAGACGGCACCGCCACCGACCGCCACGGCGGCCCTCGCAGCGCCGGTCCACATCACGAGCACGCCCGAGGGCGCCGAGGTGCTGGTCAACGGGGCGCACTACGGCACCACCCCCTGCGACTTTCCGCGGCCGACCGGCAGCGAGATCGTGCAGCTCACGGTGCGTCAGTCCGGCTTCCAGGACCGCACCATCGCGGTCTCCGCGTTCGGCGACCCCGCCGTGACCGTGGCCCTCGAGCGCGCCCGCGGCGGCGGCACGGGCCGCCGCCCGCCCCCGACGTCGACGACGTCCTCGGGAACGGCGACGCCTCCGCCGACCACCACCGCACGCCCGACGGGCGGCGGCGGCGACGGCGTGCTCGATCCGTGGGCGGCACACTGATTCGCTCGAGGACCGACTTTCGCTCGAGGACCGACGCGGTCCTCCACTCGCCAGGACGGGCCCATCGTCTGTGACGGCCCGTCGCTCGGCGATGCGCCCCGTCGTCAGAGCTCGGCGCCGCCCGCAGCGCGCTGGAACGGATAGATCGAGCCCACACCGAGCAGCTGCGTGAGCGCGTCCAGCGCCGTGCGCGTCTCGTCGAGGAGCGCCGGGTCCGAGAGGTCGGCCGCGCTCAGCCGATCCCGGTAGTGGGCGCGTGCCCAGGCCTGCAGCGCGTCGATCTTCGCCTCGTCGAGCAAGCATCCCGGCGCGACGGCCGCTCGCTCGTCTTCGCGCAGCGCGACCCGGAGGCGAAGGCAGGCCGGGCCGCCGCCGTTCTGCATGCTCTCGCGCAGATCGAGCCAGCGCACCGAGCCGATCACGCCCTCGCCGATCCACCGCTCCACCACTCTGCGCGCGCGATCGTGGGCGTGCGTCTCTTCGGGCGCGACGAGGACCCGCTCGCCGCTCGGGAGCGTGACGAGCTGCGAGTTGAACAGGTACGTCGAGACCGCCTCGGCCACCGTGAGCTCCGCCTCTCGCACCTCGGCCACGCGTAGCGCGGGCACGAGCGCACGGAGCGCCGCGAGCGTGCCCTCGCGATCGGCGAACGCGCGCTCGTGCGCGAGCAGCACGTCCTCGTGGCCGACCGAGATCACGTCGTTGTGGAACACGCCCAGGTCGATCACGTCCGGGTGCTGCTGCGCGAGCACCACGCGCTCGGGGGCGATCCCGCCCAGCCGCGCCACCGCGCGCGACGCCTCGAGGGTCTGCCGCGCCGGGAAGCGCTTGGGCCCCGACCCGGCCCCGAGCGCCGAGCGCCCGTACACGAAGAAGTGCGCCGCACCGCCCTCCCCGACCAGGCGCGTGTGGTTGGCGGCCCCTTCGTCGCCGAAGCCCTGCCCGCCGGGGAGCGCCTCGTGCACGACGAAGCGACCCGGATCGGCGAAGATGGCCCGGAGCGCGCGCGCCGTCTGCGCCGGCTCGAGCGCGCGGTGCGCCCGGTTCTCGAGGTTCGCCACGATCAGGTGCACGCGCCCGTCGGCCGCATCGCGGCTCGGCACCACGGTGGCCGCGTTGGCCGTCCACATCGCCGAGGCGCTGCAGGCGAGCGCGAGCATCGCCCGATCCTCGCGGCCCGCCCGCTCGATGACCTGGGCGTCGGTGCCTCCGTAGCCCCAGCGTCGCAGGGCCGGGACGAAGGGCCGCTCGTGCGGCGGCAGCACGCCCTGCACGAGGCCCATCGACACGAGCGCCCGCATCTTCGACAGCCCCTGGAGCACCGCGCGCCGCGGCGAGGCCTCCTTCCCGGCGTTGTGCTGCGACGCGACGTTGCCGTACGAGAGGCCGGCATACGAGTGGGTCGGCCCCACGAGGCCGTCGAAGCTCACCTCGCGCTCGTCCGGTCGCGTCGTCATCGCGGCGCAGCATACTCGCGCTGCGCCATGCCGGCCGCCCCCACCCTCTCGGTCGTGCTCCCCTTCCGCGACGTCGAGGCCACGCTCGACGAGGCGATGCGGAGCGTGCTCGCCGAGCGCGAGATCCCGATCGAGCTCGTGGCGATCGACGACGGCTCGCGCGATGGCTCGCGCGCCCTGGCCGAGGACCACGCCCGCCGCGATGCTCGGGTGCGCGTCATCGCCACGCCGGCGCGGGGGATCGCGCTCGCCCTGCGCACCGGCATCGAGGCCTGCCAGGCCTCGCTCGTCGCGCGCATGGACGGGGACGACGTCTCGCTCCCCGGGCGCTTCGCGGCGCAGTGCGCGCTCCTCGACGCGCGACCGGAGCTCGCGGTGGTCGGCACCCGCGTCGAGGCCTTCGCGACCGAGGGCGAGGTGGGCGCGGGGCTCGCCCGCTACGTGGGCTGGCAGAACGCGCTGCTCACCGCCGAGGATCACGCGAGAGAGATCTTCGTGGAGGCGCCGCTCTGTCACCCATCGGTGGTCATGCGGCGCGAGGCGCTCGACGCGATCGGTGGCTACCGCGACGGCGACTTCCCCGAGGACTACGACCTCTGGCTACGCCTGGCGCTCGCCGGGCGCCCGATGGCGAAGACCGACCAGCTCGGCCTGCGCTGGCGCCACCGCGCCGGCCGCTCGACCTTCGCGAGCGCGCGCTACGCGGTCGATCGCATCCGCGCTATCAAGGCCGAGCACCTCGCGACCCGCCTGCGACGCGAGGCGCCGCGCAGCCGCGTGATCTGGGGCGCCGGGCCCTTCGGCCGCCGGCTCGCGCGCGCGCTCGAGGTGCACGACGTGCGCGCGGTCTCGTTCATCGACATCGATCCGCGCAAGATCGGCCGCGTCGCGCGCGGCGCGCCCATCAACGACGCGGCGTCCCTCGATCCCGCGCAGCACTTCGTCGTCTTCGCCGTCGGCTCCCCCGGCGCGCGGGAGCTCGTCCGCGAGGCGCTCGCGCAGCGCGGCTTCGTGGAGGGTCGCGACTTCGTCTGCGCGGCGTGAGCCGCCGCCCGGCGCGCGCCGATCAACGCGGAAGGGCCGCCGTCAGCCGCTCGCGGTCTTCCTTCCGCAGGTTCACGAGGCGCGCCCGCACCTCGAAGACGCCGTCGCTCGTGCGCTTGCTCCCGCTCGCCCGCCCCTCGATCGCCGTCTCCACCCCGTCCACGACGAGCACGCCCTCGAACGGCGTCCCCGGCGCGAAGGGCCGCGACAAGCGCATCGTGATCAGCTCCCCGTTCTGGAGCGCGACCGCCGTTCCTTCGGCGCCTTCCACGCGCGCGGCCACCACCGCCACGGGCGGGCTCACTTCCGCCCTCGGGCGCGCTGCACCGCCTGGCGCGCCTCGTCGCGATCGGCCTTGGCCTTGAGCTTCTCGCGGTCGTCGCCGAGCTTGCGACCCTTGCCGAGCCCGATCTCGGCCTTGGCCCAGCTCCCTTTGAAGTACACCCGCGTGGGCACGAGCGCGTAGCCTCGCATCGTGATCTTCCCCGACCACTTCTCGATCTCGCGGCGGCTCGCCAGCAGCTTCCGGGTGCGCCGCGGATCGTGACCGAACGCGACCGCCGCCTCGTAGGGAGCGATGTACATGCCGACGAGGAACAGCTCGCCGTTCATCAGGCGGGCGTAGGCCCCCTCGAGGTCCCCGCCGTTCTTCCGCAGGCTCTTCACCTCGGAGCCGCCGAGCACCAGGCCGCACTCGAGGCGGTCCTCGATCTCGTAGCGCTGCGTCGCTTTGGGATTACGGCAGACGAGAACCTCCGTCTTCTTCGCGTCATCCTTTCGCGGACCGGCCATCGTGGGACGCCTCCTTAGCAGATCACTCGCGCTCGTCCTCACCGCGTCGATCGCGGGGTGCGGCGGTGCGCACGCCGTCGACCGCGATCCGGCCGACTACCTGGCGGTGGGCGTCGATCCGGCGATCGAGGCGCGCACGCTCGAGGCGACCCTCGCCGAGAGCGGGCTGCGATCCACGGAGCAGGCCAGCGGCGAGGGCTGGGCCGCCTTCGCGATGACGCGCAGCGACGGGGCCTCCCTGGTGCGCCTGGTCACGCGGCGCGGCGTGGTGGTCGCGCTCGACGAGGCGCCCTCGCCCGTCGCCTCCGTGCGTGGCGTGCTGGGGATCGAGACGGCGCGCAGCGGGCAGGACGTGGACGAGGACGGGCGCCCCGACGTCGTGCTGGTGCGCACCGAGCGCGAGCGCCGCTGCTGGATGATCGTCGGCCTGGGAGACGACGGCGACGCACGTCCGCTCGTCGTGGACACGGCCAACCTCGCCGCCGATGCCTGCCTCGAGGACGTGCGCGACGTCGACGGAAACGCGACGCCCGAGGCGATCGTACGCGTGCGCGCCCACGCTCTCGCGCGGCAGGCCGCGCCCACGGCGGACCTCCCGCTCGAGCGAGACGCGACCGGGGTCTACCGCCGCGTCGACGCCGCGACCCGATTCGTGGCCGAAGAGCAGGCGGCGCGGCGGGCGCGCCTGGCCACCGCGCGCGCGGCGCCGGATCCCGAGGCCGTCTACACGCTCGCCGTCGAGCTCGCGCTGGTCGCCTTCGCCGCCGGCGATGCCGCGGACGTGCAGCTCGCCGCCTTCGACGACGCGCTCGGCGGCATCGTCCTCGACGTGGACTTGCTCGGCGCCGTGCACTTCGCGCGGGCGCGGATCGCCGCCGGACGGATCGCCGAGTAGCGCCGCTTCCGGCGACGCTTGCGCGCTCCGTCTCGCCCTGCGACGGTCGGCGCGCCATGCGCCCCTCTGCCCGCTACTCCTGCTTCGCCGGCTGCGACGAGCACTACCCGCTCGACGAGATCGTCTATCGCTGCAAGCGCTGTGGCGCGCTGCTCGACGTGGAGCACGACACGGAGGCCCTCCGCGAGCGCAGCCCCGCCGCCTGGATGCAGCTCTTCGATCGCCGGTGGATGCGCACCGAGTGGCCCTATGGCTCCGGCGTCTGGGGCAAGCTCGAGTGGGTCTATCCCGACATCGATCCGAACAGCATCGTCAGCTTCGCCGAGGGCGGCTCGAACCTCCTCTGGGCCGACCGCTACGGCCGCTCGATCGGCCTCTCCGAGCTCTGGATCAAGCAGTGCGGCAACAGCCACACGGGCTCGTTCAAGGACCTCGGCATGACGGTGCTCGTCTCGGCCGTGCGCGAGATGATCCGCCGCGGACGCAGCGTGCGCGCGATCGCGTGCGCCTCGACGGGCGACACCTCGGCGGCGCTCGCGGCGTACTGCGCGGCGGCCGAGCTGCCCGCGCTCGTGCTCCTGCCGCGCGACAAGGTCTCGATCGCGCAGCTCTTGCAGCCGCTCGCGAACGGCGCGCTCGTGCTCTCGCTCGACACCGACTTCGACGGCTGCATGCGCGTCGTGCAGGAGCTGACGGCCGACGGCTCCATCTACCTCGCGAACTCGATGAACAGCCTGCGCATCGAGGGCCAGAAGACGATCGCCGTCGAGCTCGTGCAGCAGTTCGACTGGGCCGTGCCCGACTGGATCGTGATCCCCGGCGGCAACCTCGGGAACGTGTACGCGCTCGGCAAGGGCCTCTTGCTGATGAAGGAGCTCGGCATCCTCTCGAAGCTGCCGCGCATCTGCGTCGCGCAGGCCGCGCGCGCGAACCCGCTCTACCGCGCGTTCAAGACGGGCTTCGCGACCTACGAGGCGATGCGCGCCGAGAAGACGGCGGCGAGCGCGATCCAGATCGGCGACCCGGTGAGCATCGATCGCGCGATCCGCGTGCTGAAGGCGGTCGACGGCGTCGTGGAAGAGGCGAGCGAGGACGAGCTCGCCGACGCGGTCGCGCGCGCCGATGCCACGGGCATGTACAACTGCCCACACACGGGCGTCGCGCTCGGCGCGCTCGAGAAGCTCGTGAAGGCGGGCACGATCACGAACAAGGATCGCGTCGTCGTGATCAGCACGGCGCACGGCCTCAAGTTCACCGAGTTCAAGCGGAGCTACCACGCGAGCACGCTCGACGGCGCGACGAGCCGCCACGCGAACGTGCCGGTGGAGCTCCCGCCCGACGTCGGCGCGGTGCGGCGCGCGATCGATCAGCGCTGGAAGTGAGGGCGCGACGCGCGACGCCTCAAGGCTCGCACAGGCTCACGATCACCGACTCGCCCGGCGCGAGACCGATCCCGGGGGCCACGTCGCGCGCGACGCAGCGAGGCGCGGGCGCCGCGCAGTCCTCGTCGGTGGCGCAGAGCCTCGTGCAGTGCCCGTCGTGACAGGTCCCCGAGGCGCACGTGCGCGTGGCGTCGCACGCAGCGCCGAGCGACAGCGTGGCCCCGCCGAGTGGGATCGTGCAGACGCCGGACGCCGCGGGTGCGGGCCCATCCGGTTGCCATTGCGCCAGCGCGCACACGGTGAACGGGCCGCACTCCGCATCGCTCCGGCAGACCGCGGCGCAGTACGGCGGAACGGTTGGCCCGCTGGCGCCCCAGCTGCGCACGAAGTCGCTCGTACACCGCATCCCGGGCTCGCACGGGTGCTCGACGCAGGTCCGCGCGCAGTGGCCGAACGCGCACCAGCCCGACGCGCAGTCGGTGTCCGCGACGCACACGCCACCTACCGGATCGCCGTCGGCGGGGCCGATCGTGCACGTGCCGACGCCCTCGTTCGGGTGGCCGCAGTCGCCGGTCGTGCCGTCGTCGAGCTCGGCGCAGTCGCTCTCGCGCGTGCACGCGCGCAGGCAGAGCGGGAGGCAATCCGCGGAGAGAGCGACATCGCAGCCTTCGTCCGCGTGACGCACTCCGTCCCCGCAGGCGCTGCGCTCGCAGACGCCCGAGCGCGCGTCGCAGTCGGGGGTCGGCGCGGCGCACGTCGTCCGAACGACGGCGCCGTCCTCGCACGTCTCCGAGAGGGCCGGGCCAGCGCAGCGCGCGGCGCCAGGAAACAGCTGCGGGTCGTCGTCGTCGCAGTCGTCGCCACCGCAGCGCGCATCGGTGGCCCCATCCCCATCCCCGTCGGCGCACGCAGCGGTGTCGAGCTCGGAAGAGCGCGCGTCGCTCGGTGCGGCGTCGCCGCCGGCCTGCGGCGAGACACCGCATCCGACCACGAGGATGACGAGCGCGAGAAGCCGCATGGGGAGAGGGTATCGCGTCGCGGAGCGGAGCGATGCCCTACCAGCCGCTCTCGAGGATCGGGAGTCAGCGCGCCCAGCGCATCGCGAGCGAGCGCCCACCGACGCGGTTCACGATCGTGCGCTCGGTGACGAAGCCCAACCGCTCGTAGAGACGCACTGCGGGATTCTCCTCGCGGACGCTCAGCGCCACCGCCGGCCAGCGCTCCTGCGCGCGTGCGAGCAGCGCCTCGAGCAGCGCCGTTCCGATGCCCGCGCGGCGTGCCTCGGGCAGCGTCGCGATCACGGTTTCCTCGGGCACGGCCTCTGACCACACCTTGCTCTCGCTCGGCTCGCCCGTGCGCAGCCACGCCGCTCCGAGCGCGCCGCCGGCCGCGTCGAGCGCGACGAGGCCGAGGTCGTCTCCCCGCGGGAATCCCTCGACGTACACCGCGAGCTTGGGATCGCGCCGTGCCACCGCGATCGACTCGTCGCCACCATCCATCGACGCCGCGAGCGCGAGCACGCGCCAGAGCAGCGGCGCGTCCTCGCGCGTCGCTTCTCGAATCGTGATCACCGCTCGCTGCGCGGGCCGAGCCAGTCGGCCAGGCGCAGCAGGTCGGCGAAGACGCCGGCCGCCGTGACCTCGGGGCCAGCGCCCGGGCCCTGCACCACGAGGGGGCGCGCGTCGTAGCGCGCGGTGGTGAACGCGAAGATGTTGTCGGTCGCGCCGAGGCGCGCGAAGGGGTGCGTCCCGTCGTAGGTGGCGAGCGAGACCTTCGCCTTGCCGCTCGACTCGACGACGCCGACGTAGCGCAGCACGCCGCCCTTCGTGCGCGCCGCGTCGAGGCGGGCCTTCATGTCGGCATCGCCCTTCTGGAGCGCCTCGAGGAAGGCCTCCGGGCTCGGCGCATCCTTGGCGACCGCGGGCACGAGCGACTCGACCTCCACGCCCTCGAGCTCGAGCTCCACGCCCATCTCGCGCGCGAGGATCACGAGCTTGCGCGCCACGTCCATGCCGGAGAGATCGTCGCGCGGGTCCGGCTCGGTGTAGCCGAGGCGCTTGGCCTCGCGCACGACCTCCGAGAAGGGGCGCGTGCCGTCGTAGACGTTGAAGACGTACGAGAGCGTGCCGCTCAGCACGCCCTCCACGCGCTCGATGCGGTCGCCCGTGCGCGACAGATCCCGCAGCGTGGCGATCACCGGCAGGCCCGCACCCACCGTCGCCTCGTAGAGCCAGTGGCGCCCGCGCGCCTCCATCGCTCGGAGCGCGCGGTGCCGGACGAGCGGCCCCGAGCCCGCCCGCTTGTTCGGCGTGACGACGTGGACCCCAGCTTCGAGCCAGCCCTCGTAGCGCGCGGCGACCGCCTCGCTCGCCGAGCAGTCGACGATGGCGGCGTGCGGCAGATGCGGCGCCCGCACGTGCGCGCCGAACGCCTCGAGATCCACGGGCACGCCCTCGCTCTCGAGGCGACGGATCGCCTCCGCGGGCGTGAGCGCGGTCTCGGCGAGCAGCATCTTCTTCGAGCTCGCCACGGCGCGCAGGCGCAGCTCCACGCCGTGCTTCTCGCGCAGGATCGACGCGCGCTCGGCGAGCTGGGCGAGCAGCGTCTTTCCCACCAGGCCCGGCCCCACGAGGCCGAGCGAGATCACCTTCGCGTCGAGCACGAAGGCGGCATGCACGGCGCGGAGCGCGCGCGTCGAGTCGGCGCCGTCCACGACCGCGGAGATGTTCCGCTCGCTCGATCCCTGCGCGATGGCCCGCACGTTCACGCCGGCCTTCGCGAGCGCGCCGAAGAACGTGGCCGCCACGCCGGGCAGCTTCGCCATGCCGTCGCCCACGGCCGCGAGCACGCTGTGCCCCGTCGTGAGATCGACCCGCGCGATCTCGCGGCTCGCGAGCTCGGCGGCGAAGGCCTTCTCGATGGCGGCCTTGGCTTGCTCGCCCTGCGCGTCCGAGACCGCGAGACAGATCGAGTGCTCGCTCGAGGCCTGCGAGATCAGGATCACGGACACGCCCGCCGCGCGCAGCGCGCCGAACAGACGCTCGGCGACGCCGGGCACGCCGATCATGCCGCTGCCCTCGACGTTCACCAGCGAGACGCGGTCGACCGTGGAGAAGCCGGCGACGGGCCGACGCGCCTTGCCCTCGAGCGCATGGGGCGAGGCGATGAGCGAGCCCTTCTTGCCGTCCGCGAACGTGTTCCGGATCCAGATCGGGATGCCGCCGCGGATCGCCGGCTCCATCGTGCGCGGGTGGAGCACCTTCGCGCCGAAATAGGCCAGCTCGCACGCTTCGTCGTAGCTCATCGCGTCGAGCACGACCGCCTCCGGGACGCGCCGCGGATCGGCCGAGAGCACGCCGTCGACGTCCGTCCAGATCACGATCTCGCGTGCGTCGAGGAGCGCGCCGAAGATGCTGCCCGAGAAGTCGCTGCCGTTGCGCTTGAGCGTCGTGGGCACGCCTTCGGGCGTCGAGGCGACGAAGCCCGTGATGACGAGCAGCTTCGCCGGGTGCTCGGCCGTGAAGCGGTCCATGCGTGCTTCCGACTCGACCCAGTCGATCCGCGGCCCGAGCTCGCTCGGGCGGACGACGAGCACCTCGCGCGCGTCGAGCCAGTCGGCGTCGAC
>JBGALT010000202.1:0-12845 GCA_044223665.1 Sandaracinaceae bacterium | reverse complement strand
GGCGCGGCACACCACGAGGCGCGCGGCGGCGACGGAACGCCATGAGCGTGCGCCTCGCGGTCCTCGGTCACCCGATCGCGCACTCGCTCTCGCCCGTGATGCACCGCGCGGCGCTCGCGGCGCTCGGGCGCGACGACGTCACGTACGAGGCGATCGACGTCGCGCCGGCGGCGCTCGGGACCGAGCTCGATCGGCTGCTCGCCGCGGGGTACCGGGGCTTGAACGTGACCTTGCCGCACAAGCTCGCCGTGCTCGCCCACTGCGCGGAGGTGGACGACGCGGCGCGCGCGATCGGCGCCGCCAACACGCTCACGCGGACCGCGCGTGGCTGGGTCGCCACGAACACCGACGCGCCGGGCCTCGCCCGCTCGCTCGAAGAGAGCGGCGTCGAGGTCGGTGGCGCGCACGCGGTCGTGCTCGGGACGGGCGGCGCCGCGCGCGCCGCGGCCCTCGCTCTCGCGGGGGCGGCAGAGCTCGTCGTCGTCGGGCGACGCATCGAGGTGGCGCGTGAGGTCGCAGCGCTCCATCCGCGGGCGCGCGCCGTGCCCTGGGCCGAGCTCGACGACGCGCTCGCCCGGGCGGCGCTCCTCGTGCAAGCGAGCAGCGCCACCTTGGGCCCGGAGGCGGAAGCCTTCGCCGCGTCGATCCCGCTCGACCGCATGCCGTCGTCGAGCGCCGTCGTGGATCTCGTCTACCGCCCGCGCGTCACCGCCCTGCTCGCGCGCGCCGAGGCGCGAGGGCTCCGCACGGTCGACGGAGTCGGCATGCTCGTCCACCAGGGCGCGCTCGCCCTCGAGCGCTGGCTCGGCGCGCGCGCATCGGTCGAAGTCATGCGGCGCGCGGTGATCGGCGCGCTCGGTTGAGGCCGCGGCTGCGCTCCGCCGGCGAGCAGAAGGGCGCCGACGAGCGGAAGCGCGCGTCGCGGTCAGGAGCCGATGAAGAGGCAACAGTCGACGTCGTAGCCGATCGTCCTGCAGTCGACCGGGCGCGTCGCGTCTCGAGTGCCGTAGGGAGAACAGTAGCAGTGTCCGCACGCCGCTCGCGTCCTCGCGGCTTGGGTGCAGCCGGCCGCGTACCCGGCGGCCGTGCTCGCGAGGACGAGGCCCAGCACCCACGCGCGGACCGATGGGCGCGCTCGCTCCGAGCCCTTCCCTCCACGGGACGGGCTCATCCCGACTGCGCGATCTCTTTGAGCAGGTGGGCCGCGGTCGCGTTGTTCGGGTCGAGCTGACGCACCATCTCCAGCTCGCGCCGTGCGTTCAGGCCGAGGCCGGCCGCGTGGAAGATGCGCCCCAGCACGAGCCGTGACGTCACGTCCTCGGGCGCGAGCTCGACGGCCCGCTGTGCGAGCTTGCGTGCCTGGTGCAGATCGCCCTTGGCCTCGAGCAGCGCGTTGGCCGCCGATCGCAGCGCGCGCACGTCCTCGGGCCGACCCTCGACGACCTTGGCCCAGCTCACGGCGGCCGAGGCCCACTTCTGGTGCTTCTCTTCGTACTTCGCCTGCTGCTCGTAGCGCTCGGCGAGCGAGGCCGCGAGCTCGCGCGCGAGCTGCTCGTGCACGGCGGCGATGTCGTCCCGCTCGGGCGCGAGCGCCACCGCGAGCCGGTAGTGCTTCACGGCCGTCGCGAGATCGTTCTGCAAGGAGGCGTGCTGGGCGTCTGCGAGCACGCGCGTGAGCCGATCGAGGCCGCCGGTGTGCGCTGCGGTCGAGCGGAGCGTCGAGGCCAGATCGCGGACCATGTCGAGCTTGGTCCGCTCGACGGGCGCCGGCGCCGGTGCCGGCTGTGCGCTCGAGCCGCTCGTGGCTCCGCTCGCGGCCGCGGCGCCAGGCCGGCTGCCGGCGAGGCGCTTCTGGAGCAGCTCGCGCGCGACGCGCTTTCCCTCCTCGGTCGGCGAAGAGCGCGTCGGCATCGGCGGCGGCGGCGAGGCCGGCCGCGGCGTCTCGATGATCGCGATCGGGGGTGGCGGCGGCGGCTCGGGCGGTGGCGGCTCCGCTGGTGCGCGCAGCTCGGCGGGGACCTCGTTCTCGCCCGAGAGCGCCTCCTCCGCCTCGCGCGCCTCGCCGATCGAGGCGAGGTAGGCGTCGTACTCTTCGCGGGCCTTCTTCTTGCCGAGCACCTCGTAGGCCTCGGTGAGCCGCTTGAAGATCTGCTCCATCTTCTGGCGGTAGGGGCCGACGTTCTTGCGGAAGACCGTGTCGGGGTGGAAGACCTTCGAGAGCTCGAAGTACGCGCTCCGCACATCGTTCTTCGCGGCCTTGCGGCCGATGCCGAGCACGTCGTAGTGGTCGAGCAGATCGAGGGCGACGTAGAGATCGTCGATGCGCTTGCGGCGCTCGAGCGCGAGGTCGATGCCGTCGTCGGGCGTCGTGCTGGTTCCCGGCGACGAGGGCTCGGCGACGTGGTCGGTCGCCTGCGCGGGATCGGCGTGGACGACGCTCGCCGGCTGGCGCGGCTTGGAGCCGGCGGGATCGGCGGGTGCACCGGCCGGCGCCGGCGAGCCGAGGCCGTCGAGCGGAGCGCGGGGCGGAAGCGGGCTCGCGCCGAGCACGCTCACGGCGCCGCGCGGAGGCGGCGGGTCCGGAAGGGGCGTGCGCCGGTCGATGCCGGGGCGCGTCGAGCCGACCTCGCGCACGTCCTTGGGCGGGACCATGGAGGTGCGGGTCGGGCTCGGGCGCGGGGGCGCGATGCTCTTGGCGCTCATGCGCGGGAGGTGGACGGCGCCGTCGGCCCACTCGACCGCCCCGAGCTCGATCAGCCTGGCGAGGATGCGCTCGACGTCGGGGACCTCGAGCGAGGTGAGGTCGGCGATGTCGGTGACCGTGGCCACCGCGTCGATGCGCGAGAGCACGAATCCTTCCATCGGGCCGAGTGGGAGCGCGTGGATCGCGATCCCGGCGACGACTCGTGGAATCTTGGGCTTGTGGCCTACCAAGGGTCCTCGCCGACCGGCGGTCGGTAGGAACGCTACCACGACGTGGTCGCGGGCCGGAACATTCGCTACCTTCGGCGCGCCATGGCGCGTCATTTTCTCACGCTGCTCGACCTGTCGGCCTCCGAGCTCGCCTCTCTCGTCACCCGGGCTCGCGAGCTGAAGAAGCTCCGGGGGACGCCCGATCACCCGCGGCCGCTCGCGGGCAAGAGCGTGGCGATCATCCTCGAGAAGAGCTCGACCCGGACCCGGGTGAGCTTCGAGGTCGGCGTGCACGAGCTCGGCGCGCTGCCGATCACGCTCATCGCCCGCGACACCCAGCTCGGGCGCGGGGAGCCCCTCGAGGACACGGCCCGCATGCTGAACGGCTACGTCCACGCGGCCGTGTACCGCACGTTCGGTCACGACCGGGTCGAGGCGCTGGCGCGCTCTGCCACGATCCCGATCGTGAACGGGCTGAGCGACACCTATCACCCCTGCCAGCTCCTGGCGGATCTGCAGGCGATGCACGAGGCCTTCGGGACGCTGAAGGGCCTGCGCGTCGCGTGGATCGGCGACGGCAACAACATGGCGCACTCGTGGATCAACGCGGCGGCCCGCACCGGGATCGAGATCGCGCTCGCGTGCCCGGGGGCCTACGCACCGAGCCCGAAGGTCGTGGAGACGGCGCGCGCGCTGGGCGCCAAGGTCAAGGTGGTCACGAGCCCCGCCGAGGCGGCCGAGGGCGCGCACGTCGTCACCACCGACGTGTGGGCCTCGATGGGCCAGGAAGAGGAGGCGCGCGACCGACAGCGGGCCTTCGAGGGCTTCATCGTCGACGACGCGCTGATGGCGCAGGCCGACCCGAAGGCGATCTTCCTGCATTGTCTGCCGGCCCACCGCGGCGAAGAGGTCAGCGCGAGCGTGATCGACGGGCCGCAGTCGCACGTGTGGAACGAGGCCGAGAACCGCCTGCACGCGCAGAAGGCGCTGCTCGAGCTGCTCGTCTCCGGCTGATCGGCGGCCACGCGCGCGAGCCCTCTGCTGGCTCGGGGCGCGAGCCCTCCATCGGCTCGGGGCGCGAGCGCTGCGCGCGCTTCACTCGAGGTGCGCGGCGCCGGTCTCTTCGAGGTAGCGGTAGTACCAGCCGAGGACGCGCTCGACGTAGCGGCGGGTCTCGTCGTAGGGCGGGACGCCCTGGTAGCGGTCGACCGCGCCCTCGCCCGCGTTGTAGCCGGCGATGGTGAGGATGAGGTCGCCCTCGAAGTGGTTCGCGAGCACACGCAGGTAGCGCGCGCCGCCGAGGATGTTCTGGCGCGGATCGAAGGCGTCGAGCACGCCCATGCGCGCGGCGGTGTGCGGCATGAGCTGCGTGAGGCCCTGCGCGCCCGTGCGCGAGATCGCGCCCGGCTGGTAGTCGCTCTCGACGCGGATCACCGCGCGGAGGAAGGCCTCCGGGAGGCGATAGAGCGCGGCGGCCTCGCGGATGTGCGCGTCGTAGCGGTGGTAGCGATCGGGCGAGCCGTCGTGGGTGCCGCCGTCGGCGCGCGGCGCGTCGCTGTCGTGGGCCTCGCGCGTGCGGATCGCGACGCGGACGCCGCGTCGATGGCGCGGCGGGATGTTCGTGAAGTGAACGACGCCTTCCGAGTCCGTGTACGTGTAGATGTCGGCGTGCGCGATCGGCATCGCTGCGCCGAGCACGAGGGCGAGAGCCACGAACGCGAGAGAGAGGCGTCGCAAGGTCGAGTCGATAGATTAGTGCGGCCGGGGCGGCCCGACAAAGAACGGGCTCGCAGCCTCGGGATATTCCCGGGTGGAGGGACCCGCGGACGATCAGAACCGCGCGCGGATCGCGAACCCGGGCACGAGCGCGATGCCTTGGCGCTCGAAGCGCACGCCGCCGAGCTGTCCGACCCAGTACTCGTAGTCGGCGGCCAGCTCGATCAGCGCGTGGATGCGCACGAGGCCGAAGGCCAGGCCCACGACGAGACCGCCGCGGAACGCATCGGCCTCGCCGCTGGTCGCGAGCATCGCGTCGGGACGCACCGTCCCGCCCACGTGCTCGTAGCCGAGGCGCAGCCCGCCCCAGGCCTCGACGACGCCGCCCAGATCCATGGCGAGCACCAGCGGCACGAGCCCGCCGGCGCGGAACGCTTCCCCTGCGCCTTCCGGATCCTCGTCGCGCGAGACGTAGCCGCCGTAGCCGCTGACGCCGCCGATCACGCGCAGCGTCGGGCTCAAGCGCGCCGAGCCGCGGAGCTCGAGGCGCCCCGTGGTGCCCGCGACGAGCACGCCCAGGTCGACCTGCCGGGCGAGCCCCAGCCGGAAGAAGCCGGCGGGCGCCACGCCGCCCGGGGACGTGAGCCCGAGCACGGGCTGGTCGGCCGGCCGCGCCAGATCGCCGAGCGGTGCGCGCGCGCTCGCGCCGATGGCGAGATCACCGCGTCCCTCGGGGGTCGTCCGCGAGCCCGAGAACGTGGAGAGCGCCGGCGCACAGCCAGCCAGGACGACGGCCGCGAAAAGCAGCGCGCGGGCTCTCACGCGCGCCTCTCGCTCACTCACGCCCCTCGCTCACTTGCGAAAGCGCGACGGGAACACGTTCTTCTCGGCGCGATCCTTCAGCGCCCCGTCCTCCGGGTGGAGCTTCAGCGCGCGCTGGAGCAGCGCCGGCTCGGCCTCCGGACGGTTCGGATCGGGCAAGCAGCACTCGACCGGGCAGACGGCCTGGCAGGCCTCGTGATCGTAGAACCCCACGCACTCGGTGCACAGGTTCGGGTCGATCACGTAGATGTCTTCGCCCTCGCTGATGGCCTGGTTGGGGCACTCGGGCTCGCAGGCGCCGCAGTTGATGCAATCGCTGGTGATGTAGGTCGCCATGCCTTCACTCTTTGGGGGCGCGAGTATGGTGCGGCGCACGCCGAGCGGCAAACGGTGCCGGCCGGCCGAGAGACGTTCGCAACCGCGGTCGGTCGAGGAGCGGTGCTCGGGCGCGGAGCGGAGCGGGCGGCTCAACGCCGGACGACGACGATGCGCACGTCGTCGGCGCTCGGGACCTGCGTCTGGCGTGGCGGATTGAGCCAGGGGGTGGGGCCGAGGATCGGGTCGCCCTCCTCGAGGCGCCGTCGGTCGAGCTCGGGATCGGCAGCCTCGCGGCGCGGATCCGGGTGGAAGCCGAGGGCAATCTCGCCGCGCCGGCGGGCCGCCGCCATCACCTCGGCGAACGTGGCCTCGCCATCCGGTACGTACTCCCCGCGCCGTCGCAGCTCGAGGGACGCCCCACCGGGGGTGATCAGCTCGCGGTAGATCGGCCCGGTGCGCGGATCGAGAAGCTCCTGGGCGAGCAACATCGCCACGATGTCACTCGACACGATCGAGTCCCCGGGGCGCGGCGCCACGTGGCTCGCCGAGCGCGGATCGCGCACCTCGGTGACGATGCGCACGCGGTCGGGCGTGCCCACCGTGCGCAGCCCGTGCCGCATCCGCAGGAGCATCGCGAGCGCGGTCGCGTCGCCGTGATCGGCATCGCTCGCGTGCTGGCCGAGCACGACGACCGAGTCCGCGCCACAGACGACCGGGTGGCCCGTGTGGGCCAGCTCGGCGCCCGAGCGGGCGTGCACCACCCACTTGACGCGGTGCTGCCCGGTCTCGAGCTTGCGCACGAGCTCGACCGCGCGCGCGTGCATCTCCCCCGGGACGAGATGCACGGTCGAGCCGTTGGGCAAGAGCCCGGCGAGCTCGTCGCAGAGGTGCGGCGCGGTCGTGGCCCAGCCGAGCAGGGCGACGTGCTGCGCGGCTCGCGAGACTGTCGACTCGGCCGCGATCGGGCGCGGGCTCGGGAGCGAGGCGCCGAGGGTGGGCGCGGCGAGGCTCTCGCTCAGCACGATCAACCGGTCGGTCTCGGCCATGGGCCGCGCGCCGGGCGGAGGGCTCAGGTGGATGCGCCCCTCGGCGTCCATGGCGCCCACCGCGATGCCACGATCGAGCGAGGCGTGCGCGTAGTCGAACGAGCGACCGCGCAGGCGCGCATCGACGGGCTCGAGGTAGAGCTCGCATCCGTCGAATGCCAGCAGGTGTCGCAGCACCGCGTAGACACCGTCCTCGCGGGTGCTCTGCGCGAGGATCGCCGCGATCACCGCGTCGGCGGCGATCACGTCGGCGCTCAGCGCGCCCGGGCCCGCGACGTCGGGCTCGGCCGCGAGGCGCAAGAGGTCGACCGCCTCCTCGTGGCGAGCGAGCACCATCGCGCGCCCGGGCCAGCGCTCGCCGACGACGCGACGCAGCGCCAAGAGGGCCGCGAGCGACCACTCGACGGACGCGGGATCGTCGAGCGAGGCGGCCGGCACGACGAGCGCCGCGCGCGCCCGATGCGCCGACACGCGCAGGAGGGCGTTCTCGGTTCGCGGATCGCCCGTGCGCACGACGACGCGCAGGCGCGAGCCCACGACGCGCTGCGCGGCCCGCAGTGCCGCCTCGATGCGATCCTTGTCCTCGTTCGCGAGCACCACGAGCGTCGAGCGCTGGCGGGAGCGGGCGAGCTCGCGGGCGACGAGCGGCACCGTCGCATCGAACCCGAGCACGAGGAAGTGCCCGCGCTCGACCACCGGATTGAGGCCCGAGCGCAGATCCCCGATCCGCTCGCCCATCTTGCTCGTGAGCGCCGCGGTGACGAGCGCGAGCAGCAAGATTCCGGCGACCGTGGTCGCGAGCGCGATCCCGCGCCGATAGGGGTCGTCGCCGGCCATCGTGCCGCCGTCGAGGAAGTGCGTGAGCGTCCACCAGAGCGCCGCGCTCTCGTCGGGCACGTCGGCATCGTGCGGGTGGAGCGCGAGCTCGAGCCCGGCGAAGCCGAAGATGATCGCTGCGCCGAGGACGGCGAGGATCGCCAGCTGCGCGATCGGGGGCAGGCCGAGCAGCTGATCGGCGCGGTACACGACCCAGGCGCGGAAGGCGCGGCCCGCGCGCGCGAGCCGTCCGGAGGAGGCGGCCATCGCGGCGGATTGTGCGCACGATCCGGCTTGTTCGCACACCGGGGAATTTGCGAGCCTTGGCTCCGATGAAGCTGCGCACGTTCTATCCGGAGATCGAGCCCCACCGGACCGGCATGCTCGACGTGGGGGAAGGGCACCGCGTCTACTGGGAGGTCTCCGGCAACCCGAAGGGCAAGCCCGTGGTCTTCCTGCACGGAGGGCCCGGCGGCGGGACGGATCCCAAGCAGCGCCGGTTCTTCGATCCGACCCGCTACATGATCGTGCTCTTCGATCAACGCGGCTGCGGCAAGAGCACGCCCCACGCATCGCTCGAGGCGAACACGACCTGGCACCTCGTGCGCGACATCGAGGCGCTACGCGTGCACCTCGGGGTCGACAAGTGGCAGGTCTTCGGCGGGAGCTGGGGCTCGACGCTCGCGCTGGCCTACGCCCAGACGCACCCCGCCCGCGTCAGCGAGCTCGTCCTGCGCGGCATCTTCCTCTTGCGACGTCGCGAGCTCGCCTGGTTCTACCAGTCGGGGACGAGCGAGATGTTCCCCGACGCGTGGGACGACTACCTCGCGCCCATCCCCGAGGCCGAGCGTGGTGATCTGATCGCCGCCTACCACCAGCGCCTGACGCACGCCGATCCAGCGGTGCAGCAGGCGGCGGCGCGCGCGTGGAGCGTGTGGGAGGCGCGCACGAGCTTCCTCTTGCCCAAGCCCGACCACGTGACACGTGCGGCGGGGGACGCGTTCGCGCTCGCGTTCGCGCGCATCGAGTGCCACTACTTCGTGAACCAGGGCTTTCTCCGCAACGAGATGCAGCTCCTCGACGACGTCGAGCGCATCCGCCGCATCCCGACCGTGATCGTCCAGGGTCGCTACGACGTGGTGTGCCCGGCGACGAGCGCCTGGGAGCTCGCGCGCCGCTTCCCCGAGGCCAAGCTCCGCATCGTCGAGGACGCGGGGCACTCGGCCTACGAGCCGGGGATCCTGCACGAGCTCGTGCTCGCGACGGATCGCTTCGCGGCATAGCTCCGGCGACCGTGCTCGCTCGGGAGCGCCCCGTTCCGGAGCGGCCGTCCGTCAGTCGGCGACGAGCACGTGCACGACCGCGCTCGCGCACGGCTTGCTCGCGTCGTCCTGGTAGGCCTCCACCGCGACGACGGCGATGCGCCGCCCTTGGCGCACGATCTTCGCGCGGCAGTGCGTGTCCATCGCGCGGCCCGAGCGCAGGTAGTCGATGGTGAGCGTGATGGTGCGCGGCATGGCGCTCGTCGTCGGGTCGAGCATCACGGTCAGGATCGCCGTCGACTCGAGCAGCGACGCGAGCGTCCCGCCGTGCAGCGCCGGGATCGACGCGTCCCCCACGAGGTGCTCGGCGTAGCGCATCGTGGCGACCGGCTGTCCTTCTTCGCGCCGCATCTCGAGCCCCAGGAAGCGCGCGTAGGGGATCGCATCGAGCAGCGCGCGGACGTCCCCGGTCTCGCGCGCGTGGGCGAGCACCGCGACGAGGTCGAGCGCGTCGGTCACGACTTCCTCGCGAACGTCGCTGCCACGGTGGCGACCGGGTCGCTCTCGCTCTGGGTGTAGGCGGTGGCGTGCACGAAGCAGACGTGGCGCGTCACCTTGGTGCAGCGCGCGTGGATCTTCACGTCCTCGCCGCGGAGCGCGGCCTTCATGTAGTCGATCCGCAGATCGAGCGTGGCGATGCTGCTCGGCTTGCCGAGCTTGGCCATCACCGCCATCCCGCCGGCCGCGTCCATCGCGCTCGAGATCGCGCCGCCGTGCAGCGCGCCGTTCAGCGGATTGCCCACGAGGTGCTCGGCCCACGGGAGCTTCATCCACACCTCGCCGCCGTGCGAGAGGCGCTCGATCTCGAGGTTCAGTGCCTTGTTGTGGGGGACCATGTCGCGGACGATCACGTTCATCCGCGCGATCATGTCCGGCGTGTACTCGGCGGCGGGGGGCTCGGGCTCGCTCATGGGACCTCGATGCCGAGCGCGCGCAGCTGCGCCTCGGCCTTCTCCGCCCAGCCGCCGTTCGCCAGCGGGCTCGCGGGGCTCGGGTGGAGGATCGATCCGATCGTGACCGAGCGGCCCGCGAGCGCCACCCGGGCGCGCTCCTCGGCGAACGCGCCCACGCCGACCACCGTGTGCGGCCCGAGGACGTCGACCATCGCCGCGAGCGCGCGATCGCAGGCGGCGAAGAGCGGCTCGCGCTCGCGCGCGGGGAGCTTGTCGGGCGTGCGGTTCTTGCCGCTCGCCTCCATGAAGACGAGCGGGCAGTAGTTGATCACGAAGAAGCGCGCGAAGAAGCGCTCGGGGGTGCCGAAGCGATCGCGCACCAAGCCCCAGAAGCGCTGCCCGCTGACCTCGCTGCGCGTGCACGCGAAGCCTTCGATCGGGCGCTTGGGATGCTCGCGCGCGGGCCGCTTCACCTTCGCCTCGATGCCGAGGAGCTCTCGCACCAGCGCGACCTCGCCGAAGGGCACGCCCGTCTGGGCCATGCCGAAGGGGCCGGGGTTCATCCCCACGAGGACGACTTGCTTGGGCCCGCCGCCCCAGCGCTCGAGGTAGCGCGCGTGGGGCTCCCGGGCGTAGTCGAGAGGGTCGTAGACGTGCGTCGTCGGCGCGCCGAAGCGGAGCGCGTCGACCTCGCGACGGAGCGCCGCGGTGATCCTCGCGAGCTCGCTCGCGCCCGCGCGCGTCGGGGCTCGGGCGGGGGCGCTCACCCGAAGAGGTCGACCTGGATCGCGGGGCGCGGAACGCTCGCGACGCCCGTCCGCTCGAGGTGCGCGAGCACGCGCAGCACGCCGGCCTCGTCCCATGCGTCGGCCACGAGCTGCAGCCCGATGGGCATCCCGCGCGCGTCCTTGCCGACCGGCGCGGTCCCGGCGGGCAGGCCGGTGAGGTTCGCCAGGAACGCGAAGCGGCACGCGGCGGCGAGCTCGGGCGTGTCGGCCATGCCGCCGAGCACGTCGGCGTCGCTCACGACGGGCGCGGTGCGAGCGGTCGTCGGCAGCGCGAGCACGTCGACGTCGCCGAGGAGCGCGGCCACGTCGCGGCGCAGCCCCGCGCGCAGGCGCTGCGCGTCGAGGTAGTCGTCCGAGCGGAACGTGCTCATGATCCGGCAGAGCAGCTGCAGGTCGGTGCCGATGGACGCGAAGTCGTTCAGGCGCTGGGGCAAGAGCGCGGCGTACGCTTCGAGGCCGATCGAGAGGTATCCGATGGCGGCGGCGTGGCGCGCCAGGCGCAGCGTCACCGGCACCAGCACGGCGCCCTCTTTCTCGAGCGCGCCGAGCGCCTCGCGACACGCGCGGGCGACCTGCACCTCGGCTGCCGAGATCTCCTCTTCGAGCACGCCGATGCGCAGGCCCTTCACGCCGCCGCCGAGCGTTCCTTCCAGCCATCCCCGCACGAAGCCGGGGTTGCGGTGCGTGAGCTCGTCCTCGGGGTCCTCGCCCGACACCGCCTCGAGGAAGACGGCCAGGTCGCGCACGCTCGCGCCCAGCGGCCCGAGGTGCGCCATGGTGCCGCCGAAGCCGTCGCCGAAGCGCGAGATGCGGCCGAAGGTGGGCTTGATCCCGTAGATGCCTTGGAACGCGCTCGGGATGCGGATCGAGCCGCCGCCGTCCGAGCCGAGCGCGACCGGCGAGAGGCCGGAGGCGACCGCGACGGCCGAGCCGGTGCTGCTGCCGCCGGCTGCGTGGCGCGGGTTCTGGGCGTTGCGAGGCAGCACGCGCCGAGCCGAGACGCCGAGCGGCGACATGCCGTACTCGGTCATCGGCGTCGTGCCGAGGATGATCGCACCGGCCTCGCGCAGGCGGCGCACGACCGTGGCGTCCTCGGCATCCTTCTTCGCCGGCTGCGCGGTGCCGAGACGTGCGCCGTGGCCCTGGAGGTCCACCTCTTCCTTCACGGGCACGATCATTCCGTCGAGCGGGCCGAGCGGGCGTCCGGCGCGCCAGCGCTCACGGCTCGCGGCGGCGTCGGCCAGGGCGCGCTCCTCGTCGTAGTGGAGGATCGGCCCCATCGAGGGCTTCTGCGAGGCGAGGTTCTTCGACTGACGGAGCGCGCGCTCGGTGACCTGCACCGGATCGGCGTTGCCCTCGCGGTAGCGCGCGGCGATCTGCGCGGTGGTGGGCGTGTAGTCGCGCGTCGACTCCGGCACGCCGAGCTCCTGCGTGCCGCGCGGGTGCGCCCCGCGGGCCTGCCAGGGTCGCGCCGAGAGCGGCAGGGCTCCGCGCGCGCTCTCCGGCAGCGCGAGCGTCTCGTCGATGCCGAGGTCCTTGCGCATGAGGCCGCCGAGAACGCCACGAACGGTGTCGCCCTCGGAGGCGCGGACGATGCCCTTGAGCACGGCGCCGCTGAGGCGCGGAGGCGGAGGGAGCTTCATGCGCCGCACGATCCAACGCGCGGCCGTCCGGCGTCAACGACGCCGTGTCGGAGAATGCGCTCCGCGCCTGCGTCGCCCGGGCGCTCAGGGCGACGGCGGATCGACGGACGGCACCGGGGAGACGTCGATCGTTCCCGGGCCGGGGCGCGGGATCACCGTCGGATCGGGACGCACGTCGAGGTCCCGGAGGCGGGCCTCGAGCTGGTGGATGCGCGCCTCGAGCTCGGCTTGCGCGGCCTGGGCGGCGGCCCGCTCGCTCGCGCGGGCCGAGCGCTCGGTGTCGAGCGCGGCCTCGGCGCTGGCCCGGGCGGCGCGCGCGTCGTCACGCTCGGTGGTGCGGGTGGCGAGGTCGGCGCGCGCGGCGTCGCGCTCGGTGGTGCGGGCGGCGAGGTCGGTGCGCGCGGTGTCGCGCTCGGTGGTGCGGGTGGCGAGGTCGGCGCGCGCGGTGTCGCGCTCGGTGGTGCGGGCGGCGAGGTCGGTGCGCGCGGTGTCGCGCTCGGTGGTCGTGGTCGCGAGCGAGGCGCGCGTCGTGTCGAGCTCGTTGCGCGCGACGCCGAGGTCGTGCTGC
>JBGALT010000201.1:0-12863 GCA_044223665.1 Sandaracinaceae bacterium | reverse complement strand
CATCGAGAGCTCGGCGAGGTTGCGGGCGCGGGTGTCACCCTCGCCGAAGTTCTCGATGAGATCCTCGACGCGCCCGAAGGGCCACTCCGCCGAGTAGACGGTCGTGAGGTAGCCCTCGTAGCGCTCGAAGCCGATGAGATCGCGGGGCGCGCCGAACTCGATCCGAGCGTTGTCGTCGGTGTTGATCTCGGCCGCCCGCCGGCGACAGTCCGCCGGCTCGCAGGTGCGCATGTTGGTCGAGGCGTAGTCCGGCTCCCATGCGTCGCCGTGGCGGCGCTCCTCGATCTGCGTGTACGTCATCACCTCGTCGCGGCTCGCGAGCAGGACGCGCGCGAACACGTCGTACGGCGTGTGCAGATACGCGCGCTCGAGCTGATCGGGCACGCTCATGCGGCCCGGGACCGCCTCGAGCTGGAACGTCCGCTGCATTCGCTCGAGATCGAACGTGAGCGGCGCATCGGACCCGAGCACCACCGTGTCGCTCGAGCGATCGTCGGCAGCGAACACGACGACGTAGCGATAGACCTCGGCGAACGTCCGGAAGATGGTCTTGATGTTCTCCGGGCTCATCTCGTAGAGCTGCACCCACTGGCAGTAGATGCCGCCCGGGCGCAGGCGCCTCTTCGCGATCCGGAAGTGATCGATGGTGAAGAGGTCGGAGACGCCCGTGATCCACGGGTTCGACGGCTCCGAGATGATGATGTCGTACTGGTGGTCGGTGGACGCGAGGTAATTGCGCCCGTCGTCGTTGATGACGGTCAGGCGATCCATCTCGACGAACGGGAAGTGGTCGAGGTGGTACTCGAGCAGGTTCACGTCCTCGAAGAAGCGGGCCGCCTCGGGGATCGAGCGCTCGAGCTCGATGACGTCGACCGAGCGCACGGGGAACGACAGTGTCGTGCCGACGGTCACGCCCGAGCCGAAGCCGACGACGGCCACGTCGAGATCGGTGGGCCCCTGCGAGTGCATGAGCATCGGGTACGCCGACACCGTGATCTGCGTCGGCATGTCGTCGCCGTTGCTGGCGTCGACCTTGCCGTTGTTCTTGAGCGCGTAGTGGCGGCCCCAGCGCTCGACGGTGACCGTCGTGCTCAGGCCGTCGTGGTAGTAGACGAGGTCCGGCTGACCCCAGCTCGTCTGGTCGAGCATGCCCTCGGCGAGCGAGACGCGGAACACGCCGAGCGTCATCTGCGTCTGGTTCCAGCGCAGGATGGAGTCGGGACGCGAGGTGCCCAGCCAGAGCAGCGCGAGCAAGGCGGGGATCAGCGGCGAGAGCACGTAGACCGTCACCGCGTGCCACGTGGGCAGCTCCCCCGCGCCGGGCGGCGGCTTGGCAGGTGTCGTCGTGCGCGCGTCGTGGACGAGGAGCGCCGTGACGCCGACCACGAACGCACCGAACGCGAGTGTTCCGAGCACGGCGTTGAGCCGGGCCGACGGATCTCCGGTGTAGAGCCCGAAGACGAGACCGCCGACCACGACGGCGACCGCGACGGCGCCCAGGACCCAGGCGCGCGCCGTGCTCACCGGCAGGTGCGCGTAGCTGGCCTTGCCGTCCTTGTCGGGCTCGGCGGCGCCCGCGATCAGCATGAACAGCGCGAGCAGCATGTTGAGCACGATGCCGGCGTGCAGCGTTCGCTCCATGCCGATCGCCGGCATGAGCACGAAGCCGGGCAGCCACGAGCCGACGATCGAGCCGAACGTGTTCCCGGTGTAGACGTTGGCGGCGTCGCGCGCGATCCCGCTGCCGCCGCTCGTCCAGATCCGGACGGTGAGCGGGAACATCGCGCCCATGCCGAGGGTCGCCGGCAGCGTGCACAGCATCGCCGTGACGAACATGAAGAACTGCACGGTGCCGACGTGGCTCGGAAGATCGCCGATGCCGGTCACGAGCTGCGCGAACGCGTACGGGACCTCGTCCTGCCAGATGTACGAGACGATCGTGGCGACCGCGATGTAGAGCTGGATCACCGCCAGGAGCAGCACCGGCGAGCGCCGCAGCAGGAGCAGCACGGCCATGAAGACGGCGACCGCCGCGACCACGGAGGCGATGACCTTCGGGAGATAGCCCGTGTGGAAGTACGCGAGGTTGATGCCCGCCGCCGCGAGCGGCACGAGGACCATCACCAGGCCGGGGGCCGTGATGTCGGCCGCGCTACCCGGCTCGAGCACGTCGGCCGCCTGCTGCAGCCGCTGCGCGTACATGTACGTGCCGACGAGCAGGACGAGCGGGAACAGGGAGACACCGAGCCAGGTGGCGAGCGTGCCGTGGTGCACGGTCTCGTCGATGTGGAAGTCCACGGCCCAAGGCGTGTTCGCGATCAGCGTGAGCGCGAAGCAGGTCAGTGCGACCCCGATCAGCGGCCGGCGCGTGTCCTTGCCGAGGAACGCGCTCATGGCAGCCGCGCCCGAGGCGATACCGATGAGGAAGGTCTCGAGGATCAGCGCGAAGCTGTAGATCGAGCTGCCGATGCACATCGCGAGCGAGCGCGACCAGACCACCTCGTAGCAGAGCGCGGCCATGCCCGAGGCGGCGAAGGAGACGAACGCCATCCGCCGCGCGATCGGCGGGACCCAGATGTCGTCCGCGGGCGCCGCGCCTTCCTTCGATGCCTTGGCCTCTGCCTTGGCGTCGCTGCCCGCCTCGTCCTCCGTCGCGGTGCGCGCCGCCTCGGCCGCCTTCTTCTTCTTCACCTTCTTGATCGACTTGGTCGTCTTCTCGCTCGAGGGGGCGTCCGCCGACGCGGGCTCCGCGCTCGACTCGGCCTTCGACGCGGCACTGGCCACGGGAGCGGGCTTGGCGTCCGTCGCGGCCTCGGGCGTCTCCTTGCCCGGGAGGATCTCGAGCTTCTCGCCGCTCCCCCACGCGCTCCCCACGAGCTGCTTGCGCAGCGCGAAGATGAGCAGCGCGAGCGTCAGGTTCATCGAGCAGGCGACGATGTTCGTGACCGTCAGGCCGACGTTCGGCAGCAGCACGAACGCCGAGAGGAGCGGCCCCGTCGCGGCGCCGTACGTGTTGAGCGAGTAGAGCACGCCGACGTTGCGGCTCGCGGTCTCCGCGTCCGAGCTCTGGCTCACGAAGTGACGCGTCAAGAGCGGCAGCGTCGAGCCCATCAGCGTCGTGGGCACGATCAGGATCGGCACCACGCAGAGGAAGCGGGCGATCATGAACATGCTGGAGTCGGCGCCGTAGCTCACCCGCAGCCACGAGTTCACGCTGGCGAGCCAGCCGTCGGAGGCGACCATGAAGGGGATGAAGAGGCCCCAGATCGCGACACCGAGCTCGGCGAACGCGTAGGTGAAGATGGGGTGCTTGATCCGGTGCGCGATGCGGCCGCTGATCCAGTTGCCCAGGCCGAGGCCCGCCATGAACACCGTGAGCACCGTGCTGATCGCGACCGACGTCGCGCCGAACACGTGGTGCAGCATGCGCGTCCAGATCGTCTGGAAGATCAGCGACGAGGCGCCGGAGAGGAAGAAGGC
Source organism: Sandaracinaceae bacterium (assembly GCA_044223665.1). Taxonomy (GTDB): domain Bacteria; phylum Myxococcota_A; class Polyangia; order Polyangiales; family Sandaracinaceae; genus JBBSAT01. The sequence goes on along the minus strand of JBGALT010000201.1, from coordinate 9,383 downwards.
GAGGTACGGACCGAGCCGTCCGATGCCCAGGCTCGCCTCGGCGCGGCCGATCAGGAGCACGAGCAGGCGGGTGTAGAGACGTTGCACGTTCGCGGGGCTCCGAAGAAACGAGGGCGGTCCGGAAAAATCGCGCGAGTATAGGGCAGACCGCGGGCCGCACCACCCCGGTGCTCAAGGGGGCGAGCGACGGGGACCCGAGCCGGTCAGCGGAGCTCGCGCTCGACGCGCACGACGTAGGTCCGTCCGCCGCGCGAGAGGGTCACGAGGGCGGGCCCGGCGCCGGCGAGACCGCCGGTTCCCGCCGTGCCGTCGACCGCGACGACGACGTCGGCGACCCGCACGCCGGCGCGCTCGGCACTGGACCCGTGTGCGACGGCCGAGACCCGGCCGTCGGCACCGACGTCGACCGCCACCCGGCGCTCGCGCGCGGGCGCGGGGATCGCCGGGGCGGAGTCACCCCGCCCCGGCAGGTGCACGACGATGGACGGATCGTCCCGGCCGCGCGTGACGTGCCGCCCGAGCTCGCTCTCCCGCGCGGACGGATGGGACACCCGCAGGACGACGTCTCCCGCCGCCACGGCCGCCAGCGCGAAGTGACCGTCCGCGCCGGTCAGCACCGTGCCGCTGCCCTCGACGCGCACCGACGCCCCCTCGAGGACGCGGCCGAGGCGGTCGACCACGTCGCCTTCCAGGCGCTGCCCCGGATCGAGCGCGATCGCCGCGAGCTCGACCTCGCCGGCGCGGCTCGCGTGGACCGTGACCTCGGTCTCGACCGGCACGTAGCCCTCGGCCCAGACGCGCACGGCGTACGTCCCCGGACGCAGACGCGGAAACGCGAACGCGCCGTCCTCGCCCACCGCCGTCTCGCGCGCCAGCGGAGGGAGCGCGGTGGCGACGAGCAGCACGCGCGCGGCGCCCACCGGCTCGCCCGACCAAGCGTCGACGACGCTCCCCACCGCGCGAGCCCCGGGCTCCAGGCGGATCTCGACGTCGTCGAGCGTCTCGACGTCGACCGTCTGGCCCATCGCGTAGCCGTTCTGGTCGGCCGTGATGCGCAGCGGCGGGCGCGGCAGCGACGCGATCGAGAAGGTGCCGTCGGACGCCGAGAAGGCCGTGCGCAAGAGAGGCGTCCCCGGCCGCAGCGCCTCGATGCGGAGCTGCACGCCCTCGACGGGGAAGCCGCGCGGATCGAGCACGCGCCCTTCGAGCGCGAGCCCGGGGGGATCGAGCGGCAGCGTGACCTGCGATCGCCCTCCGCTCGCGACGCGCACCCGCGCCTCGCTCGGCGCACGGTCGAGCGGGACCGCGCGGAGCACGGTGTCGCCGGTCGCCGCCACGACGAAGTCTCCATACGCATCGGTGAACGTGAGCGTGGGCCAGGGATCGCGCTCGCTCCGCGCTTCGACGCGCACGTCGGCCACGCCGTCCCCGCGCTCGTCCACCACGCGCCCGGCGAGCTCGCCCGCCGGCGCGAGCACCACCTCCACGCCGCTCGTGACCTCGCCGCCTTCGACCCGCACGCGCGCGCTCGTCCCGGTCGCGTAGCCGGAGTGCCGCGCCACGACCTCCACCACCCCGGGCGCGACGCCTTCGAGCCGAAACGCGCCTCCGGGACCGGTGCGGTAGCTGGCGAGGTGGACCGACGTGCCGAGCTCGGCGGGCGGGACGGCGGAGCTCGACAGCGCGTCGATCGGGATCGGCGGCACGTCGGCCGTCACTTCCAGGCGGCTCGGATCGGAAGCGCCGATCGCGTGCAGGTGATCGGCGAGGGCGGCTGCGCCCTCCGACGCCGCGATGGGCTGCCCGTCCGGCGTCTCGCCCCAGATCTCGATGCTGGCGCCCTCGAGGGGCTCGCGATCCTCGGTCAGCACCCGTCCCTCGACGATGCCGGTCGCACGCAGGCGCACGACGAGGTCGCTGCCGCGCCAGGGCTGGGCCACGACCGACACGCGACCGGGCGCGCGAGCCGTCACCAGCACGTCGGTCCCCTCCCGCAGCCCGGTGACACGGAACAGGCCGCTCGCGTCGCTCCGCGCGACGCGCGGCGTCGAGGACAGCGCCGACTCGGCCACGACGATCTCGGCGTCCGCGATGGGCGCGCCGGTCGCGTCGTCCACCACGCTCCCCGCGAGCGTTCGGCCGGGCGAGAGCGAGAGCGTCAGCACCACGCGGGCGCCGTCCTCGACCACGAGGCCGCGACGCGGCTCGGCCGAGGCGAGCGCGCCCCGCGCTTCCACCTCGTAGACGCCCGGGGGGACCTGCTCGAAGGCGAACTCGCCGTCGGGACCGGCGTGCGCGCTGCGAGCGGGCCAGATCCCCGAACCGACGATGAGCACTTCCGCGGCGCTCGGCAGACCGTCGACGCCGAGCACGCGCCCGGCGACCCGCGCGGCGCGCACGACCTGGAGCTCCAGTGCGCCGGAGAGCGGCACGGCGCGCACGGCGCGGGCCTCCGAGTAGCCGGGCGCGCTGGCGGCGATGACCCAGCGCCCCTCGTCGAGCCCGGTGAGCGTGAACCGGCCTTCGGCCGCACAATCGGCCTCGATCCGCGTCCCTTCCGGCGCGTCCTCGCGCCAGGCCACGACGTGACCGGCGAGGCCGACGCCGTCGGGGCCGAGCAGCTGGCCGGCGAGCGAGGCCTGCGCGGCGGCAGGCCGCGGGACGTCGGTCGCCCCGGGCGCGGGCGGCGCTGGGTCGGTGGCGGGCGGCGCGAGCGGGCGCGCTCCCTGCCCCGGAAGCATCGCGAGCAGCGACAGCGCCAGGACGAGCAGCGCCGGAACGGCACGGCGCAACGAGCCTGGGCGAGACGGAGACACGGCGGGGCGAAACGAGTGTAGCGGCCCGCGGCATTCCCGGCTCGTCCCGTCGCGGGGGTGCCGGTTCTTCCGCCCAGCGCGTCGCGCTTGCCGCCTCCGGAGCCCGATGCTACGGATGCGCCCCTTCGAAGGAACCCGCGTCATGTCCTACCGCTGCGCCGTTTGCGACAAGGCTGCCCAGGCCGCCCACAACGTCAGCCACTCCAACCGCAAGTCGCGCAAGTGGCAGACCCCGAACCTCCAGCGGGTCCACATCCTGCTCGGTGGCGCTCCGACGCACGCCCTCGTCTGCACCCGCTGCATCCGCAGCAACAAGGTGCAGAAGGCCGGCGGCGCGGCGCACCACGCTGCCTGAGCGGGCGCGGCGCGCCGAGCGTCGCGGGCTCCGATGAAGAGGGTCGGCAAGCCCGCGCGCCGCGTGCCGCAGGTGCCGCCTGGCTACGACCCGGGCTCGGTCGTCCTCACGTTCCCGGTCCCGAACGAGCTCGACGCGCAGCGCCTCGATCGCTTCCTCGCGTGGCGGATCCCGCGCCTGGGGCGAGAGCGAGCCGCCGACATCGTGCGGGCCTGCGCCGTCCACGAGGACGGCCGACGCCGCGGCCCCACCGAGCGCGTCTTCGCGGGCGAGACCGTCATGCTCGTGCGCGAGCGCTTCGTCGAGCCGGACGCACCGCGCGAGCTGGGGATCCTGTACCGAGACGACGCGCTGCTCGTCGTCGACAAGCCCGCGGGGCTGCCGGTCCATCCCTCGGCGAGCTACCACCACAACACCCTCACCGCGATCCTCGGGCGCACCTACGCGAGCGACACGCAGCCCGCGCCCCAGATCGCGCATCGCCTCGACAAAGAGACCAGCGGCATCGTCGTGTGCGCGCTTCCCGGCCCCGACGAGGCCGCGGTGAAGCGCCAGTTCGAGCTCCGCGAAGTGCACAAGGAGTACCTCGCGATCGTGCGCGGTGCGATGCCGAGCGACGAAGGCGTCATCGAGCTGCCGATGCGCAAGGCGACGCAGGGCCTGCACCACATGATGGAGATCGCCGACGACGGGCTGCCGGCGCGAACCCGCTACGTGGTCGTCGAGCGGCGCGCCTCGATGACCCTCGTGCACCTGTTCCCCGAGACCGGTCGCCAGCACCAGCTGCGCGTGCATCTCTCGGCCATCGGGCACCCGATCGTGGGTGACAAGCTCTACGGGCCCGAGCGCGAGGCCGTGTTCCTCGAGATCATCGAGCGCGGCGGCATGACCGACGACCTGCGCGCGCGTCTCGGCCACCCGAGGCACGCGCTCCACGCGCACGCGGTGGCGCTCCACCACCCACGCACGAACGAGCGGCTCGTGGTGCGCTCGCCCCTGCCGGCCGACCTCCGCGCGCTCTGGGAGCGCGGCTGAGGCGCCGCACGCGGCAGCGGGCCGGAGGTCATTCTTCTTCTTCGTCGTCGCCGCTGGAGGTGGTGTGGACGATGACCCGGCGGCGCTCCTCGGAGTCGCGACGGCGCAGCTCGACGAGCGAGTTCACGCGCTGCACGACCGCCGTCCCCGCGGGCGAGAGGTGCCAGCGCGCGACGAGGTCTCCCGAGTCGTCACGCGTCCACTTCAAGAAGAGGATGAAGTGCTCGGGACGATCGGCGGGCGGGGCGAGCAGCCGCTCGTCGTTGCCCGCCACCGTGCCGAAGCCGCTCTCGCCTTCCCGCGTGGTGAGCGAGACCTCTCCCGGCATCGTGCCGTAGCGCGTGCTCACCACCGTCGCGACGAGGTGGTACGTGTCGTGGTGCTCGAGGTCGGTGTCGTGCCGGACGGTCGTGATGCGGACCACGCCGATCGCGTCGGACAAGGTGACGCGATGCTCGATCTCCGACTCCCACGTCTCGAGCCAGGAACCCTCGAGCAAGCGCGGATCGTCGATGAAGTCGACGCCGTTCTCGAACGCCGCCTCGTGCTCGGCGGTCATGGGCGTGACGACGACCTCGGCCGCGGCACCGCCGCATCCCGGCAGGGCCCCGGCGCAGAGACCCGCTCCGCACGCGAGCGCGGCGGTCGCGAGCGCCGCGGCGAGCGGGGAGACGCGAACGGTCTCCGGCGGGTACGTGTTCGGGCGGCGGGGAGGGCTCACGCGGTTCGGCACGGGATCCTCTTACGGGCTCCGCGCGGCGCATGCAACGCCGGCGCATGCCGCGCCGTCGTCGGAGGGCGGCGCCGCACATCACGCGGGAACGCGCGCCCCGGCGACAGGTCAACGCCAGCGCGGAATGCGGGCCGCCAGCCCGTCGTCCTCGAGCTCGGCGGCGATCGCCGCCAGTGCGGCGCGGTCGGCTCCCTTCCACTCGAGCTCGCGCGCTCGCGTCTGGGCCAGGGGCACGTCACGCCGAAGCGTGGCCAGCGTCCGGTAGAGACCCGCCTCCGAGCGATGGGCCGCGAGGGATGCGGCGAGCGCCTCCGCGCCGCGGACCTTCACCTTCCACGTCCGCGCATCGTCGGGGATCGCCTCGAGCGTCCCGTAGGCGCCCAGCACGGCGCTCGCGCTCTTCTCGCCCCACCGCGGCACGCCCGGGATTCCGTCGGCCGTGTCACCCACCAGCGCGAGCCAGTCGGGAACGCTCGCCGGAGCGATCCCGAGGCGCTCGCGCAGCGCAGCCTCGTCGGTCAGCACGTTGCGCATGCGATCCAGGCGCACGACGCGGTCGCCGGCCAGGCACTGCCCCAGATCCTTGTCGGGGGAGCAGATCACCACTTGCTCCACGTCCGCATCGGCCGAGAAGCGCGCCGCCGCGGTCGCGAGCGCGTCGTCGGCCTCGAAGTCGATCATCCGCCACACGACGACACCGAGCGCCTCGCAGGCCCGCTCGACGATCGGGAACTGGGTCTCGAGCGGCGCCTCGATGCCTTCCCCCGTCTTGTAGCCGGCGAAGAGCTCGTTTCGGAACGACTCGATCACGGTGTCGAAGGCGATCGCCACGTGGCTCGCGCCCTGGACCGTGAGCAGATGGATCAGCGTGCGCAGGACGCCGCGCGTCGCCCCGACCTCCTGCCCCCCGCGGGTCATCGCCGGCGGGGCGCCGAAGTAGGCGCGGAACAGCTCGTACGTCCCGTCGACGAGGTGAACCTTCATGGCGTCCGCATCCTGCCGGCGTGCGTCGATCAGGTGCGGCGGGGCGCCCCGACGTGGGTCTTTTCTTGATGGATGGGATCGCTGGGATCGACGTCCTTGCGCGCGGTGCCTCGCGTGCCGGCGGCGGGCGCGGGCACGGCGCCCTTCTGCTTCGGGTCGAAGATCTCGGTCTTCGCCGAGTGCACCGGCGCCGCGTCGAGCTCTCCTCCGTCCACGCTCTGGCTCTTGGTCGGGCTCGGCGAGAAGCGCGAGAACGGCGCATCCGGGCCGAGCGCGCTGGCGATGAGGTTGCGGCCCAGATCGGAGCCCTGCACCGGCGAGGCGTCGATGACGTAGTCCTCCATCGCGCGCAGCTCCTTCTCGATGTCGTCGGTGAACGCGCGCTTCATGAACTGGGCGAGCTTGTTGCGGCGGTAGCCGGGGTTGAAGCCGCGCAGGAAGGTGAGCAGCGCGTTGCGGAACTCGAGCGCGCTCTGGTACCGAGCCGAGCGCGAGCGCGCCATCGCCTTCTCGAGGATGTGCGCGAGCTCGGCGGGGATCTGCGGGTTGAGGTTGCACGGCGGGACGGGCGCCGCCTCGCGCACCGCGAAGATGAGGTCGATCTCGTTCGGAGCCACGAACGGAGCCTCGCCGGTCGTCAGCTCGTAGAGCACGGAGCCGGCCGAGAACACGTCGCTGCGCCAGTCGAGCTTGCGGCCGAACGCCTGCTCCGGCGACATGTACTTGACCTTGCCCTTGATGATGCCGGTCTTGGTCTGGATGCGGTTGTGCGTCGCCTTCGCGATGCCGAAGTCGCAGAGCTTCACCACCCCGTCGTAGCCGAGCAGCACGTTGGACGGGGAGAAGTCGCGATGGACGATGCGCAGCGGCTCGCCGCTGGCGTCGCGACAGACGTGGGCGTGATGCAGGCCCTCGAGCGAGCGCGCCACGATGTAGACGATGTCGTCGAGCGCGAGCTTCGCGCCGAGCTCCTTGGCGCGCTCGATCGTGGTGCGCAGGTCCTTGCCGTCGACGTACTCCATCGAGATGAGGAGCGAGTCGTCGACCTCGGTCAGCTCGTAGACTTCCGCGATGTTCGGGTGCTTGAGGTAGCTGACGAGCTTGAACTCGTCGGTGAGCATGTCGACGAAGCTGCGATCCTCCCGAAAATGCGGCAGAAGGCGCTTGATTGCCACGTCGCGCTTGTGGCCGTCGTCCTCGAAGGTGATCGCACGGAAGAGCTCGGCCATCCCACCGAACGCGATGCGGTAGGTGAGGTGGTAGCGCCCGAGCCTTCGAGTCCGTCGCACGAAGGGCCCTAGACTACGGGAGCCGGGCCGCTCGTGGGAAGCCCCGACCCCCGCGTGGCGCTCGTCGACGGTGCCGCGCCTCGCCTCGCCTCGCGCGTCAGTCGCCGACGAGGTCGTCGACCAGCGCCCGCAGCTCGCGCGCACCGAAGGGCTTCTCGATGCGCGGGTTGCTCACGCGGTCCAGAAAGCCCCGCGCCTCGGCGGTGAACGCCCCGCCCGTCACCAGCACCATGCGCGCGGCGAGCTCGGGTCGCGCCTCGAGCAGGGCCGCGTGGATCTGCATGCCGGTCGGCTCCGGCATCATGAGATCGCAGAGCACGACGTCGAAGGGCTCGCCGCGGAGCAGGCGCTCGAGCGCATGGCGGCTGTCGAGCTCGACGACGATCTCGTGTCGCGCGCGCAGCGTGCGATCGAGCGTGCGCGCGACCATCTCGTCGTCGTCGATCACCAGCACGCGCCCGCGGCGCCGCGGCGCCGGCGTCAGCACGCGCGCCACGACGGGCGAGACGACCTCGTGCATCGCCGGCAGGCGGACCTCGAACGCGGTACCGCGGCCGGGCGCGCTCTCGAAGCGGATCGTGCCCCCCGCGCTCTCCACGATCCCGAGCGCGAGCGCGAGACCGAGGCCGGTCCCTTCCCCGACCGGCTTGGTCGTGAAGAAGGGCGTGAAGATGCGCGTCTGGACCTCGGGCGGGATTCCCGCGCCGGTGTCGGAGACCGCGACGACGACGTCGCCCTCGTCGTGCCGCAACGCGACGGCGATCTCGTGCTCGCTCGGTCGTCCTTCGGGGATGGCCTGCGCGGCGTTCAGCACGAGATTCAGGAAGACCTGGCCGAGCCGCGCCTCGTTGCCGAGCACCGGCGGGACGGCGTCGAAGCGGCGCACGACCCGCGCCCGCGGGTGGGTCTGGTGCGCAGCCATCCGCAGCGTGCGCTCGAGCACTGGCACCAGGTCGACCGGCACGCTGCGCTCGTCGTCGACGCGGGAGAACAGGCGCAGATCGGCCACGATGCTGCGAATGCGCTCCGCCGCCGCCTGGGCGTCCGCGAGGACCTCGGGAAGGTCCGGCGGTCGCGGCCCCTCGGTCGTGTACGCGGCGCGGGCGATCTCGAGGCCGCTCACCACGGTCGTGAGGGGGTTGTTGATCTCGTGCCCGACGCCGGCCACGAGCGTACCGAGCGAGGTCAGCCGATCCGCCGCGAGCAGCTGGGCCTCGGCCCGCTTGCGCTCGGTGTCGTCCCGCACAATCGCGGCGATGCCGATGACCCGCTCCCCCTCGTCGCGCACGACCGAGAGCGTCACGGCCACCGGGATCTCGTGGCCGTCCTTGTGGAGGCGGCGGGTCTGGCGCGAGGACATGGGCCGCCGTGCGAGCCCCTGCTCGCGGGCCAGGTCGGATTCCCCACGGAGCGCGGGCGGGACCAGCAGCGCGACGACGTCGCGCCCGAGCGCCTCGGCCTCGGTCCAGCCGAAGAGGCGCTCGGCCGAGCCGTTCCAGCTGGTGATGCGCCCGTCGATCCCGAAGGCGATGATCGCCTCGGGCGACGACTCCACGATCGCAGCGAGGCGACCGCGCGCCTCGACGGCGCGCTGGCGCTCGGTCACGTCCTCGATCGACGCGACGACGCCCCGCCCGTCGAGCGCCTCCACGTGGCGGAGCCGCACCTCCGCGGGGAACGTGGTCCCGTCGGCGCGTGAGGCCGTCTGCGGCATCGGCGATCCGTCGGCGAAAGCACCGAGCGGCAGCGGGCACGCGGGCAAGAACGCGAGCAACGACCGACCCACGAGCCGCTCGGCCGAGAGCCCGAGCGAGCGCTCGGCGTGGCGGTTGGCGAGCGAGATCACGCCCGACTCGTCGGTGACGACGAGCGCCGTCGGCGCGGCGTCGAGGGCCGTCCGGAAGCGCGAGTCCGCGTGCGAGGCATCGCTGCGCTGGATCACGAGGCCCTGGACGCGGCCTTCTCGGACGTCGGGCACGTAGTCCACGCGCATCGGGCGCGCGGCCCCTCCGCCGGGCGGCGGCACGGGCCCCTCGACGCTGCGGCGCTCGCCCCGGAGCGCGGCCCCGACGTGCGCTTCGTCGCGCGCGTAGTGCTCGCCGAGCAGCTCCTCCAGCGGAGATCCGACGGCGAGCGCCGGCGGCTTGCCGAGCCAGTCGCCGTAGGCTGCG
>JBGALT010000200.1:0-12912 GCA_044223665.1 Sandaracinaceae bacterium | reverse complement strand
CTCTCGCGCACGCTCCAGCGCAGCGCCCGCTCGAGCAGCGCGCGGCCGATGCCTCGGCGCTGATGCGCCCGCCGCACCGAGAGCTGCTCGAGGTGAGGCCGGCCATCGACGTGGCCGAGGGCGGCCAGGCCCACCGGCGCTCCGTCCGAGCAAGCGAACAGGACGCGCTTCTCGTCGAGCGAGCGCTGCCAGCGCGCGAGCTCCATCGCGTGGAACGCCTCGCTCGGCGCCTGGTCGAAGGGCGGGCCCAGTGCGACGTAGGCTTCGCACGCGTCGTCGTCGATGGCCTCGACCAGGGCGAGCTCGCCGGCCCGCGCGGGACGAACCACGAGATCGGACGGGGCCTCCGAAGCGAGCTTCGCCGCGTGCTCCTCGCGGGTGATCTTCATGAGGTAGAGAGCGTTGCCCTCGCCGTCGTCCGTGCGCGCCTGCCAGAAGCGGAATCCCACCTTCTCGTAGGCACGGATCGCGATGGCGTTGTCGGGCACGGGGTCGATGATCAGCTGCGTCACGCGCCCGTCGGCGAAGACGTGGTCGAGGAATGCGCGGAGCAGCTCGGGCCCGAGCCCGCGGTGCGCGACCGACGCTTCGAGCAGGACGTCGCAGTTGGCCGCGTCGGGGTCGTCGACGCCATAGGCGCGCGCCATCTCCGGGTAGTCGCCGAAGCGCCCCTCCGCGAAGAGGCCGAGGTCCTGGCCGAGGTCGTCCTGCGCGATCCAGGCAGCGAACGGTTCCTCGCCCCGGATCGCGGCGCCGTACTCGCTCTCGACGTCCTCGCGCGAGTGCCCGAACCAGCGCTTGGCGTGGGGCGCGTTCATCCAAGCGTGGATGGTCGGGATGTCCTCGGGAGTGAGGGGGCGAAAGCGAGTCACGAGGGCGGCTCCAGTCGATGGCGGCGGGCACCGGGCGAGCGCGCCGGCGGTCTCCGGCCCTGGATTCGTCCACCCGGCGAAGAACGTTTCGGCGCCGCCCAGCACGCCCGCGCCTGCGCCCGTCTGCGTGTTCGCACGGGCGCTCGGGGGTAGGCCGGCTGAATCGGCGTAGGCCGCACGGATGTCGCGCGGCGCGAGCGTTCTGTGGCTCTGCTCGGTCCTCGCCGCGTGCGGCTCCGACGCGACGCCCGCGCCCTCTGCGCCCTCGCCCGCGTCTGGCGGTGGGCCCGAGGCGCTCGCCCCCGTCTGGGACCGAGGCGTCGACCTCCTGGCGGGGGTCCTCGTGGTCGGCGATCGACTCGTGGTGTCCGACGGCGACGCGATCGTGTTCCACGACTTGGCCACCGGCGCCGAGACGGCGCGAGCCGAGCGCACGGCGGCGTTCCGATCCTGGATCGACGAGCCCACCGATCCGGTGCTCTTCGATCTCGGCGCGTTCGTGGTGGCGTCGGGCCGAGAGCGCGTCCTGGCGCGCTTCGATCGCGACGCGCGGGCCCCACGCTGGACCAACGAAGAGTGCGCGCGTCCGTTCGCCGCGGCGCGCCTCGGCGACGGCGTCGCGGTCCTCTGCCAAGACGATCTCCTCGTGCTCGACGGGGCCTCCGGCGCGACGCGCGAGCGCCTCCCGCTGGCGACCACGAGCTACCTCGACGTGCACGCGCTGATCGAGGTCGACGGTGGTCTCGTCGCGCGCTCGGGGAGCTCGCTGGTCGGCATCGCCGACGACGGGCACGAGCGCTTTCGATTGCCGTCCGAAGACACGTTCGGGCTCGTCGCGAGCGATGCGGGCTTCCTCGTCGCGAGCTTGGCCATGGGTCTGGTCGAGCGCGACGCGAGCACGGGCGAGGCGCGCAGGACGATCGCGCTGGTCGACACGCCCGCGCCGGATCCTTCCGGCCACGGGCTGCGCGCGTTCGCGAGCCCGCTCGGCGCGCCGGTCGGCCGCGTGCTGTCGGACGGCGAGCTCGTGCTCGTGGAGTCGGGCGGCCTCGTGCGCGCGGTGTCGCTCGCGGCCGGCGCGAGGGTCTGGGCCGCGCCGGTCGCGGACGCGGCGCTCGCGCCGGACGCCGTGCTCGCTTGCGCCGGGCCCCGCGTGCTCGCTCTCGATCGGGCGACGGGCGTCGAGCGATGGAGCTGGAGCGTCGGGGGCTGTGACCTGCTCGCAGCGTCCGGGACGCAGTTGCTCGTTCGCCACTTCGCCGCTGGCGGGGAAGTCACCGGCGCCGACCGCGCCCTGATCGGCGTGGTCGCCTTCGAGCGAGGCAGCCGGCCCGTGCCCTGCGAGGCGGTCGACCTGCGCGGGACCGTCACGCTCGCCGGAGCGCCGGGCGCGGGGCTGCACGTGTACGTCGGGCAGGACTGGTCCCGCACGGGCAGTGGCGCCGTGGCGAGCTGGGGCTCGCGCGCGATCGAGAGCGCGGGGACGCACGGGCCGATGGGCACCGCGATCACCGATGCGAGCGGCCACTACGCCGTGCAAGTCTGCGACCGCGGGCACGTGCCGGTGGTGGTCGATCACGCCGACGTCGAGCGCGCGTCGGGACAGCCCGAAGTGGAGGGCTGGGCGAGCTTCGTGCACCTCGACGGCAGGCGCGTCTACACGCTCGACTTCGCGCTCACCGCCCACGGGCCGACACCCTGAGCGAGAGGCCGGGCGAGATGGGCCGCCACCGCGCCGCTCACGGAGCGAGCAGGAAGAGTCGGACGCCTCGCGCCTCGTCGGCGTACGCCAGGTGTCGGCCGTCCGGCGAGATGGCCAGATCGGTCGCGTCGTGCGCGAGGGCCGGGTCGTGATCCAGTGCGCGCTGGGGGCCGGGGTCGGGGACGGCGCCGAGCGCGCCGATCGCTTCGGCGGTGCGCGCATCACGCGCGACCACCGTCGAGCTTCGCTCGATGTGGAACAAGCGCCGGCCGTCGGGGTGGAACACGACGTCCGCGCGCAGCCAGTCGTTCGGATCGGCGTCCCACGGCAGGCGCGCGAGCTGCGCGCCGTCGTCGAGATCGTGCAAGCGCAACGCGCGCCAGATCGAGGTGTGCGCGAGCACGCGCCCGTCGGGTGAGAACGCGATGCACGCATGCTCGGACGTCTCTTCACGGTCGTCGAAGCTGCGCCGCCACGTGCCGCTCGCCAGATCGAGCACGGCCGCCCAGCGCTCTCCACGTGCGACCCCGAGAGCCGAGCCGTCGGGGCTGAACGCGACCGAGGTGGGGCTGGCCTCGGTGAACATCGTGGAGGGCCCGAGGCTCGCGAGGAGCTCGGTCAGATCCCGCGCGAGCGCGCCCGTGCGTGGGTCGTAGAGCGCGAGGAGGGGCAGGCCGTCCGAAGGCGCGCTCCGCGCGACGGCCACCCACTGGCCGGTCGGGCTGGCAGCCACCGTGCATGCCCCGCAGGGACCGAGCACGGTCGGCGCGCTCGATCCCGCGAGATCGAGGACGGTGACGTCGTGCGAGACCGGCGCCACGACCAGGAACCGGCCGCCCCGCGGAAGCGCGAGATCGAAGAGCTCCCCCTCCAGCGTGATCGGGGGCCGGGCGTCGGTCCCGTCCGCCACCCGCACGAAGCGCAGCTGACCCGCCTGCTCGGTCGCCGCGACGAAGACGACCGTCTCGTCGTCGAGGAACTCGACGGCATCGACGGCTCCGGCAGCCGCGATCGTGCGCTCGTAGGTCGCATCCGAGAGGACCGGCGGTGACTCCGGCGCGGCGTGACCCGGGCAAGCCAGCCGACACGCGAGTCAGAGGCCCCCGCAGGCCATCCCCACGACGAGGGCGATCGCGCCGAAGACGATCGCGGCGACTCGAAGCGCTCCGCGCAAGCGTGAGACGGGCGGGCGATCCGGGTCCGACAACAGCCGCGATGATCGGCGTCGGCTCCGGCACCTGTCAACCGCGCCTCGGCGACGCGCCGAGCCGAGAGTCTCCGCTGAGGAACGCAGGAGCGCAGGATCGACCCCATGAGCCGGTTCCGTTCCTCCGTCCCTCCGTTCCTGAGTTCCTCAGCGGCCTCTTCTCGGTGCCGAGCCGATCGGCGATGTTTCAGCCCGCTCCCGCGCGCTCGCGGGCCTCGATGCGCGCGACGGCCCACGACGCCGCCTCGCGGACGCTCGCCTCGTCGTGGGCGCGCGCGGCCTCCTGGAGGACGGGCAGGTGCACGCGCGTGCCGCGGTTGCCCAGCACGGTCGCTGCGTTCCGGGCGAGGCCCGCGCGCCCGGGCCGCTGCAGCGGCGAGGCGAGGGTGAAGGCCGCGTGCGCCTCGGCGCTCATCGCCAGGACGGCCGCCGCGTCCACGCCCTCGAGCCGCGGGTCGGGGGCGAAGGGCGCGGTGAGCGCGGCCGGCGGGGGCTGCGCGCGGTTGAACGGGCACACGTCCTGGCAGAGGTCGCAGCCGAAGAAGCGGTCTCCGATGCCCTCGCGCAAGTCGGGCGGGATGGGCCCCGCGTGCTCGATCGTGAGGTAGGAGATGCAGCGGCGCGCGTCGAGCTCCCGCGCGGACACGAAGGCGCGCGTGGGGCATGCGTCGAGGCAGGCGCGGCACTCGCCGCAGCGCTCGCGGATGGGCGCGCTCGGGGCGAGCTCGGCCGCCGTCACGAGCGTGGAGAGGAGCACGTGCGAGCCGAGCCCCGGCACGATGAGGCAGCAATTCTTGCCGATGAAGCCCACGCCCGCGCGCTCGGCCCAGGCGCGCTCGAGCACGGGCATCGAGTCGACCGAGTGGCGCGTGGAGAAGCCCTCGGAGCGGAGCAGCGAGGCGAGCTTCTTGAGGCGCTTGCCGAGCACGTTGTGGTAGTCGCGCCCGCGCGCGTAGCGGGCGATCACGCCGGGCGAAGGGCCGACGTCGCCTTCGGCGCGGGTGAAGGGCGTCGCCAGCACGACGATGCTCCGCGCGCTCCGCAGCATGCGCTCGTGGCGGGGGTCGACGCGCACCTCGGCGGTCTCCGCGAGCCAGCCCATCGAGCCGTGCCGGCCGGCCGCGAGGAACGCGCGCAGCCGCTCGCCCTCGATGCCGAGCGCCTCGGCCCGGGCGAAGCCGATGCGCGCGAAGCCGAGCTCTTCGGCCCGCGCGCGGAGCCTTACTTCGAGCGTGCTCACGGCGGGACGGGCGCGATCGGTGCCGGGGGCGCGAGCTCGATTCCGTCGCCGCTCGGCATGTGCTCGAGATCGAGGTGCGTGTCTTGATGCTCGTCGGTGCTGGCCTCCGGCGGGAGGTCGCCGTTGTCGAGCAGGAAGGGGCGCGCGTTCGCGGTGCCGCACAGGCCGTCCCCACGATCGAAGCGCCAGCGGAGCCACGCGTGGCCGTCGCCGCTCAGGATGATCGAGGGCGGCCGCGGGAACGGCTGCGCGCGGTAGACGGCGGTGAACGCGCCGAGATCGAAGAGCGTCTGCCCGCTCGTCTCGACGATGCCGACCTGGAAGATCGTTCCGTCGGGGTTCACCGCGATCTCCAGCGTCGCGTGCAGGCTCATGTCGTTGCGAGGATCGGTCGCATCGAGCGGGAGCGAAGCGATGAAGCGATCCACGAAGTGCGCGTGGATGCGGTTGTGCATGTCGTGCAGGAAGCGCGCGAAGGGCGAGGCGGCCGCGTTGAGCGCGGTCTGGTTTCCGGGCCGCACGCCCGACACGTAGTTCTCGGAGGCCGCGCGGAACGCGTCCCAGATCTCCTGCGAGGCCGAGCCGCGCGCGTGCGAGCGCCGGCGCTCGAGGCGCGCGTGGCGCTCGCGCTCGAGCTGCTCTTCGCCGTAGACGGCCTCGAGCGCGGCGTAGCTCACGCCGAGCTGCGGGCCCTCGCGCTCGCTGCTCCCGCGCTCGAGCGGTGAGCCGCCCTCGCTGCCGACGTGGCCGGAGTGCGGCCCGAGGCCGGCGATGCCGCGCCCGGGGCCCTCGCGGTGGTGGCCGCCCGCTTCGCCGCCGCCATCGCCGCGCGGGCCGGGCACGGCGACCCGCACGGTGTACGAGCCGAACCCGTCGCTCACGAGGACCTCGGTCGTGGGCTGGCCGCCGAGGGCGAGCACGCCGCCTTCGTCGCCGGTCGAGGGCGTGCCGTGCTCGACCTCCATCGACTCGGCCTCGCTCGAGGCGTCGGTGCCCGAGGCCACCTGCGGCCGCGGGGAGCGCGAGGGATCGTCGGTCGCGTCGCGCGGATCGATGCGGTCCTCTTCTTCGGGCGTCGGAAGGCGGTCGTCCGAGCCCTCGCTGTCACGGCTCTCGGCGACGACGTGCGCGGAGGAGTCGCCGGCCGTCTCGGCCGCAACCGGATCCTCGGGCGGTCCGGTGTGCGGGTCGTTCGCCTCGCCGTTGCGGCTCGTGATCTGCGCCATCGTCTCTTCCTCGACGGTGCGGTTCTGCTCGGCGAGGTATCGCGCGTCAGGAGGCGGCGGCTGTTCGGGGTTGTCGCTCTGCTGGACGATCGAGGTATGGAGATGGTCGGCTTGCGGGGGCGTAGCGGGCGGCGCCTCGGTCGCGGGCGGTGCCGGCGGCTGCGCTTCGGGGTGCGCTTCGGGCGGCGTAGGCGGCGGCGTCTCCGGCGTCGGCGTCGGCGCGCGCGGGTGCGGCCTCTCCGGCCGGTGCCGATCGCGGTGCTCGGGCGGCGGCTCCTCGGCGTCCTCGGTTGGCTCCTCGGTGGGCGTCAGCTGCGGATCGTCGACCGGCGTGGGCGACTCGGGCGGGTCCGTGAGGACGAACTCGATCTCGGAGGAGGGCAGCGCGTCGTGCGCCGAGCTGGCGAGCAGGGCGCGCAGCTCGCCCAGGCCCACGTAGGCCTGCATGTGCGCCCCGAGCGAGAACACGAGCGCCCCGACCAGCACCGCGGCGCTGGGGATCACGAACCGGGACGGCGGGGCGGACGGCGGCAACGGGCTCCTTCCCGGCCTGGGCGGCGTGTGACCGACAGACCGGGCTCTTGGGACGTAGGAGTCTTTGATCCTACGGGCAATCCGACCGCCCGTGCAGGCGCGGGATTTGGGGCGAAACGACCCCGCGCCTCCCTCTACGTCCGGGGCCGGGCGGGCCATGTCGCGGCCCGTCAGCGCACGAACACGCGCGGATCGTCGGGGCGGGCGTCGATGTGGAAGTGGTTGCGGTGGCCGTCGTTGTAGTTCGGGGTCAGCACGGACGAGAACGCGTCGGTGTCGGCGAGCTCGCACGCGATCTCCCGCAGCGTCCGCGCGCGCTCGCCGCGGGGACGGCGCCGGCCGCCGCAGGTGAGGCGATCGGGCGTCTCCACGAAGTCGTCGTTCACCGAGAGGATGGTTCCGTCGTCGGTCTCGAAGGCCGACATGTCGAGGGCCAGGCCCATGGTGTGGAAGCTCGTCCGCGGCGTCGCGCGCGAGGCGCTCAGGACCTCCACGCGCCGCACCTGATGGGCACGCAGCACCTCCGCGAGGCGCGGCAGCCGCGCGATCATCTCGCACGCGAGCGCCACCACGTCTCCGCGCTCGGCGTGCGTCGCCTCCATCTCGAACGTGACGCCGCCGATGGGTGAGTCGATGCGCAGGGGCCGCATGACCGACGAGTCGAGCTCGTGCACCGGGGTCACCACGATCTCGGCGGCCTCGAGCGCCGCCAAGCACTCGGCCTCGGGGCGCACGCTCCAGCGGGCCTCGTCGTGCACCCGCCACTCGCCGCCCGGGATGATCGCGCGGAAGTTGGGGAAGGTCGGGATGCGTCGCGCGATGGCGCGCGCGATCGGACCCATCGGGTCGTCCTCGGGCGCGAGGAAGCTCCGCGGCACCCGCGGCACGCGCGGCACGGGGGTGAAGTAGGCCAGCGTCACGGGCGGCGTCTGCTGCAGCACGTCCGGCGGCAGCACGTAGTCTTCGTCCACGCCGAGCAGGCGGTTTCGCTCGAGCCGCGCCGTGCGCTCGTCCTCCGTCTCGTCGCTCGCTTGCTCCGTGAGCACGGCCGGCTCGGCGCCCGCGTCGCTCCCACCTTCCTGCACGAGCACGACCTCGGCGGCGGGCCCGTCGTCGCCGCCTTCGCCGGCCGCGCCGCGCCGCGCCGCGTGCTGCGCGAGCTCGGTCCGCAGCTGCCAGCGGTCGTCGAAGAAGCCCATCGCGGTCGCGGTCCGGCCGAGGATGAGGCGCGGCCGCGTGCGCGTCGCGGCGCCGTCGTACACGACCCAGTCGGGCACGAAGTCGGGCAGGTTGTTGCCGTTCGTCACGCCTTGCGTCGTCGGCGCGGTCTGCACGATCACGTAGCGCGGCGCGCCGCCCTCGGGCACGAGCGGGCTCGGGTAGACGAAGCGCACCCCGACGCCGGCGCCCGCGTACACGCGCTCGCCCACGTGCACGCCGTCGGCCGCGGCGTGGATCGGGAGGCGATCGGCGATGCGCTCGAGGACCGCGTTCGAGCCCGGCGTGCCGTAGAGCACGACGTGGTGCGTGCGCATCTGCTCCTCGGTGAGCGCCGTGTCGGCCACCACGAGCTGGTGGTAGTTCCACAGGCCCTGCACCCAGCCGTGCGCGCCGCGCTCGGCGGCGCGGCGCAGATCGTCCTCGGCCTCGGGATCCTGCGTGCCGTAGACGTGGATCATCGCGTCGCGATACGGGGCCGTCGTAGGCGACGGCGCCGTCGACGGTGATCTCGAGCGTCGCTCCGTCGCCGAGCGGCGCGTCGCGGAGGTCGAGGGCGATCTGCGAGACGCGCTCGGTCGTGAGCGTGATGCGCCCGTCGGTGCTCGCGTGGGCCTCGACGCGCCCGAGGCGCGGGTAGTCGACGATGCGCTCGGCCGTGACCCAGTGCTGCCGGTTCGCGCGGTAGTCACCGGTGACGAGGCGCACCTCGGCGCGCCGCGCGTCGTGCGTCACGCGCGCCATCACGTCGTAGAAGCGCCCGTGGCGGTGCACGACGTAGAGCAGGTCGTGCCCCATCTCGTACCAAGTCACCTGCGGCTCGATGCCGATCTCGCGCATGTGCTCTTCCATCTCGTGCACGAACGCGGGCCGCATCGGGCCGGGATCCTGGGTGCCGTGATAGAAGCGGAAGTCGGTGTCGAGCGAGTTCTCGGCGAGGTGCATGCCCGACTGCATGAGCATCACCGTCGTCTCCTCGGGCGTGGGCTGCCCGCCGGTGTACTGCACCCAGCTCGGCGCGCCGGCCATCGCCGTCACGAGGCTGAAGCGATACGCGTGGCGCATGCCGACCGCGTAGCTGCCGACGCCGCCGTTCGAGAGCCCGCCGAGGACGACATGATCGGCGTCGACGTTGTACTCGGCGCGGACGTCGTCGATGACGCGGAGGATGTCGTCCTCGCCCATCCAGCGCCAGAGCACCTGCCCGAAGCCGTCGGGCGCGACGACGATCCACTCGGGAGACCAGCGCGGCTCGTAGTCGTCCCACAAGTGCTGGTTGTAGGTGAGCCAGTCCATGTTGTTCCCGAGCACGACGCCCAGGAACAGGTTCCCGTTGCTCGATCCGCCGTGCAGCATGATGAGCAGCGGCCAGCTGCGCGAGGGGTCGTAGTCGGGCGGGATGTAGATGCCGTAGCCCTGGCGGAGGATCGACGACGGAGAGTCGTAGCCGCGGTTGGTGATCACGCCGCGCTGCGCCGGGTATGGGTCACGCCCGGCCTCGAGCTCGTCGAGGTAGCGACCGGCGCGCGTGCGCCACGAGGCTGCGGGCGCCTCGAAGCGATCCTCGATGCGATCGGCCACGTCGACGAGGTAGGCGACGCTGGTGACCGACGAGAGCGGCACGCCGTCCGGGCGATGGGCCTCGAGCGCGGCGATGCGGTCACGCAGCGCGGCCGACGACGGCTGCGCGGCCGCCGGCGCGGTCGTGAGGAGCACGAACAGAAAGAGGTACGACCCAGGGCGCATGGCGGAAAGAAACACCAGGGCGGTCGACCGAAGCCACTTCTCGGCCGGGCCTGGCGCGGCCCCCGTGTGGATCGGACGCACGGCGGCGTCGAGTCATTCGTTGCCGAATGGGCGGGGCGCCGCGGCGGCCTCGAGGGAAGAAAGGGCCCCGTGGCGCTCGTACATGCGAGCCGACTGGCATCCACCACCGCACACGTCACACTCGGCGCGCCCGAAACCCGGCTGCTGCAAGTAGAGGCTTCGATGAATCACCGCGCATGGCTCCTGGGCTCGATCGCCGTTCTCGCCACCGCGCTCGCCACCGACGCCCCCTCGATCGTGCAGGCGCAGGCGTGTGCGCCGGGCGCGTACTGGGACACGGCCTCCGGGCAGTGCGTCTGCGCGCCGTCGACGCCGCGCTGGGATCCGGCCTCCGGGCAGTGCCTGCCCTGCGCCCCGGGCGCGTACTGGGACGGCGGGCGCGCCGAGTGCGTCTGCGCTCCGTCGACGCCCGTGTGGGACGGCGTCGCGGGTCGCTGCGTCGCGTCGGTCGCGCAGGCGTGCGCGGTGGGCTCGCACTGGGACGCTTCGCGCGGGCAGTGCACGTGCGATGCGGGGACACCGGTGTGGGATGGCGTCGCGGGTCGCTGCGTCGCGTCGGTCGCGCAGGCGTGCGCGGCCGGCTCGCACTGGGACGCCTCGCGCGGGCAGTGCACGTGCGACACGGCGACGCCCGAGTGGGACGCGGCCTCGGGTCGCTGCGTCGCGCCGCCGAACTGCCGCGCGCTGCTGATGGCCGCGGGCCTGGGCTCGTACGCGCCCGACTGCGCGGGTGTCGATCCGTGGTGCGCGGCGGCGGTCATCCGCGCGGGCGTGCCTTCGTACCTGCGCGACTGCCAGGGTGTGGATCGCGCGTGCTCGGTCGCCGCCGCGGAAGCGGGTGTGCCGTCGTACATCCGTGACTGCGTCGGCGTGGACTCGGCGTGCGCGGTGGCGGCCATCCAGTCGGGGCGTCCGTCGTACATCCGCGACTGTCACTGATCGCGGGCACGGATCGCGGACGTCAGGGCGCGTCGCTGGCGCCGTCGTCCTCGGGCGGGCGGGCCGGAAGGTGCGCGGGAACGCAGGCCTCGCCACGAGGCGTCGACCGGCACGTGCCCTCGAGCGTGCCGTGCGGAGAGTCGACCACGCAGGCATCGCCGAGATCGATGCCCTCGCACGCGGTGAGCGCCTCGGGCGGAGGTCCGGGCGGCGGGCCGTGCGGGCCACCGGCCGGCATGCACGCGAGCGGCAGATCGCTCGAGGGCGCGCCGCACGTGCCCGTCACCGTGTGACCGCGGCGAGCATCGACGAACGAGCAGCTCGCGCCGCTGACGTGGGCGTTGCACGCGGCGAGCGCCTCGGGCGGCGGTCCGTGCGGAGGGCCTCCACGGCCGCGGTCCTGCGCGGCGAGAGGGGCCGCCAGCGCCCCGAGCGCGAGCAACGTGAGGACGGAGGCGCGAGCGAGACGGGACGAGCGCGACATGGGTTGATCTCCTCTGGGATGGGTTGGAAGGGGAAGTGCTCGCGGGCGCCGGTGGCCCGACCCTCCCTCCGGGAGGGGGCGTTGGGGAACGGAGGATCGGGCCGCCGGCGCGCGCGAGAAGAGTCGGGGTCGCGAAGCGAGTGAACGAGGGACGAAGGTGCCCCCTCTCCCGCTTCGCGGGAGAGGGTTGGGGTGAGGGGCTGCGTAGCGATCGCTGCACGAGGGCTTCTGCGAACGGAGCGCGTTGTGGACGGATCGCGGTCGTCGGGACGCTGTTCCTCTCGCAGTAGCGCGTCGCACCGATCTCTGCGCAGTCCCTCTCCCTAGCCCTCTCCCGCTCCCGCGGGAGAGGGGACCGCGCGTCTCGGGGACCGCGCGTCTCGTGCGTCACTTCGTCAGGGCATCGCGGGAGGCATGCCCATGCCGCCGCCGACCGAGCACAGGGTCTCGGTCGTGCTCGCGCGGACGAAGATGGTGCGCGACGCGAGCATCGCGCCGTCGCTCATGCGCGCGATGTCGACGACGTAGTCGCTCGCGTCGGTGCTGCCGAGCACGCTGTCGGTCGTGTTGGTGGTGTCGGGCGCGCCGAAGCACGCGTAGTCGGGTGGCTCGCGAAGATCTCGTCGATCGCGTCCTGTGGGAAGAAGAGCTGCGAGACGAGGTAGCGAGCCGTGCCGATCGCGACGATGAAGTGGATGTGGATCGCGCGGCCCGAGTACCAGCCGGGAAAGCACGTGTCGAAGTCCACGCGGCCGTTCGCGTCGGTGGTCTGGATGCCGCGGAAGTACTCGTGTGCTTGCGCATCGGTGTCGTCCCCCGTGCAGAACGAGACGTCGAATTCGCCGTTGTCGTTCGTCCCCGAGTAGAGCCCGCTGTTGCGCGTGTGCCAGATCTCGACCGTCGCGCCCTCCGCCGGCTGGCAGCTCGTGTCGAGGATGCGGAGCGCGAGGCGCACGGGCAGGCCCGGATACCCCTCGGAGACGTCCTTGCGCACGGGCGAGCTCGAGTGGCAGGGGCCGAGCGTCATCTCGCACGTCGCCTCGCACACCGCCGGCAGCGCGCCGAAGGGATCGGGATAGCTCGCGGCGCCCGTCATCGCGGCGGTGCCGCCGCTCGCCCACCCGCTCGCCAGGGCGGCGTCGCTGGCCGCTCCATCCGCGAAGAGGGCGTCGGTCTCGACCGCACCGCCAGCGTCGATGGGCGCGACCTGCACGCCTCCGCAGCCGACGATCGGGATCGTGATCGCGCCGAGGCCGATGCCTCGAAGAGCGTCGCGGCGGCCGACGCTTCGGCGGAGAAAGAGAGGGACGGCTCGGTCGTTCATCGTGTCGAAGCTCCTTCGACGCGAGGATGAGCAGCGCGCGTGCCATCGAAAAATCGCGGGCATTTCGCGCCTCGTTGCCCTCGCGTCGGCGGTTCCCGCACACTCGACTGCGGAGGCTGCAGCGTGGCTGCGCGTCAGCCGAGATCGTAGCGCTTGAGCTTCTCGTAGAGCGTGCGCACCCCGATCGCGAGCGCGGCGGCGGCCTTCTTGCGGTTGCCGCCGTTCTCGGCGAGCGCGCGCTTGATCGCCTCGATCTCGAGCGTCTCGAGCGTGCCGACGGCCGCGGAGCTCACGGCGTGCGCCGGCGCCGCCGCGATCGAAGGGGCCTCGATGGCGAGC
>JBGALT010000199.1:0-12942 GCA_044223665.1 Sandaracinaceae bacterium | reverse complement strand
TGCACGCGCCCAGCCTCGGCGCGAGGCGAATTCGCCCGCCCCCAGGGGTGGGACGGCCGATCGCTTACCGCGAGACGAAGACCGGCGACACGCGCGAGGTGGCGGTGCACCCAACGCTCGCGAAGCTGCTCGCCGAGTGGAAGCTGAGCGGGTTCCCGCTGCTCTTCGGCGCGCGACCCCGGCCCGACGATCCGATCGTGCCGTCGCGCTCGTCGACGCGCGACGCGATGCGGATGCGCAGCAAGAAGATGCACGAGCGGCTCGTCGAGGATCTGCAGACGCTGGAGCTGCGCTCGGTCCCGTGCCCGCGCCATGCGCTGCGTGCGACGTTCCTGTCGCTCCTCGAGATCGACGGTGCGAACATGGCGATCGCTCGGCGCGCCACGCACGCGGCTCCGTCCGACGTCGTGGGCGGCTACGTGCGCGTCCGCTGGGAGGACGTCTGCCGCGAGATCGCGAAGCTCGACGTGAGCCTGCGGCCGAACGTCGCCGAGGTGCTCGCCCTACCCCGCGTCCGAGCCGCGCACGGCTCGGGCGCTGGTGCCTCGGAGGGCGGTGGGTCGTGGGACAATCCGCGGGCCAATCGCCCGCTGAGGGCTGCTTTTTCTCGGAAAAGAGAGCGGGGTGGACGGGACTTGAACCCGCGGCCTCCGGCGTGACAGGCCGGCGTTATAACCAACTTAACTACCACCCCGTGGTGGCCTCCGTCGTGGGTCTCCCCGCGAAAGAGGCCGCGTTCGTAGCTCGGGTCTCGGGAGCTGTCAACGGTTCGCGAGCGACTTCGGGTGGGCTTCAGGGGCCGGCGTCGCTGGTGCCGCCGGCGTCGCCGGCGATCCCGGCGTCTGCGCCGCCGCCGGAGCAGCGGTTGGGGGGCATCGCGGCGATCCACTCGCGCAGGAGCGCCGCGCCTTCGGCGTGGTGCAGGACGGAGGGGAGCTCGGGCATCTTCACGCCCGCCTCTTCGCTCTCCACGCGGTAGATCAGCACGCTCTCGTCGGGGAAGCCGGGCATCACGTCGACGCGGCGGCCGCCCGCGGCGTGGCCCGCGGCCGCGGGGATCTTGCAGACGCCGAGGCGCACGGGGTCGGTGATGTCGATGCCGAGCAAGAGGCCGCTCTGGTCGCTGCCGCCGCCGACGCGGTGGCAGGCGGCGCAGTTCGAGGCGAGGTAGCTACGGGCGCGGGCGTCGAGCGGCGCGGTACCGAAGGGGTCGACCAGCGGGTGGCGATCGGCGGGCGCGGGAGCGGACACGAGCACGCCGAGGTCGACGAAGTGGTCGAGCTGGTTGACCATGCCGGCGCCGTAGTCGTGCTCGCGGTCGAGCTGGCGGACGTCCACGCCGATGAGGTGCACGGGGTCGTTGCCGCCGTGGCAGTTGTTGCACGTCACCGCGTCGGGGATGCGGTAGTCGATCGAGACGGGCTCGCCGGCCGCGCTCGTCCACTCGACGGGCACGCGGCGGCCGTACTGGTAGAGGCGCGCCTCCTGGCCGTCGGCGTCGTACACGTAGACGAGCGAGTCCCAGCGGCCGTTGCGGCGCACGAGGATGCGCGTCTCGATCAGGCGCTCGGACGATGTCGGGTCTCGCAGGTCGGCGAGGAAGCCGAACGTCTTGGCCACGACGCTGCCATCGGGGAACACCATGTCGCCGTTGGCGTCGTAGGTGATCTGCTCGCCCTCGGGCACGCGGAAGAAGCGGTGCTTGGTCGCGTAGTCGGAGAAGAGCGGCGCGATGACGTCGTAGGGGATCACGCCCTCGGCGGGGACCTGGTGCGCAATGTCGGTGAAGAGGCCCCACTCGCTCAGCGTGAGCGGGCCGGCCGCGACCTGCGGGGCGCCGCTGCCGGAGTCGCACGAGGCCGCGAAGGCGGCGAGCGCGAGGATCGCGGCGTGGGCCCAGAGGCGCGCCGTCGCACGCAGGGTCAGGCCGCCACGCATCGTCACGACCCGGCGCATCGTCAGGACCCCAGCGTCACGCGAGGAATCACCGGCGTGGTGCACGCCGCCGCCTCGGCCGGGATGGTGTCGGACGGCGGGTCGACGAAGCCGCCGCCCACGTCGATCGAGCGGAACGCGCCGCTCGACGCGATGCAGAGCTGCGGGGGGACGTTGTCCGCCGGCGTGACCTCGTCCCAGAGCACGTCGACCTCCATCGCGCCGTCGAGGCCGGCCAGCGCGCCGACCGCGGGGTCGGGCTCCGCGGAGTTGCCCATCATCGTGTTGTCGTGGACGTACACGTGGCGCAGGCGCCCGTCGTAGGTCGCGTCCATCGAGGGCTCGGCGCCAGCGACGACCGCGGTGTCGTACGAGACGAGCAGGATGCCCGTGGTGCCGTTGCCCGAGAGCGTGTTGCCGTGCACCTCGATCTCGTGGGCGCCCATCACCATGATGCCGAGGCCCACCGGCACGTAGCGGACGATGCCGCCCGCCGCGAAGTTCGCGTGGTTGTTGTTCATGGCGACGTTGTCGTGGACGCTCGTCGTCATGCCGTGGTGCAAGAGGCCCGGCAGCTCGAAGACGAGGATGCCGGCCGTGTTGTCGTGCGCGGTGTTGCCGAACACCTCGCAGTTGGTGCTGTTCTCGATCTCGAGGCCGGCGACGTTGTCGTGCACGAGGCTGTTCGAGACGATGCAGTTCGTGGTCTGGCCGACGTAGAGGCCGGCGTCGGCGCTGCCGTACGCCTCGCAGTGGTCGATGAGCACGTTCTCGGACTCGACCGGATAGATGGCGTAGGCGCCCGGCTGCGCGCGGTGCACCCAGCCGGCGATCACGTGCTCGACCGTCACGCCGTGACAGCTCTTGAAGTAGAGGTCGTCGTGGGTGGCGTCGAGGATCGTGAGGTTCTGGACCGTCACGTCGGTCATGTTGGTGAAGCTGATCGCCCGCTCGTCGGCCGTCATGTGCTGGAAGTCGAGCACGACGTCGCCGGGCGCCGCGCCGAGGCCGCGGAAGGTGACGCCCGTGCGCGTCGCCATCGCGACGGACGCATCGAAGGTGTACGTGCCCGGCGCCACGCAGAGGTCGGCGCCGTCCTGGGCGTCGACGAACGCCATCTGGAACGCGGTCTGATCGTCGGTGCTCGGGCGCAGGACCACGGTGCAGCCGGTCGTGTTCAGGCCGTCGCCGCTGCCACCGTTGCAGCTCGAGAGCGCGGCGACCAGCGCGAGGAGAGAAGCGTTGCGGAGCGTCGTGAGCATCGGCGGATTGTCGCACGCCGCGCGCGGCCCGCCCAGACATCACGCGCGCCGTGGCCTCCGCCCCCGCCCCGATCGGGCGACCCAGAGCGAGAGCGCCACGCCCACCAGCGAGACCCCCAGCACGAACGGCAGGTCGCGAGGTCGGTAGCGGAGCGTGACGCGCTGGCGGCCGGCCGGGAGATCCACGGCTGCCCGTCCTTCGTCGGACACGAGCGTCCCGCGATCGGGCACGTAGGCCTCGAACCAGTTCTGGTCGAACACGACGCGCCCGGGCTCGCGGAGATCCACGTCGGCCCAGAGCGTGAGGCTCGTACGGTTGGCGTCGACGACGCTGCCGGCCGACTCCGGCACGAGGCGCGCGAAGGGCTGATCGCCGGCCCAGAGCGAGTGGGAGATGTCCCAGGGCACCGGGTCGTAGCACTCGCGCGTGCCCACGTTGCGCGAGGGATAGTTCGCGTACTCCTGCAGGTAGCCGAAGCCGGAGGTCACCAGCTGGAAGTGCCCCTCGGTCTCGCCCTGCGCGATCACGGGCCCGTCCCAGCGATCGACGACCGGCCACGTCACGCTCCAGACGTCGGCGATCATCGAGACGAGCAGGATCACCGGCAGCGCCGCCGCGGCGCGCTCGAGCGGGCGGCGCAGATCGATCGAGCGCGTCGAGCGGTCGAGCGCGTCGAGCGCGATCGCGCCGAACATCGCCAGGTGCCAGACGATCATCAGGCGCCAGCGCGAGGGGACGTGGATGGAGCGATAGAAGGGCAGGTGCTGCAAGAGCGGCCAGGGATGGTGCGGGCTCGCGTTGCCCTGCGTGAGCGCGACGAAGAGCACCATCCCGAGCACGAGCACCGCGAGCTCGACGCGAGGGCGGCTCGGCCGCGGCTTGGCCGCGTCGGCGACCGCGACGGAGAGCCCGATGACGGCGAGCAGGATCGCGCCCCAGCCGACGTACGCGCCGTACTCGGGCCACATCCACTGGTGCCCGGGGAACGGCGCCGCCTGATCGCGCACGGTGAGCACGTGCAGGATCTCGTCGAGCGTCAGCGCGTCGGTGTCCGGCACCGGGTGCGGGTGCGCGGTGATCGCCATGAGGATCGGGACGAAGCGCGCGCAGCCGAGCAGGCCCGTCAGGCCGCCGGCGACGACGGCCCCGAGCAGCGCGCGCCCGCGCCCGGTGCCGCGCACGCACAGGCGCAGCGCGAGATCGAAGGTGAGCCAGAGGACGAAGTACGGGAACGGGTAGTGCCCGCCCTCGAGCACGATGAGCACCATCAGGCCCGCGACCGCCGCGGCGTAGCGCAGATCGCGCGCCGAGCGGCGCCAGCAGAGCATCAGCAGCGGGCCGTAGTAGAAGGCCAGGAACGTCGCGTGGCCGCCCGCGCTGTGCCAGGCGAAGTAGCCGCTCGTCGTGAAGAGGATCGCGGCGAACGTCGCGGCGAGCTCGGTCACGCGCAGCTCGCGGCGCGCATAGAGATACGTGCCCGCGAGACCGACCGCGCAGTGGAAGATGACGAAGAGCTTGTGGCCGATCGTGGTGCCGAAGGGCAGCGCGAGCAGCAGGTAGGTCGGCGCGAACACCTGCGCCTGCGGGTTGCCCCAGAGCGGCACGCCGCCGCAGTGGTGCGGATCGAAGAGCGGCGGCTCGCCCCAGCGCTGGATCGCGACGCGGCCGGCCTCCCACATGTGATGGAACCACTGCCAGTCGCCCCAGCCGCTCGCCTGCGGGTGACGGAAGGCCGGCGCCCAGAACACGAGGCTCACGAAGAGCGCGAAGAGCGCCAGCGCGAGCGAGCCGCGTCGCGAGCCGGGGGTCATGCGCGCCCCTCGTCGCAGGCTCGCTCGACCCCCGAGCGCGGTCTCACGGAGCGTCCGATCACGACGCGCGCTTGCTGCGGGCGACCATGACGATGCCCTCGGGCAGCGCCGGCCAGGGTGCGCGGAGCAGCGGAGCCGGCACGCTGGAGAGCAGGCGCCGCGAGACGCGGGCCGCGAGCTCGAAGTTGGTGCCGCGCGCGAGGATCGACGCGACGTACTCGAGGTTGTAGACGCGATGCGCGACGTCGACGCCCAGCACCTCGAGACCGGCGGCCTCGGCGGTGCGCGTCAGCGTCTCGGCGGTGAAGAAGAAGAGGTGCGCGCGGTGGTAGTGGACCCAGCGCGCGCCGAGCAGCCGCGCGCCGCGCGAGCTCGAGTCGTTCGTCGCGCAGATCACGAGGCCCCGCGGCACGAGCAGGCGGTCCACGGCGCGGAACGTCGCGACCGGGTCGCGGACGTGCTCGATCATGTCGACCATCGTGACGACGTCGAAGCGCTCGCTGATCGGCTCGCCGGCTCCGGCCCCTGTCGTCCGCGGCGGCTCGAAGCTCTCGATCGAGCCGCGCAGGATCGTGCGGCCGGGCCGGCTCGCGGGATCGGTCGGCGCGAGCGGGTCGAGGCCCACGGCCTCGAAGCCGGCGTCGGCCGCGGCGAGCAGCGAGAAGCCCAGGCCGCAGCCCACGTCGAGCAGCCGCCGTCCGCGCGTCAGCCCGAGGTGCGGCCGTGCCGAGGCGAGGAGCGAGGCGAACGTGGCGCGCTTGGTGCGGACCAGGCCCTGATCGGAGGCTTGCTCCCCCTCCACGAAGCCGAACTGCTCGTAATAGTGCTCGTCGTAGATGGCGGCGAGCTCGGCGTCGGTCGGCTGGGGCTCGGCGCGGCGCAGGCCGCAGCGATCGCACTCCACGACCCAGGGCAGCGCCTCGGGGAAGACCGCGTGCATCCGCGTCTCTCCGCACAGCGCGCAGCGCGCACGGAGCTCGGGGGCGGCGGCAACGGCCGAAGGCTGCATGGGCCGGCTGGTGTAGCCCGGGTCGCCCGCGGCGCCAAGAACGGCCGCAGGCCCTCCAGCCTCACGGGCACGCGCTCGCGCGGGCCTCGGCTCCGTCGACGGACGTGATCACCGCCGTCAGAAGCGTCCGGCCAGGGAGAGGCCGGCGGTGCTCGGCGACAAGAGCGGCATCAGCGTCACCGCGGGCTCGGCGGGCTCGTCCTCGCCGGAGGCGAAGATCCCGATCCCGACGAACATGAAGATCGCGCCGACCCCCTGCAGGATGCCGTCGAGGATGAGCCACTCGTCCCAGAGATCCGCGTCGGCGTTGGGTCGGACGGCGAGCTGCACCCAGGGCCCCGCGATGGGCAGGACGGACGCGGCACGGAAGCCGTCCCAGGCCGGGTCGAAGCTCGACGAGCACGTCCCGAGCACGCACGTGTGGTAGCCGGCGAAGAGGCCGAACAGGATGTTGAAGATCCACCCGACGCCGAACGAGACCGCGCCGCCGATCAAGTAGCCGGCCTCTCGCTGGTGGCCGCGACGCGGCGGCGCCACCGGAGGCGCGTCGTCGGGCACGAGGTAGGGCTGCGGCGCGCTCGTCGTCGCGGTCGCGGCGACGGGTGGCGGCGCCGGCGCCGGCCCGGCCGAGAGCTGCGCGGTCCCACCCCACGCGCCCGTGATGGGGGCGCCGGCAGGCGGCAGGATCGCGGCGAGCAAGCGCGACGGCAGCGTCACGAGCGACGAGGGATCCGTCACGACGTGGACGCTCATCGCCGTGCCGTCGTGCGACGCGATGCCGACCTGCACGTCGTAGCCGGTGCTCGTGGCGGCGACCCAGACGGCGACGCCGCGATCGATCGACGAGCGCGAGACGATGCTGACGAGGTCGGTCGCGGCCGTACCGTCGAGCGAGCCGAGCACCGACCCCGCACCGGGCGTCACCACGTGGTAGCCGAGCGGCTCGGCCACCGTCCGGAGGGACACGCTGATCTGCGCGGCGATGGATGGATCGGAGACGCCGACCGGGTCGAGCACGAGGAACGTGGCCGGCGCCTGGGCGTGCGCGCTCGAGGCCGACAGAGCCCAGACCGTGAGCAGACCGGCGAGCCCGAGCAGACGATGTCGCATGCTCGGATGCTAGAGCACGCGCGGGCGCGCGTCTCTCCTCCGCCAAGAAACCGCACGACCGACGTCTCTCTTCGCCCCACGCCGTCCGCTCGGGCCGTTCTCTCCGCCGTGGCACCGGGGTGCGGTGGCACGACGGCCCTCCGCGTCCCGAGGCTCCGCGACGAGCGCCGCGGGTCAGATCTCGACGCCGAGCAGCTCGGCGACGTCGATCTCGATCGCGTCGAAGGGCTCGGCGCGCACGACCTCGCCAGGCTCGGCCGAGAGCACGTTCACGTATCCGTCGGCGCCGTGGCGATAGACGATGAGGGTCTGCTGCTCCGGATCGAGCATCCAGTAGTGCGGGACCCCGTGGATGTGGAGCGTGCGCTGCTTCTTCACGAGGTCGTAGCGGGCCGTGGAGCGCGAGAGCACCTCGCACGCCCAGTCGGGCCGCTCGCGCGCAGGGAACGTGGACGGGCACTCGGCGAGGCGATCGCGTCGGAACCCGACGACGTCGTGACGGAACACTTCGCCCGTCTCGGGGTAGAGGACCTCGACCTCGGTCATCAGCCACCATCCGCCCGGGCCGCGCGGGCCGCCGGTCCGGCGGTTGAATGGACCGAGCATCTCGCCCGCCTTCAGCTGCACGAGACCGTGCGCCGGCCGCGACATCTCCCGCGGCACGATCTCCCCGTCGATCAGCTCGATCGCCTCGCCCGCCTCCAGGCGAGCGATCACCTCGGCCACGGTGGGGAGCGGACGCGCGGGATCGGCCATCCCACGATGGTAGCCGAGCGCGCTCCGTGTCGCGATCACCTCATCGGCCGGTCCACTTCGGCTCGCGCTTCTCCGCGAACGCCATCAGCCCCTCGCGCGCATCCTCGGTCATGAGGATCGCGCCGAGCTGGTCGCGCAGCATCGGGAGCGCGCTAGCGAGATCGCGATCGGACTGCGCGCTCCAGGCCGCCAGGCCGAGGCGCAGCGCGGTCGGCGACTGCGCGGCGAGCTTGCCGGCGAGCGTGGCGACCTCCTCGTCGAGCTTGGCGTCGGGCACCGCGCGGCTCACGAGCTCGATCTCGGCCGCCGTGCGCGCATCCATCTTCTCGCCGAGCAGCATCATCTCCATCAGGCGCCGCTTGCTCACCACGCGGCGCAGCACCGCCATGATCATCATCGGGAACAGGCCGCGCTTGATCTCGGGCGTGCCGAGCACCGCGCTCTCGCCCGCGATCGCGAAGTCGCAGGCCGCGACGAGCCCCAATCCACCGCCCATCGCGACGCCTCGGATGCGCGCGATCGTCGGCTTGCCGAGGGCGCCGAAGCGCAAGAGCAGATCGACGTAGTCGCCGCGCTGGGCGAGCGCTTCCCTCCCCTGCGCGTCCGGCCCGCTCGACATCGCCTTGAGATCGCCGCCCGCGCTGAAGGCGTCGCCCGCGCCCGTCAGCACGACCACGCGCACCTCGGCGGCGTCCTTGGCGTCGTCGAGCGCCCAGCAGAGCTCGTTGACCATCTCGTTGCCGAGCGGGTTCTTCCGCTCCGGCCGGTCGAGCGTGATCGTGGCGATGCCGTTCTCGACGGCGTAGCGGATCGTGCGGAACGCGCGCGTCACGCCGAGACCGCCGCGCTCGCCGCGCTCTTCTTGGCGTGGCCGACGTCGGCGGCCGCCCTCCGACCGGCCTCGACGTCGTAGAGGCTCAGGATCTCGCGCGCCTCTTCGACCGTCGCCGGCTCGCGGCCCATGTCGCGCGACATGCGCGCGGCGACCTCGACCATCGCCCCGTTGGACGAGGCCATCTGGCCGTTCGGCAGATAGAGGTGATCTTCGAGGCCGGTGCGGATGTTGCCGCCGAGCACCAGCGCGCTGGCGAGCATGCGCCAGTGCCCGTGCGAGATGCCGATGACCTCCCACTCGCTGCCGGGCGGCATGATCTTGGTCTGCAGCTGGAGCGACTCGATCTTCGCGGGGATGCCGCCGAGCACGTTCACGATGAACGAGAACTGGTAGGGCGCCTTCAGCGCGCCCATGTCGAAGAGCGGCCCGCAGCCCGCCGTGTGGCCGGTGTCGAAGCACTCGAGCTCGGGCTTGATGCCGGCCGCGTTCATCGCGGTGAGCAGCTTCAGGATCTTCCCGTACGTGTTGGGGAAGACCATGTCGAACTCGAAGGCCTTCTTCTTCTTCGAGTACTTCGCGTAGTTCATCGTCCCCATGTTCACGGCACCGATCTCGGGGCGCGACTCCTCGAGGTAGGCGATCTGCTGCGAGACGTCGTCGACGATCGTTCCCGTCGAGAAGTTCAGGATGATCGGGCAGCGCGCGCGGATCTCCTTCTTGATCTCGGCGAACACCTTGGGATCGAAGGTCGGCCCGCCCTCGGGCGTGCGGGCGTGGATGTGCACGACGCTCGCGCCCGCGTCGTAGGCGCGCTTGGCCTCGTCGGCGATCTCGGCCGGCGAGTACGGGATGGCGCCGTTCTGCTTGCGGCTGGCCAGCACGCCGGTGAGCGCGCACGTGATGACGACCTTGTCGCCCGAGCTCTTGTCTTCCGCCATGGCTCTCTCTCCTCTGCTCTCGCTTCTCGAGTCGCGTCGACTCACCCGCTCGCCGCGTCGCGGCGCTCGATCTCGGCACGCACGCGCTCGGCGAGCGTGGACAGGATGCGGCGCAGCGCGCGCCGGTCGTCGTCCTCGAGCGAGCGCAGCGCCGCGCCGAAGACCTCCATCGCCGAGACCGGAACGCTCGACGCGAGCGACATGCCCTTCTCGGTCGCTCGGATCAGCACCACGCGGCGATCCGACTGGCTCCGCTCGCGCACGACGAGGCCGTCGCGCTCCATGCGGTCGACGATGCCCGTGATGGTCGAGTTCCGCGCGCTCATCTTCTCGGAGAGCTCGGTGAGCGAGAGGTCGCCCATCGCCTCGAGGATCTTCAGGACCGAGATCTGCGGGCCGGTGAGGCCGTGCTCGCGCGCCTGCGTCTTGGTGACGCGGCGGCTCTCGGCGTACAGAAAGAGGATGGTCTCGACGATCCGGTCGAGGTCGACGGCACGCTCGGGCGAGCCTTCGCGCCCGCGGGCGCGGCGCTCCCGGCCCGGCTCCTCCTCCGGGGCGCCGTCTTCCGCTCTCTGAACGCCGCTGCCGCTGTGCGCCACGAAGCACCCGAGGGTTGGAGCGAGCCGTCTGGCCCCGAAAACGACGTGAAGACGCCCCTGAAGTTTCGTGTGCGTAATATTCGTGCTGGGCGACGCCGTCAAGGCCGTCCGGCGGAGCGCGGGCGCGTCGGGCGTGGTGGCACGGTTGCGGGCTGTCCACCCTTCGTGTCAGTCTGCGGCCGCATACATTCGCGGTTCCGAAGGGGGAACGCGATCGGGAGGATCCTTTGCTCTCCAACGGCTTGAACCGCGCCTTCGGCAATGCTCTCCGGAACTTGCTCATCGCCGCTGCGGCCTGTGCGGCGGTCTCGGTGGCGAGCGCTGCGGCCCTCCCCGCGCACGCGTCGGCGCAGTGCACCGGCTCGGCCTGCACGCCGGTTCGCCCGGACGGCAAGGGCATGATCGGCCTCGGCCTCATCGGCGGCGAGATCGGCCTCATCGTCCCGGCCATCATCCAGAACGCGGCCCACACCAACGAGTGGTGGCCCTACCTCGTCTTCCCGCTCATCGGCATCGGCGCCGGCATCGGCGGCGGCTACGGGCTCGAGGTCGCGACCGGCGGCTGGGGCTCCGGCAACGCGAACCAGGCCGAGATCGACATCGGCATCATGGTGGCCGGCCTGGTGCTGGTGGTGCCAGCGCTCGTCGGAACCCTCGCCCTCGCCTCGTACTCGCCTCCCGGTGAGTCCATCGATAGCGGCGACGAGGACATGCAGTACGAGACCACGACCTCGGACGGCGACTCCGTGGAGGCCGTGCAGGACGACTCGGCCGCCGGCAGCGGCGGGGACAGCGGGGGTGGCGACACCTCGAGCGGAGACGGATCGTCGACGACGTCCACCGGCCCGACGTCTTCGCTCTTCGGCCACACGCCGCGCGAAGCGACGCTGGGCGGCCCGGGCCTCGTGCGCTTCGACGCCGACAGCCGCCGCATCCTGCTCGGGGTGCCGGTGCTCGGCATGATGGCCCGCTACACGCAGGAAGAGCTCGCTTCGCTCCACCTGCAGCAGGACTTCGACCTCAACGTCCCGGTCGTCTCGCTCTCCTTCTGACCTGAGGCCTCCGCGGCCGATCGGCCGTCCTTGCGCGGACTCTACTCTGACCGCCCTCCCCTGCGCTGCGTGGCGCCGGGCTGGCACACCCGCTCGGAGGCGCTCGTGCAACGGACCGGACGTGATGTAGCGGCACGGCTTCTCGAGAGGTCGTCGATCAGCGGCACGACTGGGCTTGCATCCGCGTCAGCTGCCCGCACGCGCCGCCGCGCACGATCCCGCAGCTCAGGTAGGCGCTCGTGGCGCCGCACTCGGGCACGCTGCTCGCGGCCCAGCCGGGTGGCGTGCCGGACGAGCTCACGGAGCAGGCTCCGTGAAGCACGAGGCACACGGGGCTCGCGCCCGTCACGGTGTGCTGCGGCTCTTCGACCGCCGAGCAGTCGTAGTCGAAGTCGACCGCGGCGTCCGCGCCGCTGATCGGCGTCGCGAAAAACGCGGTCTGGCCAGGATGCACGTCGGGATCGGCGTCGAGGCAGTCCACGTCCGGAGCGACGGGCGCGGTGGGCGTCCATGCGCAGCCGTCCGTCGGCGCCGGCGCGCCATCGCCGCAGTAAGGCATCGACTCTGCCCCCGCCGCCGCGAAGCCGTCCCCGTCGCAGTCGCGGTACCAGAGCGGCGTCGTGCTCGGCATCGGATCGCCGTCGCAGTCCTGGTCGATGGCGTCGCACAGCTCGGGGCACGCCGCGCACGTGGACGGATCGGAGTCGTTGCAGTCGGTGCCGCAGCTCGGGTACGCGCCACGGTCGGCCTCGCCGTCGCCATCGTTGTCCGCGAGCGGGAACTCGCAGGCGCCCGTTCCCCCCCAGCAGAGATCCATCGTGCACGCGTCGGCGTCGGCGCAGACGACCACCGTTCCGGGGCGGCAGAGGTGGCTCTGCGCGTCGCACGTCTCGATCCCGGTGCAGGGGTTGCCGTCGTCACAGCGCAGCGCGCCGTTCTCCGCGGTGCACGTGAACGTGCAGTCGTTGTTGCAGCCGTCGCCGTCTTGCGCGTTCGCGTCGTCGCACTCTTCGCCGGCGTCCGGAGCGCCATTGCCGCAGCCTGGGCTCACGCATACGCCGAGGCGACAGATCCCCGCTCCGACGCCGCCCGCGCGACACGACGTTCCGTCCGGTGCGTTGTCCGGTGCCGGCACGCACGCGTGCGTCGCCGGTGCGCACACCTCTTCGCCGTTGCAGCTCTGCCCGTCGGAGCAGTCCTCGGCCGACGCGCAGCTGACCGTGCAGTCGATCTGGCAGCCGTCGCCGTCGACGGCGTTGCCGTCGTCGCACTGCTCTCCCGCCATGGCGTCGCGGACGTGATCGCCGCATCGCGAGAGCAGGCAACGCTCCGCGACGCAGATGCGGCCCGGCTCGCAGACCGTGCCGTCGGACGCGCCCTCGCAGCCCCCGACGGTGGCGCTCGGGCCGCCACACCCCACGCAACAACCAACGATCCAGATCATGAAGCACTGACGCACGATGGCCCCCTCTCTCGCTCGCGAGCGACGCGACCCGTCTCGGAATCTCCCGCCACGTCGTGGCCGGTTCACTGCGGGCGCGGGCTCGGCCCGCGCAGAGACGCGATCGACGCTGCTCAACGGCATCGCACCGCGCAGACGCGCGAGACCGCGCCCGACACCTGGTAGACCACCA
>JBGALT010000198.1:0-13370 GCA_044223665.1 Sandaracinaceae bacterium | reverse complement strand
CGGAGGTGGCCGGCGAGGTGGAGCGCGCGCGCGTCGCCTACGAGCGCTCGCTCGAGCTCCGCGAGGACCGCGCCACGCGCGAGCGCGTGGAGGCGCTCGGCATCCCCGCCTACCCGGCGTCGAGCCCGGCGACGCGGCCGCTCTCCGCCCTCGCGCCCGACGAGGCCGCCGCGGCGCGCGCGAGAGCGAGCGACGACGGAACCGCGCGCGCGCAGACCCTCGCACGCCCGGCGCGCGCCGGTGAGGTCACGTGGTCCCTCGTCGCCTGGGAGAGCGATCAGGGCGGGAGCCCGGCCGGCCTCTCGGCCGTCGCGTGTCTTCCGACCGGCTGCGTCGCGGACGAGCTCGACGGCGACACGCTCCTCGGCGGCAACGGCTCGGCCTCCGTCCTCTCGTTCGTCGCGCACGACGGCGCTCCGCCGGTGCTCGAGGTCCGCATGGAGCGAAGCGCACGCGAGGGCGAGGCGACGATCGTGGACGAGACCACGCTGCACCTCTGCGCGCTCGTCGACGCGGCCGTGCGCTGCGTCGAGGTCCCAGTCCAGGATCGCGTCGCGCGCGTCGCGTACGACGCGACGTTCACCGGCGGGCACCTCGTCCTGCACCGCGTGTCGGGCCGAGCGCCGGCGAGCCAGCGCATCCCGCTCGATCGCCCGCTCGCGCTCGCCGAGCTGCTCGCGCTCGCCGCCCCCGCGCACTGACGGCGTCGATCACTGGTCGGGAGCGTCGCATGCGCTACCAGCGGGCCCGTTCACCCCGGCGTGAAGGAGGGCGCGAGCCGGAGCGCCGGCAGCTCGCCCGCGAGCGACGCGGCGAGGAACGAAGCGAGCCCTCCGTCGTGTCGGTGCACCACCGGCGCGACGGAGCGGAGCCCCGCGAGGAACACCGTCTTCCACACGTGCGGCGCGCCTGCGGTGTCCCAGCACAAGAGGCCCTCGGGGCTCTCGCCGATGGGCAGCAGGCCCTCCGTCACGCCACTCCAGATGAACGGGACGATCCCGATCCGAGCCCGGATCGGATGCAGCCCCGGCAAGATCTCGAGCCACGCACGCACGGTCCCGTCCGGGGACGCGATGCGCAGCGAGCCGAACGAGCCCGTCCCGTAGGCGCGCATCAGCGCACCGAAGTCGGGCGGCAGCGCGCTGCCGAGGAGCGTCGCGACCTTGCTCCAGTCGGCGAGCACGGGAGCGCTCGGCGGCGCGGCGAGGGCCGTGACGCGCTCGATCGAAGGCGTCGGCACGAGGGCCGCGTCGCGGTCCGTCCACAGGGGGCTGCCGGCGAAGTCGGCGATGGACACGACCGAGAGCGACTGCTCGGCGATGAAGCGGTCGAAGAGCCGTCGCACGTCGCCCTCTCGGTCGGCCGGATAGCTCCACGAGGAGAAGAGGCCCGTGAAGTCGCCGCCGAAGCGGGCATCCACTTCGGTCAGCGCCACGGTCACCCAGGCCGCACGGTACTCGACGCTGTCGGTCGCGTCGCGCTCCACCTTCACCGTGCCGAGCAACGCGCGGAGCGCGGCGGCATGCGTCGGGAGCGAGGTCCCGCCCGCGAGCTTGGCCTGGACGACGGCCTTCTTCTCGAACGGCTTGAAGGCGTTCTTCTTCTTTTTCTTCGCGACCCCAGGATGCCGGTCAGGTCCTCGCCCTCGAGCAGGTGCACGAGGAACGCGGTCCACGTGCCCTCGAAGACGAAGCGCTCGGTCTCGTCGCCGTCGAAGACCACCACCGTGCGACCGTCGTCGACCCAGACCGAGTCTCCGTTGCCGTTGCTGGCGATCGGAAAGAGGCCGCCGGTCTCGGGAGCGAGCACGAGCCCGCCGACGACGTCCTCGCGGTTGCCCGCCGCCCGGTGCGCGCGCATCGCGCCGAGATCGTTCGTCCGCGTCACGACGTTCCCGCGCCGCGGATCGTGCACGTCGAGCGAGCCGTTCATCGATCCCGTGATCGACCCGGCCCCGTAGCGCTCGAAGAACGCACGCACCGGCTCGGCGAAGACGAGCCCCGCGAGCCGCTCGAGGTCCTCCCACGAGAGCGCGGGCTCCGCGGCGACCTTGGGAGGCGGAAGGATCTGGATCAGCCGCTCGATCATGCTCGCTCCTCGCATCGGGGATCGCGCGTGAGCGCCGAAGCCCCGCGTCGCCCGGCGCAGCGTAGCGCGCTCGAGCGTTCCCACCCCACCGTTGCGGCGGAGCCCTCGTCGCGGGTACAAGTCGCATCGATGGGGGATGGACCGCGTCACTTCGCGAGCGGGCCGCCGTCGTGGCTGATGGCGGTGCTCGCCGTCGCCGCCGGCTGCGGTGGTCCGGCCGCGCCCGCGGCACCGGACGCCGGTAGCGACGCCGGCGCGGGCTGCCCGAGCAGCTGCGACGATGGGGTGTACTGCAACGGCGTCGAGGGCTGCGACGCGAATGGCGCCTGTACCCCGGGGACGGCTCCGTGCCCAGCACCGATGGTGTGCGACGAGGCGATGGATCGCTGTCGAAGCGATTGCCCCGACGCCGACGAGGACGGTGCGGCGGACGCCGCGTGCGGCGGGATCGACTGCGACGACACGGCGGCAGCGATCCACCCGGGGGCGACCGAGGTCTGCGACATCTCGGGTGTGGACGAAGACTGCGATCCCAACACGCGCGGCACGCGCGACGGCGACGGCGACGGGTACATCGACGCGGCCTGCTGCAACGGCAGCGCGTGCGCCGACGACTGCGACGACGGGCACCGGTTCGTGAACCCGGGCTCGACCGAGGTGTGCGACGGCTTCGACGGTGACTGCGACACCGTGATCGACGAAGGCGTGCAGATCCCGTTCTTTCCCGACTGCGACGGTGACCACGACGGCGCCGAGACGGCGCTCTCGATGCCCGTGCTCGGGTGCGGCATGCCCACGAGCGCGCCCACGGGCTGCATGCCCACCGAGACGCGCGCCGGATGGTCCGCCTATGCGACGGACTGCGATGACCACGATGGGCTTCGCTCGAGCGCGCAGCCGGAGGTGCCGGGCGACCTCCACGACAACAACTGCAACGGCCTGGTCGACGAACAGTTCACGATCTCGGGCTCGCTCCACGTCCTCGGCGGCGCGGTGAGCGGCCCCACCATTCGCATCCTGCACCCCAGCCTGGAGGCCGCGCCCGAAGTATGTGGCGCGACCTACTGCATCTCCGGAGGGTTCGGCCCATGAAGCAGATCGACGTACGACGTGCGTGGGGAGTGGCCTTGGCGTGCACGATCGCGGGAGGCGGCGTCGGCTGGCTGGCGACGCACGCGCTCGCCGAAGGCTCGCCGCCGACGCCCGGCTCGCTCTACTACTCGGGCGAGGTCGGCAACGTGAACGGCACACCGTTCACGGCGACGAGCGCGCACTTCGTGGTGCGCTTGTTCGATCGCGAGTCGGCGACGGGCGCGATGATGTACTGCCAGGTCGATGCGCCGAGCACGCCCGTGAGCAACGGCCACTTCCGCATCGCGCTCGACCCGTCCGGCTACACGGCATGCCGCGACGCCGTGCGCGCGCACCCGGTGGTGTGGGTCGAGGTGCAGGTGGAGAGCGAGGCGCTGCCGCGGCAGCAGCTGGGCGCCGTTCCCTACGCGCTGGAGGCCGACCACTCCGTCGAGGCCGCCCACGCGGCCGTGGCCACCCAGGTGACGCGCCCCGTCGGGTCCGCGGCTCCCGTGGGAGTCGCGGGGACCGTGTGCGGCTACACCGCGACCGCGACGACCGGTGACATTCGCGGCCCCGGTGGCCTGACCGGCGCACGCGCCGCGCGCGCACTCTGCCAGGCAGTATCGGGCTGCTCGGCGACCGCCCACATGTGCACCTCCTCGGAAGCCGCGATCTCGCGGCAGCTCGGACCCCTGAGCATCCCCGGCGGGCGCGCGTGGGTCACCGGCGCGTACGGGGCCGAATCCGGCCTTCTCCTCAACGACTGCGCGTCGGCGTCGCCCTACCACGCGTGGACGTCGGCGCTCCACACGCAGGCCGGGACGACGACGGACAACGACGCTCCGACCGACGAGTACTGCGACGTCGCGCACCGCATCGCCTGCTGCGACTGACCGGCGCACCGGATGACGGCGCGCGGGCGTGACGATGCTCGACGGTAGAACCTCGCGTCCATTCGTGCGAGGTCCAGAGCCCATCGGGCCCCCACCTCCCCCATGCCCTCGCGCCCTCGCCGCGGGGAGGCGGTCTTCCCATGGACCGCCCCGCGCCGATAAGCTCGTGCCAATGACGAAGCAGCCGCTCGCGTTCGCCGCGTTCCTCTCGTTGGCATCGCTCCTCACGCCCGGCACGGCGCTCGCGTTTCCTGCGGACCTCTCCGCCATGCCGTCGAATCGGCAGTCGCTCGGCTGTCCGACCTGCCACGTCACCTCGGGCGGCGGCGGCGCACGGGCGGAGTTCGTGCCTCAACCCGTTCGAACGTGCACCGCCTGAACGGCTTCAGCTACGCGGCGATTCGCAACCTCGACGCCGACGGTGACGGCCAGTCGAACGACTTCGAGCTCACGCCGACCGCGACGCTGCCCGGCGTCCCGAACGGGCCCGATGCCGGATGCGATACGCGTCTGCGCGCAGATGCGCTTCGACGACTGTGGATCCGCCGGCGTGCGCTGCTCGGCGACGGTGAGCGCCACGGGCGACTACTCGTCCGCGTTCTCCTGCGACCACGCTGGCTACAGCTTCACCGGCCCGCCGAGCTTCAGCTGCACCGGGCGGAACGAGGTTGCCGAACCCGTGCGGCGTCGGCAGCTGCAACGCAACGACCGCTCTCGGGCTGGACCGCGCCCGGCTACGACTGCTCCTGTCCGACGGGCTACGGCTCCAACGGCACGACCTGCGTCGTGACCAACGACTGCGCAGCGGGCACCGACGACTGCGTCGCGATCGCGACGTGCAGCGACCTGCCCGGCGCAGGCAACTTCGCGTGCGCGTGCCCGAACGCCGGGTACGGCGGCAACGGCCGCGCGACCGGCACCGGGTGCTTCGACATCGACGAGTGCTCCGCCAACCCCTGCGGCGCGGGCAGCTGCGCTCCGATCGCGATCTCGGCGTGGGTCTCCCCCGGCTACACGTGCGCGTGCGACGCCGGCTACGCGTCCGACGGCTCGACCTGCGTGCTCTTCGACGAGTGCGCCGCGGGCGTGGACGACTGCGTCGCGATGGCCAGCTGCGTCGATGTCTCGACCGCGCTCGGCGACTTCACGTGCTCGTGCCCCTCGGGCTTCGCCGGTGACGGGCGCGCGGCGGGGAGCGGCTGCACCGACGTGGACGAGTGCGCGATGGGCCTCGACGACTGCGCTGCTCAGGCGAGCTGCGCCAACACGACGGGCTCGTTCGTGTGCACGTGCAACGCCGGCTTCCGCGGCGACGGTGTCGTCTGCGACGACGTCGACGAGTGCGCGGAAGGCAGTCACGACTGCGCGCCCGAAGCGGCGTGCGCCAACACGCCCGGATCGTGGGCCTGCACGTGCAACACCGGCTTCACGGGAGACGGCCGCACGTGCACGGACGTCGACGAGTGCACGAGCCCCGACCTGCACCACTGCGACCCGAACGCCACCTGCACCAACTCCATCGGTGCGTTCAGCTGCACGTGCAACGCGGGCTGGCAGGGCTCGGGGGCCAGCTGTACCGACGTGGACGAGTGCGCGGACGGCACGGGCGGGTGCGGCCCGAACGAGACCTGCGTCAATCAGATCGGTGCGCCGAACACCTGCCCGTGCGCGCCCGGAGCCACGGGCAGTCCCTGCGCCGTCCGGTGCGGCGATGGCACGCGTGGCGCCGGGGAGGCGTGCGACGACGGCAACACGGCGGCGAGCGACGGCTGCAGTGACGCGTGTGCGGTGGAAGCGGGCTGGACGTGCATCGAGCCGGCCCCCGGCGGCGCGTCGACCTGCTCGCGCGCTTGCGGAGACGGCGACGTCGACGCAGGCGAAGAGTGCGACGACGGAGCGTCGAACTCCGACACCGCACGCGACGCGTGTCGCACCAGCTGCGAGCGCGCGTACTGCGGAGACGGCGTCGTCGACACCGGCGAGCTCTGCGATCGCGGCGGCGGCGCCGGCGGCATGGCCGGCGCGTGCACGACCCTGTGCGTCGCCGACGGCGGCGCGGCCGATGCGGGCAGTGCGGCCGATGCCGGTCGCGCGGCCGATGCGGGCGGTGCGGCCGATGCGGGCGGCCCGCCGGCCAGTGTCGGTGGCTGCGGCTGTCGGGCAGCCCCCGCCCCGGCGCCGACGTGGCTGCTCGCGCTCCTGCCAGCCCTCACGCTGCTACGCCGCCGTCGCACCAAGCGCGGCGGCTCGGAGACGAGGTAGACGCGATCCGGGACGAGCGCGCGCGGTCGCGCGACGCGACGGGTCTCGTCGCGCCGCGCGCGTAGGTCGCGCGGGCGTCCGAGAGGGTCGGATCGCAGCGCTCGGGCGCGCGCTCGCACACGTGCACGTAGAGCCAGAGGCGACGCGCGCGACCGCGGTGCGTGGAACGACGGCTCCCGCCGCCGTCGCGAAGTGCGTGGCCCAGACGTCCGAGCGTGGGTTGAACAACGCGCACAGCGCGCCCGTCTCGGTGTCCAGCGACGCGATATCCGAGCCCTTGCAGCGGTTGCAGTCGAAACACGCGAGCGCGAGGTTGGCCTCGTCGGTCGCGCCGCCGTGCTTCAGCGCGATCACGTGGTCCGGCTCGTGCGGAAGGAATGCGTCGTCCACGGCCAGCAGGCAGTACTCGCAGCGGAGACCCACGCGATCGCGGACCTGCTGGCGCAGCCGCGCGGGGATCACGGATCGACGGTGCGCGAGAGACGTCGGGCGCGCGCCTTGACCAGCTGCATCAGGCGCTCGAGCTCACCGAAGCGATCGAGCTCGGCCTGCTCGTCCTCCGTCAGCGCGTCGGTCTTGCTCTTGGGCAACAGCGCGCGCATCCGCGCCCGCGCGTCCTCCGACGGGCGGAACGCGAGGACGGCGCCGCTGCCGCCGCCGCGGGCGACCAGGTCGACGATTTCCTCGTAGCTCTTCTCGGCCGCGCCATCGTCAACGACGAAAGCATGCACGTCACATGAGCGACGGAGGACGACCTCGGGGACAATCCCGGGCACAGTCGCCCGGTTTCGGGCCGCTTCTCTGCGGAAACTGAGCGGGGTGGACGGGACTCGAAAGAGATCTCCCGGGAGGAACCAGAGGGATCGTCGCGCCCCTCGCGCCCAAACGCGGCACGCGGAGATCGAAAAGGGCGCGAAAATGTGCTCGTCGAGAA
The DNA here is from genome assembly GCA_044223665.1 of Sandaracinaceae bacterium. Lineage (GTDB taxonomy): Bacteria > Myxococcota_A > Polyangia > Polyangiales > Sandaracinaceae > JBBSAT01. The sequence goes on along the minus strand of JBGALT010000198.1, from coordinate 6,119 downwards.
CCACGAGATGCAATCGGGGACACATGTCCCCGAGCTCGTGGAGCGGCTCGCGCGGATGGACCCGGCGGAGCTGGAGCGGCTGCTGGCACGAGTGCTCGATCGGCACAGGTGGCGCGGGTCGTGACGAGCAACGAAAGGCGTCCGGCTACACTGTCGAGATGGGCGCCGGAGACGGGATCGGTCGTCGCGCGCTCTCACCCGCCGAGCTCGCGGTTCGCGAACTAGCGCGCACGTCGCGCGACCCGTCGATCATCGTGCGCGCGGCGCTGTCGGATCACATGGCGTTCAAGGACGCGGCGCTCTCACTCGCCGCGTGCGAACCCAACGCCGACGCGGCGCGCGCTCTCGTCGACGCACACGATCGTGGCGAGGCGGAGTCGTGGCTCGTCGCGTGTCTGCTCGGGCACGTCCGTCATCCCGCCGGATACGCGAAGCTGATCGAGATCCTCGATCGCGCGGACCGAAGCAGCGCCACCCACGCAGCCCGCGGCCTCGTCATGATCGCGGGAGCCGACGCGGAGCCCGATCTCGCGCGGGCCATCGATACGCACGGCGATGAGGAGGTTCGGGCGGCGGTCGCTCTCGCACTCGCGAACCTCGGAACGCCGAGCGCGCTCGCCTTCCTGCTGGCCGCTCCCGCCCGCGGCCGACTGGAAGGACGCACGCTCGGGCGCGCGCTCGTACACGTGCACGTGCAACCAGAGGCGATGATCGCGGCACTGCGCTCCGATGATCGAGAAACGAAGCGCTGGCCGACCGTGACGATCGCGAAGCGGATCGCGCGGCGGGACCGCGACCGGTGCGCCCGTGAGCTGGCCGTCGCGTTTGCGTCGACCGAGCTCCGCGCCGCGCTGAGAGCCGTGCTGGACGAACCGGGCGATCTCGTCTGGCATACCCACGCGACCGCGATCCGCGCGTGGCTCGACAGCGGGTGAGGTTCGGCGCGTGGACGCTGACGCACCAGCCTGGCATCCTCAGCCACATGTCCGGCGCTGCACGCAAGATCGAGAACCGCGGCAAGGCTTCGCCCGAGAAGCGGGCGACCGCGCCGCGCGCGGCGAAGAGCGCGACCCGAAAGGCTACGAGCGCGAAGGCCGACCTCATGGTGCTGGTGCGCGCCGCGGCCGTCGACGCCGTCGGAAAGGCGATCGCGTCCGGCGAGGGCAAGCTCGCCGCTGCCGTGCGCGCCGTCGTTCAGGACGAGCTGGCGAGCCCTGCCCCGCGCCGCCGCGCGACCGCCGCGCAGATGGCCGCGCGGAACTATCTCGTCGCCGAGATGCTGAAGCACAACCCACCGCCGTCCGCCGAATCCGTCGCCGCGATCAAGCGTGAATGGGACTGACGCTCGACACGGGCGCGCTCATCGCGCTCGAGGATGCGTTCCGAACAGGCGCCTCGGAGCGCGTCCGAGCGATCCTGTCGGCGATCGACGACGAGGACCGCGTCGTCACGGTCCCCGCGCCGGTGGTCGGGGAGTGGTGGCGCGGACAACGCGGCCCCGCGGCCCGCGTTCTCGACGCGATCGAGGTGGAGCCCATGCATCGCGAGCTCGCGGAGCGCGCAGGGCTCGTCCTCGCAGCGATCAAGAAGGTCGACCGAAAGGCGCGCGAGAACCTGCTGCTCGTCGACGCGGTCGTGGTCATCGGTGCGGCCGCGCACGGCGACACGATCTACACAGCGACGTCGACGATCTCGAGCGCGTCCGCGTCGCGGGCGGATTCGACGTGAAGATCCTCGGCATCTGACGGCTCGGGGACAGTCCTCGCGACAGTCGCCGATCTCGAGCCGTCTTCCTGGGGAATCTGAGCGGGGTGGACGGGACTTGAATGCCACCGCCGTCGGAGAACGCGGGGGATCGTCGAGGTCGTCGAGCCCACGCGAACGTCGTGGGGATGGAGAAGGGCGCGAGAATCGCGAGGTCGAGACGGACGAGATGCAATCTGGGACACGTGTCCCGAAGCTCGCAGAGCAGCTGGCGCGGATGAGCCCCGAGGAGCTCGCGCACGTGCTCGCCGCCGTCGACCGCTCCCGGGGCTGACGTACTTTCCGGTTTTTCGTTCTTCCGACCGAGCGCACCGGCATCATCGCCGCGTGACCGAACATGCCCCGCTCTGCACGTGGTCGGGCCACGACGACTCCGGACTCGCGCGTACGCGCTGCGGCGCGGCCATCTGCGAGCATTGCGCCGGGCCCACGCGCGGAGATCGGTGCACCGACTGCGAACGCTCGTTCGGGACGTTCCCGTGGGCCGAGACTCGCTCGCTGTTCGCCTGGGCCGGCACGATGCGCTCGATCCTGACGCGAGCGACCGATTCCCTGCTGGGCGCTCCGCGTGAGGGTCCCGTGGCGCCCGCCGTCGCGTTCGCGCTCATCGCGATCGTCATCCGGGTTGTCGGCTCCGGCCTCGTGTTCTTCGTAGACCGGCTCGCCGAGACGGGCGACGGACGTCGCTTGCGCATCGTCGGTCCGCTCGTGCGTCTCGCAGGCATCTGCCTCACGACGCCCGCCGCACTCGCGACGTTGACGCTCGTCGTCGCGGCAGTCGGCGCCATCCTCGCCACGCGGATCCCGATGCGCGCGTGCATCAGCGCGATGGCATACCTCGCCGGCTGGCTCGCCGTGAGCTGGGTTCCCTCCCTCGGGTGGTTCGCGCTGCTCCCCGTCTGGGCGGCCGTACATGGCTGGCTCCGTCGCGAGGGCAACCTCGGAGCGGGGTCCGCCTTTCTCACGAGCGGTTTCACGATCGCCGTCGCGCTCTTCGTCGGCCTCTGCGTGGACGTGTTCACCGCGAACCAACGTCACGAAGCTGTTCGTGGTGCTGGTCGGGTCGCGAGAGTGATCGCCGTCTAGCTTCCGAGCGCCTCGATCGCTCGCAGCGACGTCTCGAACCGAGCGCACGCGTCGGCGAGGTACGACGCGCGCGGCTTCGATGGCGTGTTCGCGATGTAGTGCGCCCACTGCGCCTCGTAGCCGTGCGCATGCGCGGTGCCATCGCGCGCGTCGAGGCTGGTCAGCGCGGCGAGCGCATCCGGCTGGTCGAACACGAGGTCCGGTCGCGTCAGGTAGTGGTCGAGGTAGGTGCACAGGACACGCGAAGACTCGGCTCCGCCGAGCCGTGCTAGCGCGAGGCAGAGCGCACGACCGCAGCAGCAGACATCGCTGCGGAGCAGAAGCCGACCCACGAGATCGCGCTGACTCTCGTGCCGCTCGATGCCGACGACGTACGCACCGACCGCCTTCGGGCGCCAGTTGAAGTACGAGAACAGCTCGCCCGCGAGCGCCGGCGTCGCCTCGGCGCGGAGCGCGCGGTAGCGCTCACCGAACGCCGCGTCCTCGGGTGCGGTCATGTACAATGGCAGGATCCAGCGTTCCAAGAGGTGCGCCGGTGCTCGCGGCGGTTCGGAACCTCGAGATGCTCGAACGGGCTGCGGTGAGCCACGGTTCTCCTGCGGTGTGGTCGGCGATCTGGTCGCGCGTCGTCGTGTCCGCGCGAGGAGCCTATCAGCACGTCGCTCCCGGTCCGCTCGCGTCGGAGGCAGAGCGCGCGGTCGACGCTCAATCCTTCGGATGGAGCAGCGGCTCCACGAGCGTACGTAGGCGATCGAGATCGACGCCGTCACGCTGATCGACCGCGAGCGGATGATCGGTGCGCTCGAGCTCGACGAGCGGACGCACACCGATGGCGCACGGTCGCACGTGCGTCTTCAGGAACATCGTCTTCGGGTACCCGGGCACCTGCGTGGAGAGCCACCCGAAGTAGGGGCCGAGGTTCACGCGCTCCGGGTCTTCCCAATGCGCGCACGTCTCCCCCCAGCTCTTCTCGCTGAGCGAGCACCACACGCCCCAAATGAGGTGCGCGCCGCGAGTGCCGCGAATCGGGATGAGCACGCGACCGCGCAGGTACCGGCTCACGCCCTCGCGCGATCGGAGGATGCATTGCTCCTGGTAGAGCTCGGACTGCGCTCGCTCGGCATCCGAAACGACGTCCCACTGCGCCGGGTGGTCGATGCCGAACCCGATACCGTCTTCGAGGTCGTGCTCCTGATCGCACTTGCGACAGCGGAAGCGCATGCGCGCAGCATACGACGCCTCAGCGTCCGACAACGCGATCCCAGCAGCTCCGTCGGCGCGCGCGCGATCACGTATGCGCCGTCGTCGCTCGTAGAAGGAGTCGCCCGCGTGACCGCGCCGCCCTCGCCGCTGCTCGTGTTCCACATCACGCACGTGACGAATCTGCCGTCCATCATCGCGGCCGGAGGCTTGCTGTCCGACAAGGTGATGATCGCGAACGGCGCGCCGCAGGCGGCGATCGGGATGTCGGCGATCAAGCAGCGGCGGCTGTCGCTGCCCGTGAGCTGTCACCCCGGTGACCACGTCGGCGACTACGTCCCGTTCTACTTCTGTCCGCGCTCGGTGATGCTGTACGTGATCCACTGCAAGAACCATCCGCAGCTGGCGTACCGCGGCGGGCAGGAGCCGATCGTGCACCTCGTCGCGGAGCTCGACGCCGTCGTGAACTGGGCCAACGCGATCCCGCGGCGCTGGGCCTTCAGCCTATCGAACGCGGGCGCTCACTACACGCAGTTCTTCGCCTCGCTCGGCGACCTGAACCGCATCGAGTGGGCGGACGTCGCCGCAACCGACTTCCGGCCCTCGAATGTGCGCGAGGCGAAGCAGGCGGAGTTCCTACTTCACGATGGGTTCCCCTGGGGCCTGGTGACCAAGATCGGCGTGCACTCGATCCAGGTCCAGAACCAGGTCGTTCAGGCGCTCGCGAACGCGACCCACAAGCCGCCCGTGCTCGTGGAGCCGTCGTGGTACTACTAGCGCGTCGGGGGGGACCGACATGATCGAGCACACGACGGGCGACATTCTCCGCGCCGACACGGACGCGGTCGTGAACACCGTGAACTGCGTCGGTGTGATGGGGCGCGGGATCGCGCTCCAGTTCAAGCACGCGTACCCCGAGAACTTCGCGTTCTACGAGAAGGCCTGCGAGCGGCATCAGGTCCAGCCGGGCCACATGCTCGTGTTCGAGACGCGCGCGCTCACGGGCCCGCGGTACGTCATCAACTTCCCGACCAAGCGGCACTGGCGCGGGGCCAGCCGCATGGAGGACATCGACGCGGGTCTCGTCGCGCTCGTCGCCGACGTCAAGCGGCTCGGCCTCCGGTCCGTCGCGATCCCGCCGCTCGGGAGCGGCCTCGGCGGGCTCGATTGGCGACAAGTTCGCCCGCGGATCGAGGCTGCGTTCTCCTCGCTCCCGTCGGTGCGGGTGCTGATCTTCGAGCCAGGGGGTGCTCCACCCGTGGAAGCGATGCAGAAGCCGAAGAAGGCGCCGAAGATGACGTCCGGGCGCGCCGCGCTCGTTGGACTGATCCGACGCTACCTCGACGGTCTCATGGACCCGTCCGTCTCGCTGCTCGAAGTGCACAAGCTGATGTACTTCATGCAGGAGGCCGGGCAGCCGCTGCGGCTCAGCTACACGAAGGCGCTCTACGGTCCCTACGCGGAGAACCTGCGCCACGTGCTGCGCGAGATCGAAGGGCACTTCATCTCCGGATACGCGGATGGCGGAGACACGCCCGACAAGCAGCTCGAGCTGGTGCCGGGCGTCGAGGCCGACGCGGAGAAGGTGCTCGCGCGCGACCACGCGACGCAGAAGAACCTCGATCGTGTCGGAGCGCTCGTCGATGGCTTCGAGACCCCGTTCGGCCTGGAGCTGCTCGCGACGGTGCACTGGGTCGCGAAGCACGAATCGGCGACGACACCGGCCGAGGCTGTCGCGCGCGTGCATGCGTGGAACGAGCGCAAGCAGCGCTTCGCGCCCGAGCAGATCGAGCTAGCGTTCCGCACCCTGGCCGCGCAGAGCTGGCTCGCGTAGCGGAGGCGCGCACGGTCACGAGCCGGGGCCGTCGAGCCACACGACGAGCTCATCTAGTGGCAGCGATCTTCGAGAAGCGCGGGTTCGTGACTGGAAGCGATCTTCGAGAAGCGCGGGTTCGTGACCTCGAGAAGCGCGGCGTGATCGCCGGTTTCTGGCGGGCGAGCGCCGTGCGGGCGTAGGGCTCGGAGCCGACCCCGCAATAGGCGACGGCCCGAGGTTGCTGCCTCGAGCC
>JBGALT010000013.1:0-87859 GCA_044223665.1 Sandaracinaceae bacterium | reverse complement strand
CCCGCGCAAGATCGCCCGCCCGCCGGGGACCTCGTCGAAGAAGCTCGATTGCAGCGCGACGAGTCGGGTCCGAGAGAGCCGAAAACGCGCGATCCAGGACGGCGGGGTTCACGCGTCTTTGCCGCCGGTGCGGAGCCGCTGCGTAAACCACCAGTGGTGACCGCCGACGTCGCGGCACTCGTAGGTTCGATCGACCCAGTAGTCGTCGCCGTAGTCGTGTGTCTCCGGCTCTTTGGTAATGACGGCTCCGGCGGCTCGCGCGCGCACGCAGTGCGCTTCGACGTCATCGACGAACACCATCATGTTTTGCGTGTTCGATCCGCCAACCTTTGACGGTGGCTTGGCGTAGGGCATCTTCTCGTGCTTCTCGCCGCCGACCATGACGAGGCCTCCGCCGAACACAAGCTCCGAGTGCTCGATGCGCCCGCCTTCGCCTTCAACTTTGAGTTGTACCTCGAACCCAAAGGCGCGGCAGAGCCACTCGATCGCCGCGGCGGGATCGTCGTACCAGAGTGCGGTGGAAATTCGCGGCCAGCCTGGAGGTGTCGGTTTCATCCGAAAGTAGTTGACACAACGATCAACTAAATGCAATTGAGAAAGGGTCTCGTACTTCCGTTGGTAGCAGGATTTCTGATGAGCGACATTGATCACATCTCACTCAACGTTTCGAACTACGAACGCTCCAAAGCCTTCTACCAAACGATCCTCGAGCCCTTGGGCATCAAGCTCATCATGGAGGGGAGCAGCGGGGCCGGATTTGGGCGATCGTTTCCCCATTTCTGGATCCGCCAAGGGATCGGGACGTTTCAGAAGCCAGCGGATCTTTCTCCCATCACCCCCATACACGTCGCCTTCAAAGCGAATTCGCGCGAGGTGGTGGACGCATTTCACAGAGCAGCCGTGACTGCAGGGGCTCGTGACTTCGGATCGCCCGGGCCGAGACCGCAATACCATGCCGGGTACTATGGGGCTTTTGTGCTCGATCCGGATGGCCACAACATCGAGGCAGTGACCCACGGCGCATAGGTCACTTTCGCCCTCGCAGACTCTGCTTACTTCGCAAGCGCCGCCGTTACGTACGCCACCGAGGCGGATGCGGTCCTGATCATGCTGCACACCGGAGCTCCTTCCTGTGGGAGGCCGCGTAGGTGGGCCACGCGTCTCGCCAGCGTTCGGAAAGCACGAGTCCTCGCACGCCCATCACGCCGCGGAGGCCGGGAGATTCCCACGATTGACCAGCTCGCTTGACGCGCTCCTGCATCTGCCAGCACGTGCTCTCGGTCGCGCCGCTGCCGATCGGGAGGCTTGCCGCGTAGTGCGTCGCGTACCGCATCAGGTGCTTGCGGTGGCGGATGTAGCTGAGCGCGTTGGCGACGGCCTCACGCGCTTTGGTTCGCTTGCCAGGCAGATCGCGGGCGCGGCGCCGGAGTTGCACCCAGATGCGATCGATCGCGTCGTCGTGCCGGAGCAGCTCGCCGCGATACCAGCCCTTCATGTCGTGCGGGTCGCCGTCGGGCTCGACCGCGTCGACTACGGCTTCGAGGTAGCCCATCAGGTGCTCGAGATCGACGAGCTGCACGACCTGCGTGTTCGCCGGCAAGACGCGCGCGAGCGCTTCCGGGAGCGCGCGAAGTTCGGGCGCAGCGTCCTGCACGCAGTGCAGCTTCACTGCGGGGCGCGCGCGCACGATGGCGAGCACGTCGGCGGCGACGCGATCGGCGAGGCCGTCGTGGTCCGCGCTCGCATCGGTTCCGTACCGCAGCGTTCGCAGCTCCTTGCCGGTCCGATCGTAGAGCGACATCGAGCCCACCCACGCCTTGCGGTAGTGGAACTCCTTCGGCGGCGGCGCCGCGCGCTCGTAGGGCTCGGTACGGCGCGCTCGCGACGCGATCGTCTCCGCGCTCGCAGGCTCGCTCATCCGCGCCGACATCCGATCCATTCCGCAGCTCACCGACGCGACGCTCGTGGGGATCTCCTCGACCGCGCGAGCGGCTTCTTCGAGACGAGGAGCCGCCGCTTCGATCTCCTCCGACATGCTCGACACGCGCTTGGCGAGGAACGCGCGGCTCGGAGCATAGAGGCCCGTCGTACGCAGCGTGCGAACGAGCTCGCGGCTGCTCTCGCACGCGCTCAGCTCGCCGACGATGCGCGCCATGTCCGGCGTCATGTGCTCGATGATCCCGGCGCGCAGCTCGATCGGCTTCACGGTCGGGCCGTTGTGCGCGCCGACCTTCCGGTACAGCGGCTCCTCGACGAAGTGCGTCCCCCATCGGCCCACGTACGTCGCCGAGGAAGGCTGATCGAGTCGCCGATATCGCGCGTCCTCTTCGTCGTCCTCGACCACCACCTCGTCCTTCTTCGCCACCAGCGACTGCAGGTCGTCGTCCGATCGCTTGAACAGCACCTCGTTCATGATCTCCGCCGACATGTCGTTCCGCTGCTCGAAGGTCGCGTTCGGCGGCAGCCGCCGCTTCAGCTCCCGCTCCACCTCCGCGGCGATCCGCGCGACCACGCGAGCCCGCGCGTTGTCCGGCTTTCGCGCGCCGCCCTTTCGACCCTTCGCCATGCCTGCCTCCGCACGGAGGCTGATCCCGACGTCAGACATGCTCAAGCCGCGCGAAGTGCATCACGCCCGATCCTGCTCAGGAACGGATCCGCCTCGCGTGCAGCCCACGCCGGGGCGCCTGCTCCCCGTGCTAAGACGCGGCCGTCGATGGGGCTTCGCGCACGAGCCTGGATCGTCCCGGCGCTCTCGTGGGCGCTGCTCGCCGTGCTCGCGCTGGGGCTGGGGCGCCGCGAGGCCACGATCACGGCGAGCAACACGACCGCGCAGTACACGTACCTCTTCCTCGCCGAGAACCTCGTCGACGGCTCCACCGAGACCTACTGGATCCCGGACGAGACGCCCGCGTACGTGGACGTGCGCTTCCGCGGACCGCGCACGCTCGCCTGGGTCGAGGTGGTCAACGGAGACAACCTCCCGCACCGGAGCGCGGCGACGCGGGAGCTCCGCGTCGAGCTCTTCGATGGCGATCGCGTGATCTGGAGCGCCGAGGGCGAGTTCGCGCGGATCGGAACCGACGTACTGCGCTTCGCGCCGACCGGGCGCGGCGATCGGCTCCGCGTCACCGCGCTCAGCCACTTCGCCAGCCTGCCGTGCCTCTCCGAGATCCGCTGGAGCGCACGATGAGCGGGCGCGACGAGCGCCTCGCGCAGCTGGCGACGGTCGGTGCCGGCGTGGCGCTCGTGCTCGTGCTCGCGCACGCCGAGGGCGACGCGTTCCGCATCGTGCGCCAGAGCTGGGAGACGAGCGAGAGCGTGCGCACCGTCGCGGCCGCGCTCGCGATCTGGGGCGTGACCTGGCTCGTCGACACCCAGCTGCGCCTCGTGTCGTGGCAGACCGATTGGGCGCGCGCGTTCAACCGCGCCTGGCGCGCGCCCGGCTGGCCCTTGGCCGTCGGCGCGGCGCTCTTCTCGCTCGGCATGCTCGGCTATGCACTGCGCTGGGGCCTCCGCCTCGATGCGCCGATGGTGCTCTATCCGTCGCGCCTCTTCGTCACCGGACAGCGCCTCTTCTATCGAGACATCGTCGAGTTCAACCAGCCGGCGACCTACGTGCTCTACGGCCTGATGGACCGGCTCGTCGGGAGCGAGCTCGGCTATCGCGTGATCGACGCGAGCCTCGTGGTCGTCTCGGGGCTGGCGGCGCGGCGCGCCTTCCGGCTCCGCCAGCCGGCCGCAGCGCCGCTCGCCGTCGCGCTCTTCGTGGTCACGCACCTCTACGCGAGCGGCGTCGACTGTCTGCAGCGCGAGATGTTCGTCCTCGCGCTCTCGTTGCTCACCGGCGCGCAGCTCTCGCGAGGACGATGGGGCCTCGCCGCGGCCTGCGCGACCGTGGCCTTCTGGATGAAGTTCCACTCGGCCTTGCTCTTCGCGCCCTTCGTCTGGGATGCGCTCCAGCGCGCGCCCGCACCGCTCGCGCGCCGGGGCCTGGCGAGCTTCGTCGCGATCCTCGTCGGCAGCTCGGTCGTCGTCGTCGTGGCGCTCGCGGCGTGCGGCGCGCTGCCCGCGTGGCTCGAGATGGTCGGCGAGTACCTGCCGCTGTACGGCCGGATGTCGGGGACGTGGAACTTCTCGGTCGACGCCTCGAACCTCTGGACGCGCCGCATGTGGCTGTTTCTCCAGCCCAGCACGCACGTCACCATCTTCGGCGTCTTCCTGATCCCACCCGTGCTGCTCCGCACGTTCCGGCGAGGCGCGGCGCGGGAGAGCTCGGCACGCCCCGCGATCGGCTTCTATCTGGGGGCGCTCGCGTACGTGCTCATCCAGGGGACGTTCTGGCACTACCAGTCGATCCCGGAGTTCTTCGCGATCGGGATCCTGTGCGCGATCCTCGTCACCGACCTTCCCGATCGCGCCCCGCTCTCGCTCGCGCCGCGCGTCGCGCTGGCGGGCCTGGTGGTCTGGCAGGTCGCCGGGCCGAGCGCGTGGACCGCGATCGCGTGGGAAGGCACCGGCCAGAACGACGAGGCCGTGCGGATGGCCGAAGAGCTGCGCGCGGAGCTCCCCCCGGGCGAGAGCGTGCAGCCGCTCGAGACGGTGACCGGCGCGGTGGACGCGATGTGGCGCGCCGACGTGCCGATGGCGACGCCCTTCGTGTTCGACATCGTCTTCTACTACCGCCCCGACCTCCCGGTGATCCGTCGCTGGCGCCAGCGCTTCCTCGACGAGCTCGATCGCAGCCGGCCCTACTTCATCCTCGAGTCGACGGGCGGCTACCGCGCGCGCCCGTACGGGCCGGGGAGCGACAACACGTTCCCCGAGCTCGACGCGTGGATCCGCGCGAACTACGACGACTACCGCGATCAGGGCTCGTTCCGTTGGTGGCGCCGGCGCGCGCGCTGAGCCGTGATCGGCACTCGTGCCGAGCCGCGCCTCGCCCGCTCGTTATTCGCGTGTAGGCTCGGCGGATGCGGAGCGCACGGATTCTCTCGTTCCTCGCGATCGTCGGGTGCAGCTCGCCGTCGCCTGCCTCGCCAGCGGCGCCGCCGAGCTCGGCCTCGCCGCCTTCGTCGGCCCCTCCGTCGAGCGTCGCGGCGCCGGCGCCCACCGCCACCACGACGCCGTCCGATCACGCCGAGAGCGCGGTGCGCCCGCGGCCGAGCTGCGCGCGCGGCTCGCACGGCTTCGCGAAGCACGCGCGGCCGCCGCCGCCCACGACTACCCACGTGCGCTCGCGACGTTCGACGCGATGCTGCACGAGACCCCGCGCACGCCACGGCTGCTCTGCGAGGCCGGCTACGTCGCACACCTCGCAGGCAACGAGCGCCTGGCCGCGTCGCGGATCGATCTCGCGCTCTCGATCTTCGGTCCCGATGCGCAGCTCGCGGCCGACGCGCGATCGCCCGTCGCGATGTGTCTGTTCAATCGCGGCCTCGTCGCGGAAGCGCTCGGAGACGCCGAGGCGGCACGCGACGCCTATCGCCGCTCGGTGGCGCTGCGCCCCAACGCGAGCGTGCAGCGCCACCTCGATGCGCTCGCGCCGGACGACGACGACGACGACGCGGCGGCGTCCATCGTCGTCGGCGGCGTGCGCGTGACGGACGGCGAGCGGGCGGTACGGCTCGCGACGGGCGAGACCGCCGCCATCGAGCGCGTGCTCGCGAACGGACTCTCCGGCGAGGACTGGGATGGGCTCCCGGTCGCCGCCACCGTCCAGACCGTCGCGCGCGCGCCGGCGACGGGCGCCTTCGAGGAGGTGCTCCTGACGACGATCGACGACGGCAGCGCGATGCTCGCGAACACCTCGCTCGCCGTCGCGCTGCGCGGCCACGACGCGACGTGGATCGCGTGGGCGAGCATCGGTTGCTACGACTCCACCGATCACGGGCACTCGGGCGGCTGTGACGCCAGCGGCTACGAGCTCACGGTCGCCGGGGATCTCGTGCTGGTCACCTACGACGTCGCGTGCGGGGAGTCGTCGGAGGGCGAAGCGCCCGCGCCCAGCGATCACCCGGACGCGACGTGCTACGCGACCGAGTCCGAGGAGTCCTCGAGCGCGACCGAGGCGATCGTGTGCCGCCTCGAGGCCGATCCGCACTGCGTGCTCGTCCACCTCTCGAGCGAGATCACCGAGCGTCCCTGGACGAGGATCTACTGCGAGGACGAGGACGGGAACGAGATCACGGTGCCGCAGCCGGCGAGCGATCCGAGGCCGCTGCCCGCGCCCACGCTCGCGAGCGCGACGCTCGTGGAAGGGCGCGTGCGCGTGAGCGAGGAGACGGAGGGCGTGGAGACCCACCACGATCTCTCCTTCGCCGAGCTCGTCGACGACGAGCCCTTCGTGCTCCCGAGCTTGCTCGAGGACGCCGAGCGCGAGGAAGCGCTACGCGCGAGCGAGGAGGGCGACGAGGGCGCGGAAGACGGGTCGGAGTGATCGACGCGGGTACGTCGCGGGATCGCCGGCCCCGGACGCGGTACGCTGCGGCCATGGTCCGGTCGTCCGCACGCGGCGCCCTCGCCGGGATGCTCCTCGGTGTCGGGCTCGGTGGCTGTCACCTCGCCCACGAGCGACGCGGGGATGCTCCCGACGCGGCCATGACGAGGCCCGACGCCGCGGTGCCCGACTCGCCGCCCCTCGACGCGGGACCGCGCTGCACGTTCAGCCTCGTGCAGGGTGGAACGCCGATCGACTGCGCGATCGAGCTGACGTCGACCGAGTCGTGCGCCGAGACGGCGATCTGCCTCTGTGACGCGCAGCCGGGCATCGACACCACGACCGCGCGCCTCGCGTGCGCGAGCCCCGAGCTGGTCGCCCGAGGCGCCCTCACGTTCGCGGACTTCTGCACCGACGGCCCGCCGGCGCGCCTGACGCTGACCGAGGTCATCGAGGAGTACCTCGGCCGCGCCGGAACCGCGACGGGCCTCGTCATCTCTCCCACCTGCGACCAGCTGCCAGCGCTGATCGGGCCGCGTCCCTACGTCGACTGCGGCGCCATCGCATCGGTGCTCTGCCAGTGCGCGACCGACTGCGACCTCGATCGCTCGCTCGGCCGCGCCTGTCTCGACATGCCCGCGGAGCACGTGGCGTGCATCGCCGGGCACATGTGGGAGAGCAGCGATCTCTGCGCGTTCGTGCCCCAGCTGCCGAGCCTCGCGATCCGCTGCGAGTAGGCCGTCACCCGACGCGTACGAGCGCGCGCTCGGCGGCGGCGAAGGCCGAGCGAACGGCCGCGTCGATGCCGGCGCCGTGGAACGCCGAGCCCGCGAGGATCACGTCGGGCGGCAGCGCCGCTTCGAGCGCCCGCACCGCGTCGCGATGTGCCGGCGTGAACACCGGAAGCGCGTCCGGCCAGCGCGAGACCCAGCGCTCGGTCGGGGCCTCCGTCGCCCCCAGGCTCGCCGCCACGCACGCCGCGGCACGATCGGCCCAGAGCGCATCGGGGGTCGTGTCGCGCTCCGCATCGGGGGGCCGGTAGAAGACGCGGAGCAGCGCCGTCCCCGCCGGCGCGCGGTGCGGTAGCTTCTCGGACGTGAACGCGCACGCGCGCAGGCCGTGCTCCTGCTGGCGCTCGGCGACGACGAGCCCCGAGCCGGAGAGCGGTCGGGGAAACGCCGCCGACCGATAGGCGAGCGTGACGTTGATGCTGGAGAGCAGAGGCGCCGCCGCGAGCGCGCGTGCCGGCGCTCCCCATGCCTCGAGCAGCTGCGCAGCCGCGCGCGCGGGGGTGGCGACCACCACGACGGCCGCCTCGATCGGGCCCGCGCTCGTCTCGATCCGGACCGAGGGCTCGAGCGTCGAGCGGTGAGCCCGAGCGCGCGCCCGCAGCTCGGCGTGCGGGCACGCCTCGAGCGAGCGCACGAGCGCGTCGATCACGTCGGCGGTCCCCGTGCGGAACGTCCGCACGCCACGGCCCAGGTCGTCTCGCTCGACCTGGAACCCCAAGAGGCGCGCCGCCTCGCCCGGCCCGAGCTCGACCAGCGGCCCGCCGTCCCAGCCGTACGAGACGAGCGTGCGCTGGTCGATCAGGCGGTCCTCGATCCCGAGCTCGCGCGCGAGCGCGACCATCACCTCGCTCCGCGCGACGAACCCCTCGGCGCCGATCTCCACCACGAGATCCCCGGGACGCGCGGTCCAGATCTGACCGCCCCACCGCTCGCTGGCCTCGAGCACGAGCACGCGGCGCCCGGCGCTCGCCACGCGGTGGGCCACCGAGAGGCCGGTCAGGCCACCACCGATCACCGCCACGTCCACTCGCTCGGCTCGCTCCGACGTCATGCCGCAGTGGTAGTCCGACCGCGGTGGGCGCGCACTCGCCCCACGCGCGACGCGCTGCGCGCGGCTTGCGCTCCGCGGCGCGCACCGGTCGGGGCACCGGCACGATGCCCGCGACTTCCCGCTCAGCCGCGCGGGCGAGCGAGGGTCACCTCGAGCGAGCCCCCTTCCCCGCGGGCGAATTCGATGCTCAGCCCGTGGAGCGTCGCGACCTTGCGCACGATCGACAGGCCGAGGCCGCGGCCCCGGGTGCGCGCGACGTCCGGCGGAACGTCCCCGGCGCGCAGCGCGGCCAGGGCGACCTCGTCGATGGAAGTGCCGTCGCTCTTGACCGTGACGCGCAGCGGCGACGAAGCCACGATGACCGCCACGTGACCCGGCTCGATGGACGACCCGCGATGCCGGATCGCGTTGTGGACCAGGTTCGCGAGCGCACGCTCGAGGAGCAGCTCGTCTCCGTCCAGGATCGCCGGGACGTCGGGGAGCGCGGCGGCGAGCTCGACCCGGCGGTGGCGAGCGATCGGTGCGAGGCGGTCGAGCACCCGCTGCACCAGGGGCCCGAGATCGACCTCGCGCTTCTCGACCGGCGCGCCGCCCTCCAGGCGCGCGGCCGCCGCCAGGTTCGCCGAGAGCTGCGCGAGGTAGTTCGCCGATGCGGCCGCACCGCGCACGTCGGCAGGATCGGCCGGGACGCTGCGCTCGGCGCTCTCGCCCAGCGCCGCGAGGTGACCCTGGATCACCGTCAGCGGCAGCGCGAGATCGTGCGTCGTCCCATCGACGTACTCTCGCAGCGCGCGATCGCGGGACTCGAGCGCTGCGACGTGAGCGCGATCGCGCCCGGATGCCTCCGCGAGCGCGACGGCGAGCACGCCGATCTCGTCCTCGCCACGCGACCCCGGCGGCAGCTCGAGGGCGCCCGCTCGGCCGCTCGCGCGCACCGCGCTCGAGAGCTGTCCCAGGCGGCGCAGCGGCGGCCCGAGCGCGAGCGTCGCGGCGGAGAGCGCGAGCACGAGCACCACGAGCGCGAGGACGAGATCGCGCGGGATCCCCTCGAGCGCCGCCGAGCGTGGGGCGCGCACGAGAAGGACCGCGCAGGGGCCCTCGTCCCAGGGCATCCGCAGCGCAAGGCGCGGCGCCGCGCGGGGCGCGTCGGGATCGAGAACGGCCGTATCCCCTGCGTCGAACGCGGCCCCGATCGCGGCGGAGAGGACGGGCGCTGCCGGATCCGAGGGCCGGAGGGCCGCGTCGTAGCGGCCGACCAGCTCGAGCCCCATCCGTGCTCGCCGGCCGCGTCGACGCGGCAGCGCGAGCTCGGCGTGCGCCTCGCAGCGCTCGCGGCCCCCGTTCTCCATCCGGGCGACCACGCTCTCGTAGACCGTCTCGATCTGCGCCTCGCGGCGCACGCGGTACGAGAAGAAGGAGAACGCGAGCGTCGTCGGCAGCACGAGCGCGACGACGGCGATGGCGACGCGCCAGCGGAGGCTCGAGAAGCGCGCGCTCACGGGTCGGTCTCGAGACGGTAGCCGATGCCCCAGACCGTCGCGATGCGCTTGCCCTCGGCACCGAGCTTCTTGCGGAGGCGCGAGACGTGGACGTCCAAGCCGCGCGCCTCGCCGTCGTCGCCGGCGTCGAGCGCCTCCTCGGCGATGGTCGCGCGCTCGACCGGGCGGCCGGCGCGGCGCGCCAGCGCGAAGAGCACGCCGAGCTCGGCGCGGCTCAGCTCGATGGCGCTGCCGTCGACGAGCACGCGGTGCTCGCTCTCGCGGATCTCGAGCGCACCGGCGCGCACGGACTTGCCGCCGCCGTCCTTCTTCAGATCGGGCCGCCGCAGCCGCGCCTTCACGCGCGCGAGCAGCTCCTCGGGCCAGAAGGGCTTGGTGACGTAGTCGTCGGCGCCGAGACCGAGCGCGCGCACCTTGTCCGCGGTGTGGTCGCGCGCGGTGACCACCAGCACCGGGACCTCGCTGTGGCCGCGGAAGATCTTCAGCAGGTCGAGCCCGTAGGTGCCGGGGAGCATGAGGTCGAGGATCACGAGGTCGACGTCGTCGAGGCGGGCGCGACGCGCCTCGTCACCATCGGTGAGCCAGCGGACCTCGAAGCCCGCCTTGCCGAGGTCGCGGCGCAGCTGGGCTCCGAGGTCGGGATCGTCCTCGACGACGAGGATGCGCTGGCTCATGGACGTCTTCCTGCTCGGAGCCTGACCCGAAACGCCGCGTCAGGCTCTCGGCTTCCTCGGGCGTGGGGCCCCGTCAGTGGTGCCGCATCGCGCGGCGGATCTCGCGACGCTCGATCCGCGCCTCGCGGCGCACGTGCCGGTGCTCGATCCGCGCCTCACGGAGATCGACGCGCGGCGCGACCACGACCGGCGCGGCCGGCACGACCACGACCGGCGCCGGGCGCAAGGGCGGGCGGGCGACGAGGTGCGGCGGCCGCGCGACCGGGGGCACGGGCCGAACGACGACCGGGGCCGGCGCGGGCGGCGTGACGACGACCACGGGCCCACGGCGGTGGTGAGACCCGCGATCCTGCGCCGCGAGAGGCCCGGCGCCACCGAGCACGACGGCCGAGCACAGAGCGAGCGAGACGAGGGTCCGGATCTTCATGGCAGCTTCTCCTCGAGCCGGGCCATCCGGCTCACGAAGAGAGATACGCAGCAGACCTTGCGACATTCTTTCACCGCATCGGGCGGATCGGGCGGCTCGGAAGAGCGGAGCCCGCCGCGACGGGGATCGCGGCGGGCTCTCCTGCGTGATCGACGTCGTCAGATGCCGCGCGGATCGGCGCCGCCGGGGGCAGCAGGCGCACCAGGGCGACCGTGACGGCCCACGAAGCGCGCGCGACGCTCCGCGCGCATCTCGGCGAACCGAGCCCGCTGGGTGTCGCTGAGGATCGCGTCGATGCGCGTGCGCGTCTGCTCCATCAGCGCGTGGAACGCCTCGCGGCGCGCCGGGCCCGTGGTGGTGGTGCTCGCGCGGAGGCTCTCGGCCTGGGCACGCGACGCGGTGAGGATCTCGCGCAGCTGCGTCACCTGGTGCGCATCGAGCGCGAGCTGCTCGGTCATGTGGGCGATGCGCCGCTCCATCGCCTCGGGCGAGAGCGCGCGCTCCATGCGGTGCCCGCGGCCGTGGTGGCACTCGGCGGGCGGCGCGTCGGGCGCGGTGCTCTGCGCGAAGGCCGGCGCCCCACCGAGTGAGAGCGTGAGGGCCGTCAGCAGCGAGGCGAGGGGCTTGTTCATGGCGTCTTCTTCTCCTGGGCCGGTCCATCCGGCGCACGAAGAGGAGTACGAGACGGACCTTGCAGCTTTCTGACGCCGACCCGCCCGAGCCCCGCGGATCAGCCGAAATACTTGGCCATCGGCACGAAGTAGAACTCGCGCCAGCCGGTCGTGTACTTGTCGGCGCCGCCCGGCGGCAGGTCGGTGTGCTCGAGCTCGAGCCGCGTTCCCCCGCCGTCGGGCGAGAACCGGATCTCGAGCTGCGAGTCCGGGTCGGTCGGGTCGAACTCGGTCGTGCGCCACGACATCACGAGCCGCTTGCCCGGCTCGAGCGCGACGAAGCGGCCCTCGATGTACCCGCTCCACGCGCTGTGCTTGCCGCCCACGCGTGCGTCGATGATCGCCTCACCGCCCGTCAGCTCCGAGTGCTCGCCGCTGTCGATCCAGGCGGCGTACACGCGCTCGGGGGAAGCGAGCACGCTCGTCTCGAGCCGCAGCGACTCGCGCGGCGCCAGGAGCGGCGTCGCCGGGCGGCGCGCGGCCTTCTTCGCGGGCGCCTTCTTCGCGGGCGCCTTCGGTCTCGCAGCGCCCGCCTTCTTCGGGGCTGCTTTCTTCGCCGCGGAACGGCGCGCGACGGCGGCGGTGCGCCCGCTCGACGCTCGCTTCGGCTTCGCCTTCGCCTTCGCCTTCGCGGCGCTCGCCTTCTTCGCCGCGCGACGCGGCGCCGACGCCTTCTTCGGCGCGCTCTTCTTCGCGGCGACCTTCTTCTTCGGGGACTGCTTCTTCGTGGCCACGCTCGCCTCCCGCGGCGCGAATCATCGCCGCGTCGGACGCGCACCACAAGCACCCGCCTGCGTGGGGGGACGAATTGCCCGATGGGTCGCACCGGGGAACGAAGGCGGCGCGCCGCGCAGATCACACCGAGCAATCAGGTGGCTCCACGCGCCGCTCCGATCGCGATCTGCGCCGCGCCCTGCGCGGCCGATGTCGCCCGCCTGCGTCCTCGCGGACCGCCATTGCGACCGATAGGTCGCACCTGGGAACGCAGGCGGCGCGCCGCGCGCCGCGCAGATCACACCGAGCAAGCAGGCGGCTCCACGCGCCTCTCCGATCGCGATCTGCGCCGCGCCCTGCGCGGCCTATGTCGCCAGTGTGCGTCCTCGCGGACGCAATTCCCGCCGAAATGGGGTTGAACCGCCTTCGCGGCCGGGCGAGAGTCGCGCGCACGATGAGCGCCGCCGCGCGACCGCCCGAGACGCGAGGTCTCGTCGCCGCCTTCCGCCGGACCTGGCGCCTCGTCGCGATGATGCTCTGGACACCGATGACGGTCGGCTGGGAAGCCGTTCGCGCCCTCTTCTGGCGCGGCGATCGACGGATCATCATCGATCGCGCCAAGCACGCGTGGGCGATCCTCGCGCGCCGCATCCTCGGCATCGACCCGCGCTTCGTCCGAGGCGCGCTGCCACCCCGCCACGCCACCCGCGCCCGGCTCGTCGTCTCGAACCACCGCACGCCACTCGACATCGTCACGCTCATGTGGCTCTTCGACGGTCACTTCCTCGCCAACCACAAGACGCGGGTGGCGCCCGTGGTCGGAACCGCGGCGATCCGCATGGGCACGATCTTCGTCGACCGCGACGACCGGCGCAGCGGCGCGCAGGCGATTCGCTCGATGCGCCGCCAGCTCGACGAGAAGCAGACGATCCTCATCTTCCCCGAGGGCACGACCTACGGCGGCGACGAGGTGCGGCCCTTCAAGGGTGGCGCGTTCCTCGCTGCCAAGGGGCTCGAGGTGGACGTGGTGCCCGTCGGCCTCGCGTACGTGCCGGGCACCGAGTACACGGACGAGAGCCTGGGCTCGCACGCACGCCGGTTCCTGTCGCGACGCCGGAACCCGGTCTGGGTCGCGATCGGCGATCCGGAGCCCTTCCCGACGCAGCGCGATGGCGCCGACGAGGTCATCCGCGCGCGCGTGCAGGCGATGGTCGACGCGGCGCGGGCCGCAGCGAAGGCGGAGGGCACGACGTGACCGACCGCGCGCCGGAGCTGCCGCCGCCGCTCGTCAGCGAGCGCCTCGGCGAGATCCAGATCGCCATGCGCGAGGCCAAGCTCGAGGGCTGGCTCTTCTCCGACCACCGCGGACAGAACGCGCTGGCGCTGAGGGCGCTCGGGCTGGGCGCGGAGACGGGGCGCGCGGCCCCCCTGCGCCGTCTGTTCTACTGGCTGCCGGCCGACGGCATGCCGGTGCTCGTCGCGCACGTGCTCGAGCTGGCGGCGATGCCGGAGCTGCCCGGTGAGCAGCTCGCCTACGCGAGCTGGGCGGATCTGCGCCGCGCGCTCGAGCGAACGCTGCCGACGCGTGGGCGCATCGCCATGGAGCACGCGACGATCGCCGCGAGCCCGGACGTGAGCCGCGTCGAGGCAGGCACCGTGGGCCTGGTCGAGAGCTACGGCGCGAAGGTCGTGCCCTCGATCGATCTCGCGAACGCCCACATCGGCACGCTGCGCGAGGCCGAGGTCGTCGAGCTTCGGCGGGCCGTCGAGGCGCTCGCCCAGGTACGCCAGGCGCTCCCCGGCAAGCTCGGCGCCGGGGCGACGCCGCGGGACGTCGCGCGCGAAGCGCGAGCGCTCGTGCTCGAGCGCGGTCTCGAGCTCGCCGAAGCGCCCATGGTGGCGGTGGGGCCCGGGACGCGCAGCTGGCCGCGCTCCCTCGAGGGCCCGGCGATCGGCGAGCGCGAGCCGGTGCTCGTGGATCTCTTCGCGCGCGCCGGTCTCGGCCCCGTGGTGCACACCGGGATCGTGCTGACCCGCGGCACCTCGAAGGTCGGTGAGGCCCTGCGCCGCGATGCGCGCGCGATGCGCGAAGCGGCCATCGCGCTGCTCGAGACGCGCCTGGGCAGAGGAGAGCGACTGCTCGGCTTCGAGGTGGACGAGGCCGCGCGCGCCGCCGCCGCGAAGCTCGATCGCACCGGCGCGCTGCGCCATCGCACGGGCAGCCACCTCGGCACCGTCCCGTTCTCCGGGCAAGCCTGCACGTTCGATGCGCTCGAGCTGCCCGACACGCGCGCCGCGCTCGCTCACCACGCGTGGAGCGTGCATCCCGGGCTCTACGACGACGATCTCGGCGCGCGCGCGCAGGCGACCGTGCTCGCGACGCCGCGCGGCGTCGAGGTGCTCGATCGCAGCCCCGACGAGCCGCTCGTCTTCGGGTGATCGCGCGCGGCGCCGTGCCTCGATCGGCACGCTCGTCACGCGGGCCTTCAGGGCCCGAAGCGCAGCCACGCCGCGAGCGCGGCCGCGAGCAGGACGAGCGCGCCCGCCACCATCGCATACGGCGCGCGCGACCGGGTCGGCTTCGGCACCGAGGGAGCCGGGGTCGGCGCGAGGTCGACCTTGGGCGCCGACGGAGGCGGGACGGTCGGGATGGGCGCCGGTTCCGTCGCACGGTACGGCACCGAGTCGGCATCCTCGCGGGTCTCGCGCGCCGAGAGCGCCACGTCGAGCTCGGCCGCGGCATCGCCGACCGTCGCGAAGCGCATCGCGGGGTCCCGCGCGACGCAGCGCAGAAACCACGCATCGAACGCCTCGGGCCAGGTGACCTCGACGCCGAGCTGGCGCGCGCGTGCGGTCGGCGCGACCAGATCCGCCGCGAGGATCTCGGCGAGCAGCTTCGGCAGGTTCATCGCGGGCTCGTTCGCGACGAGCCAGTAGGACTTGCCCGTGAGCGCGTAGAACGCGAGCAGGCCGAACGGCCACACGTCGGTGAAGGGCCCGATGGACGTCCCCGCCGAGAGCTGCTCGGGCGCCATCCAGAGCGGCGAGCCGATCAGCTGCGAGTTCGTCATCGAGTGGTCCTTGCGGACCTTCGCGATGCCGAAGTCGAGCACCTTGAGCGTGTACGGAAGCCCCTCGTTCGGGCGAGCCTCGAGGAACACGTTCTCCGGCTTCAGGTCCCGGTGGACCACGCCGCGCGAGTGGGCCGCCGCCATCGCCGCACCGAAGCGCAGGAAGAGCGCGCGCACCTCGTCGGGCGGGAACGGACCGCGCTCTCGCAGCACCGCGGCGATGGTGCCGCCCTCGAGCAGCTCCATCGCGATCCACGGCGACTCGAGCGCCGCATCGACGCCGGCGCCGAGGACGTCGACGATGTGCGGGTGCTTGAGCACCGAGCCGATGGTCGCCTCTTGCTCGAAGCGCTCGCGGCTCTTGTCGTCCTTCAAGAGGCGCGGCGCCATGATCTTGAGGGCGCGCTCGATGCCCGGCACTTCGAGGTCCGACGCGACGAACACGGTCGCCATGCCGCCCTCGGTGAGCGGGCGCTCCACGCGGAAACGACCGGCCACGATCGTCCCGACGGGGATGCTGGACTCGGCCGCGACCTCGGTCGACATGGGAGCTTCGCGACTGTAGTGGATCCTGGCCCGAGGTGGGTGTCCTCGTAGCGCCCGCCGCGCGTTTCCGGTGACGCCGCTGTCCGCTACGGGCGTTCCCGCGCGGCATCGGCGGAGAGACCGGCGAGGAGTGCTGGCCCGGAGGACGGGAGCGGGCGAAGCCCGCGGACGGAAGGGCCCGGAGCGGGCGAGCCGATCGCGCGTCCCCGACGCTGGCCGTCCGGCGCGAGCCCGGGGTGGAGCCGTCGACACCGCGACGCGAGCCGTGGATCATGGCGCGATGATCCGCGCGCGCTGGCTCCTCGTCGCCCTCACGACCCTCGTCGCCCTCGCCCTCGCGCGGCCCGCCCTCGCGCAGCCGCTGATCGCCGCGCCGGGTGATCCTGGCTACGACGCGGGCCTGGCTGATCGGATCGCGGCCCAGTCGCGGGTGCAGGACCACGTCACCTCGCTCCCCGTCGGCTTCGGGCTCGAGGCTTTCGTCTCCGATCCCGCCGATCGCGCCGCCATCGAGTCCTTCGTGGCGAGCGGCTCGACGGACTTCGCGAGCGTCGTCGGATCGCACCCCTACGAGATCGTCGACGGCTTCGGCGAGCAGGGCGATCTCGGGATGTTCGGCGGCGTGCAGGCCGCAGGGCTCGCGTGGCGCTACGTCGTGCTGCGCGATCACGGCGGCTCACCGCAAGAGGTGAGCGCGGCGCGCGACGCGCTCTTGCGGGCGGTCGAGGGCCTGCACTGGAGCACGGCCGTGACGGGCGTCCCTGGGGTGATCGTCCGCGGCATCATGCGCGTCACCCCCGAGCACGCGGGTGAGCCCGCGATCCCCGGCGAGCGGTACACCACGGTTCCGCTCTTCGACGGCGCCGGCCATCCGCAGCCGGCCGACAAGCAGCCGACCTGGCGCGAGCCGGCGCCCGGCTTTCCGTTCCTCGTCTGGCTCGACGACACCAGCAAGGACCAGGTCGACGGCTACATCCTCGCGATGGGCGCGGTCTACGACGCGATGGTGGGCGACCCGGCCATCGACCAGGCGCTCGTCACACGCCTCCAGAGCGACTGCGTCGCGATCGGGCATCGGCTGATCCAGCGCGTCGACGTCGGCGGCGGCCACATGGCGGACCTCGTGCTGACCGACGCCGATGGACGCCCGACCTCGTTCCACGACCTGAGCGCCGAGGAGGTGGCGCCGGGCTCGGTCTCGCCGCGCCCGATCAACGGCTTCAACGGCCTGATGGCGCTCGGGATCGTGCGCACGCTCTTTCACGTCACCGGCGACGAGGAGATCGGGCACTTCTACTACCAGTCGTTGATCGGCGACCGCGACTACCTCACCAACGTGGAGCGCACCGTCCAGCTCATGTACCAGGGCGCCGCGACCAACTACTCGAACGTGAACATGGCGTTCGTGGCGATCTACGGGGTGCTCCGCTACGAGACCGACCGAACGATCCAGGGGCGGATCCGAGGGATCCTCGAGGCGCAGCTCTACGCGCCGGGGCTCGACCGCGAGGCGCGCGGGCTCGCGCTCCCCTTCTTCGATCTCGAGTACGCGGGATTCCGCGTGGGCGGCGCGCGCGATGCCGCGGGGGCGAGCGCGCGCACGGACGCGCTCGCGACGCTCGGCGCCTATCCGACGGCACCGATCTGGAACGAGGCGGTGATCAACTGCGACGATGGCGAGATCGCGCTCGGGAGCTGCCTGGCGGTCGACGGAAGCACGACGATCACGCTGCTCACCGCGGGCGGGCACGGCGGGCTGCTCGTCGCCGCCGATCCGGTCCCGCTCGCGATCCGACCCTTCAGCGACTTCGAGCACCGCTCCGATCCCCATCGCGTCAACGGCGGCGCCTCGAGCGTGCTCGACCCGGCCGGCGACATCGTCGCGGCGTACTGGCTCGGCCGGATGCTCGACGAGGCCGGTGGGACGACGAACGTCTCGCCGCCCGCGCGTGCGGCGCTGCCGTGGACGCCGGCCTCGAGGCGCGACGCGGGGTGAGGCCCCGCGATGCCGGCGCGACGCCGGACGCGAGCACGACGACCGACGCCGCCACGACGCCGGCGCCGGCGGCCGCATCGGGCTGCGGGTGCCGCGCCGGCGCAGCGCCACGCTCGGGCGCTTGGCTCGTCGTCGCGCTCGCGCTCGCGGGTCGATTTGCGATGAAGCGTCGGCGCGTGGCAACGTCCAAGCTGTCATGAGCCGCTCGCTCCTCTTCTCCTCGTTGCTCGCGCTCCTCGTCCTCGCTCCGCTCGCGAGCGCGCACGCGCAGACCATCACCGTCCACGATCTCACGGTGGACGGCGACCCGCCGCCCGACGAGTACCGCGCGATGCTGGACGCCGCGATCGCACGCTCGGTCGTGCCGATCCGGACCTGCTACGAGACCTCGCTCCGCACGCACGCGGGGCTGCGCGGCGATCTGCCGATGCGGCTCTGGGTGTCGGCGCGACAGGTGATCCGCGTGACGCTCGAGTCGCACGTCGGCGACACCACGCTCGAGACGTGCGCCCACGACCGCGTGCACGAGTTCACGCTCCCGCCACAGGCCCCCGAAGGCGGCGCAGCCGTCCACTTCGTGATGACGTTCACGCCGGGCGCGACCACGTCCGCGCCGCCGCCCTCGACGTCGATCATGACGCCGATTCCGCCGACCTCGGGCACGACGACCACCACGACCACCACGACCACGCCGCCGCCGCCGCCGCCCGCGGTGACCATCGCGGTCGATCGCGTGCGTGGCGCGCTCTCGCAGGAGGCGCTCGCCTACGTCTACGCCCGCGCGGGCTTCGAGCAGTGCACGACCGCGCAGCACGGCACCGTACCGGTCGCCGTGACCGTGACCGCCGCCGGTCGGGCGCGCGCGTCGGTAGGCCGGGGGACGCTGCGCGATGCCGCGTATCGGCGCTGCATCGAGCAGCACGTCGCCTCGGCGACGCACCCGACCGCATCGTCGTCGACCCGCCTGCGGGTGACGATCACGCGGCCCTGATCGACACCGTCAGAAGTCGAGCTCGCGCTGGATCGCCGAAGCGCCGCTGGTCTGCGCGGCCGGCGTGCCGGCGCGCACGGCGCGACGCACGGGAGGGCGACGCCGGCGCGCAGGCGCCACGGGCGGCTGCGCCCTCGTCTCGCGCTCCTCGAGGACCGGCGCAGCGGGCGGCGAGGCGGAATCCGCGACGGGCGCGGGCGCGGCGACGGCCTCCGTCGCGATCACCGGCAGCGGTGCATCGGCGGCGGTCGTCGCGGCGACGAACGTCGCGCTCGGAGGTGGCGCCGGCGCAGGGACGGCGTCCGGCGTCGCGAGCCAGTACCATGCGCCGGCCCCCGCGACGCCGACGAGGAGCGCGAGCGCGGTGGCGCCCGCGACGCCGAGGCGACGCGATCGCGGTGCTCCCACGGGCGCGAGGTCGCGCTCGACCGTGACGAGGCTCTCTCGCGCGCGACGCTCGGCATCGCCCGACGCCGGCGGCGGCGCCGTCTCCATCGCGGCGAGGAGCGCGCGCTGCATCTCCCGGGCGCTGCCGTAGCGATCGCTCGATCGGCGCGACATCGCCTTGTCGACCACCGCGCAGAGCGCCGGCAGATCCGGTCGCGCGTGCACGAGCGCGATCGGCTTGCCGGTGACCACGAGCGCCAGCACCTGGCGCGGATCCGGCGCATCGAACGGAAGGAAGCCCGCGAGCAGCTCGTAGAGCAGCACGCCCACGCTGTAGAGGTCCGAGCGCAGATCGAGGGGATCGCCGAACGCCTGCTCGGGCGACATGTACTCGGGCGTTCCGATCACCGTCCCGTCGTGCGCGTCTCCTTCGCCCTGCGAGATGCCGAAGTCGATGACGCGGACGAAGAGCCCGTCTCCGTCCTCGGTCACGAAGACGTTCGCCGGCTTCACGTCCCGATGGACGATCCCGGCCGTGTGCACCGCCTCGAGCCCGCTCAGGAGCTGGCTCCCCACGCGGACGATCTCCTCGGTCGAGAGCGGCCCGCGGGCCAAGCGCACGTCGAGCGCCTCGCCCTCGAGCAGCTCCATCACCATGTAGGGCTCGGCCGCGTCTGCTTCGCCGTGCACGCCGAAGTCGAGGATGTCGACGACGTTCTTGTGCCGGATCGACGCGGCGACCTTCGCCTCGCGGAGGAAGCGATCGAGGCGCTCGTCGTGATCGGCCACGATGCGCGCGTCGACGAACTTCACGGCGACGGGTCGATCGAGCGTGACGTGCGTGGCCGCCCAGACCGAGGCCATGCCGCCGGACGCGATGGGCCTCTCGAGGCGGTACTTGTCGCCGAGGACGAGGCCGGCCTCGCCGATGCTGACGCGCTCGACCTCCTCGGGGCGGACCGCCTGGATCGTGCGTCGCGGCACGGCGCCCGAGATCGGCGCGCCCGGCCCGCGCTCGGCGGGCGGGCTCTCGGGGCGGGGCGGCGGAAGCGAAGCGGGGCGCATGTTCATCGTCTCTCGTGGATCCACGATTGCAAGCAGCGATCCGCTCGTGAGAGCCCTCTTCGTCGTCCTGGTCGCGACGGCCGGACTGTACGCGGCATCGGCGCGTGCGCAATCGAGCCCCGACGCGCGCGCCCGCGCGGCCGCGCGCGACCTCTTCGATCGGGGGCTCACGTGCGTCGATCGCGCCGACTGGGCGTGCGCCGTCGACGCGTTCGGGCGCGCGCGCGCTGCATCCGTCGTCGGTCATCCTGACCAACTACGCAGTCGCGCTCGAGCACGTCGGGCGCTTGGTCGAGGCATCCGAGGCCTACCGGCAGATCCTGCGGGATCGGCCCGGCGTGCGTGGCCGGCCAGCGCTGCGCGAGCGGCAGCTGCGTGTGCGACGCGACCTCGTGCCCGACCGGGTGCTGCGGCGGCTCGAGCTGCATGCCCGGCGACACGACCGCCGCGTGCGGCACTGGGGGCGCGGCTTGCTCGTCGTGCGGAGCCGGCACCTGCTCGGGCGGCACTTGCAGCGGCTGCAACCCCACCACGTGCCCGAGCGGCTGCTGTTCGGGCTCGACGTGCGTGACCCCGCCTACGCGGACGGCGTGCGGCATGGGCGGCGATGCGTGCATCGCGTGCGGGATGGGCGCCGACGGTTGCTCGTCCTCCGGCGACTGCACGTGCGGCGGCAGCAGCGCGTGCCACGGAAGCCACCGCTGCGTCGCGGGCGAGTGCGACTGAATCACCGTCGCGAATCGTGACGAGCCGAGAGCTCCTCGTGGAGGCCCGAGCCGTCAGTGCGCGCTGCCGCCGCTGGTCGGCGGGGTGGGCGGCGTCTCGCCACCCGTGCCGCGGCGCAGGCCGTCGAGCGGCGCCGGCATCGGGAGCGGCGCGCCCTCGTCGAGCTCGGCGCCGACCTCGCGGAGCGGCGGGAACTCGACGTCGTTCAGGCGGGTGAGGCCTTCGTGCAGCTGCGCCGTCCAGGTGTTGAAGATGTGGAGGTCGATCGCGGTCTGGTAGCCGCCTTGGTAGGCCTCGAGCGCCTGCTCTTCGATCGGCACGATGAACGTGCCGAGCTGATCGCGGTAGGCCTGGTCCTCTTCTTCGCTGAGGCCCTCGGGGATCGGGAAGTCGCGCAGCTGCGTGGCGAACAGCTCGTAGCTCCGGCCGATCTGGAAGAGCGCTGCGGTGACCCACTCGGCGACGTGGAACTGCACCACGTCGGCGAAGGCCTCCGACGCGTCGCGGAGCAGGTTGCTCTTCTGGCGTAGCCGGTCCGAGAGCCCGTCGATGTCGCCGGCGATCTGGATCGCCTCGAAGCGCGCGAGGATCGCCTCGCCCTGCAGGTAGCGCGCCTGCGCGAGGAAGTAGTGGCCCGTGGCGCCGAGGCGGCGGAGCGAGGCGCGGCCCTGCCGCACGGCCTGCTGGAGCGCGCGATCGGCGCCCTCGCGGTCGCCCGCCTGGATGAGCACCATCGCGAGGCGCGTCTGGGCCTCGACGTCGCGGTCCGGGTTGCGGCTGGCGCGCGCGTAGTCGGTGTAGATGCGCGCGGCGTCCTGCCAGCGGTGCGCACCCTCGTGCGCGCGCGCCTGCATGAAGGTGACCTCGCCCGCCGAGTCGTGCTGCGGGAAGCGGCGCAGGAAGTTCGTCGCAGCGTCGACGGCGGCGTCCCAGTCCTCGGCCGCGAGGCGCAAGACGACGGCGTTGTAGAGCGCGTCGGCGCCGTGCTCGCCGTCGGGGAAGCGCGTGCCGTAGGCCTCGTAGAAGCGCGCGGCGTCGCGGAACTGCGCGATCGACTCGTACATCTGCGCCGCGTTCCACGCGCCGAGCGCGCCCTCGGTCGAGCCGGGGTAGCGGTCGACGAGGTGATCGTAGACGCCGCTCGCGCCGGTCAGATCGCCCGCGCGCTGCAGCTCGATGCCCGCGTTGTAGAGCGCCTGGCGCGCGCGCGGGTCGTTCGGGAACTCGTCGGCGGCGTGCTGGTAGGCCGCAGCCGCGCCGTGGTGATCGTTCTGGCAGGCGAGCTGCTCGCCGCGCGCGAACGCGGCCTGCAGGATGAGCGTGTCGAGCCGCTGCTGCGACTCCGCGCTCTGGAAGGCCGGCGCGCTCTTGAGGCGCCGCGCCCACGTCTCGATGTTGCCGAAGTCGGCCGCGCGGTTGAACGAGTCGAGGATGAGCTCGCCCGCATCGTGCGCGTACTCGCTCTGCGGATAGCGCTCGAGGAGCTGGCCGAACAGGCGAACGGCCGGGTCGTAGATCGCGCGGTCGTAGTAGAGGTGGCCCTGCCGGAAGAGGATCTCCGGGATGTCCGGATCGTTCGGGAAGTACTGGACGTAGAGCTCGATCGCCTCCGAGAAGTGGCGGTCGTTCTCCGTCTCGGCGCAGGGATCCTCGACCGCCGGCGTCTCGCTCTCCTCGGTTGCGTCGGCGCTCGTCGCGGCGGTGGTGCTCGTCGCGGTCGGCGTGGCGGTCGCGCTCGTGCTCGTCGTCGGGGTCGCCGACGTCGTCGGGCTCGCCGACGTCGTCGCCGCGCAGTTCACCGTGTGCGTGGCGCTGCCCGTGCCGCTCGTCGCTGGGCGCGCGGGCGGGGTCGGCGGAGTCGCGGTCCCGCGCGCGGCCGTGCACGCCTGCAGCTGATCCTCGCGCACGTGCTCGAAGGCACCGATCGCGTTGTAGAGCGAGTCGCGCGTGTACTGCCCGGTCGGGTTCAGGCGCGCGGCCGCGAGGTACTCGGCGCCGGCCTCGGGAAACTGCTCGAGGCGGTGGAAGAGGATCTCGGCGCGATAGAAGTGCAGGTCGTAGCTGTGCTCGCCGTCGGGGAAGTGCGCGAGGTAGAGCGCGTAGCCGGCCGCCGCCTGCTCGAAGCGCGAGCGCAGGTCGTTGCGCTGCCCGAGCTCGTGCCAGCGCATCGCGCGCACGCGGATCGCCCGCTCCACGCGCGCCGCCGCGTCGGTGACCACGTCGGGATCGGTCTGTTGCTGCGCCCAGGGCCCGCCGGGCAGGTAGTTGTCCGCCAGCGCCGTGAGCGCCTCGAGCGTGTGCGGGCCGTCGTCGACCGCGGCGTATCCGGCCGCGATCTGCTGCTGCCAGTTCGGCGCGCGCGCGTCGGCCGGGCTCATCTCGAGCAGCAGCTCGTAGGCCTGGATGCCGAAGTCGTAGCGCGCCTGGTCCATGTAGGTGAGCGCGAGGCGCGTCAGAACGCGCTCGGCGTACTGCTCGCCGCCGATCTCCTGCAGGAACCGGAAGACGTCGCGCGGCGTGTTGCTCTCGTCCTCGGTGAAGACCTGGATGAGGTAGTCGAGCGCCTCGCTCTGCAGGTCGCGCAGGCGCCGGCGCTGCGCGCTCGAGAGGTGCCCGCGGTCGCGACCGAGATCGAGCACCTGCCGGAAGCGCAGGGCCGCGTTCTGCGTCTGGCCCATGCGCCACAGGCACCAGGCGCTCTTGAAGAGCGCCATGTCGTACAGGTCCGAGTCGCGGAACTGCATGACCGCCTCGAACTCGGGCAGCGCTGCCTCGTAATTCATGTTCGCGAAGTCCGACTCCGCGAGCGCCATGTGCGCGTCGGGCACGAAGCGGCTCTGGGGGAACTCGCGCAGGATCTGGCGGTAGAGGTCGAGCGCGCCCGGGAGGTTGCCCGTCTCGGTGAGCGCGTACGCCTTCATGTAGAGCACGAAGTCGTAGCGGTCGTAGTCGCGGTGCTGCGTGAGGATGCGGTCGTAGAGCGCGATCGCCGGCGTGTAGTCGACGATGGGCTCGGCGCCGCGGTTCTCCTCCGGCACCTGCTGCCAGGCCGCGTAGGCCGTGAGGTAGTTGGCCCGGGCCAGCTCCCAGCGCAGCTCCGCCAGGCGCAGGAGCGCGTCGGGCATCTCGAGGGCCGTCTCCGGCTCTTCGCGGACGAACTCCTCGAGCAGCTGGATCGCCTGATCGCGACGCTCGACGACGAGGCCCTCGCGCTCGTGCAGCAGACGCGTGATCTCTTCGTTCTGCCACTCGTGCGCGGCCTCGCCGATCGCGTCGGGGCGCTCGCGCAGGTAGAGCGTCTCCTCGAGGTTGTCGGTCGTGTCTTCGTCGTCCTCTTGGCCGCGGCGCGACGTCGTCGTCTCGAGCTCGTCCTCGGTCGAGACCGTTCGCTCCGCAGTGGGCTCCTGGAAGCCCTCGACCGTCGAGCGCGGGCTCGACGTGCTCACCGTCCCGGAGCTCGAGGAGGTCGTGCCACCGCGCTCGCGCCGCTGAGCGACCGCCGAGGCTGCCGTCGCGGGGATCGCGATGGCGAGCAGGATCGACACGGCGCGAGAGGCCCTCACGACCCGCCCTCCGTCCCCGACGTGGCGTCGGGCGCGTCGGGGTCGAGGTCGGCATCCGGATCGGTCGTCTCGCCCGCCGCGTCCTCGAGGTCCTCGACCTGGTGGTCGTCGTCCTCGTCCTCCTCGTACTCGTCGCGCCAGTACTCGCCCTCGAAGGGCCAGTACTCTTCGTCGTCGCGCAAGAGGCCCTGGATCCGCAGCGGATCCATCAGCTCGGCGGGGAAGCGGCCGGCCGCGAGGCTCTCGATCTGGATCTCGATGCGACGCTTGCTGCCCATCACCGCGTCGATCCGCCCGATGCGGGCGCGGCGCAGGCTCGAGCCCAGGCGATCGCGGAGCTCTTCGAGCGCCCGGACCGCAGCCGCGTTGGCAGCCCCCACGAGGCGCCCGCGCACGTCGGCCGCGCGCGCCGAGAAGCGGGAGGTGACCGCACGGTCGTGGGTCAAGAGAGCGTCGACGTCGGTGCCGGTCGTGGCCGCGGTGTACGCAGCCATGCCCGCCTGGGCCTCGCGCAGCTGCGTCTCGAGGCGGTGCTCGCGCTCGCCGAGGTCGTGCAGCGTCTGCTCGATCGGGGCGATCCGGTCGTTGGCGGCGCCGGCGCGCCGCATCGCGTCCACCTGCTCGGTCAGTGCGCGCAGGGCCTGTCGTGCATTCGCCAGGTCCTGGCCGAGCTGTGCGATCTGGTCGGGCTCGCTGTCGGCCTGGACGACGGCCTCTTCCGGCGCGTCGGTGCCGTGCATGCGGACAGCGACGGCGCCGAGCTGGTCGGCGACGCTGGCCGCACGCGCCGACTCGGCGTCGAGGGTCCGTACGTCCTGGTACAGGCGATAGAAGGTGGGATCGACACGAAGCAGGCCGAGCAGCATCGTGCGCAGGTCGGGCGCCTCGACCGTGTCGCCCTCCGCGACCGGCTCCGGCGCGACACCCTCGGCGGCGAGCAGATCCTCGAAGATGCTCTCGCGGCGCGCCTCGCTCGCGAGGATCCGCTCGACCTCGTCGCGCAGCGGATCGAAGACCTCGCCGAAGCGCACGAAGAGCCGATCGGCCTCCTCGAACTCGCAGCGATCGAGGTGCACGTAGCCGCGCAGCAGCGAGGCCTCGAGCACGTAGGGCGAGCTCGGGAAGCGCGCGCCGAGCTGGTCGAGCAGATCGATCGCCGTGTCGGCGTCGTGCCCTTCGTACATCGCCCACGCGGCCTCGAAGAGCGCCTCCGAGACGCGGTCCGAGTCCGCCGGGACCTGGAAGTAGTAGTAGAAGGCGTCTTCGCTGCGCTCGGGGCTCTCGTGCGCGACGCGACCGAGCGCGAGCCACGTCAGATCGCGCAGCGCGAAGTAGCGCTGGTCGACGTAGAACGTGAAGCGATCGGTGTCACTCGTCGTGGCGATCGAGCAGAAGAGCGTCTCGGCGTCGGAGAGCGAGCCCCGGCGCGTGGCGATCACGCCGCGCAGGTACTGGGCGTTGGCGTAGAAGCGGGAGCGGCGCGAGACGTGCGCGAGCTCGGCCTCGGCGCCCGCGTCGTCGCCCGCATCGTAGCGCTCGCGACCGCGCAGGTAGCGCAGCTCGTTCAGCGCGTCCGGCGAGAGCCCGTCCTCGCCGATGGCCTCGAGCGCGTCGAGCACACCAGGCAGGTCCGCGCCCGCGAGCGCGATGTCGACCGCGCGGCGATAGGCCGGGCCGAAGTAGGGATCCTCGGTGCCGTGCGCGAGCACGCGCTCGGTGACCCGGAAGGCCGAGCGGAACGCGCCGAGCTCGGCGAGCTCGCCCGCCAGCAGGTACTGGGCGTTGCGCATCTCGTCGGAGGACTCGAAGTCCGAGAAGCGCGGGCTCTCGGTGAGCTCGTAGAGGATCAACGCTGCCGCGTCGTGCTCACCGTTCAGCGCGAGCTCCTCGGCGCGCGCGAAGCTCGCCTGCAGCTCCTCGATCGAGCCCGTCTCGGATGCCAGGAGCCGGCGCTCGGCGAGCGCCTGGTAGTACGTGGCGAGATCGCCCGTGGCCGACGCGGACGACGACGCGGACGACGGCGCCGTGGACTGCGCCCGGGCCTCCGCAGCGACCAGCGAGGGCGCGATCGCGAGCGCGAGCACGAGGCCCGCGCGCCCGAACGCCCTCTGCCAGCCAGCCCGCGTCACGTCCGCTTCACTCCAGCGCGCGCGTCGCCACGCGCACGCGCGTGTGGACGTCGTAGCGGCCTTCGCCGTCGTTCTGGAAGTGCTGCGCGATGTCCGAGTCGTCCTCGAGGACGATCCCGACCTCGGTGCGACGGTCGCGCACGACGATGAATCGGTAGGTGTCACGCTGGACGTAGCGGTACTCCGAGTCGCTCGCGGCGCGCTGCTCCATCGCCACCGTCAGCACGTGCGGGCCCGGTGCGAGCGCGCCTTCGTAGACTTGGCGCCCCTCGCCGCCGCCCTCGATCTCGCCCTCGACGTGGAACACCGGCGTCCCGTCGAGCTCGAGGGCGAAGCTCGCCAGGCTCTGGTCGTCCCCCGCGCGATCCTGGACGTCGATGGCCACGCGCGTGCGGAACAGCTCCTGGCCGAGCGTCGCTACGAGCTCGCGCGCGGCGACCATGTCGTCCATCAGCGCGGAGTAGTCGGCGCGGAGCGGAGACAGATCGGGCGGCGTCGGCCCGACGTCCGCCGTCGCCGCGGGCGGAGGCGGGGTGCTCGTCGTGGTCGCCGTCGTCGTGGTGGTCGTGCTCGTGGTCGTCGGGGGCGGCGGCGCGGCGGGCGGTGTGGGCGTCGTGCTCGTCGTCGTCGTGGGCGGCGGCGCGGCCGGCGTGCTGGGCGGCGGCGCGTCGGCCGGCGTCGCGGCCTCCTCCGCGAAGGGGTCGGGCGGCGGCGCCGGCGACTCTTCGGCCTGGGCGGTCGTGTGCGGTGGGCGCCGCGGCGTGCGACGTCGTCCGCGCTGTGCTTCGGCGGCCCCGGGATACGCGATCGCGAGGATCGCGCACGCACCGAGCGCCCACGTCACCAGTGCTCGTGTCACGCGCGCTCTCCTTCCGTGCTCGGCGTCCGCAGCGAGCCCATCAGAACTCGAAGGGCAGGTACACGGCGAGACCGAGCGTCGCCGTGAGGTTGTTGACGATCGACTGCGCGCCGAGCAGCTCCTGCTCGAGGATCTGGTCGCGGATGTCGAGCCGGATCTCGAACCACTCGGCGAAGAAGAACTTCACGCCGAAGCCGAAGCTCCCGGTGAGGCCGCGCGAGGTCGTGTTGTCGGTGATGCCGCCGCCGATGGCGAAGTTGAAGTCGAAGCGACCGATCTCGGCGCCGAACCAGCGGAGCTTGCCGTAGGCGAGCGTCCAGACGAGGTGCGCCGTGTAGATGTAGACCGGCGCGTCGATGCGAACGAGCGTGATGCCGCGGTTCTGCTCGATGATCCGGACGAGCTCGCTCTCGGCGCGCGAGTAGCCGAAGCTCGCCTCGAGCCCGATGTCCTCGGTGACGTGATAGGTGAGGCTCCCGCCGACGAGGTAGCTCGCGCTCAGCAGATCGGCCGCGTACACGCCCCCGAACACCGACAGCTCGAAGCGCCCCGCCTTCTGGAACAGACGCTCGCGGACACCGCGGTAGCGGCGCCGCGCGTTGAGCTCGTCGCGAATCGCCTCGTCGATGCACTGCGCCGAGGCCGCCGAGGGGGCTGCGGCGGCGAGGATCGTGTCGGCCCACGAGCGCTCGCCCGAACGCGCCTCGGGCCCGCTGGGCGCGATCGCCGAGAGAGCGGTGAGCACGAGCGCCGCGACGGCCAGCCGCGATGCGCCCCGATGCGATGATGGCGGACGCGATGACGCCAGAGGCGATGGCGGCCCCGAGCGAGCACACACCGTGCGGGGGCGGGCGCAGCCCGCGGACGGAAGGAAACGCCGCAGGGAGCCAGTGATCACGCGCTGATTGGTACCGTTGTGGCGAACGTGGTGTCAACGCAGAACGTCCGCCGCAGCCGGCATCGAGGGGCGCGGGGATCGGGAAAAAGCGCGCGCGGCCAGGGCTTCGCGCAGCGCACGGGCCCGGTCGACGAGGGCCCGAGCAGGGCTCGCGGGCGAGCAGCGCGACGGCGAGGCGCCCCTACACGAAGTAACGGTACGCGAGGACCGCGGCGAGAACAGCCACGACGAAGACTGCCGTCCCCAGGGCCGCCACCCACGGCCGGCGCGCGGGAGCCGGCGCGATCTCCGTCGGGTCGCTGAGGCGCGGGATCCGCTCCAGGGAGTTCCGCGGCTGCTCGATCTCCGGTACGCGTGGTGCCGCCGGTAGGCGCTCGAGCCCTTTGGCGACGTCCTCGAGCAGGAGCTCGAGGTGGGCATCGGGCTTCGGCGTCCGCGGCCGATCGATGCGAATCGGCCCGCTCTCGCGCGGAACGGGGCGATGCGACGGGCTCGCGCCCGGCTCGAGGTGCGAGCCGGAGCTCGCCGCAGCGCGATCGGAGGGGGAGCCGGGCTCCTGGCTCTGCGGCGCGCCCTTCGGGCGTCCGGAGGAAGAATGCGCGCGGGGGGCGTCGTCGCGCGGGGGCGCGAAGGTCCGCATCGCCGCCGCGCCGCGCTTCTCACGGGCGAGCTTCTGGAACTGCTCGATCTCTTCCGAGCTCTGCAGGCGCGTGGGCAGCTCTTCGTCGAGATCGAAGATCGACACCGCCTTGGGCGGCGTGACGTCGTCGAACGGATCGGGCGCGGAGCTGCGCTGCGGCTGCGACTCGCGCGGACGCGCGCTCACGCCGCTCGGGTCGCCGGCGAGGCCCGCCTCGAGCGCTTCCATCTCTTCACTGCTGGTCGCGCGACCGGACACGCTTCGATTCTACCTCTCCGATCGATCGCGGGAACGAGAATTCGCTCGACGCCCGCGCCGGGCGGAGCCGATCGGCGCGCTCATCGAAAGTGTGTCGCTATTGTGTTCGACCGAACGAGGCGAGAGGTCTCGGGGCGCTGCGGCGCGACGAGACGGGGCCGCGCCCTCAGCAGAGGTAGCGCTCGCCGCCGTCGCACACGATCGTGACGACCCGCGTCCCGGCCGCCATCCCGCGCGCGACCTCGACGGCCGCGTGGACGTTGGCGCCCGAGCTGGGCCCCACCAGCAGGCCTTCTTCTTTCGCCAGCCGCCGCGCCATGCGATCGGCGGCGAGGTCGGTGACGGTCAGCACCTCGTCGAGGATCGCGCGATCGAGCACCTCGGGCACGAACCCCGCGCCGAGGCCCTGGATGCCGTGCAGGCCCGGGCGTCCGCCCGTCAGCACCGCCGATGCGCGCGGCTCGACGCCGACGATGCGGATCTCCGGCAAGCGCTTCTTCAGCACGCGACCGACGCCGGTGATGGTGCCGCCCGTGCCGATACCGGTGACGAACGCGTCGATCTTGCCGCCGGTCGCCTTCCACAGCTCTTCCGCCGTCGTCTTCTCGTGCGAGAGGGGGTTCGCCGGGTTCACGAACTGCTGCGGCATGATCGAGTTCGGCGTCTCGGCGAGGAGACGCTCCGCGCGCTCGACGGCGCCCGCCATGCCTTCCTGGGCGGGCGTGAGCACCACCTCGGCGCCGTACGCGCGCAAGATCTGGCGCCGCGACACGCTCATGTCCTCGGGCATCACGAGCACGCAGCGATAGCCGCGCACGGCGGCGATCATCGCGAGCGAGATCCCGGTGTTGCCGCTGGTGGCCTCGACGATCGTGGCGCCTTCCTTGATGCGGCCCTCGCGCTCGGCGGTGAGGATCATCTCGAGCGCCGGCCGGTCCTTCACGCTGCCGGCCGGGTTCTGCCGCTCGAGCTTCACGCAGACCTCGGCGCCCTTCGGCGGCGAGAGACGCGGCAAACGAACGAGGGGCGTGCGCCCCACGAGATCGAGCACTCCGTCGTAGATCCGGTCGTCCATCGAGAGAGCGCGACTCTACGCCCGGCGCGAGGCGGCGTCGATGAAGCGCGCGACTCGGCTTCGTCCACGTCTCGCGGACGCAATTCGTGTTCACCCGTCGCGGCCCCTGATCTACGGTCACTCCCCATGTGGTTTCGTCTGAAGGACCTCGATGCCGACTATCCGGCCCGTGCGCCGCGCCGCTTCGTGATCGAGCGCGAGCTCGCGTGCTCGGCCGATCGTCTCTTCACGCTGCTCGGAGACCCGGACCAGTGGCCGCGTTGGTTCCCCGACATGCGTGCGATGCGCTGGCTCAGCCCCGAAGGCGAGCGCGCCAAGGTCGGCGCGATCCGGCGCGCCGACACCGGCTCCGGCGACGTGATCGAGCACTTCGTGGCGTGGGATCCACCGCGCCGGATCGGCTTCTACGCCGAGAAGATGTCGACCCCGATCGCGACCGAGTTCTTCGAGGACTACGTGATCGAGGCGCTCGGACCCGATCGCTCGCGCCTGAAGTGGACCGTCGGTTACCAGCTGCGCCTGCCGCTGCGACCGCTGGCGTTCGTGATCGTGCCGCGCTTCGCCAAGATGTTCGACGACGCCGGTGACGCGCTGGTGAAGTACGTGGCCGCGCGCGCGACGTCGTGAGCGACCACGCGCCGGCCCACCAGCACCGCGCGCCATCGGGAGCCCCCTCGCGGGCGCCGTATACTCGCGTCATGCGCCTCCGGGCTCTCGCCGCATCCGTCGTGCTGGCTGCCTGCGGGCCCGGGCCGGCGCCGTCGGCGCCCGCGCCCGCGCCTTCGTCGTTCGCGCCATCCGCCCCGCCCACGCCGCCGGGCCCGGACGAGAGTGGGACGAGCCCGCGGACGGAAGGGGCCGCCGTGGGCGAGCCGATCACGACGCCCAGCGAGCAGGGCCACCTCGTCATCGAGCCCGACGGCGATCGCTACTGGGTGGTCTACCGACGAGACGACGCCGCGTGCGACTTCGTGCGGCTCGCCGCGGGCCGCACCGAGCCGGTCACGCTCTTCACCGATGGCCTCGGCGACTTCGCCGAGACCGAGTGCGAGACGTCGATCGCTGTGAGCGCCGATGGCGCCACGCTCTTCTATCTCCACGGCGACGAGGTCCGCAGCGTGTCGATCGAGCGCCCGACCGAGCGCGAGGTCCTCGCACGCGGCGAGCGATTTCCGCGCGAGCTCGTCGTCCTGCAGGGCCAGCTCGTCTGGCTGACGGTCGGCGGCGATCTCTACGAGGACGACGTCACGGGGCTCGGCGCCGTGCGCGCGCTCGAGCTGCCGCACGGGGCGCCGCGCGATCTCGCCAGAGGCCTCACCGAGCCCATGCACCTGCGCTGGAGCCAGGACGCGCTCGTGGTGGACGAGGGCGGCGAGCAAGCCCACGAGCGCCGCGTGATCCTCACCGACACGCGAGAGCCACCGCCCCCGCGGTGAGCGCACGGCGCCGGGTGCCCGTGCCACGCAGGGCTCAGATCGGACCGAGATCGAGCTCGAGGGAGCACCACGCGGCGAGCGTGAATTCGCCGGTGCGGATCGGGTGGTACGTGTAGCCGCCGCCGCGGAGGCCGATCTCCAT
This sequence comes from Sandaracinaceae bacterium, assembly GCA_044223665.1. Lineage (GTDB taxonomy): Bacteria > Myxococcota_A > Polyangia > Polyangiales > Sandaracinaceae > JBBSAT01. The sequence continues at coordinate 55,814 of JBGALT010000013.1, read as the reverse complement.
CCACGCGATCTCGGGCACGACGTGCGACCAGCCGAGGGCCACCACCCCACCGGCCTGGTTGCCCGAGCCGTCGGTCGCGAGCACGTGCCGGTAGGACTCGTAGCCCCCGACTCGGATCGAGGGTCCGCCGGTCAGCGCGACCGGAAACTCGAGGACCAGCACGCTGTCGTTGCCGAAGACGAGATCGGCGCGGCGCTGGATCTGATCGACCTGGAGGTTCACGAAGTAGGCGCCCGGCCCGATCTCCGTGTGCTCGCCGAAGAAGGTGCTCTGCACGAGCAGCGCGAGGGGCTCGATCGGGATGGTGGCCTGGAGCACCGTGACCGCGCGCAGCGTGTAGCCGGTGGCGCTCGTTCCGAGCGCGGCCGCGAGCGTGGTCTCGTTCCGCGGCGTGTCCGCCGAGGGCAGCGCGTAGTAGCCGGCGCCGTCGAGCGGCAGAGGCCAGTAGTCGATGCCCACCGCCTCGAGCCGGAACGAGACGAGGTTCGTCGGCGTGAGCTGCACGTAGCCGCCGCCCTGCACGTAGACGGGCGAGAGCGCCACGAGCACGCCGATCTCGAGCTTCGCACCGTCGAACCAGTCGCCGCCCCGAGGATAGAGAGGAATGCAGGCCGCGCCGCGCGCCTGGATCTCGGCGCCGAAGGGCACGAGCGAGAGGCCGAGGGTGGTGCGCGCGAGCCAGCGCGGCGTGGCGCGATCGGCGCACGCGTGCGACTCCGCGGAGGCGAGCCCGGGCGTCACCACGACGAGAACGAGCGCGAAGATTCCGCCGCGGAGCAAGCGGGCCATGCGATCCCCCTGATGCCGGAGCCCGAGCCGGTCAGTATCGGCAAAGAGTGCTCGGTCCGGACGCCCGGACGGAAGCGGGCGGAGCCCGCGGACGGGAGGGCTCCGGACCGAGCCGATCAATAGCGGCGAGGATACGCGGCCCACGTCTCGGGCTGCAGCACTCCCTCGCGAACGAGGTGGATGCGCTCGAACTGGAAGAGCACGTCGCTGCTCACCGGGTGGTAGTAGATCCAGTCACCGTCCTCGATGTCGACGTCGGCCGCGACGGTGGCGAGGCCCTGGTTCGGCACCCAGCTGCAGCCACTTCCTCCGCCGCCGGAGAGCGGCACGGGGCCCATCGACGGGTACGAGAAGTACGAGGCCCAGCCGCCGCCGTAGACGGTGACGCCGGTGCGCCCTCCGAAGAGGCGCGCGTTGGTCGCGGCATCGAAGAACGGGATCTCCGGCGGCGCGTCCGGCGACCGGTAGACGCGGAGCGCGGGCGCGGCGACGAAGAACGCCGGGGACAGATCGCCGAGGAAGTAGTCGGGGTACTCCCCGGGACGGAGCACGCCGCCGCCGGTGGCGACGTCGTTCACCGGCGTCGTGCGCGTCGGATCCGAGTAGAGCGGGTACGTGCTCGAGCCGCCGCTGTGGAAGAGGAAGTCGTCCGTGACGAGCTGGGGGGAATGCTCCATGAGGAAGTCGACGAACTCCTGGAACTTGCTCGTCGCCTCGCTCCACGCCTCGATCACGCCTGCGGCGCTCGCCGTCGGCGAGTGGGCGACGTGACCGTCGTAGCCGAGCAGCCCGACGAGCTCGACTGCCGAGGGGCTCGATTGGAACGTCGCGAGCATCGGCGCGAGATCTGCGGGCTCGCGCAGCCCGCTCCTGCGCAGGCCGACGTCCAGCTCGATGGCGAGCCGCAAGCGCACGCCGAGAGCCCCCGCGAGAGCCACGAGCCCGGCGAGTCGGTCCGGGCCGTCGACGAGGAACGTCACGCGGCGCGCGGCGTCCGCCGGGCTCGCGCGGTCGCGGAGGAAGCGCTCGATGGCGCCCGGCAGGTGCGTCTTGCCGACGAGGACGTCGGCACCCGGGAACGCATCGAGCAGGGGGCCGAGCAAGGGCAGGTGCAGCACGAGGAAGTGCTCCGCCCCTTCCTGCTCGGCCACCTGCGTCACGTGGCGGAGCAGATCGATCGACGGGAGCGACTTCTCGACGATGCGAAACGCGTGGGGGCGAATGCCGCTGGCGATCGCGCGGACGTTCTCTTCGAGGCGATCGAGATCGACGAGCACCACCGGCGTGCCGACGGTCCGCGCGTCGAGCTGGCCCGAGAGCCCGTCGAAGTAGGTCGACGACGGATAGCGCAGCACCGGTGGCACGGGCGTGAACGGCGTGGGACAGCCCGTCCCCCCGTCGCCGGCGGGCGCGACGACACCACTCGGCGTGCAGCCGGCGAGGTACGCGGCCGAGCCAGCCGTGAGCGATGCGACGAAGCGGCGGCGTCCGAAGGCCATGACGTGCTCCTCCGGATCACATGGCGCGCGTGAGCGTCATCGCGACCGAGCCGTCCACGTCGGCGATGCGGTCCTGGAGCGTGAACGAGAGCTGGTTACCGCTGAGCGTGTACGCGCTCGTGCTCTCGGGCAGGCACACCACGGTCTGGGCGAATCCTGCGAGCGCGATGCAGTGCGCGCCGTCCTCGGCCGTGGAAGGCGCGCTTCCGGGGCTGGCCGTGATCGTCTCCGGCCGGAGCGTGAGCATGCCGTTCGCGGTGACGTAGGTGCCCGTCACGTGCATCTCGTCGGTGAGGACGTCCGCCGCGAGATCCATGTCGAGCGTGAAGCGCGAGGTCGCGGCGTCGAGATCGAGCACCGAGTCGATCGTGAGATCGAGCATCGGCAGGGGCGGCGACGGCAGGGGAATCGTGCTCGTGCCGGCGAAGGTGCCGTCGAGCGGCGCCTCGCTGGTGGCGCAGCCGACGAGCGAAGCGGAACCGAGAGCGAGGCTGGCGACGAGAACGCGAGTGGTGACGAGAGCGCGGGTGGTGGCGATGGGCATGAGTCCCCTCCTGCCCGCGACCGAGCGCAACGGTCGTGCCGTGACGATTCGTGCGGAAACGAGCGCTCCACGTGCAGCGGGCTGCACGCCGCACGAGGTCGTCTCGGCACCGCGTGCAGCGCGCTGCACACCGATCGGCGCGCGGCGCGGGCCCGCCGTTCGAGCGCCTTCGCGTGAGGGATGGCGCCATGAGATGCTCGCCGTCATGCGCGCGTGGCCTGCATGTCTCGCGGTCGTGCTCGGCTGCGGTGCGCCGTCGGCACCCGCGGCGGAGACGCCGACGTCGCAGACGGGCGCCGCGCCGGGCCCCGTCCCGACGAGCCCGGCCGCAGAAGCGAGCCCGAGCGAGCCGGCCCCGAGCGTGGCGGCGAGCCCGACCCTCGGAGCAGGCGGGGCCGACTCCGCGCCGTCCGCGATCGCCGAGGGCGCCACCCTCGCGTGGCCCGAGGAGCCGGTGGCGTCGTTCACGCACGTGCTGCTGGACATCGGCGGCCCGATGGAGCTGCTCGCCGCCCAGGACGGCAAGCCGCTCGTCGTGATCGGTCGCGAGCACTTCCTCGTCGTCCCGACCGACGGTCGCTCTCCGGTTCGCGTCTACGCGAACGAACGGGGCCTCTCGCCGGGATGCATGGGAGACCACCGGGCCGCGATCGCGGGCGGAGCGTTCCTCACCTGTGCCCGAGACGACACCCTGGTGGCGCGCGACCTCGAGACCCTCGAGGTGCGCTGGGAGCGCTCGTTCCCCGGGCCGAGGGAAACGCTCGGCGAAGGCGACACGTTCCTCGTGAGGACGAGCGCCGGCTGGACCGGGCTCGACGCGGCGTCGGGCGCGACACGATGGGAACGACCGACCACGAGCATGACGTCCGCGATCGCCACGGCCGGCCTCGCGATCGTGATCGAACAAGATCGGCTCGACGCGCGCGATGTGCGGACCGGCGAGCCACGTTTCGAGGCTGCGTACGCGGGCGAGGTCGTGCGCCCGCTCCCCGGAGGGGGAATCGTGCTCGCACCCACGGGCACCGCTCCCGCGCTGCGGCTGATCGCGCCCGACGGAACGGAGCGAACGCTCCCCCTCGATGCGCCGTCCGCGGAGAGCATCGCGGCGCTCGTCGACGACGAGGCCCTCACCGCGGTCGTCCAGCTCGCGGCTCGACGAATGGAGGTGCGGCGCTACGACCTCGCCTCGGAGGCGCGCACCGCACGCTCCGAGACGTTCGACAGCGCGGGCTTCCCGCGCGTCTACGCCCTCGGACGGGACCTCTTGCTCGTCAGTCCGCTCGGAGGTCGGCTCCTCGACGCCGAAGATCTGACGCAGCGTTGGCTCGGCGAAGACGTCGGAGAGTGCCGCACCTTGGTCCCATGGCGCCCCACGACGCAGGCCGCGCCCGCGCTCGCGTGCTTGGACGACGAGGGCACGCTGAGCGTCTTCGTGGCGAGCGCCACGCAGGTGACGCGCCATCGCGTGCGGGTCTCGGGCTCGACGCGCTGCGGCGGCGGCCCGAGCCCCTCCATCGTGTGGATCGAGGGCCGTACGGTGGAGTCGCGCTCCGACGGCCGATACCGCGTCGACGTCATGGCCGACGACGACATCGACATCTCGGCGACCGCCCTCGACACCCCGATGGACACGGCGTGCACGGGGGGGAGGCGATCGGTGCCGGTCCCGGCGGGCGCCTCCGCGATGCACGTCGACGTCGCGATGACGTGGCTGAGCTTCGACATCTCGGGCCTCTGATCGACGACGTCCCTGCATCCTCGCGTGACGAGGACCGCGCGTCCAAGACCGCTCACGCCGTGCGGCGCGCGAGGAAGTCGATCAGATCGATCTTCGTGACGACACCGACGATCTTCCCGTCGTCCGTGACGATCGCCATGCGCACGTCGTTCAAGAGGCCCTGCAGGTTCTCGATGCTCGTGCGCGGCGAGACCGTCGCGTAGTCGCTCTCGGCGATCGGCCCCACGGCGCTGTCGAGCGAGTGCTCGCCGCTCACGAGGTAGCGGAGCAGGTCGACCTCGGCGACGGCGCCGACGAGCTTGCCGCCTTCGACCACCGGCAGCTGCGAGATGCCGTGGGCCTTCATGCGCGCGATCACGTCGCGCACGCGATCGGTCGGCTGCGCGGTGATGATCTCCTCGCTCTTGGTCTTGAGCAGGTCGGCGACCACGCCGAGGCCGGTGTTCTCGAGGAAGCCGTTCTCGCGCATCCACTCGTCGTTGAAGATCTTCGAGAGATACTTCGCCGCCGAGTCCGGCAGCATCACGAGGATGTTCTCCTTCTTCTTCGTCTGCTGCGCGTACTTCAGCGCGCCTGCGACCGCCGCACCGCAGCTGCCGCCGACGTAGAGCCCCTCGAGGCGCACGAGATCGCGCGTCGTGTGGAAGCACTCCTTGTCGTCGACGCGGATGATCTCGTCGAGGATCTTCAGGTTCATCGTGCTGGGGAAGAAGTCCTCGCCGATGCCCTCCACCATGTAGGTGAAGGGCTTGGTGACGCGGCCGCTCTTCACGTAGTCGTAGTAGAGCGAGCCGACGGGATCGACGCCAACGACCTGGAGCGAGGGCTTCTTCTCCTTGAGGTACTTGCCCGTGCCCGAGATGGTGCCGCCCGTGCCCATGCCGGCGACGAACACGTCGACCTCGCCGCCCGTCTGCTCCCAGATCTCGGGGCCCGTCGACCCGTAGTGGCCGAGGGGGTTGTCGAGGTTGTGGTACTGGTTCGCGTAGAACGCGTTCGGCGTCTCGTGCGCGAGGCGCTTGGCCACCTGGTAGTAGCTGCGCGGGTCGTCGGGCTCGACGGCCGTCGGGCACACGACGACCTTCGCGCCGTAGGCCTTGAGCGACTGGATCTTCTCCGCCGCCATCTTGTCGGGCATGACGAAGATGCACTTGTAGCCGCGCACCGCGGCGATCATCGCGATCGCCGCGCCGGTGTTGCCGCTCGTGGCCTCGACGATGGTGTGGCCCGGCTTGAGCTCGCCGCGCTTCTCGGCCTCGTCGAGCATGCGCAGGACCATGCGGTCCTTCATCGAGCCCGCCGGGTTCATGAACTCGCACTTCACGTAGAGGCTCGCGGGCAGGTCGGCGCCGATGCGCTCGAGCTTGATGATCGGCGTCCGACCGATGGCACCGAGAACGTTGGGGAGCGCGCCCTTCATCAACTGCGTCACGGGATCCTCCGCGGAAAGCGGCGGCACTCTACTCGGTCGGCGCGGAGGCTGCACCGGCGGCCGGGCCGCCGTGGCCTGCGCCGGAGCTCGAAGCCCAGCCGGGAGACCGCGCGCGCTCGACGGTCGCCGAAGTTGCGCACGTCGTCGTCCTGTTCAGAGAGTGCTCGGGCAAACGCAGCGAGGGCGGCCCGGCGCGCCCGGAGGCTCTGCGCAGAGCTCGCCACCGGTGCACATCGGGCCGTCGCCGCAGGTGCACGGCTGACCAGCGAGGCAGCGTGATGCTCGTACACAGGGGTCCGGGCTGGCGAGGCTGAGATCACAGCCCCAGTCCGGAGTCCATCCGGGCGGGAGCTGCATGCGAATCCACTCGGAACACGCGCGGCGCGCGCTCTCGCTGCTGCACGAGCGAACCGTGATCGGCGGGGGCGGCCCCGGACATTCGACCGCCGCGTCCGCTGTGGACGCATCCGTCCCAGCAGCATCGAGCGTCCCCGCGCCGCGGCGCTCGTGAACGAGATGGCATCCACAGGCGACGAAACACGCGAGGACGGCTGTCTTCGCGGCACGACGCGTCAGAGGCACTGCCGGGGCTCGCTCGAGCCGAGTGGGCGCGCGCAGACGTACCCCGGCGAACACGCCGGCCCGTCGCCACAAGTACAGGTCACTTCACAGCTCCCCGCCCGCCCGCAGGGGCCGAATCCGCCGCCGCCGTCGGCGGTGCCGGTATCGAGTACCAAGACCTCACAGTGGTCTGCGCGCTCGCAGCCCGTACTCGGAGAGCACACGCTCGCGGCGTCATAGCCAGGCAGCCTGTCCTCGGCCCACTGCTGGCACTCGCTCATCGTCGATCCGAGACAACCGCCCCAATTGTGTACGTTGGGATCGTCGGGGCCGCAGGCGAGCGCATCCGCGCAGTTCGCATCGTACGAGGCCGCATCCGCTGGGAAGGTGCCGCCACCACCACTTCCGCAGGAACAGCCGTCGAGCCCGAGCCCGAGCCCGATGCCCAGAAGAACTAGCGAGGCGGCGTGCGAGGTGACCAAGACAGCTGCATGACTCTAGCAGCGGGGGTGGATCCCGATGCCCTGACGGCGGGGCTGCATCGAGCCGCGATGCGGACCGCATCTACTCGCTCGTGGTCGTCGCGGTGCCGTCGTCGGGGGTCTCCAACGCCTCGGCATCGAGCCGGTCGCGCACGGCGAGCACGCGCATCCCGAAGAGCGCCTCGGCCACCCACACGACCGGCGTCGAGACGCCGAGGATCAGCGCCCAGATCGCGAGCACGCGGCGCACGCGCGGCTCCTTCCGCGCGAGATCGATGCCGCGGATGCCGAGGCCCATCCCGGCGAGCAGGACCAGGATCGCCGCGGCGAGCAGCGCGCGATGCAGCAGCTGCACGGAGCGCTCCTCTTCCGCGTAGGTGAAGAGCGAGACGAGCATCCCGAGCGGCAGCACCCAGCTCGTGAGCACCAGCGCGATCGCCGTGCGCCCGCGCGGCGTGGGCTCGGTACGGAGCGGCGCGCCGGCCGCCGGCGCCTCCTCCGTCTCCACCTCGTCCGCGTCGAACGCGCGCTTCTTCGTCACCCGACGGTTCTACCGCACTCTCGGCGCGCTCACTGCCACTCGATCGGATTCACCGTCGTCCAGAACGAGAACGCGACGTAGGTGGAGAAGGTGAGGTTCGGGCCACCGTTGCTCGTGGGCGCGAGATCGAAGGCCATCCCGATGCGCGGCTCGCCGAAGGGCCGCAGCGGCGTGGCCGACGTGTGGCCGTAGAAGATCCCGACGCTGCCCTGCCAGAGCCGGCGATCGACGAGCTCGATCGATCCCTCGAGGCCGAGGAAGCTGCGCGCGGTCGTGCTGAAGACGATCGAGAGCGGCACGCGCACGATCGGCTGCATCGCGGTCGGCGTGAGCAGGAAGTCGCCCGTCACGCTCGTCGCGATGCGCGCGATGTGCGCGATGCGGAACACGATCGGCATCGAGACGACGAGGACGGTGTTCCCGGTCGTGATCGCTGGGACCGTGACGTTCACGCGGAAGCCGAGGTCGGCCGCGCCGCCGTGCGCGACGCGCGCGGTCGCGAGGAAGGTCGGATCGCGCGTCCACGGCCACGACACGCCGAGCTCGAGCCAGTCGGTGAGGCCGACGTAGAGCGCGTTCGGCCCGCTGACGCCGAGGCCGCTGCCGACGCGGAGCACGAGCGACTGATCGAGCCGGAAGGTCCCCTCGGGGAGCGTCAGCGGTCGATCGGCGTAGCGAATCGGCAGCACGTGGCGCGCCTCGTCGCTCCGCGAGGCCTGGGCCGCGGCCGCGCTCGGCACGATCGACGCACACGCCAGCGCGAGGAGCAGCGCTCTCAAGACCGACGCCGCATCCAGGCGAGGAGGGCCAGCATCACCGAGCCGAGCACGAGCGCGCCGCCGTTCCCGGGCGACGTGCTGCAACGGAACGAGCGACCCGTGCCGCGCTCGGAGGAGGCGCCCGGCTCGAGGCCGTCGGCGGTGTTGCACTCGGTCTGACACACCGGATCCGGCGCGCGATGCCGCTCACGCGTCACGACGATGCGCGTGTCCAGATCCCCGCCGCTCGACGACGCGAGCGTGAGATCGGTGCCGAGCTCGCGCGGGGTCAGCCGCGTGCGCAGCCGCGTGAGGTAGGCGTCGGGGAGCGCGTGCTGGACGATCGCCATGTCGGCGGCTGCCGAGTGCAGCTCGGTTCCGAAGCCGCTCTGGAAGCCGGCGAGCGTCGGTAGGCTCGGCCGGCGGGCGTACTCGGTGACCCAGTTCGTCTGCGTGCCCGTGCCCGCGAAGAGCGCGTCCTCGAAGTGGGCTTCGTAGTCGAAGGCGCGGCTGGCCCAGTCGTAGGTGATCGCCTCGCGATCGACCTCGGCGTTCGGGAAGCTCGCCGTCTGCATGCGGCCCTCGGCGAACACGAAGAGCTCGAGGTCGACGCTCGCGCCGACGCCGGCGGCGATCATGCGGAGCGGCAAGGTCAACGAGAGGCCGGGCGAGCGCACGCGCACCGGCGCCATGCGGTCGACGCCGGCGCCGGGCCGCAGGCGCAGGGCGACGAAGTTCATGCCGAGGCCGACGTAGTACGCGATGGTGGGCGCGATCTCGGACGGCGCGAGGTAGCCGTGGTCGTTCAGCCACGTCACGAGCGCGTCGGGGCTCGTGCTCGTGATGGTCGCCGTCTCGTAGGGGCCGACCACGCCCTCGTGGAGGACCTGGACGCCCACCCCGGCGTCGCTCGCCGACGGGGCGCTGCGCGCGGACTCCGCGATGAAGAGCCCGCCGTTCCAAGGATCGCAGGGATCGGCGCAGAAGGTCGGCGGTGGCGCCGGCCCGATCAAGGTGAGCGTCGTCTCTCCGACGAGCGACTCGAAGAAGCCGTTGTCGCCGACCTCGACCGTGGGGTTGCCCGCGACCGGCAAGACCCAGACGAAGTCTTCCGGGCTGCCGGTGAACTGCACCTGATCCCAGAGCACGCTCTCGGTCGGCGACGAGAGGAACGCCATGCGATGTGCGGCGACCACCGAGACCGTGGCCGTGGGATTCGGCGAGTGGAAACAGCCGCCGCAGGCGAGCGCGTCGCTCGGCGCGGCGAGCACGAGCGCGAGCGTGAGGGTCAGGGCGATCTTGTTCATCGCGTGGTTCTCCGTGTGCCAGGTTGCGCTGCGCGCACCTCGCCGGAGTCCATGGTGCACGCGGGGTGCCACGCACGACTGCGCCTCATCGGCACACGTCATCGACACACGTCATCCGCACACGTCGGTGCCCCAGGCCAGCGTCACGGGCGCGGCCGCTGCAGCCGAGCGCCCCTCGCGATCGGTGACCTCGGCCCGCAGCGTGAGCGGCAGGCCCAGCGCGTCATCGGGCGTCGGCACGACGAGCATCAGGCCGCTCAGGTCCTCGGCCGCGCTGCTCGCGTCGGGCGTGAACGTGATCGCCGTGTCGAAGGGGGCCGACACCTCCGTGCCATCGTCTCGCGCGAGCGAGAGGTGCACGTGCACGCCACGCGGCGCGAGGCCGGTGGCGCGCAGCGCGATCCATACGTGCTGCAGGCCCTGACAGCCGCGCGCGAGGAGCAGCGTCTCACCCTCGGCGACCGGCGCGAACGCTTGCTCGCCGGTCCCGAGCGCGAGCGAGACGGGCCCCGCGTCGGACGGTCCCGCGTCGCGCGCCGGCGGCGTGGAGCAGCCGAGCGCGACGAGCGCGAGACCGAGCGCCGCGGCGCGCCTCAACGCGCGCTGCCGTCGAAGAACGTGCGCGCGTGCGCGTAGGCGTCCATGCCGACCTGGCTGCCGAGACGCCGGCCGACGTAGTCGTCGGGGATGATGTGGATGCCGCCGTAGATCCGCGACTGCCCCGCCTGGTCGGCGGCGTCGTAGTACGTCGCCCACTGCAGCTCCACGTCCACGCTCGGGCCATCCTCGAACACGAGGTAGCCGCCGGCCGTGGTGTGGTACCTGCCGAGACCACCCGGGAAGTACGGCGAGCCGGTGAAGGCCGCGAGCACCTCGGCCGCGGCGCGGCTGAACGTGCTGTGACCGGAGATGAACCCGGGGAAGGCCGGCGTCACGAAGGTGCGGCGCTGGTACGGGATCCAGTCGATCGCGCGGATCCAGTCCACGCCGCCGACCTCGGCCGCGCGATCTCCGGGCTCGCCGCGCCAGCTGCGTACCGCGATCTGACCGACGTAGTGCCGCAGGTGCGCGTGCCGCTCGCCCGGCGCCGCGCTCGCCTCGGTGATCAGCTCGACCTCGCCGGGCACGAGGCGGAGGCCATTCGGGTCGTAGTGCGGCATCGTGGGATCGCTCGACTGTCCGAGCGCCGCCATCGCGCGGACCAGCGAGATCGGGCGCGTCGTCGTGAAGGCACGCTTGATGCCCCAGGCCGTGATGGCCGCGTCGTGCACGGCGCCGCCGACCGCCAGGTAGAGGCGCACGTCCCACTCGAGGCGCTCGAGCGCGGTGCCGGCGCCCTCGAAGCGGTGATCGCACATCGGCGAGTCGCTCACTTCGTTCGCGAGCACGAACCAGTGCCCGGGCGGCGTCTCCGAGCGCGGGCCGTCCGCCCAGAATTCGGCGAGGACGCGCGCGAAGTCCCCGCGCGGCACGACGTTCGGCGCGTAGGCCGCGCCGGTCGCGGGGTTGGTCGCGTGCCCGTGGCCGTCGTCGGTACCGAGCGCGTTGTTGCCGTACGCGCCGGGCGAGATGTCGATCGTGACGCCGTCGGCGTGGTCGAGCGCGGCCGAGCGGTGGAGCAGATCGGCGACCGCGTCGCGCATCGCGTCGGTGTCGTACGCGGGAGCCGGGCCGGGGTCGTGGTAGAGCGCGCCCGCCGAGGGACGCGTCATCGCGAAGGGCGTGACCTCGCCCCACTGCGCGCCGATGTAGCCCTGCACGCCGGCCATCGTGACGATGCCGTTCTGCGTCTCGGCCATCGCGAGGTTGAGCGGCTGCCAGTGGCTCGGATCCGGCAGCGTGACGCCCGGCTGATCGACGATCAGCGCCGGGTTGGTCGACATCCAACCGGTGGTGTCGGCGTAGTTCATCGCCTCGTTCGCGCCGTCGTCCATCGTGGCGGCGATGATGGCGGCGCCGACGCGGTTGCCGACCGCCGCCGGGCTGTCGCCGGTCGTGGTCGTGTTCTCCGGGTCGTAGCCGAGCACGCCCATGAACGCGTCGAAGCAGGCGGCCGACACCGGGCCACCGGTCTGGTGCTCGTAGCGGTGTACGAGCACGCGGTAGGCGGCGTAGCTGATGGCTTCCTCGCGCGCGGCGGCGACGTCGGTCGCCGTGTTGCGCTCGGTGAAGTAGACGCCGTCGGCGGTGGCGTCGTAGCTGGCCCACGCGTCCCACATCGCGGCCGACAGGTGATAGAGGTTGCGCGCGTGCACGCCCGGGCGCGGGATGTCGCGGCGGATCGCGCCGATGATCTGCTCGCTCCAGCGGCGCGCGATGGTGCCCGTGGGCTCGGGATCGATCTGCGCCGCGGGGCAGGTCACCGGCATGGGCATCGATCCGTCGCCGACGCCGCCGTCCATCGGGATCACCGGCGCGTAGGGGGCGACGGCCTCGCCGCGATGGATGATCGCGCCGTGATCGAGATCCGTCGTGAGCACCGCGCCGCCGACGGCCCACTCGCCGCCCGCGGGATCGATCCACGCCGCATGGAGCGACGCGACGTCGAGCGTGAGGCCCGTGTCGACCTCGCTCCACGCGCCGCCCGCGTTGCTCTGGTAGACGGTACCGGTCGCGCCGCACGCGCAGGCGTGCCCGTCGCGCACCGAGACGCCCTGGACGAGCGGCGCGAGCGGTGGGGAGACGTCGCGCGGCATGCCGTCGTGTGGGACCTCGAGGATCACGCCGTTCGAGAGACCGCCCACGACGATCGCGCGCGTCGCGTCGCCCGACACGGTGAAGAGCGTCGCCTGGGTGCCGGTGGGCAAGATCTCGAAGGGCGCACCGCCCGTGCTGCGCAGCAGCACGCCACGCGCACCGACCACGTACACGTGGCCCGCGCCGTCGCCCCAGACCTTGAAGAGCCCCGGCGTGTCGCCGAGCGCGTCGGTCGGGAGCGCGTCCGGCAGCGTCACGTCGGTCCAGCTCGTACCGTCGAAGTGCCAGAGGAAGCCGTTGCGCGACGAGACGCTGCCCACCGCGTACGCGTCGCTCGGGCTCGCGCCCCAGACGCCGAAGATCGTGTACGAAGCGATCCCCGGCACCGGCATCCGCGTGAACGTCATGCCGTCGGTCGAGCGCAGGATCGTCGCGCCCGCGCCGCCCGCGTAGAGCGTCCCGTCGGCGAACGCGTGCACCCACCAGAGCGTGCCGCGCGTGCCGGTCGCGACCCGCGTCCAGCTCGTCCCGTCCCAGTGGAGGACCAGCGGACCGGTGCCGTGGTCGGCGCCGACGGCCCAGACGTTGGTGGCGCTCGTCCCGGAGATGGAGAGCACGGCGTCGGAGAGGCCGGATGACACGATCTGCCACGGCGCAGATGCCGGAGGAGGCGTGGGACAGCCGGAGGCCGTGGCGCTCCACAGCGCGGTAGCGAGGAAAAGGAGCGAAAGACGGAGCGAGCGCGGCGCAGATCGACTCATGGGGCGGCCTCGTGCAAACCATACGCCGGACGAGGCGCATGGGGAGAATCGTGGCAGACTCCGTCAGTCGCGACCGAGCTCGACCGTCATGCCGAGGATGACCACCAAGCCCACCGATCACACGCTCGCCGTGCTGAAGCAGATCCGCGACGCCGTCACGCAGACGAACGAGCGGCTCGACCAGACCAACCAGCGGCTCGACCGTCTCGAACGACGCCAGACGGAGACCGAGGTCCGCCTCGCCACCGAGCTCACCGCGGTGGTCGGCGCCGTTCACGAGCTGCGCGACACCCTGCTCGCCGACCGTGATCTACGCCGCACGGTCGACGATCACGAGCAACGACTGCGGGCCATCGAGCGGCGGACGGGCTGAGCACGCCGCCGCTTGGCCGGGTGCTCGCGCGGTGCGCGTGTTAGCGTGAGCACGCCGGATGAAGACGATCGACGCAAACAAGGTGGCGGAGCCGAACGAGATCGTGCGTGGAGAGGTGGAGGTCGAGGACCCCGCCCTGCTCCTCTCTCTGAGCGGGACCGGGAACGAGAACCTGGCCGTGCTGAGCCGCGAGTTCGGGGTGGAGGCCGGCACGCGCGGCAACGTGATCCTGCTCCGCGGGCCGCGCGAGCTGGTGGCGGCGGCCGAGCGCGCGCTGCTCGAGGTCCTCTCCGTGCTCGGCGACGGGAAGCTCCGCGGCGGAGAGGTCGCGCGCAGCCTGCGCACGCTGCGACAGCATCCGGACCTGAAGCTCGCCGAGCTGGTGAACGACGTCGTCCTCGCGACGCCACGCAAGACGATCACCGCCAAGGGCGTGGCGCAACAGCGCTACGTGAACGCGATCCGCCAGCACGACGTGGTCTTCGGCATCGGCCCCGCCGGCACCGGCAAGACCTACCTCGCGATGGCGATGGCGGTGCGCGCCCTCAGCGAGAAGCGCGTCAAGCGCATCGTCCTCACGCGCCCCGCGGTCGAGGCGGGCGAGAAGCTCGGGTTCCTCCCGGGCGATCTCGCCGAGAAGGTGAACCCGTACCTGCGGCCGCTCTACGACGCCCTCCACGACATGATGGACGTCGAGCGCGCGCAGGGTCTCGTCGAGCGCGGCGTGGTCGAGGTCGCGCCGCTCGCGTTCATGCGCGGCCGTACGCTCAACGACGCGTTCGTCATCCTCGACGAGGCCCAGAACGCGACGATCGAGCAGATGCGCATGTTCCTCACGCGCCTCGGCTTCGGCAGCAAGGCGATCGTCACCGGCGATGTCACGCAGGTGGACCTGCCGAACGGCGCACGCAGCGGCCTCAGCGACGCGGTGCGCCTCTTGACCAACGTCGAGGGCATCAGCATCAACTTCTTCACCGATGCCGACGTCGTCCGCCATCCACTCGTCGCGCGCATCGTGCGCGCCTACGATGCCCCCGACGCCCGACGCGCGGAGGAAGAGTCGCCCGCACGGCCCCCGTACCGAGGCGAGCCGAACGAGGAGTGATCCGACGCCCGGGGCGACGCGCCCGCGAGATCGAGCACACGCGGCTCGGCGCCCATCGGGCAGCCCTCTGTTACAACTGCGGGATGCGATCGAACGGTCGGCTGGCTCTTCTTTCTTCGTTCGTCCTCGCGCTCGGGGTCACCGGTTGCGATGGCGGCCCTGCCCCGAGCGCGGATGCTGGCCGCGTCGACGGCTCGCCCGACGCCGCGCTCGTCGCGTGCGCGATCGATCTCGACTGCGAGGACGGGCTCTTCTGCAACGGGGCGTCCACGTGCGTGGGCGGCCACTGCACGCCCAGCGTGCGCGTGTGCGACGACGGGATCGCGTGCACGGCCGACTTCTGCAGCGAGGAGCGACGCACCTGCCTCTCGTCGCCGCCCGACGAGGACGGCGACGGCGTCGGCGCGCGCTCTTGCGTCGACGCGCTCGGCGTCCCGCTGGGGACCGACTGCGACGATCACGACGTCGATCGCTTTCCCGGCAATCCCGAGCGCTGCGACGCGCACGACGAGGACTGCGATCCGACGAGCGTCGGCGGCGCCGACATGGACATGGACGGGACCCTGCCGAGCTTCTGCTGCAACCCCTCGCCGGTCTCCGGCGCACCCGACGTGTGCGGCCTCGACTGCGACGACACGATGCCGAACATCTCGCGCCTCGCGACCGAGATCTGCGACGCGCGGGACAACGACTGCGACGGGAACACCGACGAGAACGTGATGGTCATGTCGTGGCCCGACGCCGACGGCGACGGCTGGGGCGACGCGACGGCCACGCCCGAGGTGGGCTGCACGGTCGCGAGCTTCGCGGCCTCGGCCGGCGGCGACTGCGCCGACGACGACGACGCCGTGCACCCCCGCGTGCCCGATCGCTGCAACGGCGTCGACGACGACTGCGACGGCAACGTCGACGAGAACGGCACGGTCCTCTGCGGCACGCACCTCGACACCTCGACGGTGGAGTGCATCGCCGGCCGATGCGTCACGACCGGCTGCTCGGGCACCACGATCGACTGCAACGAGGACGGCAGCGATGGCTGCGAGGTCGACGTCTGCGGGGACCCCTACCACTGCGGCTCGTGCGCGCGCGACTGCGGCACGCACGTGAGCGGGTACTGCCGCGAGGGCGGCTGTGGCCTCACCGGCATCGCGCCGGTCGTCGGCACGGTGGTCGACGCGATCACCGGCGCACCGATCGCCGGCGCGCACGTGCAGTCGATCGGCTACTGCCCGGTGCTCGACGCGACGACCGACGCCGCCGGCCACTACTCGTGGCTCACCACCGGCACGCAGCTCGAGACCGTCCGCATCACGGCCACCGGCTATCCGACGCACGTCAACCCGTACACCGCGACCACGTCCATCTTCCCGAGCTCGCTCGTGGACGCGTGGCGCGCCGACCCCGACGCCGTCGCGCCCGACGCCGCCAACCGCGCGATCCTCGTGGCCGACTCGCTCTCCGACGCGCGCGCGATGCACGACACCCACGTGCACGGCTCCAACGCGTCGATGGGCGGGGACCTCTTGCCCATGCCCATCGGCGGCCAGCGCGTGGTCTTCATGGGCGTGGTGCCGGGGTTCGTGCGGACGGGCGGCGGGTTCGAGCTGGGCGGCGGCTGCGAGGCCTATTGCTCGCCCGAGCTGCGCGTGTGGATGGAGGCGGGCGCCGTGACCCACGTGGGCAGCTACTTCTGCGCTTTCGCCTGCTGAACGGGTGAGCGCGGGCCTCCGCGCCTCGTGATAGCCTCTTGCCGCTGGGATGGCCGATCACGACACCGAGATGAGCGACGTCTCCGCGATCGTGATCGCGCGCGCGCTCGAGACGGAGACGCGGCTCGGCGAGAACGTCCGCATCGAGCTGCAGGGCACCGTCACCGAGGTGCAGCGCGGCGAAGCGCTCTTGCTCGCCATCGGGACCAGCGCGGTCCGCCGCGGAGCGCTCGAGCCCTACCTGCCGCGCATCGCGCCGGGCCACGCAGGCGTGCTGGTCATCGGCGAGCTGCCGGAGGGCTTCCTCGATCGGATGCCGGCGACCGCGGTGATCGCCCACCTGCCCGATCTCGCGTCGCCCGATCTCGTCTACCTCGCCGCCCTCGGCGTGCTCGATCGCGTCGAGCTGCGCCTCGCGTCGGAGCGCCGCTCGCGCTGGCTCAACCGCTACCGCTACGAGCTAGGCGAGATCATCGAGATCTCGCGCGCGATCTCCCAGGAGCGCGACATCGATCGCCTCCTCGGCCTCATCCTCGAGAAGAGCCGCTTCATCACTGGCGCCGACTCCGGAAGCGTCTACGTCGTCGAGACGAAGGGAACCGGCCCCACGGCGGAGCGACGCCTGCGCTTCAAGCTCTCGCAGAACGACTCGATCAGCTTCCAGTCGCGCGAGTTCACCATCCCGATGACGACGCGCTCCATCGCCGGCGCCGCCGCGGTCACGCGCAAGGTCATCAACATCCCCGACGTCTACGAGCTCATCCCGCCCGAGGGCTCCTCGTCCGAGGCCGAGCACACCTCGCTCCTTCCGTCGAGCGAGATGCTCGCCAAGACGATCCGCGTCTTCAGCTTCGACCCCAGCTTCGATCGCAAGATCGGCTACCGCACGAAGTCCATGATCGCGGTGCCGATGATCAGCGCCGAGGACGACGTGATCGGCGTCATCCAGCTGATCAACAAGAAGCGCGAGCCGAAGAAGAAGCTCCAGCGCCCCGAGGACACGCTCGAAGAGGTGGTGCCCTTCGACCAGCGCAGCGAAGACCTGCTCGCGACGCTCGCCTCGCAGGCCTCGATCGCGCTCGAGAACGCGCTCCTCTACGACGAGATCCGGAAGATCTTCGACGGATTCGTCCGCGCCAGCGTGCAGGCGATCGAGCAGCGCGATCCCACGACGAGCGGTCACAGCTTCCGCGTGAGCCTCTTCTCGAACGGCCTGGCGCAGGCCGTCGATGCGATCTCGAGCGGGCCCTACAAGGACGCGAAGTTCTCGCGACGCGAGCTGAAGGAGCTCGAGTACGCGAGCCTGCTGCACGACTTCGGCAAGATCGGCGTGCGCGAAGAGGTCTTGGTGAAGGCCAAGAAGCTCTACCCGCAGCAGCTCGACGGCATCCGCGCGCGCTTCGACTACGTGCTCCTGCAGCTCGAGAAGGAGCGCTTCGAGCGCAAGCTCGAGGCCATCCAGCGCGGCGGCGGCGAGATCGATCTGAGGCCCATCGACGCCGAGATCGAGCGGCGCAAGGCCGAGCTCGAGCAGGCGTGGAAGGTCGTGACCGAGTCGAACGAGCCCACCGTCCTCAAGGAAGGCGAGTTCACGCGCATCATGGACATCGGGCAGCGCACGTACATCGACGCGTGCGGGCACGTGCAGCCGCTCCTGACGGGGAACGAGGTCACCTCGCTCCAGGTCACGAAGGGCTCGCTCAACGACGCCGAGATCGACCAGATCCGCTCGCACGTCGTGCACACCAAGGACTTCCTGTCCCGGATTCCCTGGGGAAAGAACTACGCGAACATCCCGGAGATCGCCGGCGCGCACCACGAGAAGCTGAACGGCCGCGGCTATCCCGCGGGCCTTCCGGGCGACCTCATCCCGGTGCCTTCGAAGATCATGACGATCGCCGACATCTTCGACGCGCTCACGGCGCGCGACCGCCCGTACAAGAAGGCGATGCCGCTCGACCGCGCGCTCGCGATCCTCGGCTACGAGGTGAAGGACGGCCACATCGACGCCGAGCTCGTGCGCATCTTCACCGAGGCCGAGGTCTGGAAGGCCGCCGACGACGGCGCGCCGAAGAGCTGACGCGCGCGTCGGCCGAGCGCCCGCACGACGTCAGCCCGCGTAGGGTCCGACGCACCACCCGTCGCCGCTGCAGAACAGGTCGGGCCCGCACGGTGTGCTCGGTGCGCACGGCGCGCGACAGAGGCCCGCGCTGTCGCCGAACGATGCGCAGCGCGTGCCTGGGCGATCGACACAGGCGTCGTCGCTCGTGCAGGGCTCGACGCAGAGGCCCAGCCCTTCGCGCGTCCCAGCGAGCGCGTCGCAGACCTGGCCTCCGGCACAGGCTCCGAGGTCCGAGGGCGACGCGCTCGCGACGCACAAGAAGTCGAGCGCGACACACGCTCCGCGCCCCTCACCGGCATCGCGGCACGCGCTGCCTTCGGGGCAGCCACCGAGCGCGCCGCGCGCGCCGATGCCGTCGCACGCGGGGAGGCATCGACGCTCGAGCGACATCGCGAGGCCGAAAGGCTCCTCGGTGCAGACCTCGTCTGCGTGACAGGCGTCGCTCGTCGTGCACCTCCCCGTGCACACCGCCGTGGAGCCCACTGTTCCGCAGGCGACACCCGGAGCACAGTCACTCGCATCGTCACAACGCGCGAAGCAGAGCGGTGTGACCTCCGGCGTCCCGGGCACGAGGCAGACGCCGTGGCCCGCGAAGCCGCACGAGCGCGCGTCGTCGGGATCGCAGCCGCGCGTGGCGCACACGCCGCCGCTGCACGCGTCGCCTCCGCCGCAGTCCGTGTCGAGCACGCACGGCGTCCCGGCCGGCGGGCGCGTGAGCTCCGCGCGGACGCAGCGGCCCGTGAGGAAGTCGCAGCGATCCGCGCGCACGACGCGCGAGACCAAGGAACCGTCGTAGGTGAAGCGAAGGGCCACCTGGCACTCCGCGTCGCGGGTGCAGGCCTCGAGACACACGAGCTCGTCGGGATCGCAGGTCGTGCCGGCGGGACAGTCGCCGCGGCCCGCGGGATCGAAGGTGCACGTCGGACGACAGGCGCCGTGCGCGCGGTAGTCGACGACGGCCTCGACCCCTCCGAGCTGCGCCACGAGGGGCGACTGTCCGACGCGCGCGCTGCAACGCGCGCAGGCGTCGCAGCCGGTCGCGCGGCCTGGCGTACAGAACGAGACGCACGTCGATGGCGCGAAGACCGACGTGGGGACGTCGGGCTCGCTCGGCGAGATGCGCGCGAAGCCGGGATGGCTCGGATCGTCCTCGCCTGCGGGTACGCCGAAGACCGAGCGCACGGTGTCCAAGACCGCCGGAACGCGGCAGCCGCCCGCGCACGTCCGCGGGTCGCAGGGCGCGATCGCGCGACAGCTCGGAGCATCGACGGCAGCCGCATCACGCATCGGGAAGACGAAGGGAGCGTCTCGGCCCGCGTCGACGGGCGAGGGCCCGATCAGCCGCGGCCCGGAGGGCCCGCTGCAGCAGCAGCCGGGCGCGCTCGCGACGAGCGCGGCAACGAGCACGACGATGGCACCACGCGAGTCCACGGCGACGCTCGCAGGGGCCAGAAGCGTGCCTATCGTAGGACGTCTCGGAGAGGGTCGCGCGTGTGCCGAGTCGTGCCCTGCGCGCCCAGACCGTGACCGAGCTTCACTCCCGAGCGTCCGGAGCGCCGCCGCCCGCGCCTCGATCGGGCCCGGCGTGGAGAATGCACGCGCCCGAGGGCATGAGGGGGAGCGTTTCGCTGCTCGCGACCACGTGCCTGCTCTCGGCGTGCGGCGTCGAGCTCCCCGGCGTCTACGAGTTCGAGACGTTCGCGGACCGCAGCACGGGATCGGCCGTGCCCGCCGCGCCGCCGCCGCCGCTCGTGACGCCGGCGCGCGTGGACGTGTCCGTCCGGGAGCTCGTCGCCCCGATGGCTCCGGCGCTCGTCGATGCGCCGAGCGGAGCGACCGGCCTCTCGCCCTATCGAACGGACGGCGCGATCGGTTACACGCCCTTCGACTTCTTCGCGCTACGCCTCGTCGGAGGGATGGCTTACGGCACGCCGCGCGCAAGCGTGGCGCCGAACGTTCCGTTCTCGGAGCGACCCGTGCTGGTGGGTGGCGTCGGCTGGGTGCTCGGCTACTGGGGAGATCCGACGTGGTCGATCGCGTTCGAGCTCGACACGGAGCTCGCGCTCCTCACCGGGAGAGATCGCTACGACGTGCAGGTCGGGCGATGCACAGAGTACCCGGGGCTGCTCGGCGGCTCGACGATCACGTGCGGCGGCATGTCGACGGGGCGCACCGTCGACTACGAGGGTTACTTCGGCGCACCGACGCTCGGGACGACACTCGACGTCGCGGTGACGCCCGTCCCCTTGCTCCGCTTCGGCTTCGGCGGCTCGATGCAGGGGATGATCTCGCGCGGCGTGCCCGGCAGCGCGCACTGGACGGCGGTCTTCGTCGGTCGCGCCTTCGTGGAGATCCACCACGAGGACTTCTACGTGGGCCTCGAGGGACAGCAGGCGTATTCGGGGACGATCGACTTCTGGCCGACCGTGGCGCTCACGGTCGGCGGGATGGTGCCCGATGTCTCGGTCGACCACCGCGAGAGCTCGCCTCCCTCGGATCCCGCGTCGTGGCACGCGATCGTTTCCGAGCGGCTGGCGTGCGCGCCGCCTACGGACACCAGCCCGTCGCGCTGCGATCCGTGCCCGGGTTGCACAGGCTTTCCCGCGCGCGCGCGTAGCTCGCCTCCATGAACGCGATGAGGGACGCCGGAGCGAGACGGGGATACCTCGTCGGCGGCATCGCGTGCTCGATCGCCGACGACGAGCCGTCGGACTCCGCGTCGACGACGCCTCGTCACGGCCGCCTGCCGACGGTCTGGCGCGTGCGCGCCGCTATCGCGCCTCGCGCAGCGCCTGCTCCAGCCGCGAGACGCTGCTCCCGATCACGTTCCCCTCGAGGTAGCGCGGCCCGAGCGGCTCACCACCGAACAGGAGCGCCGTCGATCCTGGCTCGAGCGCGAGCCGTGGCGCAGCGCCCTCGCGCAGTCGCACGAGCGTCCCCACGCCCACGCGATGGCCGTCGAGCGCGCCGCAGCCCTCGACGAAGAGCACGGCGTGGCGCCCCGCGCGCGTCTCGAGCGCGATCTCTCCGCGCTGCGTGCCCGCGCGCACCTCCACCAGCACCACGCTCGTCACGGTCTCGATCGGCGAGCGCGCTCCGAACGCATCACCGACGAGCACGCGCACCGTCACGCCGTCGCGCGCGAGGCGCGGGATCTCGCTCGCGCGCGCGACCTGGTAGCTCGGTGCGCTCCGCTCGAGCGCTTCGGGCAGTGCCGTCCACGCCTGGATGCCATGCCCCAGGCCGCCACGCGCCCGAAACGCCGCCGGAGTGCGCTCGGTGTGCAGGATCCCCGCGCCCGCGTGCATCCATGCCACGTCGCCCGCCTCGACCACCACGTCGCTCCCGAGATCATCGGTGTGATGGGTCGCGCCCGCGAACAGGTACGTGACCGTCGCGAGGTGCGCGTGCCGGTGCGCCTCGATGTCCACCCCTTCCCCCGCCGCGAGCGTCGCCGGCCCGAAGTGATCGAAGAGCACGAAGGGCCCGACCATGGGCAGCACGGGATCGGGCAGGAGCCGCCGCACGAGATGCCCGCCCTCGACCACGTCGTGCCCCCGCAGACGAACGTCGAACGGCCTGCTCACGCCGACCCCACCCCTGCGACGCGCCGCGCTGCCGCCCACCCTCGCGCGCGCCACACCGTGCACTTCATCGATCCTGCGGGCTGCTCCACGACGACGCGCGAAGGCGAAGCGCAGCCCCTTTCAGGCGGCGAGCATGGCGCGCAGGCGCGCGCTCGGCAGGCCCGCGACGAACCCGTCGATCAGCTCGCTGGCGAGGTCCGGATCGACGCGCAGCGTGCGGCGCACCTCGTCGAGCGGCATCTCCCACATCTCGCTCCAGCGCACGCCGAAGAAGGGCTCGGCGCGCTTGCCGATGAGCCAGCCACGCGCGATCTCGCGCATGCGCCGGTCGCGATCCTCCATGCCGTAGAAGAGCGTGTTCGCGAAGCCCACCATCAAGAGGAGCGCCGAGAGCGGCGCCTGGAACTGCGCGAGATAGAACGCCTGCAGGCCGAGCTCGCCGGCGACGTCGGTCTCGAGCCCGGTGACCGGGTGCCAGACGTCGTGCGTCTCGCGCAGGTGCGCACGCACGTAGTCGAAGTCGCTCTCGACGACTTCGGGCACGAGGATGTCCTTCGGGTCGAGGTTCATCCGGATCATCGCGTCGGCGAACACGCGACCCAGCGTGCCCTCGGGCAGCTTCGCGAGGCGCGAGAGGTCCACCTCGCCCAGGCGCGGCCGCTCGCGCAGGACGCGCGCCGAGCGCGGATCCTTCTGGAACACCTCGGCGACGCGCGCAGCGGCCTCTTCGGTCTCGACCGACTCGGCCAGCACGAACACCTCTTCGAGCCGCGTGGGATCGCGGACCAGACGCACGAACGAGCGGAGCGCCTTCGCGTACTGCAACGGGCTGGGCAAGAGTTCCTCCCGAGGGTGATGGCTCGGTCTCCAGTATGCGGAGCCTCGGCTCGGCTCGGTGCTCGCATTCCGCGGACGCGAGCTCGGCGTCGACGCGCGGCTCGACCGCCTCGAGCGACGTCCGACGACGGGCGCGCGGCGAGCCGGCGTTGCCCGATGCACGTGGGCATGAACCTCGACACCGACGGATGCGTCGAGCTCGCCGTGCCTACGGACACCAGCCCGTCGCGCTGCGATCGGCGCCCGGGTTGCACAGGCTCTCCGGCGCGTGGGCGTAGCTCGCCTCCACGAACGCGGTGAGCGAGGCCGGGTCGAGACAGGTGGCCTCGTAGGTGTGGCCCCACGCGATCGCCGCGAGCGGTGTCGACAGATCGTGGGAGGGCATCACGATGAAGCGCGACGGCCAGCTCTGATCGCGACACGCCGGGTCGAGCCCGTGCGCGGCGATCACGTCGACGAACGCTCGCTGGATCTCCGCGCTCGCCGGGCTCTCGGGGTCGTACACGAGGACGACCGCTCCATGCTCCATCGAGTGGACGACGAAGCCCCACGGGACGGGCGCGTCGTAGGTGAGGTAGCTCGCCCACATCGGGTAGTGGTCTCCGACGGCCGGCGGCACGAACGTGTAGTCGATGTCGGCGCAGAGCGCGTCGTGGTTGCGCGAGCTCGAGCTCTGCACGGCCGTCGTCACCTCGCAGCTCGTGAACGGCGCGATCGCGGGCGCGGACGGATGGGTGACGATCACGTCCGAGCGCGTGGTGGGGCTCGGCGCAGCACACGCGAGCGTGGCGAGCGCGAGGGCGGCGGCGGATGCGGGCGGGACGAACGGGCGGGACGACACGTGTGGGAGCGCATCTTGGGGCTATGCTCGCGCCGATGTCGAATCGCCTGGTGCTCCTGCTCGCCGTCGCGCTCCTCGTCGTGTCGGTCCCTGCGTCGCGCGCGCTCGCGTGGCCGACGGTCGATGCGGCGAGCGGGCACCGGGTGACGCTGCTCGGGGGGCGCTGGAGCGCCGTTCTTCCGGAGGACTCCTCGCTCGCTCCGACGACGGGCGGCCCCTCCGGCATCCACGCGCCCCAGACGATCGACGGGATCGCGACGGTGAGCGCGCCCGACGGTCACTTCGCGCTGCGGGCGACCCTGCTCGAGGCCACGCGCCCGACCGATCTCGAGGCCGTCGTGCGCGCCACGCCGCCGCCCTGCGCGAGCCCGACCTACGGGACGTTGCAAGAGCGCACGGACCTCGTGGTGATCCGCTGCACCGAGCCCTCGCCCGACGGCGCCTTCCGCCCGCTGGTCGCGTTCGCCGTGCACACCGACGGCTGGGTCGATCGGATCGAGACGCAGCTCGAGCCTACCGACGCGGCGAGCGAAGCGGCGCGCACCGACGGCGTCGCCTACGCCGAGGCCGTGCTCGGCTCGCTCCGCGCCGAGCAAGCGGCGCCCGACGTGCTCCGCGGCACCGTCGAGCTCGCGAGCGTGTGCAGCGAGACACCCGACGCGCTCTCGATCACCCTGCCGGAGGGCTGGGTCGCCACGCGTCAGTCGGCGCTCGGGACGACGCTCGTCCGCATCACCCAGCTGACGGCGATGGGCGAGCCACGCGCGATCCTGGCGATCGAGCTCTCGCCCGCCGGGACCGAGCCGCCACGGGTCCCGGAAGGCGCCGGCACCCTGCACGATGGCTCCCTGCTCGGCGGCGCCGTCCGCTGGCTCGCGGTCGAGAGCCCGACCGAGCCGAGCGGGCTGCGACAGCTCGCGAGCGAGATCTCGGTCGACTGCGGCGGCGGCGACTGGGCACGCGCGCTGCGGATCTCGATCGGCGGGCCGCGGGAGCGGATGGGCGAGGCGCAGGCGATCGCCGAGACGATCGCGCTCGGCGCCGAGCACGGGCGGCACGCGACGCTCGCGGCGGTCTCGAGCGAGGCGCCGGTCGAGCCGCTGCCGCTCGAGGGTGACGGAGAGGGCGAAGAGGCCGTCCGCGTGGGGCACCTCTGGTCGTACGCGATCGCCGGCGTGAGCATCGCGATGCTGATCGCGGCGCTGCTCCTCCGCGGCCGCAACACGCGACCGAAATGAGCGATGGCCGAGGAAGCGAAGACCGAAGAGCCGACACCGCGGCGCGAGCGCGAGGCGCGACGCGAAGGCCGCGCCTGGCAGAGCCGTGATCTCGTGCTCGCGGCGGGGCTCGTCGCGCTCGGTGCCGGGCTCCGCCTCGAGGGCACGAGCCTCGTCGCGGGAGCCCGCGCGCTCTTCGAAGATCCTCTGGCGCGGATCGCCCGCGGCGCGCTCGGAGCACCCGAGGCGACGAGCGCGGCGCTCGCGCTCGCCGGTGCACCCACGCTCTGGCTCCTCGCGCTGATCGTCACGGTGACGTCGGCCACGAGCGCGCTCCAGCTCGGCGGTCTCGTCGCCGGCTTCCTCGCTCCCGATGCGCGCCGCCTCGATCCGAGCGGCCGTCTCGACGTCGAGGCGGCGCCGCGCGCGGCGAGCCGGCTTGCGATGACGCTGCTGCGTCTGACCGTCGTCGGCGCCGTGGTGCTCTCGACGTTCCACGAAGGGCTGCCCGGCGTGTCGACGCTCTCGCGCCAGGCTCCGAGCGCCGCTCTCGACGCCGCGCTCGCGCTCACTGCTGCGCTCCTCTTGCGGAGCGGCCTGGCCCTCGCCGCGATCGGTGTGCTCGACGCGGTCGTCGAGCGCGCGTGGCTCCGCGCTTCGCTCCGCATGAGCCGGCGCGAGGTCGAGCGCGAGCGACGCGAGACCGAGGGCGACGAGCACGTCCGACGCGAGCGCGCCCGGGTGCGGGCCGAGCTCGCGCGCGCGAGCGACGTGGAAGAGGCCCGCGCGGCGGCGATCTTGGTGACCGACGGCGACTCGCTCGCGATCGCGCTCGCGTACGACGAGGCCGACCCCGATGCGGTCCCGGTGGTGGCGGCCGTCGGTCGCGCGGAGCGCTCCGCCGCGATGGGCGAGGCCGCACGCGAGAGCGGCGTGAGCGTCCTCGAGGACGAGCCGGTCGCCGTCGCGCTGGCCGTCGTCTCGCTCGGGCAGCCGATCCCCGAGCCGCTCTACGAGCCGATCGCGCGCGCGATGCGCGCACCGAGCCCACGCCGGTGAGCACGACCGACGCACCGATGCTCGTCGAGGTGGCGATTCCCGCGCCGCTGCGCCGGACCTTCACCTACTCGGTGCCCGACGGGCTGCGCACGCGGATCGAGATCGGGGCGCGCGTGGCGGTCCCCTTCGCACGCCGCAAGGTGCCCGGCTTCGTGGTCGGCACGGCGGCCACGCCGCCCGAGGGTGTCCGGGTGCTCGCCGTCGCCGGCGTGCTCGACGAGCGACCGGTCTTTCCGGCCGAGCTGGCGTCGTTCCTCGCCGAGGCGGCGAGCTACTACCTGCATCCGATCGGCGAGGTCCTGCGCGCGGCGGCGCCCGGGCTCGACCGCGATGCCGTCCTCGGCCTGAAGAAGACGGGGTTCCTGTCCAGCTCGGGCGAGCTCCGGGCCGAGAAGCGCGTGAAGATCGATCGCGTGCGCATCCTCCGTCGGGTCGAGGGCGCGGCGCCGCCGCCGAAGCTCTCGGCCAAGCAGCGCGAGATCCTCGCCATCCTCGACGCACGGGGACGACTCGACGAGAAGGAGCTCTTCCAGCTCGTGCGCACGACGCGCAAGACGATCGACAAGCTCGTCGCCTCCGGGCTCCTCGCGCTCGAGAGCGTCGCTGCGCCGCGCGATCCCTTCTTCGAGAGCACGGTCGCGCGCGACACGCCTCCCACCCTGCTGCCCGAGCAGGCACGCGCCGTCGAAGCCGTCGTGGCCGCGCAGCGCGACGGACGGCCAGCGACGTTCCTTCTCCACGGCGTGACCGGCTCGGGCAAGACCGAGGTGTACCTGCGCGCGATCGACGAGACGCGCGCGCGAGGCCGAGGCGCCATCCTGCTCGTGCCCGAGATCGCGCTCACTCCCCAGCTCGTGGGGCGCTTCCGCGCTCGCTTCGGCGACGACATCGCCGTCCTGCACAGCGGCCTCACCGAGCGCGAGTGGATGCGCATGTGGCAAGCGCTGCGCAGCGGCGACGTCACGCTCGCGGTGGGCGCGCGCTCGGCGATCTTCGCGCCCGTCGCGCGCCTCGGCCTCGTCGTCGTCGACGAGGAGCACGACGGCTCCTACAAGCAGGAAGAAGGCTTCCGCTACCAGGCCCGCGACCTCGCCGTGCTCCGCGCGCATCGCGCGGGCGCCGTGTGCGTGCTGGGCAGCGCGACGCCCGCGCTCGAGAGCTACCAGGCCGCCGAGAGCGGTCGCTACGAGAAGCTCGTCTTGCGCGAGCGCGCCAACGCGCGCCCCTTGCCCCCCGTCCAGATCGTCGATCTCTCGCGCACCGGCGCCGGCCCGACGCGCGACCCGCTCATCACGCTGCCGCTCCACCGCGCGCTCGAGAAGTGCCTCGCCGAGGGCCACCAGGCCGTGCTCTTCCTCAACCGCCGGGGCTTCGCCCCTTCGGTGCGCTGCACGCAGTGCGAGCACGTGCAGCGCTGCCCCGCGTGCTCGGTCACGCTGACCGAGCATCGCCGTGCGGGATCGCTGCGCTGCCACTATTGCGACTACGCGCAGCCAGCCGGCACGGCATGCCAGGAGTGCGGCTCGCTCGAGCTCGTGACGATCGGCCTGGGCACCGAGAAGCTCGAGGACACGCTGGCCGCCGCCTTCCCGATGGCACGCATCGCGCGCCTCGATCGCGACGTGGCCACCGGCCAGGGCGTGGAGGCCGTGCTCGAGCGCATGCGCCGCCGCGAGGTCGACGTGCTGGTCGGCACGCAGATGGTGACCAAGGGGCACGACCTGCCGGGCGTGACGCTGGTCGGCGTCCTGCTCGCCGATCAGTCACTCGCGTTCCCCGACTTCCGCGCCGCCGAGCGCACGTTCCAGCTGCTCACGCAGGTCGCCGGGCGGGCGGGCCGTGCCGAGACGCCGGGCGAGGTCGTGCTCCAGACCTTCCAGCCGAAGGACCCGTCGATCCTCGCGGCCAAGCACCACTCCTACGACGCGTTCCTGCGGGCGGAGATGACCTCGCGCAAGGACGCCCGCTATCCGCCCTTCGCGCGCCTGGCGGCCGTCCGCATCGATGCGGCCGATCGCGTGGTCGCCGAGCGAACGGCCGCGATGCTCGCTTCCGTCGCGAGCGCGATGGCCCTCGTGAAGACCGAGCGCGTCGACGTGCTGGGACCGGCGCCCGCACCGATCGAGCGCTTGCGGGGTCGCTTCCGGTATCGGTTCTTGTTGCGCTCGGTCGAGCGCCCCGCGCTGCGTGCCGTCGCGAGCGCGGTGCTGACGCGCATCGAGGAGGGCCTCGGCGTCGCGCGGGCGAGCGTCGACATCGACCCCGTCAACATGCTCTGACGAGGGCGAAGCCGAGCGCCGGCGCCATCGACTCTCGAGCCGTGAGGCGGATCCTCAGCCGGCAGGCGCCGGCCCGTTCAGCGCCGCCACGAGCGCGGGCGGCGCCTCGAACGAGAACGGGCGCCGGCACGGCGCGCGGGTCATCGTGGCGCCAGCCTCCTCCAAGCGGATCGACGAGGCCGCGACGTCGTCGCCGAACGGATCGGTGAGCGTCTCGGTCGGGCCGGAGCCCGCGCCGTCGCCGTCGACGACCGCCAGGTACATCGTCACCGGGCCCGTTCCCGCCGGCGGCGCGACCCAACCGAAGCTCCAGCTCGTGACACCGACCGCCGTGCTCGAGCTCAAGAGCGTGGTGCCGAGCAGCGTGATGTATCGATCGGCGGGGACGTTCACGAGCGAGCCCGCGGGCCGGTCTTCCGCGTCGTGGAACACCGCGGCCATGCCGTTGAAGTTCGAGCGCGCGGCGCCGAGCCCGAGGCGCTCTTCGCGCATCGCGATGGTGAACTGGTACGTCGTGTCCGGCACGTACGCACGACCGTCGAGCAAGCCGTTGTCCGCCGAGAGGAGCACGCGCAGCTGGCCCGGGCCCTCCACGTGGCACGCAGCGCACGTCCAGCCGTGATCGCGACGCGAGCCGGTGTAGAAGACGTAGTCGGCGCCGCCAGCCCCCGCGCTCGTCGTGAAGAGCGTGGCCGTGTGGAACGCCGACGCACGGGAGGCGCCGCCCATCACGGCCGCGAGCGCGAGGACGATGGCGACCGGCAGCCGCAGCCGCACGCGAGAGAGAGCCCCGAGGTCGAATCTGGCGCGCATCACATCGTGCTCCCCGGCTCGACGCAGCTCGGGTCGTCGGTCGCGCCGTTCACCCAGTCGACCAGCGTCTGGTAGCGCGCGTCGTCGACGGACGTGAACGGATCACCGCCGTGGAACGGCGTGTCGCCGCCCACGTGGTACCAACCGCCCGCGCTCGGATCGAGCGGCTTCATCACCAGCGGGCTCAGCTCGGGATGGCCCGGCACGACCATCGCGCTCGCGGCCGCGAAGTTCCGCTCGCGCTCGGCGTCGGTCAGGAAGCTGCCGCGCATCGCCTCGGTGCCGCCGAGGCGCAGGCGATTGCGCCCGAAGAGGACGAAGAAGCGCCGCGCGTTCCCGTGGCAGGCGAACATCGAGCAGTTGCGCGTCAGCACCGGCTGCACCTGGCAGCGGAAGAACGCCTCGTCGAGCGGCTCCGCGTCCCGCGGCGCGTTCGCATCGCCGAGGCACGAGGCGAGCGCCCCACCGAGAACGAGGACGAGGCCGACCAGGCCGAGGCCGCGCGCGCGCATCAGAACGTCCCTCCGAGCGCGAGCTCGCTGACCACGCCGTAGCGCTCGGTGAGGCGGGCGAACTCGAAGAAGTGGAAGAGGAAGCCCGTGACGCGGAGCTCGAAGCGCAGCTCGGAGAGCGCGCCTTCCTGGGCGGCGCGGTACGCGAGGAAGGGCCCGCCGAAGAGGTCGACGAAGGGCGAGAGCTCGCGGTCGGAGCTCATGTACCGCTGCGCCTGCGGATAGACGTCGTGCCAGAAGCTCGCGCCGAGCTGGCCGTAGGCGCGCACCATGAAGCCGAGATCGGTGTCGTCGACCGTGCCGCGCAGCTCGGTCCCGATCGTGATCGAGCCGATGCCCCAGTCGTCCACGTATCCACGCGCGTGGCTCCGGAGCGCGAGCGCCTCGCCGAGGGCGTGGTTCCAGCGGATCGTGAGCGCGTGGCGGAACCGATCGTCCGGGACCTCCTCGGGCGTGGTGAGGTAGGGCGGGCCCTGGACGCCCGCGCCGAGGAAGCGCGCGTAGCGGTAGGGCGACTCCTGGTAGCCGCCGATCCACGAGAACCAATAGCCGATGGAGACGACGTCGGCCGGATCCGGAGTGATCACCAGCGCCAGCGTGCCCGTCGTGGTCTCTTGGTTGCGGCGGAAGATCGAATCGTTGCGGCGCCAGACGTCGTTCCACACGTACGAAGCGCCCCACTGGAGCTGGAAGTTGTGCTCGTCGAAGTCGAACGAGCCTCCGAGCGAGCCGGTGTGCGAGGACCAGTCGTTCTCCGTCGAGTACACGTACGACGCGTTGAGACCGACCTCTCCGTTCGACCACGTGCCGCCGCCCATGCCCTCGTGGCGCGGCTCGTCCCAGCGATGGGTCGCCGCCGAGACGACGTCGACCGAGGCCGTCGTCGTCACGTCGAGCAGGTAGCGCCCCGAGATCGTCGTCTCGTCGGTCGGACGCGCGCTCGCCGCGACGACGCCGGTGCCGACCGTCGTGTCGTTCGAGTCCTGGTAGATCGCCGTGCGCAGGTCGACGGAGGCGACGTCGTGACGCGCGCTCGCCCCGCCGCATCCCTCGGGCGCGAACGCGAGCAGGGCGAGAGCGAGCCCCACGGCGGGGCTGCGCGCTGTTCGGCCGAACGCTCCGATCAGTTGCACCCGCAACCCCCGCCGCCCCCACCGTAGCCACCGCTCGAGCCCTCGCGGTAGTTGTAGACGTGCTGCTCGACGAGCGACTGCGTCGCGTCGGGATCGAGCTCCATGCGGGGCGCCGCGAGCTGCTCGCGCTCCCACGGCCGCACGCCCGCACACCCCGCCAGCGCGAGCGCGAGCGCGACGCAGAGCGCCGGAGCCAGGCGCGAGCGAGCTCGCCGCGTCGTCCTCGGCACCGCGCCTCAGTTCCTCGAGAGGATGTAGTGGTGCTGGAAGACGTCGTCGGTCAGCGACGAGTCGCCACCGGTGTCACCATCCACGACGCCGAGCCAGAGGTGCAGATGACCGCTCACCGCCGCGGGCGCGTCCCATCCGAAGGTCCAGTGGTTGCCCGCAGGCTGCCCCTGGAACACCACACCGTGGCAGTCGCCGTAGACCGCCGTGGTCCCGTTGAGACTGGCGGGCGGATTGGCCGGGCAGCTCGCGCCGGAGCTGCCGTTGTCGCCCGAGAACACGCCGGCCCGCGCGCCGTTGTCGTCCTCGACCGTCGCCGTCATCCCGTTGTGATCGTTGTACGGCATCATCGGCGAGTGCAGGTGCTCGCCGGTCATCGTGACGGTGATCGTGTAGTGGGTGCCCGGCGTGATGCGATAGTCGCCGTCGGTCGACGCGCCGAAGGCCGGCACGGCGGTGACCGTCGCGCCGATGAGGCCCGCGCTGCCGGTATGACAGACGGCGCACGTGAGCCCGTGATCCTGCGCGCCGCCCGTGAAGTAGTTGCCCTCGGCCCCCGCCCGATTGCCTCCCGGGCGCGCCGCACCGCTCGCGGCCATGTGCCAGTAGCGCGCCTCGGGAAACGCGTGCGCGATGCTCGGCTCGGTCGCGATCACGCCCGCGACACCGCACGCGCCGAGGCTCGCGAGGACGAGCGAGCGAACGACCCAGAGATGCTTTCGTTCGGTCATGGTCAGTCTCCCAGCGTGCAGGCGTGGCCGAGCGTCGAGCCCGAGAGCCAGTTACGGATGGTCTGGTAGTCGGGATCGGTGGGGCGCCAGAAGTGGACGTTCTGGTGCGAGAACCCACCGCCGATCAGCGGCTGCGTGAGCAGCTCCGAGGTGGTGACGTCGGAGAGCGGCTGCCCGTCTGCGCCGAGCGCGAGACCACGGGCCGCGTCGAAGTTGCGACTCGCCTCGGTCGCCGAGAGCGGCAGCGTCCAGCAGTAGCACTCGATCGATCCCTCGCAGGCATCCGAGGGGCGCGCGGTGCCCGCCGACAAGCATCCGTTCTCGATCCACGTCTCGCCCGAGTGGCGGTGACGACCGCGCGCGTAGATGCGGAGCGCGCGCGTGGTCTCGGTGCCGTGACAGCCGAGGAAGCCGCAGCTGCGGGCCCAGATCGGGAACACGTTGCACTCGAAGTAGTCGCGATCGAGCGCGGGCAGCGTCGCCGAGAGCGCCGGCCGGCTGCACGTCGTGCCGCACGCGTTCGCATCGGTGCACGAGCGCGTCGCCGCCGAGCTGCCCGCGCCGGTGGTCTCCCACGGGGTGCAGGTCCAGCGCTCGACGCATCCGGTGCCGCAGCCACCACCGTCCGTCGGAGGAAGGCCCGTGTCCACGGGGGCGACGCCGGTGTCGACGGGGGGGAGCCCCGTATCCACCGGAGCCACCCCGGTGTCGACCGGTGGCCCGCCGTCGGGCACCACGGAGGCCGCATCCATTCCGGCATCGGTCTGCGCGCAGATCCCGCCGGGGCAGGGATCGGCGGGCGCCCCGCCACCACAGCCCAGGACGACGCCTCCGAGCGCCATCGCCAAGGAAAGCCAGCCTCGCTTCATGCACCCCTCCGCGCTGCGGACGACCCGCAGTCACGGAGTGTCGCACGAGAACCAGCCGGACCTTCTTACAAAGGCTGCGCGCAACGGAGTGCGGCGGGCGTGGATCGACGCGATCGCGCCTGCCGGCCGGCTCGGTCAGTCGTGGCAGTACGCGTTCGCGGGCACGACGCCCGCGGCGAAGTGCGAGAGGGGATGGCCCGGCGTGAAGGCCGAGCCGTCCGTGGCGAGCGTCTCCCAAGCGTCGCCGTCGTCGCTGCGGAAGAGCCGCTGGTTCTCGTAGCCACCGTTCCAGATCCCGTCGACGCCGACGAACGTCCCCGAGACGGTGGCGCCGACGATCGCGATGCCCACGCGCGTGCTCGACGACGAGGCCCACGCGACGCCGTCCGGGCTCGAGAAGTGCGTGAAGCCGCCCGCGCCGTCGCCCCACGCGTGGAACGCACGCCCGTTCCACACCGGGCCCGCGGCGAAGCCCGAGCCGAGCGACTGCGTCTGCCAGGTGCGCCCGCCGTCGAGCGTGGTGCACACGGTGCCGCCCGATCCGAGATGCACGGTGACACCGCCGCCGCTCGCGAACGTCCGTCCGTCGCACGCCGGCGCGTCGGGCCCGTGGAAGGTCGCGGCGCGGTCGTCGGTCCAGCCGACACCGTCGTCCGTGACGTACACGATCGTGCCCATGGCGCCGAAGCTCGAGCTCGTCGCCGCGCGCACGTGGCCGACGTCCCAGCCGAGCTCACCGCTCGATGCGACCCAGCTCGCGCCGTCGTCGGTCGACAGGTAGGGCTGCGGTGTCCCCATCGCCACGAGCGCGTCGTCGAAGGCGACCAGACCGTTGTAGGTGGCCTCGAAGGAGGGGGCCGGGATCTCCCACGTCACGCCGTCCACGCTGCGCTGCGTGCGCCCGGGCGTGCCCCAGCCGATCACGCGGAAGAAGGCGCCATCGTGGAAGACGAGGCCGGTGGAGTTTCCTTCGTCGTGGTCGCACTCGAGGTAGCGCGGGTTCGGCATCGTGTGCGCGGCGTCGAGGAACTCCGGCTCCGCGCCGTCCGGCTGGCCCCAGCAGCGCACGTCGGCCGCGGTCTCGATCCGGTCCTCGATCCACGTGCGACCCTCGTCGCAGGAGATCATGGAGCGACCGCCGCGACCGACGGCGACGACCACGTCGACCATGCCGGGCGGGACGGTCCAGGCGTCGGGCTCGGTGGCCGCGTCGGGCTGCGCGCCGTCGGTACGAGGGGTGAACGCATCGGAGCCGCCCGTGCCGCCGTCGCGGGTGGGGCCGGCATCGGTCGGGGCGCCGGGTGCGCTCTCGCAGCCGGCGAGCGCGCCCGCCGAGATCAGCGCGAGCACGAGGGCGATGGTGGTAGGGCGCAGCTCGGTCACGGGCGGTAGTACCCCGAGCGGCGCGAGACGGCTCACGATGGAGAAACGACGGCTCACCCGGATCCCGGGACGACCGGCCCCCGCGCGCGCGTAAGAGAAAGGTATGGAGCGCGACGAGACGAAGGAGCGCCGGCGAGCCTCGCAGCGGCGATGGCTCTACGGAGGCCTCGCGGGCGCGCTCTCGCTCGTGGTGCTGGCGCGTCTGCTCCCCTTCCAGACGCCGTATCCCTGGCTCGTCGCCGAGAGCCTCGCGTTCTGGACGCTGCTGCCGGCGTATCTGCTCGCCGGGATCGCGTGGTGGCGCGGCCATCGCCGGATCGCCGGCTGGCTCGCGGCCATCGCCCTCGCCCACCTCGCCTGGAGCGTCGAGGGAACGACCCGCGCCGAGGCCCCCGCGGCGGTGCCGCTGCTCCGTCTGGTCGACGCGAACCTGCTCGCCCCGCGGCCCGACCCGCGCCTCGCCGACGCACTGCTCGCGCAGGATGCGGACGTGCTCGCCATCCAGGAGCTCTCGGTCGAGTGGGCGACGCTCCTCGACGAGCGCGGGGCGCGCGAGCGCTACCCCTACCGCGTGCTCGAGCCGCACGCGCTCGACGAGGACTACTTCGGCATCGGGATCTACTCGCGGCTTCCGCTCGAGAGCGCGGTGATCGAGGCGCTCCCTGGATGGCATCCGGTGCCCCTCGCGCACGCCGACGTCGTGATCGACGGCCAGCGCGTGCGCATCTACTCGGTCCACACCGCGCCGCCCTCGAGCGCGCGCTGGACCGAGATGTGGACGGCGCACATGGACGCGCTCGAGGCGCGCTTCCGGGACGAAATCGCCCGCAGCGACGCTGCGCTCGTGGCGGCCGGGGACTACAACGCGTCGCCGTTCAGCTTCGCGCATCGACGCCTTCTCGCGCTCGGCCTGACCGAAGCGCACGAGGCCGTCGGACGTGGCGCCACGACGACCTGGCCCAACGGCGTCTTCTCGCTCCCGCCGATGCGCCTCGACCACGCCTACGTGCACGGCCTGCGCGTCGCGAGCGTACGGGAGCTGCCGGCCATCACGAGCGATCACTCGCCGCTCGTGATCGAGCTCGCCCGCCGATGACCGCGGGCGCGAGGCCCGAGGAGCGGTCGTGACTCGATCGCGCCCTTGCAGACCAAGTCGGACCAGGTCATCGTCGATCATGCGCGCGGTCAACATCCAGTACGCGAAGACCCATCTCAGTCGTCTGGTCGACGAGGCCGAGGCAGGCGAGCACATCGTGATCGCGAAGGCTGGCCGGCGCTGCGTGCGCCTGGTGCCCGTGACGGCGGACGACGAGCCTCGGGAGCTGGGTCGCCTGCGGGGTCGGGTCCGCGTGGCCCGAGACTTCGACGCTCCCGTCGCGGAGATCGAGACGCTCTTCGGTCTCGGCGCCGCGCCCCGGGCGACCTCGAGCCGCAAGAAGCGGCGCCGGCCACCGAGCTCCCGGCCCTGATGCGCCTGCTCCTCGACACGCACGTCGTCCTCTGGGCGGTGTCCGAGCCGGAGCGGCTCTCCGAAGCCGCCAGGAGGGCGCTCCTCGCGCCACGCAACACGCTGTACTTCAGCGTCGCTTCCGCGTGGGAGATGGAGATCAAGCGCTCGATCGGCAAGCTCGAGCTGCCGTCGACCTTCGCCGAGGAGCTGGCGCGCTTGCGGCTCGAGGAGCTACCGGTACGGCTCACCCACACGCGGGGGCTCCGCGAGCTCCCGGACCATCACCGCGATCCGTTCGATCGGCTGCTCGTCGCGCAGGCGCGCGCCGAGTCGCTGGTCATCGTCACCGCCGACCCGCTCGTGTCTCGCTATCCAGTCCGCACGATGCGTGCGGACTGAATCGAGTCGAGCGCGGCCTGGACACCGGGCGCGAATCGGTGCTCGCGACGCGCGGGTCGCCCGCCCCTCGTCCCGGACGTCGCGTCACGCGACGACTCCGGCCGGGCTCGATCAGATCGCGGCGATCTGCATCACGAAGGAAGCGTAGTCCGGCACCTGGCGGCGCGTCGGCAGCGGCGGCGGCAGCCGCTGGATGGAGGCTGCGAGAATGGCGCGCTCGATCGGGCTCATGTCGATCAGGTGCAGGCCGAGACCCTTCGGATGATCGTCGCGGCGCCGACCCGCCGAGCGCCGCATCACCACGCTGCGCGCGTCGATCCACTGGCGCGTCCGAGGGGCCTGGAACGCCAGGAAGACCTCTTCGCCGACATCGAGGTCGATCGTCTCGGTCGAGACGAAGCAGCCCTCGTCCGAGAGGTCGAGCAGCACTCCTCCGATGCGACGGAACCCGTTCTCTCGCACGGCCTCGCAGGGCACGTGGACGGCGTGGCGGCGGATCTCACGGCGCTGGGGCAACAGGAAGTCCAACATCGAGGTGCTCCTCTCAGTAATGAGTGCTCGTCACGCAGGACCCGGACGGAAGCGGCGAAGCCGCGGACGGTAGGGGCCGGAGGGGCGAGCCGTTCGATCTCTCAGTAATGAGTGCTCGTCACGCAGGACCCGAACGGAAGCGGCGAAGCCGCGGACGGTAGGGGCCGGAGGGGCGAGCCGGTCCGATCCGGCGGCCCGTCCTCTCGTTCTTCGAATCGAAGCGTAGCGGGGTGAATCGAGCGATCGCGAATTCCCGACAAGAGTGGTACGGGAGGGCCATGCGCCGGTTCTCCCAGAGCTCGCTCCTCTTCTCTCTCTGCGTCTCGGGCCTGCTGGCCTGTCATCCCCAGCAAGACACCCACCTCGGAGGGGCGGTCGCGCCCGGCGACGAAGTGCGCGCGCCCACGCCCAGCGTCCCGGCGTATGCGAGCGCGCCACCGGCGGGCGAGCCGGTGATCGGCGGCGGTGACGCCGCCGGAGTCGTGGAGGGCGTCAACGCCGCGGCCGCCGGGCGCAGCATGTCGATCACGGGCGATCCGCGCCTGGCGACGCTCGCGCAGCAGCTCAGCGACCACCTCGATCACGGCGGCGACCCACCGCCCTCGGAGGTCATCCAGTTCTTCGCGTGGAACCTCGGCCTCATCGAGCCGGTGCCCCACGTGCTCGTGCTCGGCCTGCCCGACCGCGTCTCGATCGCCGACCACGTGCAGCGCAGCATGGATCAGTTCCTCGGGCGCCAGCGCTACACGCACTGGGGCGGCATCATCCTCCCGCGCGGCGGCGTGTGGCTCGTCGTGATCGCGCTCTCCTCGCGCGACACCACGCTCGAGGACGTCCCGCGCGCGCCGCAGATGGGGCCGCTCGTCCTGCGCGGCACGCTCGTCGAGGGCTACTCGAACCCCATCGTCGCCATCCAGTCCCCGGAGGGATCCACGCAGCGCATCCCCGGCGGCGCCGGGCCCGCGTTCGATCTGCACGTGCCGATCGCCCACTCCGGCGAGCACCACGTGGAGCTCTTGGCCGACGGGCCGCACGGCGACTCCGTCATCGCCAACTTCCCGGTCTACGTGAGCGGCTCGCCGCCGACGTCGATCCGTCTGCGCGCGGCGCCGACCGAGACGAGCGGGAGCACCGACGTCGCCAGCGTGCACGACGAGCTCTTGCGCATGCTGAACGAGACCCGTCACACCTCGGGCCTGCCGCCGCTCACGATCGACGCGCGCGCCGAGGCGGTCGCGATGGCGCACTCGGAGGACATGGTCGCGCACGGCTTCACCGGGCACGAGTCGCCGACGACGGGATCGCCCGCCGATCGCGTGCGCGCGGCCGGCCTGCACAGCGGGCTCGTGCTCGAGAACATCGGCCGCGGCTACTCGGCCCAGGAGATCCACGACGGCCTCGTGGCGAGCCCCGGGCACCGCGCGAACCTGGTGAACGCCGACGCGAACGTCGTCGGCATCGGCGTCGTCGCCGACACGAGCGACGGGCGGACGGCCTTCGTCGCCACGGAGGTCTTCCTCCGCTTCGCGCAGCCGATCGACGTGGCCGCCGCTCCGCAGACGGTGCTCGACGCGATCAACCGCGCGCGCACGGCCCGTGGCGCGAGCACGGTGCAGATGGAGCCGAACCTGCAGCAGGCGGCCGACGCGGCGGCGCACGAGTTCTTCACGACGCCCACGCTCACGACGCAGGACGCGGTCGATCACGCCTCGACGGCGATGCGGCGCTTCTCGCTCGCCTTCCGACGCATCGGCGGCGTGATGGCGGTCGTCACGGTGCTCGACGAGGCGCTCGAGCTCGAGCCCAGCTTCCAGGAAGACGTCGACTACGTCGGCATCGGCGTGGCCCAGGGCAGCCGCCCCGACACCGGCGAGAACGCGATCGCCGTCGTCATCATGCTCGGCTGGGCACGCTGAGCGCCCGCGCACCGCAGCGCAGACCGCGACGTTCGGTCGAGCACGGCGCCGTCGTGGCGATCACTCGACGGCGCGCCGGAACGGATAGCGGAACGTGAACGACCGCGGGCCGAACGGCGGAACGCGGAGCGCTCGAAGCGCTCGCGTGAGGCACCTGCGCACGGGCGCGGGCGCGCTCCCGACCGGCGTCGCCGAGGCGAGGGTGCCGGCGGGGCGCAGCGTGATCGCGACGGTGAGCGTCGGCAGCGTCTCCGGTAGACACGCTCGTGCGGCCGGGGTGACGAGATCCATCGCCGACACGATCTCGGCGCGCGTGGGGGTCGTCCGCGCCGCCCTCGGCCCGGGCTCGGCATCGCCGCCGCAGCCGTCTTGCGTCACGACGCGCTCGCAGCTCGGTACCTCACCGTACTCGGCGAGCCTCAGCGTGTCGTCGTACGACGACATCGCGACGAGCCGACCCTGGGCGTCGTACCAGCGCGTGTCTCCGCCGAGAGCGCCTCGGTGCGCGACGAAGCGGAGCGCACCGCAGGTGCCGAGCTGCCACTCGCGACAGGGCGCCGTCGGCGAAGCACGCGCCGCTGCCGCTGCCTCTTCGTACGTCGGGCAGGGCGCCCCCGCGCACGCGTCGGCGAGCGGGTGATGCTCGACCGGGAGCTCGCGCGTCCCTGCGTCCTGCGCGTCGGTCGGGAGCGGCAGCGCCACGAGCGCGAAGGAGCACCAGAGCGCGATTCGAGCGCGACGCACGAGCCTCGGAACGAGCATCCCGATCGGCCCAGCACGAGTCAAGGCGGCGACGAACGCGCCCAGGCGTTCACTCCGCACCCGAGCTCTCCTCGCCGAGCACCGATCAGTGCGCAGCGAAGAAGGCGCGCAGCCGCGCGAGGTCCGCGGCCTCGGTGTCGCTCGGCACGATCACGCGCGCGCTCGCTCCCACGCGCACGCGGAAGGCCGAGCGCCCTTGCACTTCGCACCGCTCCACGTCGGCGCCCGCGCGCACGGCGTCGAGCAGCGCATCGAGGCGGGACCGCGCCGGCAGACGCGCCTGCAGGAGCTCGGTGCGGGAGCAGACGCCGAGGCGCGTACCGGCGAGCTCGCCCACGTGCCAGCGACCCGCCGTGAGATCGGGCTCCTCGTCGTTGCGGCGACGCTTGGGCGGCGCGGGAAGGCTCACGGCATCCTCGGCGGCGCGATGGAAGTCGACGGCGCGGCTGTCGTCGGCGCCGGCGTCCACCAGCGTCGCGACGCCCTCTTCCCCGGCCAGCGCTCGCGCGCTCGCGGCCAAGGCGCCGTAGAGCGGGCCCTCCGGCGTGCCGAACGATGCCGTCTCGAGGACCGCGCCGTGCTCGTGGTGCCGCACGTTCATCGAGACGACGCTCCCGTCGATCGCGCGGTCGACGCAGAGGACGAAGCCGCGCTCCTCGAGGGCGCCCGCCACGATGCGCTTCAGCTCGCTGCCGGGGCGCGACGTGATGACGAAGAAGGCCACGGCCCGATGGTACGCGTGAGGGCCCGACATCTTCCGTGATCGGGGATCGCTTCGAGGGGCCGATGTACCAGTACCGCTGCCCGGAAG
The DNA here is from genome assembly GCA_044223665.1 of Sandaracinaceae bacterium. GTDB lineage: Bacteria > Myxococcota_A > Polyangia > Polyangiales > Sandaracinaceae > JBBSAT01. The sequence goes on along the minus strand of JBGALT010000013.1, from coordinate 16,038 downwards.
TGCGATCCGCACTTCCGGGCGAGGGACGTCGCGGGTGGGAGTCCGAGGGAGGGCCCGCGGCCCTTCCTCATGGGCCCGCGGGGAGGGCACGAGCTTGCGCACGCAAGCGAAGTGGCCCTTCCCGCGAAGTACCGCGGAACGGAAGTTCGGGCCGCATCGCAAAGCGGCTCGAACTTCTGATCCGCGGTACTAGGCTGCGGCCGTGATCGTCTCTCATCGGATCGTGCGCCGCTCCACCTTTCCCTCCGAGGCGCGATGAGCGCGCCGCGCACGGCACCGAAGACGGCTCCGCCCAAGCAGCGACGCGCGCTCTCGAACGTGGGCGGACGGGTCCGGACGCACGGCGATCCGCGCCTGTCGGCGCTCTTCGCGCACGCGCTCGAGCGCACCGCGATCGAGGCGCCCGACGTGGGCACGCACGGCTTCCACGCGTGGCCGGCGCGCATGCACTGGGCGCTGCCCGCCACGATCCTCGGCGAGCTCGGCGTCGCAGGCCGTCGCGTGCTCGATCCCTTCGCCGGCGGCGGCACCGTGCTCGTGGAGGCGATGCGAGCCGGCGCGCGCGGGAGCGGGATCGATCTGAACCCGCTCTCGAGCCTCGTCGTCGAAGTGAAGTGCTCGCTGCGTACGCCCGCCGAGGGCCGCCGGTTCCTCGAGTCGGTCGCCGACGTGGCCGAGGCCTCGCTCGATCGCGTCCAGACGCGCACGCCCGCCAAGGCGCCGCTCTCACGCGAGCAGGCGATGCTCTACGGCGGGCACATCCTGAAGGAGCTCGCCGGCCTCCTCGAGGAGATCGACCAGTGCGAGGACGTGCGCGATCAGCGCGCGATGCGCGCGGTCTTCTCGTCGCTCCTCGTGAAGCTCTCGAAGAAGAAGGCCGATACCTCGGAAGAGGTCGTCGACAAGCGCCTTCGCAAGGGGCTCTCGACCGAGCTCTTCGTGCGCAAGTCGGGCGAGCTCGTGCAGCGCTGGGCGGAGCTGCGCACGCACGCCCCGAAGGACGCCGAGGAGCCGCGCCTCTTCGTGGGCGATGCGCGCCGGGCGCCCGAGATCCTGGGCAAGGCGTATCGCGCCGATCTGGTGATGACCTCGCCGCCCTACGGCGGGACCTATGACTACGTCGCGCACCACGCGCTGCGCCTCGCGTGGCTCGGCATCGACGACCGCGCGTTCGCGCGCAGCGAGCTCGGCGCGCGTCGCTCGCTCCGCGGAGAAGAGGCGCAGCAGCGCTTCGACCGCGAGGTCCTCGAGATGCTCACCGCCCTGCGCCGCGTGATGAAGGACGACGCGCTCGCGATCCTCGTGCTCGGCGACGCCGAGCTCGGTCGCCTGCGCATCTCGCCGATCGATCAGCTCGATGCGCTCGCGCCGCGAGCGGGCCTGCGCCTGATCGCGGGCGCCTCGGAAGAGAAGGCCGACTTCCGCGGCGGCCCGCCGCGCGAGGAGCACGTGCTCGCGCTCGCGATCGACCGCCGCTGAGCGTCGGGCCCGTGGCGGGCCCGTGACGGGCCAGGGGGGGTGCTGGCCTCGGCGCGGATCTCGTGCATGCTCGTCCTCTTCGGGCTGGGGCCCGGGAGGAGCTTGGGTCATGAACCGATTTTCCGTCTTCGCAGCGGCGCTCGTCGCGCTCGGTACCGCCGGGAACGCGCACGCGCAGGTCGCGATCAGCGCGCTCGAGAGCACGTACACGCAGGACTTCGACACGCTGGCCAATACGGCCGCGTCGTCCACGATGCCGACGGGCTGGTCGTTCAGCGAGAGCGGGTCGAACGCGAACGCGCAGTACTCAATCGGTACCGGCAGCGGCACGACGGGTGACACGCTGAGCCTCGGAGCGACGAATTCGACCGAGCGAGCGCTCGGATCCTTGCGCAGCGGCTCCCTCGCCTCGATGTACGGCGCGCAGTTCACGAACGGCACCACGTCGACGATCGCCTCCGTCTCGGTCGACTTCATGGGTGAGCAGTGGCGTCTCGGCGTGTCCCCGCGCACGGCGCCGGATCGCCTCGACTTCCAGTACAGCACCGACGCGACCAGCCTCACGACCGGCACCTGGACCGACGCGGACGCGCTCGACTTCTCGAGCCCCGTGATGTCGGGAACCGTCGGCGCGCTCGTCGGCAACACCGACCCCAACCGCACGCACGTGAGCGGCTCCGTGACGGTGTCGCTCGCGCCCGGTGCGCGGCTTTGGGTCCGATGGGTCGACTTCGACGCGACTCCCGGCGCCGACGACGATCTCGCCATCGACGACTTCCACCTCGTCGCGCACGGCGCCACGCCGCCGCCCGCCGTCGATCTCCTGAAGTCGGTGAGCGCGCCCACGCCGGCGGGCCCGACCTCGGTCCTGACGTACACGATCGATGCCTCGCCGACCGGCGCGCAGGGCATCGCGAGCGGCGTCCTCACGGACACCCTCCCGGCCGGCGTCACCGCGCTCGGCACCAACTTCACGCTCGACACCACGGTGGGCGCGCCGATCACGCTCACGATCGCGGCCGGCGACGATGCCGGCGAGATCGTCGGCGGCGTCGTCACCGTGCGCGTCGGCGCGCTGCCCGTCGGCGACATCGCCGAGGTCAGCTTCCAGGTCTCCGTCGACTCGCGGGCGACGGACGGCATGCTCGCGAACACCGCGTCCATGACGTTCGTCGGCGCGATCTCCGGCACCGGCACGGCCACCAGCAACACGACCAGCACGAGCGTGGTGCGCTGCGTGACGAGCGCCTCCGGCACGATCCCGCTCTGCCAGGGGACGATCTCGGTCGGCCTCTTCTTCGACACGAACAGCAACGGCGCGGTCGATCCGGGCGAGATGGGCCTCGCCGGCTGGGACGTGGCGCTCGACGGCGGAGCCGCCATGACGACGGGCGGCACCGGCGTGGTCACGTTCGCCGCGGTCGCGTCCGACACGCCTCATCCGCTCGCGGTCACGGCTCCGACCGCCGCGGGGACCTGGAGCTTCACGGCCCCCGCGAGCGTGACCGTGCCCTTCGGCGCCACGACCGTCGTGAACATCCCCGTCACCTGCAGCTGTCCCGACGACGGCAACGCCTGCACGCCGCTCCCGGTCTGCAACGCTGGCGCGTGCGGCGCGACGCCGCCCGTCGACTGCGACGATCACAACGTGTGCACCGCCGACTCGTGCGGATCGAGCGGCTGCCTCCACATGCCGCTCGGCGGCACCACCTGCGACGACGGCAACGCGAGCACGCGCAGCGACGTCTGCTCGGCGGCCGGCGTCTGTGGCGGCACCGCGTACACGTGCACGCCCGGTACCTGCGAGGCGACCTCGGTGCCGAACGGCGTCGACTGCACCATCACCTACGCCAGCGTCACCACGCCCTGTGGCCCGACCCCGAGCGGAGACTGCGACCTCGCCGATCACTGCTCGGGCACGGACGGTACGTGCGTCCCCGCCGTGCAGCCGGCCACGTTCGTCTGTCGCCCGTCGATCGGCGACTGCGACCTCGAAGAGCTCTGCGACGGCGCGGCGACGACGTGCCCAGCGGACCAGGTCGCGGGCCCGACGACGACCTGCCGCGCGTCGACGGATCCGTCCTGCGACCCGGCCGAGACGTGCGACGGCTCGGACGTCGACTGCCCGAGCGACCAGAGCACGTGCGGCGCGATCGACGCGGGCGTGGACGCCGCGGCCGACGTCGACGCGGGCACCCTCGACGACGCCGGCAGCACCGACGCCGGCACCACCACCGACGCAGGGCCGGCCAGCGACGGCGGCGCGCGCGACGGCAGCACGAGCGGCGACGGCGCGACGAACCGCGACGGCGGCGGCACCACGCCGCCCGTCGTCTCGACCGGCTGCAGCTGCCGCATCGGCGGCGGAAGCCCGAACGCCGGCATGGCGCTCGTCTCGCTCGTGCTCGTCGGTCTCGTCGCCGTCCGCCGGCGCCGCCGCTGAACGAGCAGCTCCATCGGCTCGGCACCGAAAAGACGCCGCCGAGCCGCCCTGCTCGGTGACGAGCGGGTGACGCACGGAACGGGCTCTTCGCCGCGGGTGTTCTCGCGGCGAAGGGAGGCCCGATGCCGAAGCTCCTTCCCGACGACTGGACGCTCCCCGAGAGCCTGCGCCGGCGCGTGGGCACCTCGATCGGACGGCAACGCGCGATGTTCGACGCCGGCCACGCGCTCTTGCTGGTGCACCGGCCGCCACGAGGCGGCGAGCGCGAGCGGCGCGCGCTGGTGCTCCATCGTGATCCCGAGGGCGCCTGGCGAGGCGCGCCCGGACCGAGCGGGCCCGCTGCGCTTCGCGGCGCCGTCGAGGCGTACGCCGCGCGGCTCGCCGAGCTCGAAGCGCAGCTCGCCCGTGCGAGCGTGCCGCGCGAGCGCTACGCCGTCCTGCGCGAGTCGCGCCCGCTCGCCCGCGCGGCGCGGAACTTCCACGCAGCGCTCCAAGAGGTGCGCACCGCGATCCCGGACGACGCGGACGTCCTCGTCGCGCGCGATCGCGCGTACGACCTCGAGCGCGAGTCGGCCGCGCTCTTCGAGGAAGCGAGCGCCGCGCTCCAGCTCGGCCTCGCCGAGGACGCCGACGAGCAGTCGAGCGCCGCCGCGCGCATCGCCGTCGAGAGCCATCGGCTGAACCTGCTCGCCGCGATCTGTCTGCCGGTGACCGCGCTCGGCTCGATCCTCGGCATGAACCTCGAGACCGGCGTCGAGCACGTGCCGGGGCCCTGGCTCTTCGTCGCCGTCGTCGGCAGCGCCTTCGCGATCGGGCTCGCGCTGCATGCGTGGATCCGCGGCGCTCCCGCGCGCTCGACGAGCCCGTGATCGAAGGCGGCGACGGCGACCGGCCCACCGTCCCCGGCGGGCGCGCGGTGCCTCGTCCGCCTGCCAGCGGCCTGGGTGGCACCCTCGGCGCCGAGCACGTTCGCCATGGACGCGCAGCCGCAAGCGCGCTCACCGGTGCGGCGCCCCGGGGTCGCCGCGCGCACGGGTCCCGACGCACCGCCGTACGAAGAACGAGAGCCGGCCCGATCGCCCGCGCCCTTCGGAGCGCGCCTCGGCCGAAAGACGTTCGGCGCGCGCGAACATGGGACGACCTCGATCGAGATGCGAGCCACTCGTTCGTGGGGGCGTGTTACAAGAATCGCCGATGAGCGCGCGGCATCTGCTCCTCGACAGCCCCTCCCTCGGGCGACGAGCCCACGTCTGGGCCTTCGGCTCGATCGGTCGACCCCTCGTCGTCTTTCCGTCCAACGCGGGCGTCGCCCACGAATGGCAGGGGAGCGGCATGATCGACGCTCTCGGCCCGCTGATGGCGGAGGGGCGCCTCAAGATCTACTGCCCCGAGACGAACGTCTCGCGATCGTTCTCCGGCGAAGGGAGCGTCGCGCACCGCATGGCGCACCACCGCGCCTACGAGCGCTTCGTGCTCGAGACGCTCGTGCCCTTCATCTACGAGGACTGCAACGGTGTGATGCCGATCGTCGCGACGGGGTGCAGCGTGGGCGCGCTCTACTCGTCCCTCTTCGTGCTGAAGTACCCCGAGGTCTTCCAGCGCGCGCTCTGTCTCTCGGGTCGCTACCGAACGAGCAAGTTCTTCGACTACGCCGGCGGCAACGAGGACTTGTATTTCAGCGATCCGCTGGCGTTCCTCCCGAACCTCTCGGGCGTCGCGCTCGAGCGCGTGCGGCGGCGCGTGCACCTGACCGTCGTCGTCGGTCGCGGCGCGCACGAGGACGGCTGCATCCCGGAGACGGCGGAGTTCGGGGGCTGGCTCGAGCGAAAAGGCATCCCGAGCCACGTCTCGTTCTGGGGCAAGGACAGCGCCCACACGTACCCGTGGTGGCAGAAGCAGGCGCGCCACTACCTCTCTCAGATGTTCTGATCGCGGGACGACCTCCTTGCCGATCTTGCGGCGGAAGGGGCGAGGGCTCCGCGATCCAATCCGGCGAGAGCATGGGCCTGGGCCATTCCGGTGACGCACGGCTTTGGGTACGCTGAGCCGATGGGGCTTCTTCGTCGTTCTTCCACGCTCGTCTTCTCCTTCACCTCCTTCGCTTGCCTGGCCACGATCACCGGTTGCGACTGCGCCGGTGCCCCGGCGACGGCCACGTGCACCACGATGGCCGACTGCCGCGGCGGGCAGATCTGCATCGACGGTCGCTGTCAGGCGCTGCCCGATGGCGGCCCGGCGCCCGACGCACCGATGCGCGACGCCTTCACTCCCGATTCGCCCCTGATCCTCCCCGACACCGGCGTCGATGCGGGCCCGACCTGCACGGGCGTCTCCTGCAACGTCGGCGAGCGCTGCGAGATCGTCGCCGGCGCCCCGTCGTGCGTGCCGAACGAGTGCGCGGACCTCACGTGCACGCCGACCGAGCGCTGCGAGCCCGCGCCCGTCGGCATGGGCCACGTCTGCGTCGACGTCTCGTGCACGGACTCGCTCGACTGCCCCGCGGCCGAGTACTGCAACGGGACGATCTGCGTGATGGACGCGTGCATGGCCGGTGAGCGCACCTGCGACGGCATGGGCGTGAGCATCTGCGCCGACGACGGCGGCGGCACCAGCGTGCGCTACACGTGCGGGAGCACGACGCACTTCACGAGCGACTGCACGACCGACGCGCGCGGCGCCCACTGCCCGTGCGAGGACGACTGGGACTGCCCGGCCAACACGCGCTGCGAGGTCGGCCGCTGCGAAGGAACCGGCGTCGCACCCACGTGCCGCGTCGCGCCGCAGCCCTTCACGAGCGTGCTGCCCACGCGCGAGATCAAGTGGGGCGGCACCAGCCAGTCGATGCGCGACGCCGTCGGCGCGCCCTTCCCCACGAGCTCGCAGGTCTCGGCCACGCCGCTGGTCGTGAACCTCGACGACGACAACGGCGACGGCCGCATCGACGAGCTCGACATCCCGGAGATCGTCTTCCAGACGTACTGCGGCACCGACGTCTCGATCAACGGCGCGCTGCGCGCCATCCACGGCGGCGGCCCGAACCGCGGCCACGACTTCTTCGCGGTGCTCGGCCCCACGACCACGTGGCACGAGGGACAAGCGCTGCCGGCCACGACGACGTGCGCCAACGGAGACCTGAACTCGACGTCGGCCATCGCCGCGGGCGATCTCGACGGTGACGGCGTCCCCGAGATCGTCTCCATCACCGAGAATTCCGGCATCGCGATCGCGTCCAACACCGGCACCCGGATCGTGACCTCGGCCAACAACCTCTGGACGGGCTACACCGACTCGTCGCCGTCGATCGCCAACCTCGATCACGCGGGCCTACCCGAGATCGTCGTCGGCAACACGGTGATCACGCTGCGCCACGACACCGGGATGCCGCTCGCCATCCAGGACGTGTTCCGCGGCGGCCTCATGATCGGCCGCAACGGACAGGGCCCGATCTCGTGCGTCGGCGACGTCGCCGGTGACGAAGGGCTCGAGATCGTCGCCGGCAGCTCCGTGTACCGCGTGCCGACGCCGCCCAGCGGCGTGACACGCCGCGCGGACTGTCCGGTCGGCAACACCTCGGCGTTCTGCACCGGCAACCTCGACGTCGTCTGGGACGGCCAGGCCGTGAACGGCGCCGCGATGGTGCCGACCGCGCAGCGCGACGGCTTCTGCGCGATCGCCGACGTGCTCGGCGCCGATCCCGTCGCCGCGCCGGGCCCGAGCAACCCGCTCGACGGCTCGCCGGAGGTCGTCCTGGTCGCCGAGGGCCATCTGGTCATCTTCTCGGGCGCCACGGGGACGCTGCGACGCTTCATCAACCTGGGCGCCGGCGCCGACGGCGGCGCGCCGAACGTCGACGACTTCGACGGCGACGGCTTCCCCGAGGTCGGGACCGCGTTCGGGACCCGCTACATCGCCATCGATCTCCAGCCCCCGACGGCGATGTGCCCCGCGTGGCCCAACGCGTTCAGCGACGCGCTGACCGGGCTGCAGGGCAACGCCGCGCGCACGCCGCCGGCCGCCGCGTGCACGACCGACGCCGACTGCGGCGATCCCCAGTTCGTCTGCAACGAGACCATCGGCCAGTGCGTCTGTCTCCACAACGGCTGGATGCGGGTCACCGAAGACGACTCGAGCCGCGTCACGGGCTCGACGCTCTTCGACTTCAACGGCGACGGCGGCGCCGAGGTCGTCTACAACGACGAGTGCTACTTCCGGATCTACGACGGCCTGACGGGCGCGGTGTACTTCAAGTCGCCGAGCTCGAGCCGCACGCGCATCGAGAACGCGGTCGTCGCCGACGTCGACAACGACGGCAACGCCGAGATCGTCTTCGGCAACAACAACGACACGAGCGCGTGCAGCGCCGGCCAGACCGGCAACGGCATCGAGGTCTGGGGCGACGCGAGCGACTCGTGGATGAGCGCGCGCCGGATCTGGAACGAGCACGCCTACCACGTGACGAACGTGACCGAGTCGGCGGGCATCCCGCTCTTCGAGCCGCGCAGCTGGGCGAGCTACGCCGGGCGCTCCTACGACACCTATCGCTCCCAGCCGCGTAGCTACGGCGTGGCGCCGGACCTCACGATCGGGCGCGTGCAAGCGAGCTCGCCCGATGCCGCGTGCGGCACGCTCGGGACGATGCTCGACATCGTGGTCCGCGTGGAGAACCGGGGAGATCTGCGGGTCGGCGCCGACACCGTGCTCACCTTCTACGGCGAGTGGGTTGGCACGAGCGAGCCGCTCTACGCCGACCTGGCCATGACGCCGCTGACGGCCACGCTCGGCACCACGCTCGAGCCCGGCGGCTCGACGCTCGTGACCGTGCACTACACGGGCGCGAACAACGGCCACGGCGCGCTCCCCGACATGGTGCGCGTCGTCGTCGACGAGGCGAACGGCGAGCGCGAGTGCCACGAGGACAACAACTCGCTGTCGATCCCCATCGACGGCGGCTCGACGGCGCCGGATCTCGCGGTGCACCTCGGCGCGGTCGGTGGCACCTGCCCGGCCCACACGTTCGTCACGACCCTCGAGAACGTCGGCTCGGCGCCCGCGAGCGACGTCGTGGTCCGCTTCTACATCGGCGATCCGGCCACGGGCGGCACCCCCATCCACGACGAGGTCTTCGCCGGCACGCTCGCGCCCGGCGGCATGTCGATGCGGACGGTGACGATCGACCCGTACCCCGTCGGGCCCGACGCCATCGTGCACGTGGTGGTCGATCCCGACGACGTCGTCGCCGAGTGCAACGACGGAAACAACCAGGACGTGACCGCGATGCGCGTCGGCTGCTCGGGCCTCATCTGAGCATGCGGGCGCGGGCTCTCTCCGTGCTCGTGCTCGCGGGCTCGCTCGGATGCGCGAGCGAGCCCAGCGCCCCGACCGACGCCGCGATGCCGGCGATCGACGCGGCCTCGACCGACGCCGCGCTCGATGCGGCTTCGACGGATGCGGCGCGCATCGACGCGGCGCGCAGCGATGCCGGTGCCGCCTACGGGCCACCCGTGCGCCTCGGCGCACTGCCGGGCGTCTTGCCCGAGACGAGCGGCCTCGTCGCGAGCCGCGCTCACGCCGGCGTTCTCTGGGCCGAGAACGACTCCGGCAACCCACCGAACGTCTTCGCCGTCGACGAGACCGGTGCTCTGCTCGCCACGATCACGCTGACCGGCGCGACGAACGTCGACTGGGAGGACATCGCTCTCGCGCCCGGGGCGAGCGGGGACGACCTCTACCTCGCCGACGTCGGCGACAACGCCGCACGCACGAGCGGTGGCACGACCGGGCGCGCCGGCATCCGGCTCTATCGCCTGACCGAGCCCGACCCGGCGCTCGGCGACCAATCCCTCGCCGCCGAGGCGATCGAGCTCGCGTATCCCACCGCACCGCACGACTGCGAGGCCGTCTTCGTCGATCCCATCTCGGGCGACGCGTGGCTGATCACGAAGGAGGACGCCGGGCTCGCGCACGTGATGGTCGCGCGCGCGCCGCTGGCGGCCGGGGCCCCGATCACGCTCGAGGACGTGGGGACGCTCGATCTCGTGCTCGCGACGGCGGCCGACGTGCGCCGCGATCGGAGCGCCCTCGTGGTGCGCGGCTACGCCGAGATCCGCGTCTACGACGTGGTCGGCGGCGACTTCGTGTCCGCGCTGGCGCGAACGAGCTGGACCCGCGCGCCGAGCGCCGCCGCCGCCGAGGCCATCGCGTTCGCGGCCGACGACCGCGACCTGTTCACCGCGCCCGAGGGCGCCATGGCTGGGCTCTTCCGGATCCCGGCCACGGCGCCCTGATCGATCCGCGGTCGCGACTCACGGACAGAGCGTCGTGATCTCGCGCTGCCATCCGAGCGGGAACAGGTTCGTGCTCCCGTAGCTGACCCACACCGGGAGTCCGCCACCGAGAAGGGGCCCGGCCACGTGCGTCCCCGCCGCCGACGATCCCGTCGCGACGGGGTCGGTCGTGAGCACCGCTCCATCGGTCGTCGCCACCGCGTGGACCAGCTCGTAGCGAAGCGGCGCCGGGGACCGCACGAACGCGAGGTGGAGCAGCCCGTCCTCGCCGAAGAGCGACGAGTGAGCACCTTGGTCACCGACGGAGGCGCGCGCGAGATCGACGGCGGGAACGTCGAACGAGCCGAGCATCGATCCGTCGGCCGGCGAGACTCGCTGCACGAGCGCTCGCGCCGGATCCGGAGCGACCGCGGGATGAAGGGTGGTCACGAAGAACGACGTGCCGTCCGACACGATCTCCGGCGCTCCCTGGACGTCGAGGCCCGCGCCGACCACCGTCGGCCCGTAGTCCGTGCTCGCGTCGGCGCGGAGCAGTCGCGGGCGACCGAGCTGGCTGTCGTCGCGCCAGACCATGCCGAAGCGTCCCGCGCCCGAGCTCCAGGCGACGGAGACCGAGCCCGGATTCGCCGCCGCGATCTCGCTCGTGCGCGCGAACGATCCGAACGGGTCGACCTGGAACAGGTACACGGTGCTCGCGGTCGAGGCTGCGATGGCGAGGTGCGCTCCGTCCCAGGCGACGTCGAGCGATTCGATGGGCGTCGAGCGCAGCGCCGAGGGCAAGGACAAGGCGGTGAGATCGAGAAGGCTTCCGTCCGCGTCGACCGTGACCACCCTGACGACCGGCGGAACGGCCGAGGCGCCGGTGCCCGGCGGGAAGGCCACCACGAAGAGGGCGCGCGCTCCGGTCCACACGGCGCCCATGGCGCTGGGCTGGAAATAGGAGGCGCTGAGCGTCTCCGCGGTCGTCAGCGTCCCGTCCGTGCCCACGACGTACGCATGGACGACGTGCATGTCGTCGGCGCGGAAATGGAGCCAGTGGTCGCCCGTCCAGACGGTGGCGACGGCGTCCGCCGTGGAAGACGGCGCGGCGCCGAGGGCCACCCGCGCGGTGGCGCAACCAGGGCCTGCGTCGGAGCCGCTCGCATCGGGGCCGCTCGCGTCGACCTCGACAGCGCCGCCGTCGACCGCTTCCACGCTCGCGTCCTCGAGCGTCGGGCTCGCGTCACGCTCGTCGATGCTCGCATCCGGGGAGAGGAACGCGTCCTGCGGCGACCCCGCATCCGCGAGCGCCGCCGCCGCGTCGTCCGTACCGACGTCGCGGTGCGCGCCCGGTAGCGCGGTCGGAACGCACCCCATGGACGCGACGACGAGCGAGACGAGAATCCGGAGTCGATGAATCGGGTGCTGCGTGCTCATGGGACGAGGCACAGCAACACGCGTACCGTGGCTGCCACGCACGCCGAACGGCGCCTGCGCGGTCCGCGTAGCGGCCTCGCGGGCGCCGAGATCGAGCGCACCGTCTCCGACGGGAGACGATCGACACCGGGCAGCGACACCGCTCGGCCGGCGCGCGACCCGCCGGCGCCACGCGTCGCTCAGCGCAGATCGAAGCGATCGAGCTGCATCACCTTCGCCCACGCCGCGACGAAGTCGCCGACGAGCCTCTTCGCGCCGTCGGCGCTCGCGTAGACCTCGGCGATCGCGCGCAGCTCGGCGTGCGATCCGAAGATCAAGTCCACCCGGGTCGCCGTCCAACGGAGCGCGCCGGTCTGGCGATCACGGCCCTCGAAGACGTCGCTCTTCTCGGCGGCCGGCTTCCACACCGTGCGCATGTCGAGCAGGTGCACGAAGAAGTCGTTCGTCAGAGCCCCGGCACGCTCGGTCAGCACGCCGTGCTTCACGCCGCCCACGTTCGCGCCGAGCACGCGCAGGCCGCCCAGGAGCACCGTCATCTCCGGCGCCGTGAGCCCGAGCAGCTGGGCCTTGTCGACGAGCAGCGCCTCGACCGGGCCCGCGGCCTTGCCGCGCACGTAGTTGCGGAAGCCGTCTGCCATCGGCTCGAGCGGCGCGAACGAGGCTGCGTCGGTCTGCTCGGCCGTCGCGTCGCCGCGCCCGGGCGCGAAGGGAACCGTCACGTCCACACCGGCGGCCCTCGCCGCCTCTTCCACGCCGACGTTGCCGGCGAGCACGACGAGATCGGCGAGCGAGACCTTCGCGCTCGACGCCGCCTGGACTCCCTCGAGCACCCTCAGCACCTTCGCGAGCTGGGCCGGCTGATTCGCCTCCCAGTCCTTCTGGGGCGCGAGCCGGATGCGCGCGCCGTTCGCGCCGCCGCGCTTGTCCGAGCCGCGGAACGTGGACGCCGAGGCCCACGCCGTTCCGACGAGCTCGGCGACGGAGAGGCCCGAGGCGGCGATGGCGGCCTTCAGCGTGCACACGTCGGCGTCCGTGAGGAGGCCGGGCGCCGGCGGGATCGGGTCCTGCCAGATCAGCTCTTGCTTCGGCACCTCGGGCCCGAAGTAGCGCGTGCGCGGGCCCATGTCTCGGTGCGTGAGCTTGAGCCACGCGCGGGCGAACGCGTCCGCGAACTGTTCGGGGTGCGCGAGGAAGCGGCGCGAGATCTTCTCGTACGCGGGATCGAAGCGCAGCGAGAGATCCGTCGTGAGCATGGTGGGTCGCTTGTTCTCGCCGCCGTGCGCGTCGGGGATCACGGCCGGTGCGTTCTTCGCGACCCACTGGTGCGCGCCCGCCGGGCTCTTCTCGAGCTCCCACTCGTAGCCGAAGAGGTTCTCGAAGAAGTGATGGCTCCACTTCGTGGGCGTCTGCGTCCACGTGACCTCGAGCCCGCTCGTGATCGCGTCGCCCGCGAAGCCCTTGCCGTGCGCGCTCGCCCAGCCCAGGCCCTGCGCCTCGATGCCAGCGGCCTCGGGCTCGGCGCCGACGTGCTCGGCTGCCGCCGCGCCGTGGGCCTTGCCGAACGTGTGCCCGCCCGCGATCAGCGCGACGGTCTCCTCGTCGTTCATCGCCATGCGCGCGAAGGTCTCGCGGATGTCGCGCGCCGCGAGCAGCGGATCCGGGTTGCCGTTCGGGCCCTCGGGATTGACGTAGATGAGGCCCATCTGGACGGCCCCGAGCGGACTCTCGAGGTCGCGCTCACCACTGCTCGGGTAGCGCTGGTCGCCCGCGAGCCATCGCGTCTCGGCACCCCAGTAGACGTCCTCGTCGGGCTCCCAGGTATCGGCCCGGCCGAGGGCGAAGCCCGCCGTGCGCAGGCCCATCGACTCGAGCGCGACGTTGCCGGCGAGGATCATCAGGTCCGCCCACGAGATCTTCTGGCCGTACTTCTGCTTGATGGGCCAGAGCAGGCGCCGCGACTTGTCGATGTTCACGTTGTCGGGCCAGCTGCTCAGCGGCGCGAAGCGCTGCTGCCCGCGCCCACCGCCGCCGCGGCCGTCGCCCACGCGGTAGGTGCCCGCGCTGTGCCAGGCCATGCGCACGAACTGCGGCCCGTAGTGGCCGAAGTCGGCCGGCCACCAGGGCTGCGAGTCGGTCATCAGCGCGTGCAGGTCCTTCTTCAGCCCCTCGTAGTCGAGCGTGGAGAGCTCGACCCCGTAGTCGAAGCGCTCGCCGAGCGGGTCACTCAGCGAGGAGTGTGCGCGCAAGAGGCGCAGGTCGAGCTTGCTCGGCCACCACCGCGCGTTCGTCGCGCCGCCGCCGACCGCCGCGTGGTTGAAGGGGCACTTCGCTTCCGTCGTCGTCATCGTCTCTTCCTCCGACGCTCAAGCTAGGGGCGGCGCCGCCCGTCGCCCAAGACATCGTCGCGAAGAGACCGATAGGCGTCGGCTATCGACCGCCTGTCTTCACACCGCTCTCACCAATCGCCGTCGCGCACCCCGAGCGCCTGGGCGAGCCGGCCTGCGAGCCGCTTCACGAGGCCGGGCTCGACGCTCTCTTCGCCCGACGGCACGCCCTTCTGCGCGTCGATCTGCGCGATCGAGCGAACGGAGGAGAGCGTGCTCGTGGGGGTGACCGTCGGCGCGTGCTCGTCGTAGAGCGAGAACCACGGCAGGCCTGCGGCCGCGTAGCTCTTGGCGGTCACGGGCGAGGCCGGCGGCTCCTCGCCGGTGATCTCGCGCCAGAGCTCGCTGTTCACGAGGTGCACGAACACGCGCGACGAGCGGCCGGGTTCCCACGCGTCGACGCCGTGCGGGTCGGGATAGACCTTCTGCTCCATGCGCCCGCCGGCGGCGAGGCCCATCGACGCCGCGCGCCCCCGCGGCGCGCCTTGCGCGGGTGCCGCGCAGGCCATCGGCGACATCGGCATGCAGGCCGAGACTGCGTGCTCGCCGGCCACCACCATGCCGCGGTATGGCGTCGGCGGCGGGATGCGCCCGGGCTTGGGCGCGAACGCGCGCAGCTGGATGCCGCCGAAGCGCTCTTCGCCCGTCACCTGGCCCTCGACCGTGTATCCCTGCCCGAGCGGCATGGCGACGAACTGACGGATCGTGCCCTTGCCCGAGGCGATGCCGTCGAGCCAAGGCTGCACGCCGGCCACCACGTAGTTCTGCGGCTCGGCGCGGAGATCCGCACCGAAGATGCCGCCGCTGATCGCGCATACCTTGCCGACCCCGATCTGGAGCGCGTGCGGCGTGCTGCCACCGAACGAGAGCCAGAGCGCCTCGCGCTGGTACATCGGCAGGAACACGCCGCCGCGCTCGCGCCAATCGGCCGGCACGCGCGAGGCGTAGTCGTCCACACGGCGCAGCGGGAACGCGCCGAGACCGGGCGGCAGCGGGTAGGTCCGGCCGTCGTCGGGGATGCGGAGCGTGCGCTGGAACGTCAGGCGCACGCCTCCCACCTCGAGCACGCTGCCGCCCAGGATCCGAACCTCGTTCGCGTTCTTCGTCATGGCCCTTCGATCTCCCTTCGTGGATTCGACGAGAGGCCCCGGCACCGCGTCACACGCGCCTCCGATCGATCGCGCAACCATGCGACCCGACGAGCATTTCCGATGCTCGTGAAGATCGTGCGTGACAGAAGGGTGGCCTCGTTCGTCCAATCCCGAGCCAGCACCGTGGACGCCCCCTCCATCGACCTCGCGCTCCGCCATGCGCTCTCGAGCGGCGACACGAAGCTCGCCGCGCGCTTGCTCGTCGAGCACTACGCCGACGACGTGTACGCGACGTGCCGCGCGATGCTGCGCGACCGGACGCTCGCCGAAGATCTGGCGCAGGAGACGTTCGGCCGCGCGATCGTCGCGCTCTCGAGCTTCCGCGGAGAGTCGTCGCCGCGCACGTGGCTTCTCTCGATCGCGCGCAACGGCTGCCTCGACGTGCTGCGCCGCCGGAGCGCCTCTCCCATCGACGACACGAGCGAGGCCGAGCCCGACGCGCACGCCGGGAGCCTGCCGCTCGCGCTCGACGCGATCACGTCGCGCGAGGATCTCGAGCGCGCGCTCGCGCCGCTCGGCGAGACGGAGCGCGCGATCGTCGTGCTGCACTTCGGGCACGGCGTCGGCTACCCCGAGCTCGCGCAGGCGTTCTCGCTGAAGGAGGGCGCCGTCCGGATGCGGATGTCGCGCGCGGTGGAGAAGATGCGCGCCGCGCTGGCCGAGCCCGAGGCCGCGCGCGAGGTCTCGCTCGCCGCGCCGCGACGCGCGATGCCCTCCGCGCCGGCCGCCGCGCCCGCGTCTTCGGCCTACGTTCCGGCGGCGAGCGGTGCCGCGCCGCCATCGCCCCCCGCGGGCAGCGCGCCGCCGGCGCAGGGCGCCCCGCCCCCGCGCGGCTGGTGGCCGTTCGGCCGCGCGCCCGCCCCGGCCGCGGGCGTGCCGCA
>JBGALT010000197.1:0-13015 GCA_044223665.1 Sandaracinaceae bacterium | reverse complement strand
CCTCAAGGCCGCTGCGCTCCGTCCTCGGGCTCGGCGACGCCTGAAGGCCGGTCTCGCGACGCGACATGCAGCAGACCTCGACCGTTCTGCGCAGCAGCCTCGCGGCAAGACTTCACCCCCTCGCTGGATCACACCCGAGCCGCGCGGCGCCCGTGGCTTTCGTGCGAAGCTGGTGGGGCGATCATGGGAAAGGCCTCGGCGCTCTGCTCGCTCGTGGTGCTCGCGTCCTGCGGGGCTCCGGCCGCCGCCGGTGACGGCGGCGCGCCCGAGCGGGATGCGGCGGTTCGCGACGCGGTGGCCCAGGACGTCGATGCCGGGGCCGAGCTCGACGCGGCCTCCTTGCTGGATGCGGCTCGCCCGAGCGCGCGCGATCGCCTGCTCGCGAGCTACCTCGCGTTCCTCGACGAGACACCGGATGAAGCGCAGTCGAACGGCCTGCGCGGCGCCGACCTCGCCGACGTGTGCGCGCTCTGGGACGGCCTCGATCCTTCGTCGCGCGCCACGTTCCTCACGCTGAGCGCGCGTCTCGAAGGGAGCCGACTGATCGACGGCACCTCGGCCCTCGATCACGTCGTTCGCCTCTACCGACTGACGGGTGGCGAGGGCGCGACGGCGACGGACGCCGGCAGCTGCGGCGGCGGCGAGTACAACCGCGTGCTCGTCTCGGTCGACGCGCCGCTCCACGCGGCGTTCGTCGCCGCGCACGACCACGCGGGCGCCGCGCCGTTCGACCTCGCCGACGTACGGGAGGCAACGGGCTGGCGCGACAGCCACGACGTCGCCGGACCGCACGCGCCCTTCGATCTGAGCGACGAGACGAGCGAGGGCGCGCCGCGCGGTCAGGTGCAGCTCTTTCGTGACCCGACCTCTGCGGCGGCGATGCAGCCACTGGGCCGCCTCGATCTCGAGACGCTCGTCGATCCCTACGCGCTCGAGCTCGACCACGACTTCGACTGCGTGCACTCGTCGAACCCGCTCTGCACCTACGTCTTCTACGGGCCGCTCTGCGCGCCCGCCGCCAGCGAGCTCGGCACGGACGTCTACGGGGCCAGCTACGGCGCCGTGGACCTCGCCTGGCGCCCGAGCGGCTGCCTCTGATCGGCAAGGAGTGCTCGCCCCGGAGGCCCCGGACGGCAGCGGGCGAAGCCCGCGGACGAAGGGGCCGCAGCGGGCGAGCCGATCGGTGATCGCGGCCCGCGGCTACCCGGCGCGGAGGAACTCGTCGAGCACGCGCTCGATCACCGCCATCGGCAACAGGGTCGGCTTCTTCTGGATGTCGAACACCGCGTGCCCGGACGCATCGATCGTGTAGACGCCGTGGATCGTCCCGAGCGGCGTGCGCAGCGCGTAGCGACCCGAGCGCTCGTCGCCGTCCCACGTGCTGTGGAACTTCTCGCATTCCTTGCGCGCGCGCTCGAGGATCGTGATGGATGCTCCGCGCAGGTCTCTCTCGACGCGATGGCCCATGGCGCTCCGATCGTAGCAGCCCTTCGTAGCTCAGCCCGGCAGTCCGAAGAGGGCGATGGCGCCGGCGACGAGCGCGACGGCCGAGAACGGCGCGAGCCCGGCGGCGGTCCAGAACGTCCGGCGCAGGACCGAGCCCGAAGTGCGTCGCCGTGCGCGTGCCTCGCCGAGCGGACCCAGCACCGCGAGCGTGCCGAGGGCACACACGGCGAAGGCGAGGATGAACGAGACGAGGACGGCATCGGGCGCCCGCGAGCGCAGTCGTGCCTCCACCGAGTCGTCCAGACGCAGCCCGGCCCGGTCGACCCGCACCACGCGCGAGGCGCCGCTCGCCGGGACGAGCTCGACGAGGAAGTCGTCGTGGTCGCGCGCGACGCGGACCTGCCGGATCGGCGAGCGCGAGGCGCGCGGCAGCCATCCGACGCCGTCGCGGTCTCCGGCGAACACGGCCACGCGCCCGCCGCTCACCTCGATCTCGAGCGTCGTCGAGGGGACGTCGAGCCGGTCGCGACCGGCGCCCTCGACGACGATCGTCGCGCCCTCGGGGAGCGCACCCTCGCCGGGCACGGACGGGACGAGCCCGGCGATCGCGAGCATGACCAGACCGAAGAGCGGCGCGAGCGAGACCGTCGCGAGGAACGCCACGAGGCGGCGCGGCAGACCGCGGCCTGCGCGGACCAGGTGCGGCTCCGGCAGCGTCCCACGCAGCTCGAGGTAGGCGTTCGTGACCAGACCCAGCCCGAGCGGGATCGTCAGCGGAAGGATGGGCAGCGCGAAGAGCGCGCCGAGCGGCGTCGCGGCGCGCTCGACCGTGCGGGCCACCACGATCATGCTCACGAGCGCCGGCGAGAGCGAGAGCGCGTAGGCGAAGAACGCGAGCGCGTAGTGCGGTAGGGCACCGCCAGCGCGGACCAGCGCAGCACTCTCGAGGCACGCGCCGCCCAGGCGCCCGCCGCGGTCGAGCAAGACGAGCGGCGCGTAGAGAAACGGCGTGCCCGCGGCCACCGCGAGCGCCAGCGTCCCGGCGACCAGTCCGCCGCGACGCAGCGCTTCCGGCAGCGGCAAGGGCGCGTACGCGCGATCCGCCGTCGAGACGTCGGGCCCGAACCCCAGCGCGGCGATCCACCCGGCGATCGCGATGACGACCACGACGCAGAGCACGACGAGCGCGGCCGCCACCCATCCTCGCCCGCGCTCTCGCGGCTCCTCTCCGCGCGTCTCGAGCTGGACGGCGAACAGCTCGCACACGAACCAGGGCGCGACGATCGCGCCGAGCCCCGTCGGCACGGCCACCAGCGAGAGGACGACCGCGGCACCGATCCCCGAGGAGACCACCGGATGGCGGGTCACGAGCTCGATGGAGCCCCGCAGGAGCGAGCCGGCGCGGAGCCTGGTGGGAGGAGCCGTCATGCGCGCACGCGCACGCTACCACTCGCCGGCGACCGGCCCATCGCTTTGCGAGCGCACGTGGCCGGGTCGTCCGGGTGGCGATTCGTGAGCACGAACCGCGCTCCTCGATCTAGCCTGCGCCATGCGCTCGATCGTCTGGCTCCCCTGGTCGTTGCTCGTTCTGCTCGTGCCCTCGGCGGTCGCGGCCGACGTCGTGCCCGACGACTACGTCGAGTCGTGCACGCTCTCGGCGATGGCGAGCCAGCACACCGGCTGCGAGGAATGTCGCGCGAGCTTCCAGGCGCCGGCGGCGTGCAGCGAGGCGCACGCGAGCGATGGGCGGACGCAGGCGTGCCGGAGCGGCGGCGCGAGCGTGTGGACCGAGATCTGGTGCCTGCCGGCCGGCGCCCCGCCACCGACCTCGAGCGTGCCAGCGCCCACCACGACGGCGCCCCCCACGACGGCGCCCCCCACGACGGCGCCCACCACGACGGCGCCCCCCGCGGAAGAGAGCCACTCGGGCTGCGCAGTCCTGCCGACGCGCGGCGCGTCGCTCGCCCCGTGGGGCCTCGCCTTCGCGCTGGTGCTGAGCGCAGGCGTCGCCCGCCGGGGCGCCGCTCGGCGCGCTCGCCGCGCCGTCGCGCGACCGTTCCGGAGCGAGATCGATCAGGGCATCGCGACCGCGACGGCGCGCCCGCGGAGGAGGGCGTCCGAGCCGAGCCGACCTCCGCTCGACTCGCCCCAGCAGCGCACGGTCCCGTCGCCCTGGAGCGCGCACGCGTGCTCGCCCCCGCACGCGATCGCGGTGACGTGATCGAGCGCAGCGAGCTCTTCGTTCCGCGCCTCGCCAGCCGTACCGCCGCCCCGGCAGCGCACGGTGCCGTCGTCCCGCGCGACGCACAGGAAGTCTGCCCCGAGGCACGCGGTCCGCGCGTGCTCGACGTCGTCGAGCAAGACCGGCCGGCGCGCGAAGTCGACGCCCTCGGCGAAGCGACCGTGACCGTCCTCGCCCCAGCAGCTCACGCGCCCCGTCGCGAGCACCGCGCACGTGGAGCGTCCGAAGCTCGCCAGCGCGCGCACGCCGGTCATCGTTCCGCAGGCGCGGTCGCACGTCTCGTAGAGGTGCTCGCGCGCGGGGAGGGTCGCCGGCATCGCGATCGGTGCGATCACGAGCGTCGGCTCGTCGCGCACGCCGTCGCCTCCGTCGCCGAGCTCGCCGCCGAAGTCGCCGCCCCAGCTCCACACGCGCCCGTCGTCGCCCAGCGCGCACACGAAGCTCCCGTCGCCGACGACCTGCACGACCTCGGTCGGCACGTGTGCGGGCCCGGCCTCGCGCCGGCCTTCGTCCAGACGCTGGCCGGTGGCAGCGCCGTACGAGGCCACGTCTCCGCCCGCGCGCACGATCTGGACGCTGCGCCCACGCCCGCCGATGTGGACCGCGTCCACGACGGCTCCCAGATCGGGCGTCTCCTGTCGAAAGCGCCCCGAGCCACCGAAGCAGGCGAGACGACCGCCGCCGAACAGCACGCACGTCGACTCCGCGCCCGCCGTCACCTCCGTGATCCCATCGATGCCCGGAAGATCGGCGCGCGTCGGGAGCATGCGGTCGCCCGCGGCGGCGCCGCCGAGCTGACCGGCCTCGCCTTCGCCCCAGCACGAGAGCCGGCCGGTCCCGTCGACCGCGCACGTGTGGCCCCAGCCCGCGGCGAGCGTGGTCGCGCCCGTGAGGGACGCCGTCGCGTAGTGGACGAGCTCGCCCGACACCTGCCCGGAGCCATCGTCGCCCCAGCAGCGCACTCCCTCCGCCGTGCGTGCGCACGTGTGATGGCGCCCCGCCGCGAGCTCGGTCGCGCCGCGGACGCCTTCGACGCGCGCGAGCGCGCCCGCCTCGGGACCGTGGGAGCCGCGCCCGAGCTGTCCACGCTCGTTCGCGCCTGCGCACAGCACGCCCCCATCGGCGGCCAGCACGCAGACGTGCGCATCGCCCGCGGCCAGACGGCTCGCTCCCGCGGTGCCGGAGAAGCGCTCGGTCGCGTCGTGCGCGCGCCACGTCGAGACCGGCGCGCACTCGAGCGTGTCTTGGTGCAGGACGCAGAGCGAGGTCCGCTCGAAGGCGAAGTCGACGACGCGGTCGACGACGAGCGGCGGTCGATCGAGCGTCGTGCACGTGAGCGTTCCGTCCTCGGCGAGCGCGCAGGTCGTTCCGTGCCCGCTCCGCACGCTGATGGTGTGCGGCGGCACGTCGGGCGGCGTGGTCGAGCCCGGCCGCGCGAAGTGGCCGTCCGAGGTGCGTACGAGCGGTCGCTCGCCGAGCTCGATGGCGACCGCGTCGCTCACCGTCTCGACCGAGGGGCCTCCGAAGAACGCGTCGAAGGTGCTGTCGCCGCTGCAGCGCAGCGTGGCCCCGGCCAGGTCGAGCGCGCAGAGCGTGTCGCCGTGCGCGTTGAGGGTCGCGCTGCCCGCCAGGTCGGAATCGACGTGCGGCGGTCGGCCGCCGCCCCAGCAGACCACGCGGCCATCGTCGAGCACGCACGAGGTGTCGCTCGTGAGGGCCAGCGTGCTCGGCGCCGGCGGCGCGAGGTGGATCGGCGCGGTGACCTCGGCGGCGCCCGTCGACGTCGGCTCGCTCGCCGTGCGCTGCGGCGGCGAGCCGCATGCGGCGCCGAGCAGCACGACGCCGAGCAGCACGGCCCCGCGCAGCGCGGCCGCGAGACGCCAGCCGGTCGTGCCACGCCTCACGGCGCCCCCCGCGCGGAGACCGCGTTCGGGCAGAGCACGTCGCCCGCTTCGACGCGACATCCCTCTGGGCACGCCGCGTCGCGCACGCGCGTTCCGTTCTCGCACACGAGCCGCAGCCTTCCGTCTTCCGAGCACGCGTACCCCCCTTCGTCGCAAGCGTCGCCGATGGCGCCGATCGACTCGTCGCAGCTCAGCTCCTCGCCGCTCGTCGCGCAGTGATCGGGCCCGCGACATGCGTGATGCGGCTGCCACGTCCCTGCGACGCAGGTGACCCAGGACGCGTGGTCGGGCGTGCACGCGCCCATGCCGTCCAGCCCCCAGCACGCGTCGCCGACGACGGCCAGCGATCCGTCGCAGAGCAGGCGGCGGTCCACGACCCGGCAGCCGCCGGGGCCGCGGCAGGACGCTTCCTGGCGGATCACGCCGTCCACGCAGCGGATCCACGACGCGGTGCCCTCGCACGTGCTGGTCGCGCCGACGCATGCATCGCCGATCGTGGGAGTGCACCGCACCTCGCCCAGGCTCTCTCGGCATCCCCCTTCGCCGTGACAGCCGATGCGCCGCACGACGCCGTGGTCGCACCACAGCGCGGTGGCTCCATCGATGCAGCTCGCGACTTCTTCGTCGCACGCATCGCCCTCCGTGAGATCGGAGCCGGCGAGCGTGAGAGCGAGGAGCCCGAGGACGCCGAGGCAGCCGAGCCCGCCGGCACCGACCGCGATCGCCATCGATGCGTGGGTGATCTCGAATCGATCCTCCGCGCGGAGCTGCCTCTCCCAGGCCTGCGCGGCCGTGTGGGCGCCGACCGTCGCTCCGATGGAGAGGCCGAGCGAGACCGAGCTCGGGATCCCCACGGCGCCGATGGCGAGGAGCGCCGCCGTCACGGCGAGCCCCGTCGCGAGCGCGGCCAGCGCGCGGCCTGGGCGGCCGACCCGGACCTCGTTCACGGCCCAGAGCGCGGCGCCCGCGATCGGCGAGCCCAGGAACATCGCCACGGCGATCGCGCGCGCGTCGAAGATCGCGAGCGCGGGCTTCGGGGGCTCGCTCATCGGGCCGATGCTACTCCGGTTCGGCTCCGCGCCTGCGCGTGTCGCGCCATCGCGCCGGCGCTTCACGCTACCATCCGCCGCGCGGAGGCAGTGTGGAGACGATCTTCCGAGATGGGTTGTTCGCGGGTGATGTCGCGATCGTGACGGGCGGCGGGACCGGGATCGGCCTGACGGTGGCGCGTGAGCTCGGGCGCCTCGGCGCCAAGATCGCGATTTGCGGGCGGCGCGCCGAGGTGCTGAGCGCGGCCGAGGAGACGCTGCGCGGCGAGGGCATCGACGCCTTCTCGCGCGCGACCGACATCCGCAAGCCCGAAGAGGTCGTCGCCTTCGTCGAGGCCGTGCGCGAGCGCTTCGGGCGCATCGACGTGCTCGTGAACAACGCGGGCGGGCAGTTCCCGATCCCAGCCCAGCACCTGGCGCCGAAGGGCTTCGAGGCCGTCGTCCGGAACAACCTGCTCGGCACCTGGACGATGACCCACGCGGTGGCCAACCACGCGATGATCCCGCAGCGCCGCGGCCGCATCGTCAACATCACGGCCCAGGTCACGCGCGGCTTCCCCGGCATGATCCACACGGGCGCGGCGCGCGCCGGCGTCGAGAACGCAACCAAGACGCTCGCCGTCGAGTGGGCCTGCCACGGCATCCGCGTGAACGCGGTCGCGCCCGGCGTGATCCGGACGAGCGGCACCGCGCAGTACCCGCCCGAGCTGCTCGAGAGCTCGCGCAAGGCGATCCCGCTCAAGCGGCTCGGCGGCGAAGAAGAGGTGAGCCACCTGATCGTGTACCTGTGCTCGCGCGCGGCCGACTACGTCACGGGGCAGGTGTTCGTGATCGACGGCGGCCAGAGCCTCTGGTCGAGCGGCTGGGAGATCCCCGACGACGTCCCGAAGTACCCGCCTTATCCGGTCGACTGAAGGCGGACACGAGACGAGCGCCGTTCGAGGCCCCGCGCGCATGGGCCATCGGCCTGCGGGCTACGCCCGCGCTGTTCACCTGCTCGGCTCGCCAGGGTGTGATCGCGGAAGGGGTCCAGCGACGACGCGCCGCGATCCCGGCCTCGATGCCGCGCCCGAGCAAGCTCGGGCGCTCGCCACCTCTCCCTGCGGCCGCAGCGGGCGCTCACGACCACGGATTGAGCACCGGGACCAGGGTCGGCGCGAAGTCGCCCTCGTTGCGGGTGACGACCGTGAGGCCCCGGTCGAGCGCCGTGGCGGCCAGGAGGCCATCGACCACGTGGACGTGCTTGCCGGCACGGCTCGCCGCCGCCCCGAGCGCGCCCCATCGCTCCGCAACGACATCGGTGATCGGGAGCACGCGCGCACCGAAGCGGCTGCGGAGCGCCACGTAGTCCGTGTGCAGACGGTCGCGCTTCTTGCCTACGGGCAAGAGGTCGATCCCGCGCCTCAGCTCACCGAGCGACAGGCTGCTGAGGTAGAGGTCCTCCTCGACGGAGTCCGCCAGCCAGGCCCGGACGCCCGCGTTCGGCCTCGGCCGCCACACCTCGGACAGCAGGCATGTGTCGAGCAAGAAGGCCACCTCGTCACAGCTCCAGCGGGCGGTCGTCGTCGTCGGAACGCTCGATGGCCAGGCGTGCCCCCGTGAAGCGGAGGCCGCGCAGGAACGTGAGGATCGTCCCACGCGGCGCCCTCGTTCGTCGTCGCCGGTCGAACTCTTCTTTCGAGACGAGCACGGCGATCTCCTTGCCGTGGCGGGTGATCGTCTGCGGGCCCTCGTCGAGCGCCCGATCGACGACCTCGCTCAGCCGATTCTTGACCTCCTGGATCTGCCACCTGTGCGCCATGCGCCAATTCTAGCCAGAATAGCCAGAATCGACAAGCGCCGCGGCCGCGTGCGATCGCGGACGAGCGACCTGCACCCGAGCCACTCGGTCTTCAGGGTCGACCGAGACGTCCTGGTCCGCCGCAGGAACCTTCACGCCCGATCGCGTGAGCGGATCGGCTAGAGCACCGATCCATTGGAATCGCTATGAAATCCAGCGCCTTTCACGCCCGCTCCGGCTTACGCCCTCGCTGCTCAGTGCGGCGTACTTCGAGTACGCCTCGTTCCGCGGCTCCGGGCGCGCTCGGACCTGACGCGAAATGCTCCGATGCTCACAGCGCGGGCGTAGCCCGCAGCCCAACGACATCGGCGCCGCAGCGCGGCGCGCTGTCTCGGAACCATACCGTGGCGATCGAGGGCTGCCGCAGCTCGCGAGCGCCCCCTGCGCGGCTTGTTCTCCAGCCTCTTCCAATCGTCGCGCCACGCGACGATTCTGGGACGTAGTAGATCAGATGAATCGGTGCTCTAGGCGACCGGGCCCTCGGGCGGAACGGCGCGCGTCACGCGCCACGCGGCGAGCGTCGCCAGACCGAGCAGCGCCGCGGCGAGCCAGAACGGAGCGCCGACCACGTGCCACGTGCCCTCGGCCCGCAGCGCCGCCGCCAAGAGGCGCGAGTACACGAGCGGCGCGATCATCCCGGAGATCCCCTGCAGGCTCGAGAGCCCGCCTTGCAGCTGGCCCTGCGCCGAGGGGCCGACGATGCGCGACATGATCGCCTGCTCCGGCGGCCCGCCGAGCCCCCAGAGCGCGACGGGAACGGTGCCGACGAGGAAGAGCCATCCCTCGTCGGCGAGCGCGTAGAGCGCGAGGCCGAGCGCTCCGAGCCCGAGGCCAGCCGCGAGCGTCGCGCGCTCGCCGAAGCGGCGAACGATCGGGCCGACCATCACGACCCCCACGATCGTGGAGGAGACGCCGATCAGGCCGAGCACGAGGCCGACCTCGCGCTCGTGCCAGCCGTAGCGTGCGTCGGCGTAGAGAACGAACACGCTGGGGAGGACGGCGTGCGCCAGCAGCTCGACGAACGCGACCACCGCCAGCCCGAAGAGCACGCGCTCGGACCGGAACAGCGAGAGCGAGCCGACCGGGTTCGCCTTCGCCAGCGTGAGCGGCGAGCGATGCTCGGGCGCGAGCGACTCCGGGAGCACGAAGAGCCCGTAGGCGAAGTTGACGAGGCTGAGGATGGCCGCGACCCACATCGGCAGGCGCAGCGAGATCTCGCCGAGCACTCCGCCGATCGCCGGCCCGACCACGAAGCCGAGCCCGAACGCGGCGCCCAGCTGGCCGAACTTCGCGGCCCGCTCTTCGTGGGGCGTCACGTCGGCGATGTAGGCCCCGGCGGTCGAGAAGCTCGCCGCCGTGATGCCCGAGATCACGCGCCCCACGAAGAGCCACGCGAGCGAGGGCGCGTTGGCCATCAGCAGGTAGTCGAGGCCGAGGCCCGCGTTGGAGATGAGGAAGACGGGCCGGCGCCCGAAGCGATCGCTGAGCGCGCCGAGCAGCGGCGAGAAGAGAAACTGCATCGTGGCCCACGCGAAGCTGAAGACGCCCGACGTCTCCACCGCGCTCGCCATGTCGCCACCGGAGAGCTCCTTCACGAGCTCGGGCAGGACCGGGATCATCACCCCGAGCGCGAGCATGTCGAGCGCCACCGTCACGAAGACGAACGCGAACGCCGCGCGCCCGTGCTTGGCCGGCTTCTCGCTCACCGCGCAAAGGCCGATTCGATCGGGCGGCCGAGCGAGGACGCGGTCGCCCTCCCGTCACGAACCGCAGGGTCGTGACCGGCCATTCAGTGGCCGATGTAGTGCATCGCGATGGCGAGGATGGCCACCGCGCACAGGCCGAGGAATGCGATCTGGATTCCATCGACGCCGATGCGCGCGAGGTAGTCGGTGCCCACGGCGGCGAGCGCCGGGTCGCTCTCCTTCGCGAGCGCCGCGCCCAGCACCCGCACCCGCGCGAAGTCGCCGGCGTCGAACGCCCGGCCGATCTCGACGACCCGCGGCTCGCGCGCGGCGGCCTCGGCCTCGGCGTCCTCGGCCGCCTTCTTCTTGCGCTTCTTCTTCGTCGGCTCCGGCGCTTGCGCGGGCGCGCTCGCGGCCTCCGGCTCTGCCGGCGCGTCTCGCTCCGGCTCCACCGAAGGCTGCTGCTCGTCGTCCACGCCGGCCTCGTCAGATGTCGAAGACGCCCGTCTCGAGCAGCTCGTTGACCCGGAACAGGAAGCCGTTGGCGACCACGCCGTCGACGATGCGGTGATCGTAGCTGAGTGCCATCATCATCACCGGGTGGATGGCCATCACGTCGGCTCCATCCTGGTCGATCACGACGACGCGCTTCTTGATCTCGCCGATGCGGAGGATGCCCACGTTCGGCTGGCTGATGATCGCGCCGCCGACGAGGTTGCCCTTCTTGCCGGGGTTCGACACCGAGAAGGTGCCGCCCGTGATGTCGTCCGGCGTGAGCATTCCGTCGCGCGCGCGCTTGGCGAGCTCGTCGATCGTCTTGGCGAGGCCGCGGACCTTGAGCATGTCGGCGCTCTTGATCACCGGGACCACGAGGCCCTTCGGCGTCTCGACCGCGAGGCCGAGGTTCACGTCGCCGAGCTGCACGTACGCGTCCTCGAGCACACGCGAGTTCATCACCGGGAACTCGCGCAGCGCGCGCGCCACCGCCGCGACCACGAACGAGAGGAACGTGAGGTTCACGCCCTCCTTCTTGAGCGCGTCCTTGTTCTTCTCGCGGAGGAGGTGCGTCTTCTGCAGGTCGCACTCGGCGAACGTCACCACGTGGGGCGAGGTCAGCTTCGAGTAGACCATGTGATCGGCGGTCAGCCGCCGGATCCGATCGAAGGGAACGACCTTGTCGCCCGGCTTGGGCGTGTAGGGACGGACCTTGTAGGCGCCGAAGCCCTGCGGCGAGACGAGCTTCATCGCGTCGGCGAGGCCGGGCGACGAGATGCCGGCCGAGGTCGGGCGCGGCGCGGCGACGGGCGCCGGCGGCGGCGTGGCCGGATGGGACGAGGCTGGCGCGCCCCCGCCGCCCGCGGCCTTGAGCACGTCGTCGCGCGTGATGGTGCCGCCCTGGCCGGTGCCGGCGACGTTCTTCAGGTCGACGTCCATCTCGCGCGCGAGCTTCTTCGTCGCGGGCGAGGCGCGCACGTCGTCGTGCGCGGCCGGCGCTGCGGCCGGCGGAGGCGCTGCGGCTGCCACGGCCCTCGGCCCCGCGGACGCGCTCGCGGTCTCGTCGATCTCGCAGAGCTTGGCGCCCACCTGGACGACGTCGTTCTCCTTGACGAAGAGCTTCGTGATCACGCCGCCGACGGGCGCCGGGACCGGGCTGTCCGTCTTGTCGGTCAGGATCTCTACGACCATCTGCTCGCGCTCGACGCGATCTCCCTCGCGCACGAGCCACTTGCCTACGGTGCCCTCGAGAACGCTCTCGCCGAGCGAGGGCATCGTCACCACGGTCGCCATCCGATTTCCTCCGTGAAAGGTGCCTCGCGTCTACCAGAGGCGCGCGTGGCTTTCAACGCGCGAGTACCTACGCGCCGACGCGGATCCACCCCCCCCGAGCCGCGGCCTGCGCCTCGTGGCGTCGGCCCGGCCGCGCGCCCTGGATCAGGGGGCCGGCAGCGCGGCGATGGCCGCCAGGACCTCGTCGCAGTGAACGGCGGGGTCGACGTCCGGCCACACGTTGGCGATGTGACCCTCGCGATCGACCAGGAACGAGACGCGCGACTCGATGCCGACGTGCACCGGGACGCCGTACGCGCCCGCGGCCGTGTTCTCCGGGTCCGAGAGCAGGTCGAAGGGGAGGTGCTGCTCGTCGTGGAAGCTGACGTGCGAGGGCACGTCGTCGCTGGAGATCCCGAGCACGACCGTGCCGGTGGCCTGCAGGCGCTCCCAGGCGTCGCGGAAGGCGCAGGCCTCGCGCGTGCATCCGGGGGTCGCATCGCGCGGGTAGAAGTAGACGACGACCGGATGGCCGCGGTGCTCGGAGAGGGTCCGCACGCGGCCGGTCTGGTCCTGGAGCATGATCTCGGGCGCCGCGCTGCCGACGGCCGGCATCGTGGACGACGCGGCGGCGCCGCCGCTCGTCCCCGAGCCGCAGGCCGAGAGGAGCGCGAGGAGCGGGGCGAGCAAGAGGGCGTGGCGCATCGCCGGGGTATGGAATGAATCGGCCTGCGCCGCACGTCGTCGATGCGTCGTGGGTCGGACGCGGGCGAGCGCTCTTCTCGGAGCCCTGGTGGCGCTGTGGGCGCTCGCCGTACCTGCGGCCGGGCAGCGACGAAGCCACGCATCGCCGCGAGACGGCGCGCTGCGGATCGCCGACGAGATCGACGCGCGCGTCGCCACCTTCCGCGCGTTCCGGAGCGAGGCCGCGCACGGCGAGTGGCGCGACGCCGAGCCGTGGAGCGTTCGCGCCACGGCCGACTGCGAGCGCGCGGCGCAGGCCGCGTCCCTGCCGGTGACCCCGTTCACGACCGATCGCACGCCGATCCCGGCTCCGATGCGGGTGGACGGGCCGATCGGGG
>JBGALT010000196.1:0-13133 GCA_044223665.1 Sandaracinaceae bacterium | reverse complement strand
ACGACCGGCGCCGCGGCGACGGCGGCGATCGGCGCCAGCGAGCGCGGAGACTCGAGCGCGCCCGACGTGGCGCGTGCGAGCACGAAGAGGCCGCCACCGGCGGTCGCGCCCCCGGCGCCCACGCGCGCGAAGGGCAGCACCGTGTCGAGGTCACCGTCGCCGTCCACGTCGAGGCCGGCCGCGCGCGAGGTGAGAGGGGCGCGCTCGCCGCTCACCTCGGGCACGATCACGTGCGCGACCCGCACGAGCGCGCCCGCCGGGCCGAGGCCGACGATCTCCCAGCTCGGCCCGCAGCCGACGACGATCTCGGGGCGCGCGTCCCCCACCGCGTCGACGAGCGCGAGGGACGGCGCGAGCGCGGGCTCCGCGCACACACGCGCACGGGCCAGCAGCGCCCCCGCCCTGGGCGATGGCGGCGTGGGTGCGCCGACCGGCACCTCGACGCTCGTGCCTGCGCCCGCGTCGGCGAGCTCGACGATCGCCGCCGACGCGGGCCCGGCGTCGGCATCCACGCCGGCCTCGCTCGCGCCGACGCCGCCGTCGGCCGGGGCGGTCCCCGAGGCGGCGTGCCCGGGAAGGGGGATGACTCCCATGGCGACCCCGATCACCGCGAGGACGGTCCAGAGACCGAGCAGGACCAGGGTCGTCTTTCCGAACGAGGCGAGCGCGCTCATGGCGCCCTTATAACGCGCCTCGAGCAGCTTCCCTTTCGATCGCTCACATTCGGGCGCGCTGCGCGGAGACGCGGGCCGGCGACTCGGCGTGTCATACGGCGCCCCCTCCGCTCGTATCGTGCGCGAGCGCTCGCCTCGGGTGGCCGGCGCGACTACGATTCCTGTTCTCTCGGAGGCCCCGCATGCGTCGCTCGGCGATCGTTCTTCTCTTGCTCGGCATCGGCGGCTGCGCGACCCAGCCCGGCACCACCCCGACGGGGGACGCCGGGACCCTCCCCGGTACCGACACCGGGACGGTCGCCCCCGACGCCGCGATCTCGACCGCGGTGACCTACTACGGCGACGTTCGCCCGATCCTCGCCGAGCACTGCCTCGGCTGCCACACGCCCGGCGGCATCGCGCCGATCCCGCTCGACACGTACGAGAGCGCGGCGCCGATGGCCGGGCTGATCGAGAGCTACACCGCCCAGCGGCGCATGCCGCCGTTCCTCGCGGACAACTCCGGCGCGTGCCAGCACTTCGACACCAACGACTGGCTCGAGGACGCCGAGCTCGCGACGCTCGCCGCGTGGAACGCGCAGCACGCGCCCGAAGGAGACCCGACGACGCCGCCGCCGGTGGTGACGGAGGTGCCGCACCTGACGGGCGCCGGCGTGCAGACGGTCGACATCGGCGTCGACTACGCGCCGGCGGCGGGTCGCTCGGACGACTATCGCTGCTTCGTGGTGCAGGCACCCCGGGGCGGCTTCCTGACCGGCGCGGAAGTGCACCCCGGGAACGTGGGGATCGTGCACCACGTGATCGTCTACGCGCCGCAGGACGCCGCCTCGGCCCAGCGGATCATGACCCTCGACGCGAACGAGGCCGGCCCCGGCTACACGTGCTTCGGCGGCTCGGGGGACGACGCGGCGCTTCCCGTCGTTCTCTGGGCGCCCGGCGCCGGCGCAGTCCGGATGCCCACCGGCACGGGCCTGCAGATCGACGGCACGCTGCCGCTGATCGTCCAAGTCCACTACAACCTCGTCGGTGCTCAGCCGGGCGAGACCGATCGTTCGACCGTCGACGTGCTGATCGAGGACGACGCCATCCCCGGCTACTACCTGCCGGTCGCGAACCTGGGCTTCCGCGCGCCGCCGCGCATGTCGTCGACGACGAGCTCGTACGACTTCCCGTTCGGCCAGTACTACCTGAGCAACCTGCCGGGCGGCCTGAGCCAGGTTCACGTCTATTCGATCGCGCCCCACATGCACACGCTCGGCACCGACATCCGCATCGACCTGGTCGACGGCAGTGCGAGCGACCAGTGCATGGTCCACATCCCGCGCTGGGACTTCCACTGGCAGCGGGGCTACGAGTACTTGCACCAGGTGCCGGTCGACGGGAGCTCGGTCATGCGCATCTCGTGCACGTGGGACACCTCGAGCCGCGACACCGAGGTGCGGTGGGGCGAGGGCACGCAAGACGAGATGTGCATCGCGTTCCTGTACGTGAGCATCTGACGCTGCGCCGCCGGGCGCCGACGTCGTAGAGCGACGCGCGTAGCCTGCGGCCCGACGACATCGGCGGCGCGGGCGCGTCGCGTCACGCGTGGGCCCGGGACGCAGTCGATCAGCGCGGCGAGGGCTCGGCCTGACTTCCGAAGTTCGTGTCCGCGGCCGCCGCCTGCGCTCGCACGTCCTCGCGCGCCAGACGCTCGCCGCGGAGCTGAGCCAGCGCTCGGGCGTGGCGCTCGGTGGGCGCGAGGAGGATGGCGTCGAGCAGGAGGTGCTCGGCCTCGGCCAGGCGCACGCGCTCTTCCTCGACCGGGTCCGCGGCCCGGGGGTCCACGTCGATGCGGCGCACCTGGGCGAGGTCGAAGGCGATGCGGGCGCGCTCGGCGTCGTCGAGCTCGGGAGCGGCGGCCCGCGCGGCGAGGGCCAGGCGCGCCTCGTGGGTGTGCCCGGCGCGGGCGTCCGCGAGGGCGGCTCTCGCCGCAGCGTCGGTGACGTCGTCGAGCTCGAGGTCGATGCTCGCGTCGTGCACGTCCACGAGATCGAGGGCGCGCGCGACGAGCCGATCGACGACGGCCAGCCGCGCCGCGAGCGGAGACGGCTCGCGCTCCTCCTCGACCAGGCGCGCCCGGCCGAGCTCGCGGGCCGAGCGTGGCTCGAGCACCCGCACCCTCAGCTCTCCGATCTGCACGGGGACGTCGACGGGCACGCGCTGCGCGTACCCCACGCAAGGCAGGGTCGAGCACTGCAGCGTCGGCGTCGCGCTCAGCTCGGTGCGCAGCGTCTCGCCGACCTCCAGCGTCACGAGCAGCGCGAGCGCCGGCGAGCCCGCCGAGAGCGCGTCCACGAGCAGGCGCTCGGGCGTGCTCCGCACCACGCGCGTCGGGCCGCCCTCGAGGTGCGCCGCGAGGGCCTCCATCGCCCGGCGCGACTCGTCGTCGTCGTGGGCCGCCAGCGCGACCACGGGGAACGCGCGCGCGGGGATCTCGGCCGGTCGCGGAACCACGACCGCGAGCACCAGCCCACCGCCGCAGCCGGCGAAGGCGAGCGTGAGCACGAGCAGACCCCATCGCACCCGAGGAGCTTAGGGTCCGCCCAGAAACAAGGGAATCATCAGAGCGGGCGTCGCACGGAAGGCGAGGCAGGACGAGCCGAGGCGGCTCGCCGACCCTCGCATCGCGACGCGCGACCGACGTTCCGGGCTGACCGCGCGGCCGGCGGGGTCACTTCTTGACGCGCTCGACGTACTCGCCCGTGCGGGTGTCGATGCGGATCATGTCGCCCTCGTTGACGAAGAGCGGCACGCCCACCGTGGCGCCGGTCTCCATCTTCGCAGGCTTGAGCGTGTTCGTGCTCGTGTCGCCCTTGAAGCCGGGCTCGGTCTCGACGACCTTGAGCTCGACGAACGTCGGCGGGGTCACGCCGATGGGCCGCTCGTTCCAGAAGAGCACGTCGACCATCATCCCGTCCTGGATGAACACGCGCGCGTCACCGAGCTGCTCGCCCGAGAGGTAGAGCTGGTCGTAGCTCTTGGTGTCCATGAAGACGAACTTGTCGCCCTCCGGGTAGAGGAACTGCTGCTGGCGCTCCTCCATGTCCGCCTTCTCGAACTTCTCACCCTGCTTGAAGGTGCGCTCGAGGATGTTGCCGGTGAGCATGTTGCGGAGCTTGGTGCGCGTGAACGCCTGCCCCTTGCCCGGCTTGACGAACTGGAACTCGACGACGACGCACGGCGCCCCGTCGAGGATGATCTTGAGGTTCTTCCGGATGTCGGACGTGTCGTACATGGGGCGGCGTTTCTACTCGATGAATGCGCGGCCCGCCATGCCCTTGATCACGGGCGACGGCCCCGCGCGATGGAGCGAGCGTAGCGAGCGAAACGAAGCGGAGCCGCTCTCGGGCGAGGAGGGGCGCCCAGCCCCTCCTCGAGCATCACAGCGAGATGTTCTGCTGGAACACGGCGAAGTCGCTGGGCTGGGTGACCTGACCGTTGCGCTCGGCGGTGATGAGCAGCTGGAAGCGCGAGGAAGGCGTCGTGGCGGTCGCGCGCCCGGTGCGCTGATCCTGCTGGTACTCGAGCCGGCTCACGAGCGACGCCTGGCCGCCCTCCTGGCGGACCCAGACCACGAAGATGGTGTTGCCCT
Organism: Sandaracinaceae bacterium; assembly: GCA_044223665.1. GTDB lineage: Bacteria > Myxococcota_A > Polyangia > Polyangiales > Sandaracinaceae > JBBSAT01. The sequence goes on along the minus strand of JBGALT010000196.1, from coordinate 8,825 downwards.
CGCCGAGGCGCTCGGGCGGGGTGAGGTTGCGGACCGAGATCGTGATGAGGTGGTTACCGCCCTCGATGTTCTCGACCTGCACGTGGGCGTCGGCGCCCGGATCGCGTTGCGTTCCGCGGACGTCGTAGGTGTGCGAGCCGCCGCCACAACCGGCGCCGGTCGCCGCGAGAGCCACCGCGAACGAGAGAGCGAGCAGAGTGCGAGTCATCGAGACCTCCGCATGGGCTTGTAAGTCGTGGCCCCGCGGACAGTCAAGGCGGACGAGCGGCGCTTGCCGTACGGCCGGATCGCGCTAACTGCCCGGCCTCATGGCGGACGCCGACGAGGAGATCCGCGAGATCAAGCGCGAGATCATCGAATCGCGAGGGCTCGTCATCAAGACGAGCAACCTCACGAACTCGCTCGCCGCGGACATCAAGTCGATCGCCAAGCGGCAAGCGGGCTACGAGCGCCGCTTCACCCTCAACAGTGCCGCAGCGTACTTCCTCATCGGCAGCCTCTCGTTCGCCGGCCTCTGGATCGGCACCGACGCCCGTGTGCGCGACGCCCGGACCGAGGTCGACGAGCTGACCGAGCGGGTCGAGTCGCTCCAGCGGGATCTGCGCGAGGAGACCTCGCGCGCGGAGGCCCGCGCCCACGCGGAGAACGAGGCCGCGCAGTTCTACCGCCTCATCCGCGAGCATCGCCGGCAGGAAGTCGTCGAGCGCTATCCCGAAGTGCGCCGCGAGCAGCTCTCGGCCGCCGAGGCCGCGTTCTTCCGCGACACGGTCGACCAGTTCACCGAGGACCTGAGCGTCGAGGCCTACCAGAACGGCGTCGATCTCGTTCGCACCGCGCGCTACGCCGAGGCGGCCGAGGCGTTCCAGGAGTCGCTCCGGCTCAGCGAGGACGGGCCACACACGCCCTCGGTGAAGCTCGAGCTGGCGCGCGCGCTCCGCCACCTCGGGCAGGACGCGCGGGCCAAGGATCTCGCGGCCGAGGTCGCCGAGCAGACGGTCGATCGTGATCTCCAGGACGACGCACTGCTGCTCTTCGCCGACTGCGCCGAGTCGCTCGGCGAGATCGACGAGGCCCGTGCCGCGCTCCGCACGTACATGCGGCGCTGGCCACACGGGGCCTTCGCGGTCGACGTCCGGCACCGCCTCGCCGACCTGAATCGGCGCGTGATGCGCGGCGAAGTGCACGCGACTCCGACGACGGCCGCGCCGGCACCGAGCGCTCATGCGCCTTGATGCGCGCGTCGTGCTCGCGTCGCTCTTGGCAGGCGCGCTCGGCGCGTGCGGCGGCCCCACTCGTTCGTCTCCATGCGCGCGCCCGCGCGCTCGCTGCGGGCCGAGGCGCGTGTCGACCGCCGCGACGAGACCGGCCGCATCCGCGGCACGGTGCTCATGATGGTCGAGCGACCGGCGCGGGTTCGCTTCGATGCGATGACCCAGTTCGGGCCGGCGGCGGTGCTCACGAGCGACGGCGTCGAGTTCGCGCTGACGGATCTGCGCGACGACCGTTACTTCGTCGGCCCGCCCTGCGCCGAGAACATCGAGCGCCTGCTCGGGCTGCCGCTCTCGGGGGACGAGGTCGCGCTCTTCTTGTTCGGCGAGACGCCGCTGATCGAGGCGCCGAGCGAGGACGTCGTCTGCCAGGACGGGCACGTCACCGTCACGCGTCGGGCCGAGGACGGGCGCACGCAGATCCTCGTGCTCGAGGTCCGCCGCGGCGACGAGCTCTTGCCTCCGGCCGAGCAGCACCTGCGCCTGCGCGTGAGCGAGGTGCATGCCACCGACGGCACGCTCGAGTGGCGCGTCCGCTACGACGACCACCGCGTCGTCGAGGATCCCCGCGACACCGAGGACCCGCACCGCGGCGTCGCCATGCCTTTCACGATCCACTTCGAGCTGCCCTCGCGCGACATCGACACGCTGGTGCGCTTCTCCTCCATCGATCTCAACCCGTCGATTCCCGAGGACGCGTTCCACCAGACGCCCCGCGAGGGGCTCGCCGTCGAGCCGGTCGAGTGCGGCCCGTGATCGAGTAGAGTGCCGGCGATGAGCGCCGACAGCGTGCTCGCAGTGGAGGACCTCGTCGTCGCGTTCGACACCGACGAGGGGGAGCTGCGCGCGGTGGACGGCGTCTCGTTCTCGGTCGGCAAGGGGCGGACCCTCGGCATCGTCGGCGAGAGCGGATCGGGCAAGAGCGTCACCGCGCTCGCCGTGCTGGGCCTGCTTCCCGAGCCGGTCGGGCGCATCGTGCGCGGCGCGATCCGCTTCGGCGGTCGAGATCTCGCCAAGGAGAGCGAGGCGGGTCTGCAGAAGGTGCGCGGACGGCACGTCGCGATGATCTTCCAGGAGCCGATGACGGCGCTCGATCCGGTGCAGCGCGTCGGCGATCAGATCGCGGAAGGGCTGCGCCACCACTTCGGTCTGGGTCGCGGCGCAGCACGAGAGAAGGCCATCGCGCTGCTCGGCAAGGTGGGAATCCCGTCGCCCGCCGAGCGACTCGATGCCTATCCGCACGAGCTCTCGGGCGGCATGCGCCAGCGGGTGATGATCGCCAGCGCGATCGCGTGCGAGCCCTCGGTGATCCTCGCCGACGAGCCGACGACCGCGCTCGACGTGACGATCCAGGCCCAGATCCTGGCGCTCCTCGACGATCTCCGGCGCGAGCTCGGGACGAGCGTGGTCCTCATCACGCACGATCTCGGGGTCGTCGCCGACGTGGCCGACGACGTGGTCGTCATGTACGCCGGCCGCGTGGTCGAGCGCGCTCCCAAGGACGCGCTCTTCGCCGCGCCGCTGCATCCGTACACGCGCGGGCTGCTCGAGAGCGCGCCGGGGCACGCGGCGAACGCGCGCAAGGCTCGCCTTCCCACCATCGGCGGCGTCGTGCCCGATCTCCGGCGCCTGCCGGCCGGGTGTCGCTTCCGCGATCGCTGCGCGCTCGCCGTCGAGCGCTGCGCCGAGACCGATCCGCCTCTGCAGGTCCGCGGCGATCGCGCGGTCGCGTGCATCCGTGTCGACGAGCTCGCCGAGGGGCGAGGCGCGGCATGAGCGAGGCCCTCGAGCCGGCGGCGAGCGCGCCGCTCCTCGCGCTGCGCGGCGTCGGCAAGACGTTCGTCACGCGTCGATCGTGGCTCGGCCGCCCCACCGCATCGCTGCGGGCGGTCGATGGCGTCGATCTCGACGTCGCGCGCGGGGAGACCGTCGGCCTCGTCGGCGAGAGCGGCTGCGGCAAGAGCACGCTCGGGCGAATGGCGATCCGTCTCCTCGAGCCCAGCGAGGGGAAGGTGTCGTTCGACGGGCACGACGTCACGGCGCTCGGCAGCGCGGCGCTCCGACCCTACCGGCGCCGCATGCAGATCGTCTTCCAGGATCCGATGAGCGCGCTGAACCCGCGCCTCACGGTGCGCGAGGCGATCGGCGAGCCGCTGCGCCTGCACGGCCTGGCGCGGACGAAGGACGAGGAGGCCAGCCAGGTCGAGGCGCTGCTCTCGAAGGTAGGGCTGCGGCGCGAGCATGCCTCGCGCTATCCGCACGAGTTCTCGGGCGGGCAGCGGCAGCGCATCGTGATCGCGCGGGCGCTCTCGGTCGGGCCCGAGCTCGTCGTGTGCGACGAGCCCGTCGCGGCGCTCGACGTGTCGATCCAGGCGCAGGTCGTCAACCTGCTGCGCGATCTGCAGGACGAGCTCGGCCTGGCCTACCTGTTCGTGGCCCACGACCTGAGCGTCGTGCGCTTCATGAGCCGGCGCGTCGCGGTCATGTACCTCGGACGCATCGTCGAGCTCGCGGCGAGCGACGCCCTGTACGAGAGCCCGAAGCATCCGTACACGCAGGCGCTCTTGTCGGCGATCCCGGTGCCCGACCCCAAGGCGCACAAGAAGCGCCTCGTCCTCGCCGGCGAGCCGCCGAGCCCGACGCGCCCCCCGCCGGGGTGCACGTTCCATCCGCGCTGCCCGATCGCCAAGAAGGGCCTCTGCGACGTGACCGCCCCGGCCCTTCGCGCGGTCGGCGCGAGCCAGGTCGCCTGTCACCTGGCCGAGTGAAGCCGAGCCGATCGCGCGTCGCGCTCGAGGAGTCGCCGAGTCGGCGACGCGGCCGAGCCGAGTCTCCGCCGAGGAACGCAGGCCGCCGAGGAACGCAGGAGCGGGCCGAGCTCCGTTCATGCATTCCTGCATTCCTCAGCGGCGTCCTCTCGGGCCGACCCGACGTGGCGACACCCTTTCAGCCGGCCATCCGGCGCACGAACACGTCGGCGACGGTGATGCAGGCTTCGCGCACCTCCACGCTGCCGCCGAGCAGGAGCGCCAGGGGGCGCAGCTCCACCGACGCGATCTCCTCGCGGTGCGCATCGAGCAGCGCGGTCAGCCGCAAGAGCACGTCGGCGATCGCGTCGAGCGCGGCCTTGCGCTGCGCGGCCGGCACGCCGAGGACGAGCGAGCTCCCCGCGAGGCGCCCGATCACTTGCTCGAGCCGCTCGGGAGGGATCGGCAGCACGGTCGCGGTCCCGTCGTCGGCGGCGATGCCGTGTGGATCGGCGAACGCGATCCGCGCGCGCGCCGCTCCTTCGCCGAGCGGCTCGGCCACGACGCCGAGGAGCGCGATGGCCTGGGTGGTGGCCGTCACGTGGACGCCGAGCAAGCGCGCGTCGGGGCGGCGCTCGGTGGCGACGGCCATGATCTGACGGAAGACGTCGCGGACGCGCGCCGCGCTGTCGATCCCATCGACGGAGAGGTCGGGGTGGTCCCACGAGCGCAGGTCGGGCGAGGCGAGCGAGATCTTCACCGGAAAGCCGATGCGTGCCGCCTCGGCGGCTGCGCGCGAGGGGCTCGAGCAGAGCTCTTCGAGCGGCAAGGGGAGCCCGAAGGGAGCCAGCGCCGCCTTGCTCGCGGGATCGGAGAGGGCTCGCGGCGGACCGAAGAGGACCTCGCTCACGCGGGCGGTGTCGACGCCCTCGATGCGCGCGCGCCCGGGCGCGGTGCCGGTCGCCGCGTCGGCCAGCGCGACGAGCGCGGCCTCGGCCGCCTCGGGCTCGCCGATGACGATCTGGCGCTCGCCGCTCTCCCAGGCGAGCAAGCCATCGTCGGCCCGCACGATGCGCCCGCTCGCGCGCTCGGCGCGCCGCAGCTTGTCGAGGCGCGCACGCTCCGCGCCACGCAGCGCGCGCAGGGTGCCGTTCCACGGTTGATCCGCGCGCCCGGCGATCAGGGCGAGCGCGCCGGCGAAGGGCCGCACGTCGAGCGTGGCGACGAGCCCGAGGTCGCCGGCCAGATCGGCGAGCTCGCGGGCGATCGCGCGCGGCGCCAGACACGCGAGCGCGACCCGCGCCTTGCTGGCGCTCGCCCGGCGCGAGAGCGCGAGCAGGACGGCGGGACGTGGCGCGCTCTCCACCACGAGCCCGACCACGCGCGCACCCTCGGCGATCGCGCGGTCCGTCTCGGCCAGCGGGTCCGGAGCGACGCGCGGCTCGATCGCCAGCCCGATCGCGCTCGCCGCGCGCGAGACGACGATCGCGACCTCGGGGTCGTTCACGAGCACCAGCGTGCGGGGCGACTTCTCGAGCCGCCCCTCGCGCGGCGGCGCGTGCACGCAGACCGCGAAACGGGCCCGCCGAGCCGGATCGCGCAGCGACTCACGAGCGTGTCGCGCTCCAAAGGACCCCGCCCGCGCGAGCTACGCACCGCATTTCCATCGAGTGTAAGCAGGCCGCGCGCATGCCCACAAGTCGCCGGATGGGATCGCGGAAAACGGGCTCCGGCGGGCGCGGCGGTGGTATCGTTCGCGGCGTGATGCATCGCTTCTCGGTGCGCCGGCTTGCTTGGGCTCGTGCGCTGCTGATCGCCGGGGCGTGGCTGTGGGTCGCCCAGCCGCTCGCGCGCGCGCAGGACGCGGGCACGCCGCCTCCCGAGGCGCCGCCGCCCGACGAGACCGTGGGCCACCAGGACGCCGACACGGCCGCGCACGCGCGCGACGAGTTCATGGCCGGCATCGCGCACTTCCAGGCCGAGCGATACTCCGACGCGATCCACTCGTTCCAGGTCGCGGCCTCGATCGTTCCGAGCGCCGACATCTGGTACAACATCGCGCGCTCCTACGAAGAGCTCGCGCGCTCGCGCGGCGAGGCGAGCGACTACGAGCAGGCGATCGAGCACTACCGTCGCTACCTGACCGCCCGCGTCGACCCGCCGGATCGCGCCACGGTCGAGCAGCACATCGCCAACCTCGAAGAGCGCCTCGAGGGCGTGCGCCGCGCCGCGCAGACGGCGCCCACCACCGGCACGCTCCGCGTCCGGTGCGAGCGCGAGGGCGCGCGCGTCCTCATCGACGACCAGGAGGTCGGGCGGACGCCGATCGAAGAGGACCTCGCGCTCTCGCCTGGCGCGCATCACCTCCGCGCCGAGCTGGACGGCTACGTGCCCTTCGTCGCCGAGGTGACCATCAACGCCGGCACGACGACCAGCTCGCGGGTCGAGCTCGTGGCGGCCCACCGATACCGCTCCACGCACGGCGAGCGGATCTTCACCTGGGTCTCGTGGGGGCTCGGGGTGGTGGCGCTCGGCGCCGCCATCGGCATCGGCGTCTGGGCGGCCGATCAGCAGTCGCACGCGCTCAACCCGTTCGACATGCAGGCGCTCGAGAACGCCCGCGGGATCTCCGCGTGGAGCGACGCCGCGCTCGGCGCTGCGATCGGCTTCGGCGTGCTCGGCGTCGTGCTCTGGTTCGTCGAAGGCAACAGCGTCGGCACCGAGACGCTGGAAGGCCCCGACGGCGAAGCGGCCGCCGACTGACGGTGCGGTCAGTCGCAGACGAGGCTGGTCACGAAGACCTGCCTCGCGCCCGGTCCCGGCGCGGTGAACGCGATCGCGATGCCGTCGTCGCCGGCGCGGGCGACGGGTGAGCGCGCGGTCTCTCCGCGGGCCAGGACGAAGCGCTCGAGGGGCGTCCCCGACGCGTCGAGCCGGACCGCGGAGAGCACCGTCTCGAGCCCGAAGCGCTCGAGGCTCTCGACGTAGACCGCGATCACGCTGCCGTCGCGTGCCACGGCGAGCGAGAGCCCGGCGTCCCGGTACGCGTGCTCGGCGACGACCTGGGACGCGCCCGTGGGCACGCCGCTCGGGGTCACGGGCACGACGCGCACGATCCGGTCCTGCGAGGTCGGCTCGCCGTCGGGCTGCTCGAGCCAGGCCACCAGCGCGCCGACGCCGGCCGCCGTCACGCGCACGCGGCTCGCTGCGACGAAGCCGGGCAGCGGCACCGGGGCCGAGAGCGGCGCGCCGTCCGCTGCGATCCGCTGGGCCGACGCGCGCGTGGGCTCGACGCCGCTCTGCATGCCGACGACGAGAGAGCTGCCGTCGTCGAAGCGCGTGCGCCCCCACCAGAAGGCGCCCTCGAGCACGTCGAGCGTCGGGCCCGTCGACAGGGCGGCGCCATCGAGCGCGAGCGAGTGCAGCGCGGCCGGCGCATCGCCCGGAGCATCGAAGATCGCAAAGCCCTCCGCCGTGGCGTGCACGCCGACGCACGAGCGCAGCGCGAGCGGCTGCGCCGGCGCGGCGGGCACCCCCGAAGGATCGAGCACCCGGACCAGGCATCCCGCGTCGTCCCAGGTCGAGGCCAGGATGCGGCCCGGCCCGACCGCGAGCCCCATCCCGCCGAGGAAGGCGCCGCGCGGGCGATCGAAGACGTCGACCACGTCGCCGAGGGGCCCGTCGAGCCCGATCCTGCGGACGTGCCGGGCAGGGTCGGGCGCGGGATCGTTGGAGGAGCCCCACGCGACGAGGAAGCCGCCACCCGGCAGCGCCGCGAGGTCGAGCAGCGACTGGTCGCCCGGAGGGCTCGTGACCTGCCACGGCGCGCCGGGCTGCCAGCGGCAGGGCCGGACGTACGCGTCGACCGACGCCGCGTCCGCCCGAGCCGCGTCGAGAGGGAGATCGGCGTCGGCGCCGGGCACGCGCTCGTGGGCCAGGTGGCAGCCGGCGAGGGCGAGAGCGAGCGAGGCGGCGAGCACGCGCAGCATGGGGCGCGCGGACGCAGCACGGCACGTGCCGACCCGAGCGGCGCAGCCCGGCACGACCCGATCAGCCCGCGGCGCCGTTGAAGAGGCTGGGCCAGTGCGGCGCCAGGGCGCGTGCCGTGTGCTCGACGGCGGCGAGAGCCGCGCCGGAGGCCCGCTCGTGCGGGAGCTCGGTGCGAGCACCGTCCAGCGCGCGTGCGGTGGCGGCCACGCTCTCCTCGAGTGCCGTCAGGTCGTAGCCCCCCTCGAGCACGACCCCGACCCGTCCGTGACCGAGGCGATCGGCGGCCGCCAAGAGCTCACTCGTCATCGCCTGGTACGAGGCGGCGTCGAGGCGCATCGACGCCAGGGGATCGCGCGCGTGCGCGTCGTACCCGGCGCTGACGAGGACCAGGTCGGCGCCGAACGCCTCCACCAGCGGGCGGACTACGCGGCGCATCGCGTGGGCGTACTCGGCGGGCCCCGAGCCCGGCGGGAGCGCCAGGTTGGCCGTGGTGCCGACGCCCTGGCCGATCCCGATCTCGGCGGGCGATCCCGTCCCCGGGTAGAGCGGCCACTGGTGGAGGCTGACGAAGAGCACGTCCGGATCGCGCTCGAAGACGTCCTGGGTGCCGTTGCCGTGGTGGACGTCCCAGTCGACGATCGCGATCTTCTTCGCGCCCGCCGTTTGGGCCGCGCGCGCGGCGACGGCGACGTTGTTGAGCAGGCAGAAGCCCATCGCGCGATCGTGCTCGGCGTGGTGCCCGGGCGGTCGGAGCAGCGCGATGCCCGTCCGGGCCGTGCTCGCCCGCGCGAGCGCGGCGCCCAGCTCGGCGGCGCCGCCC
>JBGALT010000012.1:0-89947 GCA_044223665.1 Sandaracinaceae bacterium | reverse complement strand
CCTGCGGTCGGTGCTCACGGCCCCGCGGCCGCTGCGCTCCGTCCTCGGGCTCGGCGACGCCTGAAGGCCGGTCTCGCGACGCGACATGCATGAGGCCTCGACCGTTCTGCGCAGCAGTCTCGTCACAAGACTTCACCACCGCGCTGGATCACACCCGGAGTGGATCGAGGTGTCTGCCTCGACCCACGTGATCGACGCGGTCAGCCGGCGCTCTCCGCGTCCGGTGTGGACAGGCGCGCCACCTTGCCGCTGCAGCGCGCGTCGGCGCAGGGGTGCACCTCCACCGTCAGGTGGGAGAGCCGGACGACGCTCGAGATCTGGGCCCGGTAGAACGCCGGATCGCGTGGGGCGTGGGCGACGAGCGAGACGATGCACGCGCGCGTGTCGGGGCCGATCTCCCAGACGTGGAGGTCGGCGACGCGAGCACCGCCGTCCTCTTCGAGGGCCCGGGCGATCTTCTTCTCGAGCTCGGGGCTCGGGACCGCGTCGAGGAGCTGGCTGCCCGCGTTCCGCGCCAGGCCGCGGGCCCAGTGGAGGATGAGGAGGGCGCCGACGAGGCCCATGACCGGGTCGAGCCAGGCGACGTTCGCGTAGGCGCCGACGGCCAGCGCGACGATCGCGAGCACGCTCGTCGCCGAGTCCGCGAGGATGTGGAGGTAGACGCCGCGCAGGTTGTGGTCGTGACCGTGGCTCGGCTCCGCGTGATCGTGGTCGTCGTGATCGTGATGGTCGTGATCGTGATCGTGGTGGTCGTGATCGTGGTGGTGGTCGTGATCGTGGTGGTGGTCGTGACCGTGCTCGCCGTGGCCGTGGGCCTTCGGCGCGGCCTGCGCCTTCGGTGCGCCGTGGTCGTGGCCCGGTCCGCCGTGACCGATCAGCGCGAGGCTCGCGAGGTTGACGAGCAGACCGAGGACGGCGACCGGCAGCGCGTCGGCGAAGGCGATCGGCTCGGGCGCGAAGAGCCGCGCGATCGACTCGCCCACCATGAACAGCGCGACCGCGCCGAGGCCGATCGCGCTGGCGAACCCGCTCAGCGCGTAGACCTTGCCGGTGCCGAACGAGAAGCGCGCATCCTTGGCGCGCGTGCGGGCGAACCAGTAGCCGACCGCGGCGAGGGTGAACGCACCGGCGTGCGTCCCCATGTGCCAGCCGTCGGCGGTGAGCGCGAGCGAGCGCGTCAGCGTCCCCACCACCAGCTCGGCGACCATCACGATCAGGGTCAGGCCCAGGACGACCCGCGTGCGCCGCTCGCTCTTCTCGTGGGAGCGCGACGTGTCGTGGCTCTGTCGGTAGCGCTCGACGTCGAGGGCGTGCTGCATGCGAACGTCGGGATCTTAGCGCCGTTTTCGCGGCGTGGGCGGAGGCCGGCTCTCTCGGCGACCGATGAGCTCGTCCTCGGCGGGCGGGAGCTTCTTCACCTTCGTCGTCCGCGCGTCCTCGCTCGGGACGAAGCCGCCTTCGAGAGCCTTCAGGATCGAGGCCGGTGCCACGGCGCGGAAGCTCTCGTCGAGCCACTCGTGCAGCATCTCGAAGGGCGCCTTCTCGAGCTCGGGCCCGCGGAACGAGACCCATCCGCTCTTGCCGAGCCCGTACCCCGTCGGCGCGGCGAAGGGCAGCTCGAGCGCGAGCGCGCCCGAGCGAGGCAGCTTGAGCGAGCAGGAGAAATGACCCTCCTCGTCCTCGCCCATGAAGACGAAGACCTTTCCCTTCACCTTCACGACGCGGTCGCCCCACGGAAACTCCTCCGTGGTCGAGGGATACGAGAGCGCGGCGGCGCGCATCTTCGGCAGGAGCGTGCTCGCCTTCGCCGGCTTCCTCGGGCCCTTCTTCGCGCCGGCCACGTCAGGCCGCCTTCGCCGTCGGCCCGGCGAGCCGCTCGAGCTCGACCGGATCGTGTGCGCTGAACATCGCGAGCTCGGGGTCGTTGCGCGCCGCCAGCTCGCGCAGGCGCTCGTGGTTCTCGAGCACGCGCTGGCGGTCGACGCACACGTTGTGCTCGAAGAGACGCAGCCCGAAGGGCACCGGGCCTTCGCTCGGCCGCACCACGCCACGATGGAAGTACGCATCGCCGCAGTGGAGCAACCAGCGCGTGGCCGCGGGCCCGGTGGGCGCGCTCGCCGGCGCCTGCACCGCGACGAGCCAGTGCCCCCGGGTGTGGCCGTGCATCGGGACGCAGAGGATCTCCGGCGGCAGCCCGACCAGCTGGCGCACCGCCGGGAAGCCCTTCCAGCTCTCGCCGGCCGAGTCGTAGAGCTGCCAGTCCGGCCCGTGGGCCATGTGGCAGCGCTTGTACCGCTCTCGCTCGGCGAACGTCGGGGGATCGGTCGCGGCCGCTTTCTCGCGCGCGTGCACGTGGACCTTGGCCTTCGGGAAGTCCGGAAGGCCGCCGGCGTGATCGAGATCGAGGTGGGTCGGAATCACGTGGCGTACGTCGTCGACCGAGAGCCCGAGGGCGGTGATCTGGGCCTTGGCGGTCCGCACCCTGGACGCGTCGAACCCGATGAGGCCGCAGAACGCGCCGCCGAGCCGCCCGCGTGGATCGCGGCGGTCGTCCTCGCCGAAGCCCGAGTCGATCAGCACCAGGCCGTGGCGCTCGGTCTCGACGAGCAGGCAGTGCCCGCACATCGATCCGCGCTCGAAGAGGCTCCCGGCGCCGTTCGTGAAGCGGCGCGCCAACGGGCACATGGTCGCGCAGTCGAGGTGATGGACCTTCATCGCAGCCGCTCCTGTCGGGTCGTCGTCGTCGGGCTCGCGGACCTCATTCGAAGAGGTCCCGCAGCTTGTCGAAGAAGCTCTTCTGCATCGGCTGTACGTCCTCGCCGAGCTCGCGCGCGAGGTCCTCGATCAGCTGCCGTTGCTTCTTGGTGATCTGCTCGGGGACCTCGACGACGACCGTGACGATCTGGTCGCCCTTGCCGGCGCCGCCGAACACCTCGATGCCCTTGCCGCGCAGGCGAAAGGCCTTCCCGCTCTGCGTGCCGGGCGGCACCTTCATCTTCACCTTGCCCTCGAGCGTCGGGACGTCGACCTGCGTACCGAGCACCGCCTCCGGGAAGCTGATCGGGATCGTGACGAGCACGTCGGCGCCTTGCCGCGTGAAGAGCGGGTGCGGCTCGATGCGGATGCGCACGTGGAGATCGCCTGGCTGGCCTTGCTGGCCCGCGACCGGCGCGGGGCGAGCGCCGGCGCCGCGGACGCTGCGGATGGCGCCGTTCTCCACGCCGGGCGGCACGCGCACGAGCAGCTCTTCCTTCACCGGCACGAGCAAGCGGCCGGCGCACTTCGGGCAAGGCACCTCGATCCGCTTGCCGCTGCCGTTGCAGGACGAGCACGGTCGCGACGCCGAGAAGAAGCCGCGCTGGAACTTCACTTCGCCGAGGCCCCCGCACGCGCCGCAGCGCTCGACCTTGGACCCCGGCGCCGCGCCGGTCGCGCCGCACGTGTCGCAGGGCGAGAGACGGTCGATCGAGATCGTCTTCTCGGCGCCGAGCGCGGCCTCTTCGAACTTCAGCGGCAGATCGACCTCGATGTCGTCGCCCTGGCGCGCGCGCCGCCCACCGAAGACGCCGACCAGGCCCTCGAGGATCTCGCTCACGGCGCGGAAGTCGACGCGCTCGCCGCCACCCTCGGCCCCCCCGAAAGCCGCGTGGCCCATGCGATCGTAGCGGCGCCGTCGCTCGGGGTCGTGCAAGACCGAGAACGCCTCCTGGATCTCCTTGAAGCGGTCCTCGGCCGCCGTGTCGCCGGGATTGCGGTCGGGGTGAACCTCCTTGGCGAGCCGGCGAAAGGCCTGCTTGACGTCGTCTTGTGTCGCCGAGCGGGAGAGCCCGAGGACTTCGTAGTAATCTCTCTTCTGAGGCATGAACGAAGCGTCCGCGCGCAGAATACACGTCCCAGCCCAGAGTGCTCGCCGCGACGAGGCCCACGGCCGATGGTCGACGGGCTCCGGAGCAGGGCCCGCCTCGGCGGGTCCCGGCAGGCGAGCCGATGCCCTCGCGCTCGGGCGCGGGCCTGCACGTCACGGTCGCCCGTGCGAGAGCACCGGGCGCGCATGATGGTCGAAGGTACGGAAGCCGCGGTTCCGCTCTCGTTCGAGGTGCAAGCCGACGAGGAAGGGCTGCGGCTCGACGTGGTGCTCGTGCGGCGCGTGCCCTCGATGAGCCGGAAGAAGGCTCGTGAGATGGTCGAGGGCGGCGAGGTGCGCCTCAACGGCCGGCCGACGCGCAAGGGCGGTCGGGTCTCGAAGGGAGACCGCGTCACGCTCGCGCGCGCCCCGAGCCGGAGCGAGTTCGCGGCGCGTCCCGACGCGCAGATGGACCTGCACGTCGTGCACGAGGACGACCAGATCGTCGTCGTCGACAAGCCCGCGGGCGTTCCGAGCCATCCGCTGCGCGAGGACGAGATCGGGACCGTCGCGAGCGCCCTCGTGGCGCGCTACCCGGAGATGGCGCTGGTGGGATACGCGGCGCGCGAGCCGGGGATCCTGCACCGCCTCGACACGGACACCTCGGGCCTGATGATCGCGGCGCGCGACGAGGAGACGTTCCAGCACCTGCGCGACGACCTGCGCGCGCTGCGCATCGACAAGCGCTACCGCGCGCTCGTCGAGGGCGCGATCACCCCGCGCCTCATCGACCGCCCGATCTCACCGGTGCCGGGGGACTCGCGGCGCGTGCGGGTGGGCGATCACGACGGAGCGCGGCCGGCGAGCACCGAGATCACGGCCGTGCGGCCGTGTGGGCGCTTCTCCGAGATCGAGGTCTCGGCGCGGGCGGCGACGCGCCACCAGATTCGCGTGCACCTGGCCAGCATCGGTCATCCGCTGGCGGGGGACGCGCTCTACGGCGGGCCCGTGGTGCCCGGCCTCTCGCGCCACTTCCTCCACGCGAGCGAGATCCGTCTCGTGCACCCGGTGACCGGCGCGCGGCAGCTCTGGCGCAGCGCACTCCCCCGCGAGCTCGAGGACGCGATCCTGCGCGTGCGCTGATCGCGCGGCTCGGGGGGAGGGGCCCCGCGTCCGGCTTCACCCGCGGTCAGCCGATCACGATGCGGCCCTCGCGCATCTCGATCGTGCGATCGATCCCCGCGTGATCGGCCAGGCGCGGGTCGTGGGTGGAGACCACGATGGTGCGCCCCTTCGTCTTCTGGGCGTCGAGCAGCGCGAGCACGCCGGCCGCGCTCTCGGCGTCGAGGTGCGCGGTCGGCTCGTCGAGCAGGAGCAGCGCCGGCTCGCGCGAGAGCGCGCGCACGATGGCGGCCCGCTGCCGCTCGCCGCCACTCAGGAGCGAGGCCCGCGCGCGCGCCCGGCCCTCGTCGAGGCCGACCTCGGCCAGCGCTTCCAGCGCCTTCTTCTCGTCCGCCGCCCTCGCGCCGCCATCCGGCACGAGCGGCAGGAGCACGTTCTCGATCACGCTCATCTCGGGCACGAGCGCGAGCGACTGGAACACGAAGCCGACCTTCGTCCGCCGCAGCTCGGCGCGGTGGTGCTCGCGCAGGCGCACGATCGACTCGCCCTCGAAGAGCACGTCGCCCGAGGTCGGGGCGATCATTCCGCCGATCATGCCGAGCAGCGTGGTCTTCCCGGATCCGCTGGGGCCACGCAGCGCGACCCACTCTCCGCGCGCGACCGAGAGGCTCGCGGCGTCGACCGCCTTCACGATCCGCGACCCGTCCACGTAGCGCTTGCTCGCCTCGCGCGTCTCGACGAGCCCCGTCACGATGCCGTCCCCGTCGTCCGGAAGACGAAGTCCCAGAGGGGCGAGCCGATGCCCCAGCGCGAGCGCGGATCTTCGTGATGGTGACGCATGTGGTAGCGGCGCAGCGCGCCGAGCGGCCCGTCCGTCGCGCGGCCGTGGTGGGCGTACCAGTGCGCGGCCTCGTAGGCGAGGTAGCCGAGCATCGCGCCCGCCCACACGGCGCGCGCGTGCGCGGAGGGCAGCGCGAGCGTGGCCAGCCCGTGGAGCAGGAGCGCCAGCGAGCCGAACTGGATCGGCGTCGCCGCGACGCGCCGCGCGTCGTCGGGCCAGAGGTGGTGGTGGCCGTGGACGAGGAGCAGCACCACGCGCGCGGCCTCGCTCTCGGCGCGCGCGTGGAACAGAAAGCGGTGCATCAGGTACTCGACGAGCGACCACACGAGTGAGCCCGCGAGCACGTCGAGCGCGAGCCCGCCCGCTCCGAGCGAGAGCGAGGCGCCCGCGAGCGCCCCGATCGCGAGCGGACCCATGACGAGGTAGGGCAGCCAGGGCGGCGCGAGCGTGAAGATCGTCTCGAGCGCGGGCGAGCGATAGAGCTTCGCCACGCCGCGCCGCGCGACGCGCGCCTCCGCATCCCACGGCAGCATCGCGGCCTCGCGCGCCTGAGCCGTCAGATCCGCCGCGCGCACACCGTCATTCGTCCGGGTGGTTGCGTGCCCAGTGCGAGATGACCGCGTTGTCGTCGACGATGCGCGAGTGGTAGTGGCCCCAGACGTCGGTGACCATCACGCAGGCGCCCTTGCTCAGGCGCTGCGTGAGGTAGATCGCGTAGTAGTCGGCGCCCGAGCCGTCGTCGACGGGGCCGAGCTTGTCGAGCGGCTTGTCGCTCACCGGGCAGAAGAGCTGCACGCGGGCTCCGAGCGGGATGTCGGTGAAGCCGGCCTTGCGGCGGTCGCCGTGGATGGGCGAGAGGTGCACCAGGCCCTCGCGCCCGTCGGGCGTACGCACCTTGATGGTCACGGCCGGGTAGCCGTCGAACACGACGTCGGAGATCCCGACCAGGCTCGCGCCCGTCGGGCCGTATGCCTGGGTCACCACGACGGTGACGCCGCCGGCCACGGGCATGAGGCTGTCCCGCTGCTCGGGCATCTCGTGGATCGTGAGGTTCTCCTCGTCGACGTGCTGCCGCACCATGCATCACCTCCGGACGTGGAAAGAAAGCGAGAGCATCCGCTTGCGCGAAGTGCTCGCACCCATATCACGGAGGCGGCGTGTGCGTCACCCACGGCCTTGCCAGGGTGGCGGCGACTCGTTACACCGCCCCCGTGCTCCGCTTCCGACGGCTCGTCGCGCTCGTCCCCTTGCTCGCTCTCTCGGCGTGTGGCGGCGGACCGCACCTGCACGGTCGCGTCTACCAGGACGACGAGGCGCACTACCGGATCGGCGAGCTCGGCCGTGGCTGGTCTCCCATCACCGTTCAGGACAACGACGTCGCGTTCCACCACGACGAGCTCGGCGCCATCATCCAGGTGAACGCCAGCTGCGATCCGGCCACCGACATCCCGCTCACCGTGCTCACCAACCACCTGCTCGCGGGCTTCACCGCGCGGCAGATCCTCAGCGAGGACCTGATCCCGCTCGACGGCCGCGAGGCGCTGCGCACGCACCTGCTCGCGAGCCTCGACGGCGTCCCGCGCGAGCTGCTCATCGTCGTCCTCAAGAAGAACGACTGCATCTACGACTTCACGCTCATCACCCCGCACGACGCGTCGTTCGGGCGCGCCCAGACGATCTTCGAGGGCTTCGTCGGAGGGTTCTCGACCGAGGTGGGGGCGTCGTGAGCGAAGCGGCCGAAGCAGCGCCGTCGGGCGGCTTCGTCACGCGCTTCTTCGAGGCGCGGGGGCGCAACGCGATCGGGACGCTCTCGAGCGTCGGTCAGTGCGCGCAGATGACGGGGCGCGCCATCCGCGCGCTCTTCACCACGCGCTTCGAGCCGGCCGCGTTCCTCAAGCAGCTCGACCAGATGGGTGTACGGTCGTTCGGCATCGCGGCGGCGACGGCGATCTTCGTGGGCATCGTCATGGCGATCCAGTTCGCCTTCTCGCTCGAGCGCTTCGGCGCGCGCGACTCGGTCGGCCGCATCGTCGGTCTCTCGGAGGCGCGCGAGCTGGCGCCCTCGCTCACGGCGCTCGTGGTCGGCAGCCGGATCGGCGCCGGCATCGCCGCCGAGATCGGCTCGATGTCCGTCACCGAGCAGATCGACGCGATCCGCGCGCTGGGCGCCGATCCGGTGCGGAAGCTCGTGGTGCCGCGGATGCTCGCCGGGACGGTGATCATGCCGCTCCTGACGGTCTTCGCGCTGGTCCTGGGCATCGCGAGCGCGGCCTTGGTCTGCAACCTGACCTTCGGCGTGCCGGTCCCGTTCTTCATCACGACGGCGCTCGACTCGATCTGGTTCGAGGACTTCGTGAGCGGCATCGGCAAGACGCCCTTCTTCGGCTTCCTCATCGCGATCCTCGGCTGCCACTTCGGGATGCAGACGCGCGGCGGGACCGAAGGCGTCGGTCGATCCACCACGACGAGCGTCGTCGTCGTCTCGATCGGCGTGCTGATCGCCGACGCCGTGCTCACGCAGGTCTTCCTGCACTTCATGCGGAGCGCGTGAGCGCGTGAGCGCGAGCTTCGCGCGGCGGCGGCTCGGCGTGCTGGGCGCGGTGCTGCTCGGCGCGCTCGTCCTCTCGATCGCCCTCGGCCTCGACGCGCGATCACGCGTGGCCGAGGGGCGTGCGGTCACGGAGGCGAGCGCGCGCGTCGTGCGCGCCACGGGCCTGCCCGAGCTCGTGCTCTCGACGACCTCCTCGTGGCTGCGGCATCCGGCTCTCTCGCCGCCGTCCGCCGGAGCGGCCGACGCGCCCGTGGGCCTCGACGTGGATCCGGCGGGGGCGTCCGTGCCGCGTCGCAGCCGCGAGCCGGCGCTCCACGTGGAGCGCGCGCCGTGAGCCTCGCGCTCCTCGCCTACGCGCTGGGCGCGATGCGGCGACGCGCGGGGCGAAACCTCGCCATCGTGCTCGGGCTCGCCGTCGTGGTGTGGGCGTTCGCCACCGTGCTCTTCGTGGGCGAGGGCCTGCGGGCAGCGAGCATGCGCGCGGCCGAGACCGCGCCGGTGCTCACGGTCGAGCGGCTCGTCGCCGGCCGCGCTGCGCTCTTTCCGGTGGCGGACGCGGCGCGGGTCGCTTCGCTGCCCAGCGTGCGCAGCGCCACGCCGCGCGTGTGGGGCTATCTCTACCTCGCCGCGCTCGAGGCGAACGTCACGGTGATCGGCACGGCCGATCTCGCGCCACTCGGGATCGACGGCGCCACGACGCTGGCGCCCGACGAGGCGATCTTCGGGGCCGACGTGGCGCGCGTGCTCGGCCTGCGCGCCGGCGATCGGATCGCGGTGGCCGCCGCGGTGAGCGAGGACGACCCGAGCGCCGTGCCCGTCCCGCTCTTCCTCCGCGTGCGCGCCATCCTTCCGGTGTCGACCGCGCTCGTGGCAGGCGACGCGTTGCTCGTCGACGACGCGATGGCGCGGCGGCTGCTCGACGTGCCCGCGGACCGTGCGACCGATCTCGCGGTGGACGTGTTCCCGCCCGAGGAGGCGCCCATCGTCGCCGCGCAGGTGGTCGATGCGATCCGCGGCGCGCGCGTCGTCGATCGCGAGAGCCTCGGTCGCAGCTTCGAGCTCACCTTCGACGCCCGCGCGGGCTTGCTCTCGGCGATGCTGGTCCCGGCGCTGCTCGCGCTGCTGCTGCTCGCGTGGGAGCGCCTCACGGGCCTCGGCGACGAGGAGCGGCGCGAGATCGGCGTGCTCAAGGCGCTCGGCTGGACGACGTCGAACGTTCTCGGCGCACGCATGACCGAGGCCGCGCTCGTCGCGGCGGCGGGCAGTCTGCTCGGGCTCGGCCTCGCGTACGTGCACGCGTTCGTGCTCGGGGCGCCGCTCCTCGCGCCGGCGCTCTTCGGCAGGAGCAACGTGCGCCCCGCCCTGGTGGTCGCGCCGGCGAGCGATCCGATGGAGCTCGCGGTCCTGCTCGCGGCGGTGATCGTGCCCTTCGCCGGGATCTCGGTGGTCCCGGCGTGGCGCGCGGCGAACGTCGATCCGGATCGGCTGCTCCGTTGACCCTCGCGGGCCTTCAGGTGACGTCGGCGATCGTCACGCGCGTCGCGTGGCCGGCCAAGCGCTCGAGATCATCGGGATCTCCGGTGGCGACGACCGCACCGCCGGCGAGATCGGCTACGGCGACGACGAACGCGTCGACCGCGAGCTCCGAGCCGGCGCGCACTCGACCGAGGAGCTGACCGGCCCGGACTCCGACGCGCGCGTCGACGTCCCGCACCTCGACCCGCGAGCGGCGCATGCCCGCGAACAGGGCCGCATCGCGCGGATGGCCCCGCACCACCTCGGCGAGAACGGCCGCGACCACCGCGACCGGCGCCTCGCGCGCGCGCATCTCGGCGATGAGGGCGCGCACGCGATCACGACGGGCGGGCGGACCGTGAGCCAAGGCGGACATCGCTTCACTGTCGAGCAGAAGCATCAGCCGACGCGTCGGCGGCGCGCGGGCGCCGCGGCCCACGAGTCCACGATTCGTGCCGCCCACTCGACGGTGGGGGCCGGAATGGGACCATGGGCGCGCTCCATCTCGGCGAGCCATTCGTCGACGGCCGCGAGGTGCCGCATGCGCGCGACGTAGGCGGCGACCGCGGCGTCGACCCCTGCCGAGAGGCTACGTGCGCCGACGAGCTCGCGAAGGGCCGCGACCTGTTCGGCATCGAGCGTGAGCGTGAGCTTCTCTTTCGCCATGACGGGTGAAGGTACGATGACACCACCAGGGAGCGGGGGCAAAGTCGCGCCATGGCGTCGGGTGTGATCGCGGATGGTTGGTCAGCGAGCACGCGCCGCGATCCCGGCCTTGATGCCGCGTCCGAGCAAGCTCGGACGCTCGCCACCTCACCCTGCGGTCGGTGCTCACGGCCCCAAGGCCGCTCCGCTCCGGCCTCGGGAAGGCGAGGCCTATAGCCAATTGGCTATAGGCCCCGCCGCCAGGCGACGCCTGAAGGCCGGTCTCGCGACGCGACATGCATGAGGCCTCGACCGTTCTGCGCAGCAGTCTCGTCGCAAGACTTCACCAACTGGTGCGGATCACACCCCATGGCGTCGCCTGCGCTCCGCGGAGCGTCTTGCCAGCGCAGCGTCGTCGGTAACGCCGCGCACGACTGCTGCGAATCGCTCGGCATGGCTCGCGTCTGCTCCGGCGCGCTCGCGCTCGTCCTGGTGCTCGTCGCCGGGACGGCGTCCGCGCAGGTGAACACCAACGGCGGCCCGAGCGCGATCGGCGGCTACGACCCGGTCGCCTATTTCACCGACCACGCCCCGACGCGCGGCGTCGCCGAGCACGCCTTCGACTGGCACGGCGCCCACTGGCTCTTCGCGAGCGAGGAGCACCGCGCGCTCTTCGCGGCCAACCCTTCGCGCTACGCGCCCGCCTACGGCGGCTACTGCGCGTACGCCGCCGCCGATGGGCGCCTGGTGTCGGTCGACCCGAGCGCGTGGCACGTCGAGGGCGGGCGCCTGTTCCTCAACTACTCGCTCGAGATCCGCGCGCGGTGGCTCGCCGATCGCGCGCACTTCATCGCCGAGGCCGACCGCCGCTGGCCGGAGCTCTCGCGCAGCACGCGCTGACGGCGTCGAGTCGCGGCCGCGATCCGCCCGCGCGCTCCCCGCGCCCCACGATTCTCACGGCCGGGTCTGGGCCTCGAGCGTGTGCCAGAGATCGGTACGCATCTCGCCGTCGAGCCAGTGGGTCGCGTCGTGTGGGCGGAGCTCCACGTGGATGCCGTGCCGGCCGAGGACCTCCACGGCGTCGCGATCGGCATCGATCGGGATGATCTCGTCGCGCGTTCCGTGGAACGCGACGATCGGCGGCACCTGCGCAGGCTCGGGGCGATGCCGCGCGAGCAGCTCCGTCGAGAGCGCGCCCGAGACCGGATCGAGCGCACCGAAGCGCTCGGGGTGCCGCAGCGCCATCGCGTACGCGATCATCGCGCCCTGCGAGAAGCCCGTCAGGATCGGGCGGCCCCGGGAAGGATGGGCCGCCTCGATCGCGTCGGTCGTGGCGACCACGCGGTCGCTGAGCGTCTCGAGATCGTCGGCCACGTGCTCCCACGTGCGCGTCCGCTGGAAGGTGAACCACGCATCGCCGTCTCGCTCGGGGATCGGCGCTCGGAGCAGGACGACGCGGGCCGGCATCGGCATGTCGCGGAACGCGCGCGTGAACCCGTCGGCCGTGTCGCCGCGGCCGTGGAGCGCGACGATCAAGGGCAGCGTGTCGCCCGTCGACGCGCCGCCGGTGAGGAGCTCGACGTAGGCGAGAGACGAAGGCGCCGCCGTCGTCGTGTCCCGCGGGCCGCTGCACGCCGCGAGCGCGACGATGCAGAGCGAGAGCGCCGGCGCGCGCATCAGATGCGCCCGTCGTAAGCGCGCCGTGCGATGGGCGCATGGATCAACGTGAACGTGCTCCGGCGCCCCAGGCCCTCGACGAGCGCGGCCTCGAGCGCGCCCACGGTCTCGACGCGCACCCCGTGACCGCCCATCGCCTGCGCGAGCTCGGCGTAGCGCGTCCGGCCCGAGTCGACGCCGACGTTCGGCAGCTTCTCGGCGCGCTGCTTCATCTCGATCAGGGCGAGCGAGGCGTCGTCCACGACCACGATCACGACCGCCACGCCCAGATCGCGCGCCGTGAGCAGCTCGCCGAGGATCATGTCGATCCCGCCGTCGCCCACGACCGCGACCACGGGATGCGCGGGATCGGCGAGCGCGTGCCCGATCGCGAGCGGGATCGCGCAACCCATGGTGCACAGGCCCGAGCTCTGGAGGAGCGCGCGCGGCCGCCGGCTCGGGAACGCCTGGGAGAGCGCGATGCGGTGCGCGCCCGTGTCCACCGTCACCACGGCGTCTTCCGGCAAGACGCGCGCGAGAGCATGCGAGATCGCGAGCGGGCCGAGCCCCTCGGGCTCCGGCGCGAACGCGTCCCGCAGCGCGCTCCGCGCCCGCCCGATGCGACCGTCCGGCCAGCGCTCTTCGGAAGCGGGCAGCGCGGTGATCGAGGCGAGGTTGTGGGCGAAGTCGCCGATCGCGACGGTTCGCGCGTAGTGCATGCCGTGCAGCGGCGGCGTGCGGCACAGCTCGATCACGTACGTGTCGGGCGAGAAGGGCATCGACCACCCGCGGCGCATCTCGATCGGGTCGTAGCCGACGAGCACGACCACGTCGGCGTCCCTCACGAGCGGCAGCAGGATCGCGTCGGCCTTCGGCGAGAGCCCCGCGGCCCCGAGCGAGAGCGGGCTCGCCTCGTCGATGACGCCCTTGGCCTTGTAGGTCGTCAGGCAGGGGATCCCGGTGGTCTCCACGAAGGTGCGGAGCGCGTCTTCGGCGTGCGCCTGGATCACCTCGAGCCCGGCGAGGATCAACGGGCGCTCGGCATCGGCGATCACGTCCGCGGCCTCGAAGACCTCGTCGCCGTCGTCGCTCTCGAGTGAGAGGCTCGCGTGCACGGTCTGCGAGGGAAGGGGCCGCAGCGTGAGCACGCGCTCGTGGCCGGGCTCCTCTCCGCGTGCGATGGCGATCGGCACGTCGAGGTGCACGGGGCCGGGGGGATCGCTCGTCGCGAGCGCGATCGCGCGATCCACGAGCACGTCGACCGCGCCCGGCACGAGCGTGAACGAGCCCTTCGTGATCGGCGCGAGCAGCGCGCGGTGATCGAAGACCTGGTGCGTGTACGACGCGGCGTCCGCGGGATCGATGCAGCCGGTGAGCACGATCATCGGCACGCGGTCTTGCTGCGCGTTCGCGACGACGTTGACGGTGTTGGCGACGCCGGGGCCCACGGTCGCGACGAGGATCGCCGGCGCGTGGCGAGGGCGCCCGCCGCTCGCATGCCAGGTGCCCTCGGCCATGAAGCCGGCGCCCGTCTCGTGGCGCGTCGTGACGAAGCGAATCCCGGCGCGATGGAGGCTGTCGATCAGCGCGAGGACCTCGCCGCCGGGGATGCCGAACGCGAAGCGGGAGCCGGCCGCAGCGAGGCGCGCGGCGATCCGATCGGCGCCGCGGATCGGCTCCCCCGCTCCGGCCCCTCGCGCTCGCGGGCTCGTCATCGCTCGGGCCGGGGGTGCGCCTCGCGCGCCCGTGCTTCGTCGAGCAAGATCTCGAAGATCGTGCGCTGGAGGCGGCTTCCGCCGAGCGCGGGCCAGCGCTCGCGCGAGATCTCGAGGCGCCTCGCGGCAGGCTCACGCGCCGCGCCGAGGACGATCGCGTCGGCGACGTCCAGGCCCACCTCGCGCGCGATCCTCGCTTCGTGCGTCTCGCGCGTGGCGGCGGCGCGCATCGACGCGGCGAAGCGCCGCGCCCGCTCCGGGTCGACGTCGGCGAGGGCGAGCAGGTAGTGCAGGTCGGCGAACGTGGACCCGTGATCGCCGACGTGCTCGATCGCGATCGCGGCGAGCCGGGCGGCCCTGTCGCGTACGTCGTGACCCCGCGCGGCCAGCCGATGGAGCAGCGTCACGCCGTTGACCACGTCGCGGTAGTCCGGTCCGAGGTGGATGGCGACCCGCGCGTCGTAGAGCGCGATCGCCTCCGCGTCGTCGCCGAGCGCGAGGTGGCAGAGCGCCTCGTGCCAGGCGAGGTGCCCGCCGAAGTTGTTGGCGTGGGCGAGGCCGGCGCGGCAGGCGCGCAGCCAATCGACGCACTCGCGCATGCGCCCTCGGGTCGTGAGCGCGTGGGCGACCGCGTGCGCTCCCCAGGCGTCGTCGGGCTGGTGCGCCACGGCCTGCCGTCCGATCTGCTCGCCGCGCTCGACGTCCCCGCTCTCGATCCGCGCGAACGCTTGGCAGCCGAGCGCGTACCCGCGTCCCGGCAGATCGGCGGGCTGAGCGGCGACCGCCGCGTCGATCGCGCGCCGCATGCCGGCCGTGTCGCCGACGAGGAAGTGGATCGCGTGGCCGAGCTTCATGACGAGCAGGTCGGCGGGCGCGCGCGCGAGCCGCTCGTCGAGCACCCGCAGCGCGTCCATCGGACGGCCTGCTGCGAAGGACTGGGCCGCCGCCGTCAGCGCCCGCTCCTGGTCGCTCGTCTCGGGCCGGAGCAGCGCCGCCTGCGCCCGGTCGAGCGCTGCGGCGATGGCGTCCGCGTGCGCGCGCCGCATCTGGAGGCCGAGCGCGATCGCGCGGATGGCGTGGCCGAGCGCCGCGTCCGGCTCGTGCGCGATCCGCTGCTCGAGGCGCGCCGCGGTGGCCTCGTGGTGCGAGAGCAGCGCCTGGACGAGCAGGCAGTCGCGCACCGTCACGTCGGCACGCTCGACGCTCTCGGCGCCCGACGAGCGCCCACGGGCCAGAGGCGGATTCTCCGAGAGCACGACGCTCCAGTTCGCCCGAGGGGCGGGCGGCGTTACGCGCTCGTCCCGGCCCCACGCCGGCACGCTCGACGTAACGATTCGATCGCCCCTATCGTACATGCGCTCGTGCATCCCGGGGAGACGATCGCGCTCGTGCTCACGTGGTACCTGCGGCTCGGCGCGGGCGTGGCGCTCCTGTTCGCGGTCCTCGTCGGCCGCGTCGTGCCGAGCGCGCGCGGGGGCTCGCTCCTGTTCCGCCTGCTGATTCTCCCCGGCGCCGCGCTGCTCTGGCCCCTCGTCCTCGTGCGCAGCGTCCGCGCGCTCGCGTCACCGTCGAAGGACGGAGGCCACGCGTGACCCGGTCTCAGCGCCGGGCGCACGCGGCGATCGTCCCGGTCCTCGCGATCGGCCTCGCGCTCGCGCTCGGCTGGGCGCTCGTCCGGCGGCAGGTCGTCGCGTCCACCGAGGCGGCGCCGCTCGGGCACACGCGGGCCCACGACGCGCGCGCGCCGGCGGGAGCGCCATGAGCACGAAGTTCGTCGGCGTGCAGTGGACGCGCACCAAGATCGTCTACGACGCCGTCGTCGTCCTCGGCGCCGTCGCGTTCGTGCAGCTCTACGAGCGCCTCGCCGCGAGCACGCTCGGCGGCGAGCGCTACGTCGCGACGCCGGTGATCGAGATGCGCGCGTTCGGAGCGTGCGCGTTCACGATGCTCACGCTGATCTTGTGCATCGGGCCGCTCGCGCGCCTCGAGCGCCGCTTCGCGCCGCTGCTCTACAACCGGCGACACTTCGGCGTCGCGATGGCCGTCGTCGCGCTCGGGCACGCCTCGCACGTGCTCGACTTCTACTACGCGTACGCGAGCGTCCCGCTCCGGGCGGCGCTCTTCGAGCGCGATCAGATCTTCACCTCCGCGAGCCTGCCCTTTCCGATCTTCGGCGCGCTGGCGCTCGCCATCGTGGTCGTGATGGCGGCGACGAGCCACGACTTCTGGCAGAAGTTCCTCGGCGCTCGCGCGTGGAAGTGGCTCCACATGAGCGTGTACCTCGCGTACGCGCTCGTCGTGCTGCACGTCGCCTTCGGCGTGATGCAGACCGATGCGCATCCGGCGCTCGTCGCCGCGTTCCTCGCCTCGGTCGGGCTCGTCGTCGGGCTCCATCTCGCGGCCGCGCGGCGCTCGACGGCGATCGACCGCGCGCCGAGCGCGCTCCGAGAGCTGGACGGCAAGCGCTGGCTCGACGCGGGCCCCGTCTCGGCCGTTCCGAAGAACCGCGCCCTGCCGGTCGTGGGCAGCGAGGGCGAGCGCATCGCCGTCGTCCGGCACGCCGGCGGCATCTCCGCCGTGCACGGCGTCTGCGCGCACCAGGGAGGGCCACTCTACGAGGGCAAGGTCGTCGACGGATGCCTCACCTGCCCCTGGCACGGCTGGACCTATCGGCCCGAGGACGGCTGCGCGCCGCCGCCCTTCGTCGAGAAGATCCCGACCTACGAAGTCCGCATCGAGGCGGGCCGGGTCCTCGTCTGCCCCGATCCGCGGCCGCCCGGCACCGAGCTCCCGCCGGCCCGCGAAGAAGAGGGCGCGGCGGTCGCGCCCACGGAGGCCGGCGATGCGTGACGAGCTCGACGACGAGTTCTTCGTCGGCTACCTGCCGACGCCCCCGCGCACCAGGCGATTCGCGATCGGCGCCGCCATCTTCGCGCTCGTGCTCGCGCTCGGCGTCGCGGCGCTCGGGGTCGTCGGCTCCGGGTCCACCGGCGCGGGCTTCGGCGCCCAGGGCGCCACACCCGCGGGCGGCGTCGTCGGCCTGCTCTCGACCCGCCCCTACGGCGTGCTCTGGGTCCCGTCCGAGCGTGGGCCCGAAGCGGTGCTGCTGGTCTCGCAAGGCAAGTTCGGGATCGGCGATCGCTACGATGCGCTCGACGGCTCGGTCGTCTCCGTCGCGGGCTACCAGCTCGAGCGCGAGGGCCGTCGCATGATCGAGCTCGGCGGTGCGCCGACCCCCGCCACGCTGCCCGAGGCCCAGCTCGCCACGCTGCGCACGCGGGCCGAGGCGCACGGCGGCGAAGTCCGCATCACGGGAGAGATCGTCGACGAGAAGTGCTGGCTCGGTCGCATGCGCCCGGGCGCCGCGCGCACCCATCGCGCCTGCGCGCAGCTCTGCATCGCGGGCGGGATCCCACCGGTGCTCGTGGGCACCGACGCCCACGGGGTCGGCTACGCGGCGCTCGTGGTGGGGCCCGACGGGGCGGCGATCGGCGAGCCGCTCCTTCCCTACGTCGCCGAGCCGGTGGCCGTCACCGGCGAGCTGGTGCGCGACGGCGATCTCGACTATCTCCGCGTCGCGCCGGGCGGCATCGAGCGCCTCTGACGCGCCCCCGACGAGACGCCGCACCGTGAAGCCCTCCTCCGAGCTCCCTTCGAGCACCATCGAGATCACCGAGCCGACGCCACGCGGCGGGCGCGTGCACCTCGTCGACCTCCTGCGTCTGCTCGCGCTGCTTCAGATGGTGAACGGCCACACGCTCGACGCGATCGTCGCGCCCTCGGCGCTGCAGGGCCACGGGTTCGACATCTACAACTTCTTCCGTGGCCTGGTCTCCGTCTCGTTCATGCTCGCGTCGGGGATCGCGTTCCACCTCACGACGATCTCGCGCATCGATCGGGGCGCGCTCGCGCCCGCCGCCACGCGCAAGCGCGTGCTCCGGATGATCGAGATCATCGTGATCGGCTACCTGCTGCGCTTTCCTCTCGGCGGCTGGGTCGCCGACGCCGAGCACGCGCGAAGGTCGTGGGATCGCTTCGCCGAGATCGACGTGCTCCAGCTGATCGGTGCCTCGCTGCTCACGCTCGAGGTGCTCGCCCACGTGCTCCGCGATCGCCGTCGCGTCGAGATCGGCGCCGGCCTGCTGGCCGTCGTGGTCCTCGCGCTCTCGCCGCTCACCGAGGGGGTCGTCGCCGAGCGACCGCTCGCGTACCTGACGGCGTGGCTCGGGCACGGCTCGGGGTCGATCTTCCCGTTCTTTCCGTGGAGCGCCTACGTGATGCTGGGCGCCGTCCTCGGCGCGCTCGCCTTCCCCGAGGGCGGGCGCACGGCCTCGCGGCACACGTTCTTCGCGCTCGGGAAGCTGACGCTCGGTGCGACGGCGTGTGCGTTCCTGCTCTGGCGCGCACCGCTCAGCCTCTGGCAGCCGGCGATGTCGTACCACTCGATGCCGGCCTTCTTCGTCGAGAAGCTCGCGTGGGTGCTCGGCATCCTCACGGTGCTCCATCCGCTCGTCTCGCGGATCCGACGGCTGCCCGAGCCGGTCGCCGAGCTCGCACAGGAGACGCTGCCCATCTACGTCTTCCACCTCCTGGCTCTCTTCTTTCCGCCCTTCGTGCTCGCCTCGCGGCTCGGACACGACCTCTCGCTCGGCGCGGGCCTGGGGGTGTCGGCGTGCATGGTCGTGGCGAGCGTCGCCGTCGGCCTCTCGTGGCCACGCGTCTCGCCGTTCGCCCGGCGGCGCAAGCCTCGCGCGAAGGCCACCGGCGATGCGCCGGCACCCGCTCACGCGCCCACCAAGCGCGCGTCGTCGAGCGAAGGGCCGGCGTGAGAACGAGGCGTACCGACGGTACGCCGCCTCGAGGACCGAGCGCCGGGACGAGCGTCCCGAGGGGTGTGATCGCTGGCGGTGCTCAGCGGCGACGCGCCGCGATCCCGGCCTTGATGCCGCGTCCGAGCAAGCTCGGACGCTCGCCACCTCCCCCTGCGGTCGGTGCTCACGGCCTCGAGGCCGTTCCGCTTCGTCCTCGGGAAGGCGAGGCCTATGGCCAATTGGCTATAGGCCCCGCCGCCAGGCGACGCCTGAAGGCCGGTCTCGCGACGCGACATGCATGAGGCGTCGACCGTTCTGCGCAGCAGTCTCGTCGCAAGACTTCACCACCGCGTTGGATCACACCCCGTCCCGAGCGGCGTCGTCGATCAGATCACGCCGGAGTCGCTGGGCACCGCGCTCGGTGCGCTCGAGGGCGGTGGCGGCGCGCCGAGCGTCGGCGCCGGCGCGGGCAGCCCCAGGTCTTCGGGGGTCGGCGCGAGCGGCTGCAGCATCATCAGCACGACCATCATCAAGACGAGCGGCACCAGCACGATGGCGGTGGTGGAGAGCGGCCCGGCCCCCGAGCCCATCCGCGCGGTGCTCCGGAGCGAGGCGAGGAGCAGGAGGACCGCGAGCACGGCCGGCAGCTGCAGCGCGAGCGCCGAGATCGCGCTGGTCGGGGCGGGCGCGATCCAGAATAGGCTGTGCCAGAGCCCGAGAAAGAGCGGCAGCAGCCACGCGCGGTACATCACGATGCGCAGAGGTGCGCTGGGCATCCCGCGATCGGCGTAGGCGCGCGAGAGGCTCACGTAGGGCAGGGCGACCGCCAAGAGGAGCGCCAGCGAGACGCCGAGCCCGGTCGCCGCCGCGACCGCGACGTCGATCTGGATCTGCTCTCGCGTCGCGCCTTGGACCACCTCGATCCCGAGCCCGGGCGAGAAGAGCAACGTTCGCGTGTACGGGATGATGCCCGACGCGACGGCGAGCGGCAGGAACGAGAGGATGGCGAAGCCGATGCCTCGCCGGCTCGACTCGCGCGCGAGCGAGGCGCCGCTCGACTCCGGGGAGAAGGCCGAGAGCAGCGTCCCCACGAAGCGCGAGACGACGTTGCGGCTCGGATCCTCCCAGGGGATGGGCGGCATCTGGTCGGCGTCGCGGACGAGGCACGCGTGGCAGCGCGTCAGCGACGGATGCCAGCACGAGAGGCACACGTTGCGCCGGCACGAGGGGCACACGCGGAAAGCCGGATGGTCTCCGTGCACCGAGCAGTTCGCCCCGTCGAGAGGGGACTCCGGCTCGTCGTCGTCGTCGTCGTCCGCCACGGGCCGGCGTTGTGCGTCAACCTGCCGTTCGAATCAAGCGGGTCAGCCAGAGCTCGGTGCGGTTGTCCGGGCGGAAGGGCCCCAGCGTCTCCACGTCGTAGGATCCGGCGGCCAGCTGGACGGTGACGACGCCGCCGTGCTGCTCGTGAATCACCTGCTCGAGGGCCGGATCGGCCAGCTGGGCCGCGGAGAGCCCGCCATCGAAGAGGGCGTAGTCGCCCCCGTCCGACACGAACTTCTCCCCGAGCAGCTCCCACCCGGCCACCGGCAGCGCGTCGAGGTGGGCCGTCACCGCCGCATCGCCGTCGCAATAGACGGCGGTCACGAACATCACGCCGCCCAGCTCCAGCGGCACGGCGGCCGTCAGCTCGGGGTCTCGCAGCACGAGAACCGGCTGCTGGCGGAACATGCGGATGGCCGCCCAATGGGCGGGGTCCGGGCGCACCCCATCTCCTGGCCACGTGGCCAGGTCGGCGGCGCGGACGAGGACCGTCGGTCGTCCGTTCACCCAGTCGTACACAGCTCGAACATCATAGGAGAGCGCGCGCGCCGACGCGAAGAAGTGCCGAGTCGGCTGGGGCGCTGGTGCAGGGCGCGCCGAGACGGCGCCAGCGCCCTGGAGCTGATAGGCTCGCGATCGCTCGCGCATGAAGACCCGGAGCCGACCCGCGCGCCGCTCGCTGTTCCACGACGAGGGCGGCCTCAGTGCCTCCGAGTACGTCATCATCATGCTGCTGATCTGCGTGGTGTGCTTCCTCGCGTGGCGCATCTTCGGCAGCCAAGGGCGCGAGCGGACGGGGGGCGCCCATCAAGTCGTGAGCGGCCTCGCGACGACCTCGAGCGCCGATGGTGAGGGGGGCGCGGCGCACGGCAGCCAACAGACCACCACGCCCGAGGCCGCGCCGACGGCGCCGGGCGCCACTCCCCACGGAGGGCGGGGCGACATCCAGCGCGGGCAGCGGCTCGGCATCCCTGGCCAAGAGGCCGAGTACGGCGAAGATCCGGAGATCCGCGCGTCTCGCAATCGCACCCGCAACTTCCGCTGGGTCGTGATCGGCGTGATGACGGCCGGGATCCTCGCGTTCCTGCTCGGCCGGAGCAAGCGCGGTTGACCCCCGGCCCGGAGATCCTCCGGGGCCTCTCGGCGATCGTCCACGGCGGCGGCCGCGGCGCGCTCGCGACGGTGATCCGCACCGGCGGCTCGACCCCGCAGGTGCCCGGCGCCCGGCTCTTGCTCATGCCCGACGGGGCGCTCGTCGGCACCGTGGGCGGCGGGGCGATCGAGCACGCCGTGGTCGAGGCGCTCCGCGCGTGCATCGTGAGCGGCCGCCCGAGCGTCCTGGCTCGCGATCTCGCGCGCGATCTCGGAATGTGCTGTGGAGGCCGCATGGAGGTGTTCGTGGAGCCGATCGAGACCGTGCCGCGCCTGATCGTGGTGGGCGCCGGGCACGTGGGCGCGGCCGTGGCCGGCTTCGCCACGCAGGTCGGCTTCCGCGTGTGGGTCGTCGACGAGCGCGAGGAGCTGAACGACCCGGCGCGCTTCGGTGACTGCGAGCGCGTCCTCGCGACGCCGAGAGAGTCGCTCGCTTCGGTGCAGCCCACCGAGCACGACCACGTGCTCGTCACGACGCACGACCATCGCCTCGACGAAGAGGCGCTCGACGCCTATGCGCGCGCGCCGCATCGCTACCTCGGCCTCATCGGCAGCCAGCGCAAGATCCTCAAGATCCTCGCGCGCATCGACCGGCGCGCGGGCCTGCCTCCGCTCGATCGCGTGTATGCGCCGGTGGGGCTCGATCTCGGGGCCGTCACGCCCGCCGAGATCGGTCTCGCGATCGTCGCCGAGCTCGTCGCTCTCCGGCACGGCCGGCCACAGGCCCACCTCTCGCGCGTCGGTGATCCCGCCTTCCTGCGCCTCGTCGCGCAGGCGGGCGGCGAGCGATCGAGCGACGACGACGAGGGCGACGAGCGCCCGGGGTGACCGACGCGCCGCCCGCGGAGGGCCGAGCACGCCGGCAACGCTGGTGCTCGTCGCGCCGACAAGGGAGGCATGAGACCCACACGCCTCCCTCACGCCCTCGTCGGACTCCTCGCCGTCGTTTCGCTCACCAGCTGCGCCGCCGCCGCGCCGCCCGGCGGAGCGCGCGACGGGACTCTTCCCGAAGACACCGCCGTCTCGGCCGGCTACGATGCCGCGACGCCGCTCGACGCGTCGATCCCGCGCATGGATGCTTCGACGCACGACGACGGCCCGCCGACCTTCACGATGGAGCTGGTCGACCCCGATCTCGTGGTCTCGCCGGGCGGAACGGTGCCCCTCGGGGTTCGCATCGTCCGGCGCGGCGGGTTCGCGGAGCCGGTGCTGATCGAGCTCGCAGGGCTCCCCGATCCGCTCCAGTGCCAGGCGCGCGAGGCCCGCGCGGGAGACGAGGTCACGACCTTGCGCGTGCGGGCGCCGGTCGACGTCGAGCCCATCGCGCGCTCCGCGTTCGTGGTCCAGGCCTCGAGCGAGATGGGCCTGCGGCAGTCGGCGCCCGCGCACGTCACGCTGCGCTGACACTCCGGTCCGGGCGCAGGTCCGGTCGCGCGAAGCTCTTGGGTCGATCAGCGCGGGATCGGCCGCATGCTCACGCGCACCTGGGTCGTCCCGGGCGCGAGATCGAGATCGAGGTCGACCGGGAAGTACCCGTCGGCGGTGATCGTGATCTGGCGCGCGCCGGTGCGGAACGACGGCGGTCGCGCCGCGAGCACGCGCGCCGAGCCGACGAAGCGGTCTTCGGTGTAGACGCGCGCCGTCTCGGGCTCGATCTCGAAGCGGATCGTGGCGCGCGCCGCGGTGTCGGGCGCGGCCGCTCCGCAGCCCGCCGCAGCGAGCGCGCAGAGCGCGGAGATCACGAAGAGGCGACGTTTCATCTCGAGCGCACGCACTACGGCGACCATGGTAGCCCCCGCGCGCCGCCCGTCACGGCCGCGAGCGCCGAGACCGGCAAGTGCAGCTCGACGCACGCCGACCCATCCACCCGAGCGCGGATGGCGGCCACGGCGGCATGGGCGTCCACGGCCTGGTGCAGCGCGGCGACCCGCGCGGCATCGAGGCCGGCCCGCTCGATCGCGTGATCGACCCAGGTGTGCAACGCGGCCCGGGCGCGGGCCTCCGCGTCGCGTCGCGCCCAGAGCCGGCGCGCGGCCAGCGGCCCACCGTGCGCATCGCCGAGACCGAGCGCGACGGTCACGACCTGCGCGCTCGCGTCGTCGACGCGAGGGGCTCGGTCCGCCCAGGCGACCTGCATGGCGGCGGGGAGCGGCGCCTCCTGGGCGCGCACGGGCGCCGCGAGCGCTCCGAGCGCGACACAGACGAGGAGCGAGGCCACCGAGGTTCGTCCCGAGGCGGACCCTATCCTGAGCAGCGGCCACGCGCCGTGATCCCGGCCGTGATCCGCCACCGAGCGCTCCGGTCGCTCCTCACGGCCCCAAGGCTGCTGCGGTGCGTCCTCGCGCTCGGCGTACGGCCGACCCCGCGGTTTCGCCGCGTGCTCGGCCTCGGCTGACGGCGCGACCATGCGCGGGCCCGATCGGTCTCGACCTGGGGACGTGCCCGGCTCG
Organism: Sandaracinaceae bacterium; assembly: GCA_044223665.1. Classification (GTDB taxonomy): domain Bacteria; phylum Myxococcota_A; class Polyangia; order Polyangiales; family Sandaracinaceae; genus JBBSAT01. The sequence continues at coordinate 66,322 of JBGALT010000012.1, read as the reverse complement.
GGATCGCATCCGCCCAGGGCTCGTCCTCGCACTCCGTCATTCCCACTCGATGGTGGCCGGCGGCTTGCTCGAGACGTCGTAGACGACTCGGTTCACGCCGCGCACCTCGTTGATGATGCGGCTCGAGGCCTTCGCGAGCACCTCGTAGGGCAAGCGCGACCAATCGGCCGTCATCCCGTCGCGCGAGCCCACCGCTCGGAGCGCCACCACGTTCTCGTACGTCCGCCCGTCGCCCATCACACCGACGCTCCGCACCGGAAGCAGCACGGCGAAGGCCTGCCAGACGGCGTCGTACTGCCCCGCGTTGCGCAGCTCCTCGATGAAGATCGCGTCGGCCTCGCGCAGCACGGCGAGCTTGTCCTCGCTCACCGCGTCGAGGACGCGGATCGCCAGGCCCGGCCCGGGGAAGGGGTGCCGTCCGAGCACGCGCGACGGGATGCCCAGCACGCCGCCCACCTCGCGGACCTCGTCCTTGAACAGCTCGCGCAGCGGCTCGACCAGCTTGAGCTTCATCCGCTCGGGCAGGCCCCCGACGTTGTGGTGCGTCTTGATCGTGGCGCTGGGCCCCTTGAACGAGACGCTCTCGATCACGTCCGGGTAGAGCGTGCCCTGCACGAGGTGCGTGGGCGCGTCGGCGCCGGCCGCGATCCGGTGGGCCTCTTCGTCGAAGACCTCGATGAACACGCGGCCGATGATCTTCCGCTTCTGCTCGGGATCGGTGACGCCGCGCAGCGCGTCGAGGAAGCGCGCGCTGGCGTCGACGTGCACGAGCGAGAGACGCGCGCCGCCCTTGCCGGCGACCTCGTTCTCGAACATCCGCACGACGTCCCGGGCCTCGTTCTTCCGGAGCAGGCCGTTGTCGACGAAGATGCAGGTGAGTCGATCACCGATCGCGCGCGAGACGAGGACGGCCGCGACCGTGGAGTCCACGCCGCCGCTCAGGCCGCAGATCGCGCGGCCCTGGCCGACCTGTGCGGCGATCCGCTGGGTGGACTCCTCGATGAACGAGCCAGGCGTCCAGTCGGCCTGGCAGCCGGCGACGTCGAAGAGGAACGCGCGCAGCATCTCCGCGCCGCGCGGGGTGTGCGCGACCTCGGGGTGGAACTGCACGCCGTAGATCCGACGCTCGACGTTCGCGGCGGCGGCGAAGGGCGCGCCCTTCGTGCTCGCGGCGGTGACGAAGCCGGGCGGCAGCGCCTCCACGCGATCGCCGTGGCTCATCCAGACGTCGACCTTCTCGCCCACGCGGAACGAGGCCAGCAGGCCGAGCGGCTGCGTCACCTCGATCTGCTGCGGACCGTACTCGCGCTCGGGCGCGGGCTTCACCGTGCCGCCGAGCAGGTGCGAGAACAGCTGCATCCCGTAGCAGATGCCGAGGACGGGCACGCCGAGCTCGAAGACCCCGCGATCGACCGTCGGAGCGCCCTCCTCGAAGACGCTCGAGGGCCCGCCCGAGAGGATCACGGCGCGCGGCGCGAGCGCCCGGACGCGGTCGAGCGGCATCGTGCAGGGATGGATCTCGCAGTAGACGTGCTGCTCGCGAATCCGTCGCGCGATCAGCTGGGTGTACTGCGATCCGAAATCGAGGATCAGGACGAGCGAGCGCTGCATGGCGCCGCCGATCTACCACGTCGCGCGACCCCCGAGCAGGCCACGGCGGCCGGGCCACGGAGGCCAGGCTCGCTCGCAGCAGGCCGCGCGTCGTGGAGGGAAGGCCCTCGGGCGCTCAGTCCTCGGGGGCCGATACGCGGCCCCCTCCATCGGGAGTGAATCCCGATGGAGCCTCCCCCTCGTATCGCTCCGCGAGAGAGGGCGACAGGTTTCCTGTCACCGTCTCAGCCCGGGTAGTACTTCGTGGCGCGCTTCTGGCCGCGCTTCTTGATCGCCTTGCTCTTCAGCAGCTTGACGATCGGGAGCGCGAGCTCCTTCGTCTGCACGCCGAGCGCGCGGGCCATCGCCTCGACGCCCTGGCCGGGGTTCGCCTTCACCCAGTCGCGCGTCTTGTCGACCATCGCGGCGAGCTCGGCCGGGGGGCGCTTTCCGCCCTTGCGCGCGCGCGGGGCGGCGGCAGCGCGGGCGGCGGGCGCCGCGCGCCCACGGCTCGCGGCCTTCACGGCCGGGACACCGAGCGCCGCGGCGACGGCTTCCATGGCGGCCTTGCGCACGAGCTCTTCGAGCTCCGTCGCGAAGGCCTGAACGCGCTGTGAAATCTCAGACTGGGTGTTCGACACTAGGGACCTCCATGGGCTCGTCCCGCCAACGAGTGCCGTCGTTAACCTCGAAATCGCGAGATTGTCAATCACCGTCCGTATTTCAGAGACACCGGACGGCCGAAGGCGGCCGACGTACACGAGCCCCAAAGCGGCGGGCTTCTGGTACGCTCCCCGTCGGTGACAGCCGAGCCGCAGAAGAACGCCCCCGAAGGCGGCGCCTCCGAAGAGGACTGGGAGCGCGAGCAAGAGGAAGCAGAGCGAGCGATGCTCGCCGAGCGCGTCGGCCTCGTGGTCGGCGGTCGCTACAAGATCGTGCGCACGCTCGGCGCCGGCGGCATGGGCGGGGTCTACGAGGCCGAGCACGAGCTCATCGGCAAGAAGGTCGCGCTCAAGTGCCTACACCGCGAGTACACGCGGGACCGCGACCTCGTCGAGCGATTCAAGCGCGAGGCCCGCGCCGCGACGGCCATCGGCAACGAGCACATCGTCGACGTGACCGACATGGGCGATCTGCCGGATGGCGCCCCCTTCCTCGTGATGGAGTACCTGCAGGGCACCACGCTCAACGGGCTCATCGACGACGACGGGCCGATGCGCATCCCGCGCGCCGTCCACATCGCGCGCCAGGTCTGCGACGCGCTCGGGGCCGCCCACGAGAAGGGCATCGTCCACCGTGACCTCAAGCCCGAGAACGTCTTCCTCACGCGCCGGGGCCACGACCCCGACTTCGTGAAGGTGCTCGACTTCGGCATCAGCAAGATGCACTCGAGCGATCGCAAGGATCGCGGTCTCACGCGCACCGGGATGGCGATCGGCACGCCCTCGTACATGTCGCCCGAGCAGGCCCAGGGCCTGCGCGACGTCGACGCCCGGACCGACATCTGGGCGATGGGCGTCATCATCTACGAGATGCTCGCGGGCCGCCGGCCCTTCGAGGCCGACAGCTATCCGATGCTCTTGATGCGAATCGTGGGATCGGAGCCCGACCCGATCACGAAGTGGCGCAAGGACATTCCCGAGCCGCTCAACGCGATCATCATGCGTTGTCTGGAGAAGCCGGTCGCCACGCGCATGGGCTCGATGCGTGAGCTCGAGTCGGCGCTCGCCCAGTTCGCCGACGTCGATCGCGCGCCCGAGCTGGCCCCCGAAGAGCTACGCGGAGAGCCCGATCGGGCGAGCGGCACGCTCGTGCGCGGAAAGCGAGCCAGCGACGCGCCGCCGGGCGCTGCCGGATCGGGCGTGCGCAGCTCGCATGCGAGCCCGCAGGCCACGCGTGTGCACGGCTCGTCCGACACGCCGGCGCCGAAGGCGGCGAGCAGCGCTCCGCCGGCGGGCGCTCCGTCGGCAAGCCCGGTCTCGGCAAGCCCGGTCTCGGCAAGCCCGGTCTCGGAGCCGCCGGCCGCGCGAACGGCAGCCCGAACGGCCGAGATCGGATCGGTCGCTCGGCGCGAGAAGCCGGAGCGCACCAAGGAGCTCGGTTCCGTCCTGAGGGACGAGGCCGACGGGGATCGCGACGACGCGGTCGCGCCGATTCCGGCCAAGAACAACACGACCCTCGTCATCGTCGCCGTCGCCGCGCTCGTCGTGATCGCGATCGGCGTCGGCTGGGCGATCGCGGGTGGCGGATCGGCTCCCGCATCGACGACCGTGAGCGCGCCACCGACGAGCGTGGCGCTGCCGCCGCCCACCACGACCGTCGCTGCGCCGCCGACCACCCTCGTGGCGGTGCCGACGCCCACCGAGGTCCGGGTGCGGATCTCGGTGATGCCGATCGACTCCCGCATCACGATCGAGGACGTCGAGTTCCCCAATCCGATGGACGCGATGCAGCCCCGCCAGCTGACGCCGGTGCACATCCGTGTGGAGCGCGACGGCTACCGCACGCTCGAGCGGCTGGCGATCTTCGACTCCGACCAGAACTTCCACTTCGAGCTCTCGCGTGGTCGTGGCGTCCAGCACATCGGCGTCACGGGAGACGAAGTCCCGGCCGAGGGTGCTCACCCGCACGAGGAGACGCCGCCGCCCTCGACGGCCACCACCGGCCACGGCGACGGCTTCCGCGATCAGTTCTAGAGCACCGATCCATTTGAATCGCTATGAAATCCAGCGCCTTTCACGCCAGCTCCGGCTTACGTCCTCGCTGCTCACTGCGGCGTACTTCGAGTACGCCTCGTTCCGCGACTCCGGGCGCGCTCGGACCTGACGCGAAATGCTCGGATTTCATGACGCTCTCAAATGAATCGGTGCTCTAGAGCACCGACCTCGGCGCTCGAGAGCGCCCTTTGACGCCCTGGAGAAGCTGACTTGGTGAGACTCAGTACAGCGCCCCGCGAGCGACCGCTCGGATCGTTCGCCTGCGCTCTGGCCCTCGGCTCGTGGGTCGCATTCGCCGCCCTCCCCGCGATCGCCGGGGCGCAGGACGCGACGCCTCAGGTGACGCCTCCGCCCCCGGATGCGACACCGCCGCAAGCGACGCCCGACGAGGCGACACTGACCGAGGCGCGGGATCGCTTCACGAGTGGTCTCGCGCTGGCACGCAACGGTGACTGCGCGGCGGCCATCGCCGAGTTCGATGCGTCGTACCGGCTCGTGCCGCGCCCCAACACGCTGTTCAACCTCGCGCAGTGCGAGGAGCAGCTGCACCGCTACGACCTCGCGGTGCAGCAGTACGAGCACTACCTCGAGACGGCCCCCGCCGACGCCGAGGACCGCTCGACCGTGGAGGCGACGCTCCGCGCGCTGCGCAACCTGCTCGGCACGATCCACGTGACGGTCAACGTCGAGCACGCCGACGTCTGGCTCGGGGACCGCATCGTCGGCGCCGCGCCGGGCGACGTGCTCGTCCCCGGAGGCCGACACGCGATCGAGGTGCGTGCGACCGGCTACCTGCCCGGGCGCGTCGAGGTCGAGGTGGCCGCGCACGAGACGCGTGGGGTCGAGATCACGCTCGAGCAAGCCGAGCAGCACATCGAACAGCACATCGAGCAGCACATCGAGCAGCACGAGCACATCGAGCAGCACATCGAGGAGACGCACGTGCACGTCTCGCGCAATCCGCTTCCGCCGGCCGTCTTCTGGACCGGCGTGGCGCTCACGGCAGCGTGCGGGGTGATGGGCCTGGCGGGCGGGCTCGGCGCGCTCGTGACGCACGATCAGGTGGCCTCGCGCGATCCGCGCCTGCCTCGCGACACCGGAGGGATCCGCGACGCGGCGCTCGTCGCCGACATCGGCTTCATCGCCGGCGGCGTGCTGCTCGTCGGAACCATCATCGTCGGCGTGCTCACCGACTGGAGCGATGGCGGCCCGCTCGAGGACGGCCGCACCGTCACCGAGGGCCCCTCGGCGCGCTTCACCGGTGACGGTGTGGAGGTGACGTTCTGATGCGCTCCCTCCTCGCCGTCCGGGGCGCCTGCGATCGCGGCGCGTCGCTGCCGCAGCGGGCCGGATCCGCCTTGCTCGCCGTCTCGTCGCTGCTCGCCCTCGCTCTCGTGCTGCCCGCGTGCAGCGCGCTCGGTCTCGACAACCTGCCGCAGGCCGACTGTGTGCGCGGCGCCACCGATCCCGCCGACCTCGATGCCTACTGCGCGAGCCTCGCCACGCTCGTACCGCCCGAGGACACCTGTCACACCTGGCAGTGCAACGAACAGACGCGTCACTGCGAGATCCTCCCGCGCGACGACGATCAAGACGAAGCCCCCTCGATGATGTGCGCCGAGCCGGGGCAGACGCCGGACTGCGACGACGCCGACGGCAACAACACGCCCGACGCGCCCGAGCAGTGCAACCTCGCCGACGACGACTGCGACGGAGTGATCGACGAGTCGATCATCGAGACGACCATCATGTCGTCCTCGCTCGCCACCATCGGCGCCTCGACGCGCAGCCTCTTCGCGTCGCAGCCCGACTCCGACGACGCGATGCTCCTCTGGCGCTCGACGTTCACGTTCCACCGCGTGGTCGTCCCGAGCGCGGCGGCAGCCGATCTCACGTTCCGCGATGCGATGGGCGCCGCCATCAGCCTCCAGGACGCCGACGGCGCGATCACGGCCGTGAGCGCCGGTAGCTACGCGATGGTGGCGCGGCGCGGGTCGGCCGGCTGTCAGCAGTGGTCGCTCTTCTCGCTGCCGAGCGAAGCGAGCGCCGTCATGCTGCGCACGGGCGACGAGACGCTGCTCCCCGCGTGCACCGGGTCCCAACAGGTCACGGCGCCGGCGCTGGCCGCGCTCACGAACGGTCTGACGCTCGTGAGCTGGATGCCGGGCGCATCGGTCGAGCGCACGTGCGGCACGGCGCCCGCCGGCACCATCACGCTCTCCGCGGCGCGCCTGGCGCGGACGCCGCCCAACCGCGTGGGGACCGAGGTCATCACGCTCGGCGACAGCGTGGACACCGGGCCGGCCGCGATGCTCGCGCTCTCCGACGCGTTCCTCGTCGCGTACCCGAAGGCCGACGGCAGCGTGGACGTGCACCTCGTCACCGTGGACCCGGCCACGCTCACGATCAGCGGCCACGACGTCGTCTACACCGAGCCTGCCGGCACCGACGGGATGCCGCGTACGGGCGTGGGGCTCGCGCTCGGCCCGACCGACGGCGCGGCCACCACCATCGCCCTCTCGTACGTCGATGGCTGCTCGCTCGAGACGCCGATCACCGTTCGCCTGCTGACGCGGAGCGGCAGCACGGTGACCGGCAGCTCGACGCCGACCACCGGCCTCGGCACCGGTCGCGTGCGCCGCTTCGTGCAGGTCGCCTGGCAGCCGCGCACCGAGGAGTGGCTGGTCGCGTGGCGCAGCGGCATGGCGCTGAGCGTCCAGCGGCTCTTCCGCGAGGGCGCGCCCGCGGGCGACCCCTTCGATCTCGTGCCCTCGCCCGACAGCGATCCCGTGACCGCGTTCGGCATCGACGCGCTCGGCGCCGGCCCGCTCTACCGCGCCACGATCGTTCGCGGCATGGCGGTCTCGCAGATCACCTTCGGGTGCGGCGGCACCTGATCGGCGAGGCCGGGGCCGAACGGCGAGGGCCGGGGCCGGCGACGGAACGCGAAGAGCCTCCGATCGATCCTCGACCGGAGGCTCTCGACGGCGCCTCGCGCCTCGGCAGCGATGGGGCTTCGCTCGGTGGCGCCGGCGCGGGGCGTCACTCCGCGATGTCGAAGCGCCACTCGAAGCCGACGCCGTCCGAGCGATCCGGCATGACGAAGTAGACCTCCATCTCGTCCGTCTCCTCGGTGATGTAGCCGTTGTTCACGAAGCAGGCGGAGCCGGTCTGCGTCACGACGTCGTAGACGGCCGGGTCGTACACCGTCGTGTACGTGGGGCGCGTCTGCCACGAGTAGCAGTTGCCGTATCGGTCGTAGCCGCCGCAGTACGTCTCGTAGCCCGTCTGCACGTCCCGCGGGCGCGTCCCGGGGACCGTCATCACCGACTGCGTCACACCCGTGACCTGCGCGTCGTCGCGCACGTTCTGGTTCGCTCGGAGAAAGACGCGGTAGGCGCTGAGCGGCGTCTGGCCGCTCCGGGCCTCACCGATGTTGCGCACCGTCACCTGCACGCAGATCTGCGCGTTGTCGAGCGCGACGAGCACGCCCTCGTCGGTGAGCGTTCCCTGCGCCACGCCGTACTGCGCCTCGATCTGAGCGGCAGGCACCTGGACCGCGTTGGGCTGGACGGCGCCTTCCGTGAGCGGGCTCAGGATGTGGGTCGTCTCGTGGGGGTAGCGGTGCAGGCTCGCTCCGGCGCACGCGGTGAGCGCGGAGGCGAGGAGCAAGGAGAACGCGATTCGCTTCGTCATGTGGATCCTGCTTCTGGCGGTTCGGTCGGAGGAAGGAAGGAAGTCCGTGGCAAGGGCGGCGCCCCGGCGAGCTATGCGACGCCCCGAGCGAGGTGTCACGTCGGGAACGACACGGCGCGCGATAACAAGGTTCGTTCCACTCACGATCTGCGGCGTTTCAGCCGATGCCTGGGCGAGATCGTGAACTCCCGGTCTCGGAGGTCGGACCGTCCGTTCACTCGTCTGGCGTCGTCGGCTCGTTCGATGGACGCTGGGGGGGCGCATGCATTCACCCGGAGGACCCGTGACCGAGAGCGCAGCAGAGTGGCTCGAGAGTGAGGGCGCGCAGCGCGACGTCGTCGCGTGGGCCCGCGAGTCCGGGCACGGTTGGGAGCAGCTGTGGACGAGCTGCCCGCGGGCCGACTGGATGATCGCCATCGCCCGCCGGCGGGGCGTGCCGCCGGCGCGCGTCGTGGAGGCCGCGCGCGCCGTCGCTCGCCTGGCGCTCGATCACTTCGACGGAGAGGAGCGCGCGCACATCGACGCGGCGCTGCGCGCACCGAGCGAAGCGGTCGCGATGGAGCTCGGCGCTCGCGCCGAGGCGAGCCACGACCCGGTGCACCAGGCCGCGCTCGTCGCGGTCGAGATCGCGCTCCGCGGGGTGCCCGACGAGGCGGCGATGGTCCCGCTCCAGCTGGTGCAAGCCGCGGCGATGGACGCGGCCGACTGCGGGATGAGCGCGGCCGTCTCCTACGTGCAGCGCCGCGGCGCCGAGCTCGTGCGCGAGGTCATTCCCTCGATCGCGTGACGGCTCACCGTCCCGGCAGCCAGGTGCCGTGGAAGGTCATCGGCACGTGCGTCTCGAAGTGGCAGCGGGCGATGGGCCCGTCTTCCCAGCGCGCCGTGTCGAGGATCGCGAGGTGGCTCGTGCCGACGGCGCCGTCGTAGACGAGCGTGAGCGCCCAGCCCTCGCCCTCGGGCGCGCTCGGCCCGCGCGGCACCAGCAGGGCCTCGGAGACCACGTGCTCCTCGGGGAACACGGCGAGCCGCGTCTTGCGTGTCTTCAGATCGACGTGCGCGAGCGCGGCGCGCTTCTCCTTCGAGCTCACCACCACGAGCTCGCGGTAGCTGCATCCCTCGTGGCGCGGGTCGAGCACGGGGAACTCGGCGGGCCCGTCCCAGACCTGCTCGCTGCGCACGGTGCGCGCGATCGGATCGACGACCGCCTCGTGCAGGTACCCGGGCTGCGTGACGCCCGTGCTCGCGAGCTGATCGAAGGTCGTCATGTCGTCGTAGCGCACGTAGTGCACGACCAGCTCGTTCCCTCGCTCGGTGAGGCCGGCGAAGTGCCACTGGAAGAACGGCGGCACCGTGAAGCGCGTGACGCGCTCGGGCGCATCGAGCGGCACCACGATCACCTCGGTGCCGCGGCGCGGCTCCCAGCGGATGATCTGCCCGAACGAGCGCATGCCGAGGAGCGCGCGCGGGATGTCGATGCGCACGGGCGAGACGAAGAACACCGCGTGGCGCGGTCCGACCGCGAAGTCGTGCAGCATCACCGGCATCGAGAGCGGGATCGTGGTGAGCGTGCGCGCGCGGCCCTCGAAGGGCAGCTCGTAGAGCACGAGCTTGGAGCGCGGCCCGTAGTCGAGGCCGAAGTTGTAGACCGCCTTGCGCGTCACCACGCGGTGCGGGTGCGCCGAGAACGCGGCCGTGATCGCGCCGCCGAGATCGGTCTCGCCGATCGTGCGGAGAGTCGCGGGATCGATCTCGAGCGGCTTGTTCGACTCGACGAGCGCGAAGAGGCGCTCCTGCCAGGCGAGCACCGAGGTGTTGCCGGTGTTCTTCACGTCGCGGCGGAGCGAGCGCACCAGGCGCCCGAGCGGGTGCGCGCGCGATCCGAAGAGGGGCCTGCCCGCGCGCTCCTCGGCGTCGAGCCCGGCGCTGCGACAGAGGCGGATCGCTCCCTCGGCGCGGCCGCCGCGCAGCCGGATGCCGGTGAGCGCGCCGTCGGCCTCGAACGAGTGGCTCACGCGCTGGCCGAAGCCCTCGTAGAGCCCGGGCCCGGTGCGGACGAGGAGGCCCTCGAGGCCGGCGGGGATGGTGCCCTCCACGCGCATCGGGAGAAACCCGTGCTCGCGCGCGATGCTGCGCATGTCGCCGCGCCCCTTCGGCCGCGGCCGGCTCGCGCGCTCGGCCTCTCGCTCCTGGCTCGCCGTTCGGGGATCGTGGGTCAGCATGCGCGGTGGGCTCCGGGCCTCGAGAAGATCTTGCCGGGGTTGAGGATGCCACGCGGGTCGAAGACGGCGCGCACCTTCTCCTGGTGCGCGATCAGCGCGGCCGACTGCTCCTGGGTGACGAACGCCGACTTCGAGGCGCCGATACCGTGCTCGCCGCTCAGCGTGCCGCGCAGCTCCATCACGCACGCGAACAGATCGCGCATCGCGTCCTTCACGCGCGGGATCTGCGCTTCGGTGTCCCAGAGGAAGTTCACGTGCAGGTTCGCGTCGCCCGCGTGCCCGTAAGAGGCGACGCGCAGGCCATGCGCCTCGCCGATCGCGGCGCTGCGATCGATGAGCGCGCCGAGCTGGCTGCGCGGCACGACGACGTCCTCCGAGATCTTGCCCATCGCGCTCCGCCGCAGCGCGCGCGAGAGCTCGCGGCGCACGCTCCAGAGCTTCTCGCGATCGCCGCCGTGCTTGGCCACGAGCACCTCCGCGCCGCGATCGTCGAGCACGCTGCCGGCGCGCTCGATGCCGCGCTCGACGTCCTCGGTCGCGCCGTCGATCTCGACGAGGAGGAGCGCGCGGATCTCGGGCCCGATGGGGAAGGGGCTCGCCGCGCGCAGGAAGGCGAGCGTGCGCTCGTCGAAGAGCTCCACGCAGCGGGCGTCGATGCCGTGCGCCGCGAGCGCCGACACCGCGGGCCCGATCTCGTGCGCCGAGCGCAGCATCGCCGCGAGCGTGCCGATGGCCTGCGCCTTCGGGGCGAGGCGCAGCGTGGCGCGCGTCACGACGCCGAGCGTGCCCTCGCTGCCGACGAAGAGCGAGCAGAGGTCGTAGCCGGTCACGCCCTTGTGCGTGCGCGTGCCGAGCGAGAGCGGCGTGCCGTCGCCCGTGACGACCTCGAGGCCGATCACCCAGTCGCGCGTCGCGCCGTACTTCATCGTGCGCGGCCCGGCGGCGTTCTCGGCGACGTTGCCGCCGATCGTGCACTCCGTGAGGCTGTTGGGATCGGGCGCGTAGAAGAGACCTTCTTTCTCCACGGCCTCGTGCACGTGCGCGAGCACGGCGCCCGGCTCGACGACGGCGACCGCGTCGGCCGTGCTCACCTCGACGATGTCCCGCAGGCGCGCCATCGAGAGCACGATGCCGCCCTCGACCGGCACGCAGCCGCCGCTCTTGCCGGTGCCGGCCGCGCGCGGCGTGACGGGCACGCGGTGCTCGTGCGCGAGGCGCAGCGTCGCGATCACGTCGTCCCGGCTCGAGGCGCGGATCACCGCGTCGGGGACGCGCGGCGCGACGTCGCTCTCGTCGCCCGCGAAGCCCTCGCACTCGCTCCCGGTGAGAATCGCGTCGGAGGGCAGCTGCCGCGCGAGGGCGGCGAGCATCACGTCGATCGCTTGCATGCGAGCGCAGTATGGCTCGGCGCCGCGGTGCGACGCTCGCTGGCGATCCGCGATTCCGCTCCACGTGTCATGGCGGCCGGATCCTCGCGATCGCCCCCTCTGCACGGTATCTTGGCCCTCATGAAGTCGCGCTCGGTCTTCGTCGGCTCTTCGTTCTTCGTCCTGGCTTGTGCGACCGTCCTCGCTGGCTGCCCCACGACCCCGCCGCCGGTCGGTGGGATCGACACGGGCTCGCGCGAGGACTCGGGCGAGACGCCTCCCGACGGCGGTCCGCACGACGGCGGCGGCTCCGGGATGGACGGCGGCGATGCCGCCGGGGCCGACGCGGGGCAGGGCGCGGACGGCGGCGGAGACGCTGGATCGAGCGACGCGGGCTCGGGCACCGACGCGCCGATCGGCGACGCTGGGCGCGACGCGAACGACATCGTGCGAGCCGACACCGGCGTGATGGTGCTCCCGGACTCCGGGATGCTCGGCTGCACGCCGACCACGACGCTGACCGGTGATCCGCTCGGATTCGCCTACGACTGGAGCATGTGCGGCGGCGAGGAGATCCGCGGGGACACCACGGGCTGGGCCTACAACCTCGTCTCGGCCGACTACGGCGTCGGCTTCTTCCATGCTGCGGGCGTCACGCTGGGGACGATGCGGCAGGCCGCCACCGGGACCTTCCTTCTTCCGGCCGCGTCCGTGCCCGCTCCGGCGGCGGTGGTCTGCGCCGGCACGGGCAGCACGGTGGACCTCGACGCCTCCGGCTACGTGAGCGCCTTCTCCTTCCGCAACGCGACGACGCTGCATGCCGCCGGAACGAGCGTGACCGGCGGGCTCGTCATCACGGTCGGCTCCTCGCCCACGCTGAACGGAGATCTCGGCACCCACCACTTCGCCTCCGCTGCCGACGTGGCCCACGGCCCCTACGACGCCGCCGGCGCGGACATGACGCTGACCGTCGGCGCGAGCGTCGTGTCGGTGGTCCTCGAGCGCAGCGGAGACACGATCCTGAACGGTGTCGTCCAGGTCGCCTCCGGCGCGACGACCGACGTCTACACGGTCACGTCCGGGTCGGCGACGTCGGCCGCGATCACGCTGCCGGCGACGGTGACCTTCCTCGGCTCTTGCGACGGAGGCGCCACCGGTACCCGGAGCCTCGGCGGGACCGTGGCGCACTGATGCGCTCGGCGAGACGAGGAGCCGCGATGTCTTCTGCTTCGATCGACTCGCGCGCGCGCCGCGCCGCGCGTGCCGGCACGACCCTGTCGAGCGTGCTCGTGCTCGTGCTCGCGGGGTGCGATGGCCCGGCGCCGCCGGCCGGATCGCTCGACGCCTGGCGGAGCGACACGGGCACGGTCGAGCCGGACGCGGCGGAGCCCCTCGACGCGGGGATCGACGGCCCCGTCGACGACGCCGGCCTGGCAGAGGACGCCTACGTCGAGCCGGGCCAGTGTCGATTCGACGCCGCGACCGACTTCTTCGAGCTCGACTACGATCTGCGCTCCGACGTCCGGCGCCTCGCGGTGGCCGCCGGTCCGACGAGCTTCGGCGTGGTGTTCTCGAAGCACGACGTCAGCGACCACGAGGATCTCTACTTCGTGGAGATCCCCGCCACCGGCGGGCCGCCGCGCACGACGCAGCAGCTCACCTTCGACGCCACGACCGACGCGAGCCCGGTGATCGCTCGCACGAGCCAGGGCTGGCTCGTCGCATGGCTCTCCGGTCGTGATGGCAACGTCGAGGTGTACGCCCGCGCGGGAGGCGATGGCGGCTGGACGTCGGCGCCGCAGCGCATGACGAGCACGCCGTCGATCGACGAGACGACGGTGGCGCTCGCGTCGGACGGATCGCGGATCGCGCTGGCGTGGGCCGAGCCGGGCGCCGCGCCCGTGACCGTGGCGGTGACGGTGGACGCGAGTGGCGCCGCGACGGCCGCGCCCGTGCGTCTGTCGCCGGCGAGCGTCGCGATGATCCCGACCGCGTGGACCAGCACCGAGGCCGGCTATCTCGTGGGCTGGGTCGGCCCGAGCGGGGACGCGTGGGTGCAGCCCCTCGACGGCGACCTCGCCGCGATCGGAGAGCCGCTCGGGCTCACGCTCGGGCACGACGCCGACGGGACCATCGACGCGGTCGTCTCGTCGAGCGGCGGCGCCGCGGTGTACGGCGTCTCGCCCGCCACCGGGCGGCGCGACGTCCACGCCCATCAGCTCGGTAGCGATGGAGCGCTCTTCCACATCGAGCAGCCGCTCACGATCGGCGCGGACACCGGCTCCGATGCCGCGATCGCACTGCTCGGTGGCGGCTACCTCGTGGGCTATCGCCAGGGCGGCATCGAGCCGATGCTGCGCGTCTTCTTCTTCGATGCGACGTTCCGCGAGCTCCAGCGCGCCGATCTGATCCGGATGTCGGCGACGGGCGGGCCCATCACGGCGCGCGTGTCGGGAGACGGGAACGTTCTCTTGACCTGGTCGGACCTCGTCGGTAGCGTGAATCACATGCGCGTGGCGAGGCTTCGATGTCCGTGACGCCCGCCGCTCGAGGCTCGCGCGCCTCGAAGCAGGTCTGGCGCTCCGAACTGCTCTCCCCGCTCGCCTGGGCGGCGACGACGACGATCCTGTCGATCGCCGCCGGCTGCGGCGGCGGTCCAGCGCCGGCCGGAAGTCTCGACGTCGGCGCGCGCGACGCCGCGCGGAACGACGCCGGCACGAGCGATGACGCGGGCTTGGACGGTGGGACGAGCGATGGGAGCGCCGACACGGGCACCGACCTCGACGCCGACTCCATCGACGGAAACGTTCCGACCGACGTCGGCTGCTTCTGGCCGGACGGAGCGCTCGACATCTGCCGCTGTGGGCAGCCGCTCGGGACCGACTGCAGCGCCTCCGCTTGCCCCTCGGGCCAAGCGTGCGCGAGCGATCCCTGCGGGATGCACTGCGTGCCGGGCGGGTCGGCCTGCGCCGTGGAGGGCGACTGCCCGAGCGGCGCGAGCTGCAGCGGCGGCTTCTGCACGACGAGCGGCAGCTGCGTGGACTCGCGGACGTGCCCGCTCGGCTACGCGTGCGAGGCAGGCGCCTGTGTCGATCGCCGCTTCGCATGCGCGGCGGACGGCGCCTGTCCCTTCGGCTACGCGTGCGATCGAGCGCTCGCCGGCGGCACCTGCGTGCGGCTCAGCCGGCGCTGCGCTTCCAACTCCGCGTGCAACCTGACGCTGACCGAGCAACAGGACTGCGTGGACGTGGACGGCGACACGCTCCTCGAGTGCCAGTTCAGCAGCGGCGCGTGTGTCACGAACGCCATCTGCTCCGGCGGGCAGACGTGCACGCCGCGCGCGATCGCGGGCGTGGCCTCGTGCGGCCGCTACGGCATCTGTCACGACGCCACCAACTGCCTCCCCGGTCAGCAGTGCCGCGACCTCTGGGGCGACGGCGTGTCGGAGTGCGTGGATTCGGGTGGATGTACGACGACCGCGTCGTGCCCCGCTCATCAGGTCTGCGCGACGCCCGCGCGCGGCGGACCCCCCGCGTGCGGGGGCTAGAGCACCGATTCATTTGAATCGCTCTGCGCCATGAAAAGATTGCGTGCCTTCGCAAGAACCTACCGGCCCATCCCCGCGAGTTGATCGGCAAATTGCGGGAAAGTGCGGCTCGGACCGACGCAGTTCGACGGGTCCGATCATTGCTTCGACGCGCCACGGAGTCCGCATGTCAGAGCCCACGGCCCGCTCCCCACGCCTGCACGTTCGCTCGAGCGTACAGCTCGTCCTGCTCGGGCTCGTCGCGGCCTGCACGACGCCGCCCGTGGACGAGCTCCCGCCGCGCCCCGACGCCGGCCGCCGGGGAGACGGCGGCACTGCGGCTTGCCTGGTCCCGGAAGAGGGCTGCGCCTGCAACGTCTCGTCGCCCATCGACTGCTATCTCGATGCGACCCGCACGGCGACGACCGACATCATCTGTCACCGCGGTACGCGCTACTGCCGCGATGGCGCGTGGAGCGGATGCGAGTCGATCGTCGACTACACGCTCGACACCTCGACGGCCGTCGTCTCGCCTCCGAGCGCCGGCAATCCCTGTGACCCGCGCAACTTCAGCAACCTGCTGACGCCCGATCCCGGCGATGCGGCGATGGGGACGAACACCGTCTACGACCCCGGCAGCGGCGGCATCACGATCACGTCCACGACCAGCTCGATGGCGCCGATGGGCTGCGTCCCCTCGGTCGCGGCCTGCCCGGCCGGCTACGCGTGCGGCAGCGTGAGCGACGGCTGCGGCGGCACCGTCAACTGCGGCGTCTGCCCGATGGGGACGTTCTGCGGCGGGGGCGGCGTGCCGTTCCACTGCGGAGCGCCCGCCGACGCGTGCACACCACACGGCTGCGGCACCGCCAACTGCGGCCCGGTCGACGACGGCTGCGGCAACCTCACCGCGAGCTGCGGCATGTGCGTGGCGCCCCAGGCGTGCGGCGTCGGCGGCATGCCGAGCCAGTGCGGCAACCCCGGAGGCCCGGGACGCTGCGCGCTGGGCAGCCCCCCCGCCATCTGCAGCCAGATCCCGGCGTGCCCGAATCCGATGACGATCCCGGCGACGAGCGCGACGTACGACTTCGAGAACAACGTGATCCCGGCCGCTTGGAGCCTCGCCGGGAGCCCTGCCTGGAGCATCACGACGACGACGGTGCACGGGGGCACCCACGGGATGCGCAGCGGCGCCATCGGGCACAACGGAACGACGACGGTGTCGTTCACCGCTTCGACGATGACGACGCTGACGATCTCGTTCTGGTATCGGACCAGCACCGAGAGCAGCCGCGACTGGCTGCGCTTCTACATCGACGGCGTCCAGCAGAACCGCTGGTCGGGGACGACGGGCTGGACGCAGGCCTCGTACACGGTCAACACCCCCGGCAGCCACACCTTCGCGTGGTCCTACACGAAGAACGGCAGCGGCACGAGCGGCAGCGATACCGTCTGGGTCGACGACGTCCAGGTCTCGACGACCGCGCTGACGACGGGCGCGCAGGCCACGACGACGATCCGCGGCGTGGTGACCGTCCCCGGGCACGATGACACCGCGACCTGGGGCTCCCCCGATCCGCTCAACAACGTGAACGTGTACATCCCCGGCGCGACGCCGACCGCGTTCACGACCTCCGTCGTCTGCGAGTCCTGTACGCCGCTCTCGGGCGACCCGATCATCCGCGTGACGACCGACATCGACGGCAACTTCTCGCTCACCGGCGCGCCGTGCGGCGCCAACATCCCGCTCGTGATCCAGCTCGGCCGCTGGCGCCGCCAGGTCGTCATCCCGAGCGTGGAGTGCTGCGGGACCACGACGGTGCCCGCGGCGCTGACGCACCTGCCGCGCAACCAGACCGAGGGCGACATCCCGCAGATGGCGCTGGCGACGGGTGACGTCGATGCGCTCGAGTGCGTGCTGCGCAAGATCGGCATCGAGGACAGCGAGTTCACGACCTCGTCGGGCGCAGGGCGCGTGCACCTCTATTACGGCAACGGCGTGGACGCCGGCGCGGGCACCGCGGACTCGACGACGCTCTGGGCCTCGGCGGCGAGCATGGACCCGTACGACATGGTCCTGCTGGCTTGCGAAGGCGGCGAGCGCGCTCGGACCCAGACCGAGCAACAGAACATGATCGACTACGCGAACCGCGGCGGCCGCGTGTTCGCGACGCACTACCACTACACGTGGTTCACCAACACGTGGACCGGGGTCGCCGATCCCGTCGCCTCGGCCCCGGCGCCCTTCGCCCAGACGGCGAACTGGTGGACGGAAGCGGGATCGACGAACGGGACGCTGACCGCGACGATCGACCGCTCGTTCGCGCGGGGCGACACGTTCGCACAGTGGCTCTTCAACCGCGGCGCCTCGACGACGCTCGGCGAGGTCGACGTCTCGACGATCCGCGTCGACACGAGCAGCATCGTCGCGCCCGGCCAGCAGTGGCTGTCGACGACCTGGGACGTCGTCTCGAGCTGGCAGCCCCAGGGCTACGCTTGTTACACCTCGAGCTGCGGGCGGCGGTGCGTCAATCCGAACACCTGCAACTGGGGTGACACCTGTCTGTCGGACCACAACTGCTACCAGGCGGTGACGGTCCCGACTGCGCTTCCGACGCACT
Source organism: Sandaracinaceae bacterium (assembly GCA_044223665.1). Lineage (GTDB taxonomy): Bacteria > Myxococcota_A > Polyangia > Polyangiales > Sandaracinaceae > JBBSAT01. The sequence continues at coordinate 48,589 of JBGALT010000012.1, read as the reverse complement.
ACACCTTCGACACGCCGATCGGCACGCCCGCCGCGAACCAGTGCGGCCGCGTCGTCTTCAGCGACTTCCACGTCGAGGGCGCCCGCGATCTGGACGGGCAGACCTTCCCGAACGAGTGCGACGACAGCGCCCTGACCGCGCAGGAGCGCGTCCTCGAGTACATGATCTTCGACCTCTCGTCGTGCATCGTCTCCTCGCCGTGCGTCCCGCTCACTTGCGCTGGCCAAGGGCGGACGTGCGGTCAGATGGCGGACGGCTGCGGCGGGACGGTGGACTGCGGATCGTGCGCCGCCGGCGACAGCTGCGGCGGCGGCGGTGTCCCCGGCGCGTGCGGGCACCCCAACTGCACGCCCATCACCTGCGCCTCGCCAGGGACCGCGTGCGGCGTGGGCAGCGACGGATGCAGCGGCTCGATCAGTTGCCCGTGCAACTTCTACCAGCCGACCGCGACGTACACGCACGTGTACGCCTCGCAGCCGACGCCGTGCACGATCGACGAGTGCCCGGCGTGGGGCGGCTTCGACTACCGCGTGGACGTGCCTGCGGGGACGTACGTCGAGTTCCTGTTCCAGACGTCCGACACCGCCACCGGCTTCCCCTCCGCGCCCACCGCGACGCTCCGCGTGGACCCGCCCGCGATGGGCACGTCGGTGACGGGCACGGCCGACATCGCCAACCTGCTGAACGCCGCCGGCGCACCGACCGGGCGCTACTTCCTCCAGGTGCAGACGGTGCTCCACGCCGATTCGAGCCTGACGCGCGCGCCGACGCTGCTCTCGTCGAACGTGCAGTTCACCTGCGTGCCCTGCAACTGAGAGAGGGGCGTTCGTGGCCTGATCGGCCACGGCCCCTCGCTCTGTCTCTTCTCTCGGGGCCGATACGGGGCCCCACCCCGTCGTCTCGATCGCGTCCCTCGCCCTCGCGGGCGGCGTCAGCCGAGGATGCGGACCATGCCCTCGCGGACCAGGCGCTTGATCAAGACGACCTTGCCGGCGTCGTCGAGCTCGCCCGGGAGATCCTTCACCAGGAACTCCGGCGTCTCGAGCGCGTAGCGCGTCGGCTCGGCCGCGTGCACCGGCAGGCGCATCTCGGCGCCGTAGCAGGACACGATGAACTGCCCGTCCTTCTCCCGGTACCGGTAGAGCAGGTTGGGGCGCGCACCGGCCTTGGTGTCCTCGTGGATCTTGCTCATCGTGAGCATCTGCTCGAGCTGCCCCTCGAGCAGCGCGGTGCGCGTGGAGACGAGGTCGTCGGCGAAGTGATCGAGGGCGCTGTCGAAGTCCGCGCGATCGACGAGCTTGGCGAGCAGCTCCTTGAATTGCCCGCGCGCGGCCGTGCGGTCGAACTCGGTCTTCGAGTAGCCCGGCGGGAGCGAGCGGCGGAACGCCGGATCGGTGAGCGAGACCTTCGCGACCGCCTCGAGCAGGAGCTCGGTCCAGCTCGTCGCCAGCGCGCCGAGCGTGATGTGGAGCGTCTCGCCCTCGCGGGTCTGCGCGTCGTGCATCATCCCGCGCGGCAGATAGAACATGTCGCCCGGCTCGAGATCGAACTCCATCGTCACGTCGCCCTTCGGCGTCTCGTCGCGCTTGAAGGGCTGGCCGCGGAACGGGAGCTCGATCGGCGTGTTGAAGACCTGCCAGTGCTTGACGCCCTGCACCTGGAGGATGAACACGTCGTGGCTGTCGTAGTGGGTCGGGAACCCCTGCGAGCGGCCGGGCGTCATGTAGATGTTCGTCTGGAAGCGGCAGCTCAGATCGCGCTCGAGCGAGCGACAGAGATCGTGGAGGACCGGCAGGATCGTGTGCAGCTGGTTGAACACGATGGTGCCGCCGTCGGCGAACTGCTGGTAGAGGCGTGCGACGTCGACGACGCCGTCGGGGAAGCAGAACTCCTCGGCCTGCACCTGGCGCGCGGCGTTCGCGATGAACGCGCTGCTGCGCGTCAGCGTCTGCGACGTGAGGACGCGATCGAGCGTGCGGATGGAGAGGAGATCGCCGTAGTAGGCGCGATCGGACCGACGCACGAGCAGCGGCTTCTTCTCCCAGTAGTCGCGGAAGAACTCCTCCCGCGACATGGGAGCGATGAGGCGATCGAACGTGTACGTCGTGGCCATGCGAGCGCGGTCCTTTCGAGGTCGATTCGTCTTGTACTACGCGCTCGCGGCCCGGGGATTCTCCCGCGGCCGCGACCGCGCGTGTCGAGAACCGTTCTCAACCGAGCGTCGTTCTCGGGGCCGCTCGATATTCGTGGTTGCGCATGAATACGGGCTGCGGTTCGATCGTCCGACGCCGCACCCTCGTGCTGCGCTTTCGGGTGGGGTTGCGAGGGGGACGACGACACGGGGACGGGAGCTCGCGCGGGGTGATCACCGCCGAGAGGCCGCGAGGAACACCGCGAGGCGGGGAGAAGGAGACGAGGATGAGCGAGAGCAAGAAGACGCTGTCGATGGACGAGATCGTCACGGATCGCGCGATGACCCGACGGGCATCGATGGGCCTCATCGGTGCGAGCGCGCTCGGCGCCGCGGCGGCGGCGGCCCTGGGCGCGAGCACGGCCTCCGCGCAAGAGGGCGCGCAGCCTCAGTGCTCGGACAGCGACCCGTACGACCCGGGTGGCTACGGTCGTCACTGCGGCGGTGGCTGCTATCCGTGCCGCGGCGTCTCGGACAGCGATCCGCGCGATCCGGGTGGCTGCGGCTGCCGCTCGTGCTCGGACAGCGATCCCTACGATCCGGGTGGCATGGGCCGTCACTGCTGAGAACGCGAGCCTCCCATCGGGGGGCGCGATCGAGAGGGCGCGGGCGCGAGCTCGCGCCCTTTCTCGTGATGGATGCCGTCAGGCCGCTTGGACGGCGGCGCGCAGGGCCGGCACGTTCGGAAAGCGCGCATCGGGCGCCTTCGCGATCGCGCGCAGCACGAGCGCGTCCACGGCCGGCGGCGTGCCGGGGGTCAGCTGGCTCGGGGCCACCGCTTGCTCCTCGAGCAGCATCGCCATCACGGCGAAGGGGCTCGCGCCGAGGAAGGGCGGAACTCCGGCGATCATCTCGTAGAGCGTCGCGCCGAGCCCGTAGACGTCGGTGCGCTCGTCCACCGGCTCGCTGCGCGCTTGCTCGGGCGACATGTAGTGCGCGGTCCCCACGATCGCGCCGGTCCGCGTGACGGACTCGCCGTGCCCGGGGCGGATCGGCTTGGCGAGGCCGAAGTCGACGAGCATGGCGCGCTCGTGGCCGCCGGGCCCCTGCGCCATGAACACGTTGGACGGCTTCACGTCGCGGTGCAGGACGCCCGCTCGGTGGGCGGCCGCGAGCGCGTCGGCGACGTCGAGCACCACGCGCTTGGCGTCGGGCCACGGCAGGCGGCCCACGCGCGCCAGGCGCGACTCGAGCGACTCGCCCTCGAGCAAGTCCATGACGAAGTAGTGCAGCCCCTCGGGCGTCACGTCGAAGTCGTGCACCGCCGCGATGCCCGCGTGCCCGATGGCCGTCGCGGCGCGTGCCTCGCGCTCGAATCGCGTGATCGCCGCCTCCGAGAGCTGCGCGCTCGGCAAGAGCGACTTGAGGGCGTAGCGCCGTCCCGTGCGCGCGTGGTGCGCCAGATACACCGCGCCCATCCCTCCGCTCGCGAGCCGCCGCTCCACGACCCACGTGCTCTTGAAGGTGCGTCCGCTGAGATCGAGCGCGACCACCTCGGGCACCTGCGGGCGGGCCGGCGCGGCCACCGGCGACATCGGCCCCGCGAGCGGCGACATCGGAACGAGCCCCGGCGAGCGCGTGTCGGGCATCGCGGCAGGCCCGGGGGGAGGCCGGATGCTGATCGGCTCGCCCGCTCCGGGCCCTCCCGTCCGCGCGCTCGGCGCGCTCCCGTCCGGGACCTCCGGGGCGAGCACCCCTGGCCGGATGCTCGGCGTCGCCAGCGAGGTCGGGGCGAGGCCGAGGGAGGCGGGCGCCACGCGCGGGCTGTAGGCCGCCTCGGGAACGACCACCCGCGGCGTCGGCGGGCTCGCGCCTCCGGAGAGCGCGGGCGTGGGGGTCGGTGCCAGGCGCGGGCTGAGGCTCGGATCGATCGCCCGAGGCGCGCCCATCGCGCCCGTCGTGGTGACGAGGGCTCCGCTCCCGACGGCACGGGTGATGGTCCGCTCGGCGCGCTCGCGGCCGAGCTGGAGCTCGAGCGCCTGCCGATCGAGGGTTCCGTCGAGGAGCTTCTGCGCGCGCAGCACCTCGAGCGCGGCCGCCTGCCGGAACGAGCGCACGGCGGCGACGACGGCCGAGGTCGCAGCCACCCCGGGCACGAGGACGGCGGCCAGGAAGATGCAGCCGCCCGCCGCGACCTGGATGCCGACCGTGTGGCCGGCATGACCGCCGAACACGACGATGAGCAGGACCGCGAGCCCGACCACCATGATGAGCGTGCCGAGCGCTGCCGCGCCGACGAGCACGCCGCCCATCGTCCGGAGATGACGAACGACCTTCTCGGTCTTGTCGGAGTCGATCCGCAACGCGACGAGGACGGTACCAAACGTCGCGCCTCCGCGGCCGAGGGAACGGGTGTGATCGCGGAAGGGGGTCCAGCCGCGACGCGCCGCGATCCCGGCCTTGATGCCGCGTCCGAGCAAGCTCGGACGCTCGCCACCTCACCCTGCGGTCGGTGCTCACGGCCCCAAGGCCGTTCCGCCCCGTCCTCGGGAAGGCGAGGCCTATAGCCAATTGGCTATAGGCCCCGCCGCCAGGCGACGCCTGAAGGCCGGTCTCGCGACGCGACATGCAGCAGACCTCGACCGTTCTGCGCAGCGGCCTCGCGGCAAGACTTCACCCCCTCCCTGGATCACACCCCGAGGGAACGGCCGTCAGAAGCGCAGGGCGCACGCGAGGCCGGGGCCCAGCGTGGGGGCACACGCGACGGCGGGCGCGGCGGGATCGGAGGGCGCGGTCAGCAAGAGGACGATCCCGGCGGCGGCGAGCACGGCGCCGGCGATGAGCGTCGCGCGCGCGACGTCGGTGTAGGTGGCGCGCGTCGAGGCAGCGTCGGGGCAGTGCATCTCGCGCGACTCGCCGGTGGCGGTGGGCGTGCAAGCCTCGCCGCGCAGGAAGGCGTCGCGGTCGAGCTCGACGCCCAGCGACGCCAGCCCGACGAGGAGCGAGGCGCCGCCGGCCCCGAGGATCACCGCGCCCGCGATGCGCTGGCCGTCGCCGGTGCCGCCCCGCTCGAGGATCGGTCGGGTGTCGATCCAGCGCGGCGCGAGGGTGATGCGCGTGACGCCGAGCGCCTCGACGTGCGCGCTCGACTCGGCGGGCTCGTGGCCTTCGCGGTGGGCGCGCACGACGTGGTCGCCGGGCTCGACGCGGACCAGATGCGGCAGCGGGGTGGTGCCCACCGGGCTTCCGTCGACCTCGATCGCGCAGCCGCCGTCGCAGCGCACCTCGAGGCTCCCGAGGTGAGCCGCCGCGGCATCCCGGATCGAGACGAGGTCTTCGCCGAGCTCGAGCACGTCGCCCGCGCCGAGCGAGAGCGCTTCGGCGGCGTGCGTCTCGGCGAGCGCGTACCTGCCGAGCGCCAGCTCTTCGCGCGCCATCTCCGCGCGCGCCATCGGCGCCGCGCTCGCTTCCCACGCCTCGGTGAACGCGAGCAGCGCCGCGACGTGATCACCAGCCTCGCGCGCCGCGCGCCCGGCGGCCAGGGGCTCGTCCTGCGCCGAGGCCGCGCACGGCGCCAGCGCGGCGCCAGCCAGCACGAGCGCCACGAGCGTCGCGAGCCCGCGGGTCAACGCAGCGCGGCTCCGGCGAGATCCATCGCCTGGTCGATCGCGCACGAGCCGCGATGCGCGTAGGGGCGGCTCGGGCACGTCATGCTGGCGGTGAACGAGTGTCCCTCGCAGTCGCAGAAGTACTGCGTGTCGGGGTTGCAGCGCTCGGTGCGGTGGATGCACGTCCACGGGTCGCCACAGCCGGCGCCGCCGGCGCAGACCTCGCCGCGCCCGCAGTCGCGAGAGCTACGACACTGGCCGGGCGCGAGCGGCGGCAGCGGTGCCGTGGGGGTCGTGGCCCCGGCGCTCGTCGCCGTGCTCGCCGTCGTGGAAGAGGTCGACGAGGTCGACGAGGTCGACGAGGTCGAAGACGTCGGCGGAGCTCGCGTCACCGTGGGGGGCGGCGGAACACTCGAGGTCGGCGGCGCGTGGGTCTCGGCGACCGCGACCTCTTCGTCGCAGCTCCCTCGTCGTGCGTAGAGCTGGCCGGGGCAGTGCCGGGGCGCGGTGAACGTGGCGCCGTCGCAGCCGCAGAACTCGGTCCGCCCGCCGCGCCAGCACCCGCGCACGCGCTCGCAGCGCCACTCCATGCCGCAGCCCGGTGGGCCGTAGCAGATCTCGCCGCCGCGACAGTCGGCGCTCGACGTGCACGTGCGGTCGCGCGTCGTGATCGGCTCGTCCCCGTCGGGAATGCCGTAGCTGGCGTCGGCGATGCCGGGGTCGTCGCAGGGCCCGACGTGCGCGTACGAGCGGCCGGGGCAGCCGGCCAGCGCGTGGAACGTGATGCCGTCGCAGTCGCAGTACGAGACGGTGTCGGGGCCACAGCTCTGCCGCGGCGCGCCGCAGGCCCAGGGGCTCGCGCATCCCGGTGCGCCACGGCAGGCGAGCTCGCTCGCGCCGCACTCGCTCGATCGCGTGCAGGGCGCGCCGCCTTCGGGCGCGGCCTCGTCCTCGGGGATCGCGGGGCCCACGGGATCCGGTGGTGGCGGCGGTGGCGGGGCTTCGACCTCGGTCACCGGCGGCGGCGGCTCTTCGGTGCGCGGCGGCGCGCCATGCACGCGAGCACGAGCATCGCGACGCCGAGGGCGCCGGCGGCGAGGGACACATCGTGCGGACGACGAGCACGCATGACCGAGCCGACCGTCTACCGCGGCCCTCGCGCCGCATCAACGGCGCCGAGGGGTGTGATCGCTGGCGGTGCTCAGCGGCGACGCGCCGCGATCCCGGCCTTGATGCCGCGTCCGAGCAAGCTCGGGCGCTCGCCACCTCCCCCTGCGGTCGGTGCTCACGGCCCCAAGGCCGCTCCGCTCCGGCCTCGGGAAGGCGAGGCCTATAGCCAATTGCGTCCGCGAGGACGCGACTGGCGACGTAGGCCGCGCATGGCGCGGCGCAGATCGCGACAAGAAAGACGGCTGGGAACCACCTGCTTGCTCCGTGTGATCTGCGCGGCGCGCTGCGCGCCGCCTATGTGCCCAGGTGCGACCTATCGGTCGCAATTGGCTATAGGCCCCGCCGCCAGGCGACGCCTGAAGGCCGGTCTCGCGACGCGACATGCATGAGGCCTCGACCGTTCTGCGCAGCAGTCTCGTCGCAGGACTTCACCACCGCGCTGGATCACACCCGGCGCCGAGGCCCCTTTGGCATCGACGTCGTCAACGACGCCGCGTCGGCTCTGCGTCGCCTTCTTCGCGGGAGGAGCGCCGGGCCTCGTCGAGCGCGCGTCGCACCGTGTCTCGAACGGCGGCCTCGTCGACCGGGCCGATCGCCTCTCCCAGGGTCTTCGGCGCGACCGAGCGCCGCGCGCGCGCCACGTCCCGCGGCGCGACCTCGCGCTCGCGGCGAAAGAGCATCGGCAGGAGCTTCCAGGCCTCGGCGCCGTCGAGCGGCGGGATCGGGATCAGGTTGAACAGGGCGACCGAGAGGTTTCGGCCCAGCAGCACGTCGTAGAGATCGGCGACGAACGTGTCGCGCGCCGGCACCAGCGCCGAGAGCGGCCAGACGATCGCGAAGAGGAGGCCCTGCGCGATCACCCCGCCCCAAGCGACCACGGCGCGCTGGCGTGGGCTCGGCGCGCCGACGTAGCGGCAGTGGCCTCCCAGGCCGTGCAGCAGGATCTCCTGCACTTCCATGCGGTAGTGCAGGGCCCAGAAGGCGTGCCCCATCTCGTGCAGCATCACGACGAGCAGCCACCCCAGCCAGGCGCCAGGCGCGAGCCGCAGGCCGCCCATCATCAGCGCGACGAGCGGCAGCGACCAGTGCGCGCGGATGGGGATGCCGCGATATCGGAACAGCGTGATGGCGCCCCGCGTCATGCGCGCGCTCCCCGTGGGCGAGCGCGATCATACGGGCATCGCTCGCCGAACGTTCCCGGGGCTTGCCGCATGATCGAGAGCTTGCCACGAGGTGCACCGCGGGGCTTGAGGGGGTGTGCCGGGATCCGGCAATCTCTCGTCCCATGCAGATCGCTGTGGTGGGGGAATCGGACGTCGGTCGCGAGCGCCAGCTGAACGAGGACTCGTTCCTCGTCGACACCGAGCTCGGTCTCTACGTGGTCTGCGACGGGATGGGCGGGCACGCGGCGGGCGAGGTCGCTTCCAAGACGGCCGCGACCCACGTGCAGGCCGCGCTGCGCGCCAAGAAGGACGAGCTCGTCCGAATCGATCGGGGCGAGCTGCCGATCGATCGCGCGGCGCAGCTCCTGCGCGAGGCCATCGAGGACGCCTCGCAGACGATCTTCCGCATGGGCCAAGCCGAGAAGGGCAAGAAGGGCATGGGCACGACCTTCTGCTCCGTGCTCGTCCGCGGCGGCAAGGGCGTGATGGGCCACGTCGGCGACTCGCGCCTCTATCTCGTGCGCCAGGGACACCTGCACCAGCTCAGCGAGGATCACACCTTCCTCCAAGAGGCGATCCGCTACGGGATGATGACACCCGAGCAGGCGCGCGAGAGCACGCACCACAACATCATCACGCGGGCGGTCGGCCCGCTCGAGAGCGTGATCGTGGACACGCTCATCTTCGACATCCTCGACGGCGACACGCTGATGCTGTGCTCGGACGGCCTCCACGGCTACCTCGGCGACGGTGGCGAGCTGCCGGCGATCATGGGCGTGCCCGCGATCACCGAGGTCCCCAAGAAGCTCATCGCGCTCGCGAACGACCGCGGCGGCGAGGACAACATCTCCACGATCGTCCTGCGCGCGCAGAGCGTCTCGTTCGAGGAGAAGACGGCCGAGACCAAGCGCATGACGCTCGTCAACGCCAAGTTCGACGCGCTCTCGAACATCGAGCTCTTCGTCGAGTGCTCGATGAGCGAGCTCGTGCGCGTCGGCAACGCGTTCGTCCCGCAGGACGTCGACGCGGGCCACATCGTCATCCACGAGGGCGAGATCAGCGAGACGCTCTTCGTGCTCGTCGACGGCAAGATGGTGGTCGAGCGCGGCCAGCTCCCGGTCGCGTCGCTCGGCGCCGGCAGCCACTTCGGCGAGATGGCGCTCCTCAGCCAGCGCCCGCGCTCGGCGACGGTGCGCGCCGAGACGAAGTGCCGCCTCTTGGCCCTCGATCGCCCGCAGTTCTACGCCCTGCTGCAGCAGGACTCCGTGCTCGCGACGAAGTTCCTCTGGCGCCTCGCGCAGACGCTGTCGCTGCGCCTGGACGACTTCTATCTCTTCCACGAGGCCACGACCTCGGCGGGCGTCCAGAAGTCGACGATGCGGCTGGGGCTCTATCCTTCGCCCTTCAACCACTCCCAGGGCTGACCGGCGGGCGGAGCCGCGATGGAGCTCTCGTCCATCGTCGTCTTTCCGATCAAGAGCTGCCGCGGTATCGCGGTCTCGCACGCGCGCGTGGAGAAGCGGGGCCTGGCCGGGGATCGACGCTGGATGCTGGTCGACGAGCGCGGCCGGTTCTTCTCCCAGCGCGAGGAGCCGCGGCTCGCGCTGGTCGACGTCGCGATCGAGGGCGAAGCAATCGTGGCGAGCCAGCCCGACGCAGGCGAGCTGCGCCTGCCGCGGACGCACGAGGACGGAGAGCGCGTGGCGGTCGAGGTGTGGTCGCGGCCCATCCACGCTCGCGTGCACGACGAAGGCAGCCGCTGGTTCAGCGCCTGGCTCGGCCGGCCCCTTCGCCTGGTGCACCTGCCGGACGGCGAGCCCTCGCCGCTCGCCAGCAAGCGCGCGTTGCCCGGAGAAGAGGTGAGCTTCGCCGACGGGTATCCCTTGCTCGCGTGCACCCTCGCCTCGCTCGACGCGCTCGGAGATCGCATCGAGGGCCGAGGCGGCCAGCGCGTGCCGATGTCGCGGTTCCGACCGAACCTCGTCGTGCGCGGAGGCGCCGCCTGGGACGAGGACGCTTGGGGCACGCTGGAGGTGGGGAGCGTCGGCATGCGCGCACCCAAGCCGTGCGAGCGCTGCGTGATGACGACCATCGATCCCTCCACGGCGCGCCTCGGCGCCGAGCCCCTCCGCACGCTCGCGAGCTTCCGGCGGCGCGAGAACGGCGTGTGGTTCGGCGTGAACCTCGCGCCGACCTCCCTCGGCACGATCGCGCTCGGCGATCCGGTGCACGTCGTGGAGCGCATCGAGCCCCCGGCGTTCGACGCTCCGGCGCGCGCATCGTAGAGCTGGGCGCGTGCGCGCTTCGCTCGTGGGATGGGGGCTCTTCTTGGCGAGCTGCGGCGGGCTCGCCTCGGGCGCCGATGCGGCCGCGAGCGACGCCGCGCGCGGGGACGCGGGGCTGGTGGACGCGGCGCTGGTGGACGGGGCCCTGGCCGACGTCGGGACCGAGGTCGACGCGAGCGGCGGGAGCGCGACGACGCTCCGCATCGTCTATCCATCCGGGCATCGCATCGTCGTGCGCGGCGCGGAGGCCCCTCTCGACTGGACGAGCGGCCTCGAGGCGAGGGACCTCGGCACGGGCGTGTACGAGCTGGCGCTCGAGGGCCTCGTCGTCGAGACCGAGCTGAAGCCTTTCCTCGACGACGCGAGCTGGGCGCGCGGCCCGAACTATCACCTCGCGCCCGGCCAGGCGATCGAGATCGCACCGCACTTCGTGCCGGGCGAGGGTCGCGTGGTCACGCTCCTCGACGCGTGGGCTTCGCCGGCGCTCGGCAACACCCGCGCGGTCTACGCGTACCTACCCGCAGGCTACGACGAGAACGCGGTGGCGCGCTTCCCGGTGCTGTGGATGCACGACGGGCAGAACCTCTTCGATCGGGCGCTCGCATTCGGTGGCCACGAGTGGCAGGTGGACGAGACGATGGACGCCGCCGCCGAGGGCGGGCACTGCGTCGCGAGCGGCGCGAGCTGCGCGTTCGACGGATCCTGCGCGCCGGGCGACCGCTGCGACACGTTCGCGCCGACGATCGTGGTGGGCGTCGAGAACACGGCGGCGCGCATCGACGAGTACACGCCCGTGGTCGACCCGAGCTACGGCGGCGGCGATGCCGACGCGTACCTCTCGGCGCTCACGGGCGATCTGCTCCCGCGCGTGCGCGCGATCCTCCGCACGCGCACCGAGGCCGAGAGCACCGCGATGATGGGCTCGTCGCTCGGCGGGCTCGTCACCGTGCATGCCGGCGCCACGCACGCGGGCACCTTCGGCCGGCTCGGTGCGATGAGCCCGTCGACGTGGTGGAACGACCGCTGGATCCTCGGCGAGGTCCTCGCCCTCACCACGCCTCGCGCGGTGCGTGTCTACGTCGACTCGGGGGACTCGGGCAGCTCGATGGACGGTGTCACCGACACCGCCGATCTCGCCGCGGCGTACCGCACGCTCGGCTACGTCGAGGGCGCGGACCTGCGCTACGTCGTGGAGCCGGGCGGCACCCACGACGAGGCGAGCTGGGCGCGCCGCCTGCCGCGCGCGCTCGACTTCCTCTTGCCGCCGCGCGAGCGCCCGTTCGCGCCTCGATGATCGACCCGTGCCGCTGGTGATGGCTCGTCGCGCGATCAGAGGCAGCTTCGCGTCACGGGACCGCACCACGTCGCGCCGGGGCTACCGACCTCGATCCCTCGCGGCGCGATCACCAGCCATCCGGAGAGCGAGCCGCGGTAGGTGCCCTCGCCGGTCTTGGTCACGTACTGGAACGGATAGCCCGCCAGGCACCCTCGCGCGGGTCGGCTCTGGCGGAAGTAGATCTCGTAGGCGAGGCGCGTGCGCCCGATGACGCCGCGGAAGCTCGTGTCGACGATGCCGCCGCGGAGGTTGTCGATCGGGATCGCATCGACGGCGCGGCTGCCCGCGTAGAAGCTCGTGGCGGTGGTGCCGTCGTCCACGATCCGCTGCGGAGCGCGCACGAGCTCGCCGGTGAAGGTCTCGCCGATGCCGCGCACCGAGAACGCGACCGGGACCGTGGTCATCCCGGTGGGCTCCTCGGAGAGGTAGTAGACGCGCCGCCGATCGGGGGACGAGACCGAGAGCGGGTCGCTCGCGTTCTGGACCTCGGCGAAGTCGCCGAAGCCGTCGCCGTCGGTGTCGGGGAGGAATGGATCGCTCTGGTAGAAGAGCTCGGTCGTGTCGCAGAGCCCGTCGCCGTCGCTGTCGAGGTCGGGCGGCGGCCCCGAATCTCCGGGCGGGGTCGCCGCGTCCTCTTGCACGACCACGTGGGTGCGCTGGCAGCCCGCGAGCACGACCAACGCGAGCGAGATCCACTGCGACTGCCTACGCCGAGTCACGCGCAACCACGGCAGAGCGTGCGACCGCTCACGGCCGGCCGCAAGCGCGATGCGCGGCCCTGGCGCCGCTCCGACGGCGACGCTACGAGACTCTCGTTCATGGCCAAGCCTCTCGATCCGAGCGCTCAGGGCAAGAAGAGCCCGCCTCTCACGTTCCGATACGGCTTCCGCGACATCGCGCTCTACGCGCTCGGTGTCGGCAGCGGGCAGCGCGAGCTCGACTTCGTCTACGAGGGCGCGGACGGCAAGGGCGCCAAGGTGCTGCCGACCTATGCCGTCATCCCGACCTACGAGGCGTGCAAGGCGCTCTTCGACGTCGTCGGCGGCGACTTCGCGGGCGTGGTGCACGGCGGGCAGAGCATCAGGCTGCACAAGCCCTTCGCGCCGGAAGGCACGCTCACCACGATCGGCACGGTCCTGAGCGTCGGGGATCTGAAGCGCATGGCGCAGGTCGTCTTCGGGACCGAGACGCGCGACGAGAAGGGCGAGCTCGTCTGCGAGACCGAGTGGACGATCATGTACCTGCTCGACGGCGGCTACGGCGGTCCGCCGCCACCCAAGAGCGTGCGTGTGCGCGCCCCCGAGCGCGAGCCGGACTGGGTCGTCACCGAGAAGACGAGCGTCGATCAGGCGCTCCTCTATCGCCTGAGCGGCGACTACAACCCGCTCCACGCCGATCCCATCGCGGCCGAGAAGGCGGCGAAGGTCACCGAGGGACGCCCGATCCTCCACGGCCTCTGCACCTACGGGTACGTGGGCCGCGCGATCGTGAAGCACGAGTGCGGGGGCGATCCGAGCAAGCTGAAGCTGTTCACGGGTCGCTTCTCGCGGCCCGTCTGGCCGGGCGACACGCTCGAGATCAGCGGCTGGCGCGAAGAGGGCCGCACGATCGTGTCGTGCAAGACGAAGGAACATCCGGAGGAGCCGGTGTTCGCGAATTCCTGGATCGAAGTCACCCAAGTGAAGAGCAGGAGCACGTCGACATGAAGAAGCTGAGCAAGGAGATCTGGATCGTCGGTGCGAAGCGCACGGCCTTCGGTGGCTTCTCGGGCGCGCTGAAGGACATCAGCGCGATCGACCTCGCGGTGCACGCCGGCAAGGCGGCGCTCGCCCAGTCGGGGCTCAACGCCGACGAGATCGATCAGGTCGTGCTCGGCAACGTGCAGCAGACCTCGCCCGATGCGATCTACGGCGCGCGCCACGTGGGCCTGAAGATCGGCGTGCCGATCGAGAAGCCGGCGCTGACGCTCAACCGCCTGTGTGGCTCGGGCTTCCAGGCGGTCGTGAGCGCCGCCGAGCAGATCCTGCTCGGGGACGCGAAGGCGGTGCTGGCGACGGGCAGCGAGAACATGAGCCAGGCGCCGCACGCGATGTGGGGGCTTCGAGACGGTGGCGCGAAGTTCGGCAAGCCCCCGGAGATGGTCGACACGCTCTGGGCGGCGCTCACCGACAGCTTCTGCAAGCTGCCGATGGCGATGACGGCCGAGAACCTGGCGACGAAGTACGGCATCACGCGCGCCGACTGCGACGCCTACGCGCAGAAGAGCCAGCAGCGCTGGGCGGCGGCGTTCGAGGCGGGCGGCTTCGCCGACGAGATGGCGAAGATCGAGATCCAGGAGAAGAAGGGCGTGAAGGTCGTCGACAGGGACGAGCACGCGCGCCCGACCGTCACGCTCGAGCAGCTGGCGAAGCTGCCGCCGGTCTTCAAGAAGGACGGGGTCGTCACGGCCGGCAACGCGTCGGGCATCAACGACGGCGCGGGCGCGCTCGTCGTGGTCGACGGCGACTGGGCCAAGTCGCGGGGCCTCACGCCGCTCGCCAAGATCGTCCAGTGGGGCGTCGCGGGCGTGGATCCGACGCTCATGGGCATCGGCCCCGTGCCGGCGATCAAGAGCGCGCTCGATCGCGCGGGGCTCTCGCAGGATCAGGTCGATCTCTTCGACGTCAACGAGGCGTTCGCCGCGCAGTTCCTCTCGGTGCAGAAGGAGCTCGGCCTTCCCGAGGAGAAGACGAACGTGAACGGCGGCGCGATCGCGCTCGGCCATCCGCTCGGCGCGAGCGGCGCGCGCATCACGACGAACCTCGTCTACACGCTGCGTCGCCTGAACAAGAAGGTCGGCGTCGGCGCGGCCTGCATCGGCGGCGGTCAGGGCATCGCGGTCGTCCTCGAGCGCGCGTGACGCCCGAGGATCGCACGGGCACACGCTCGTGAGCGATTGGCATCCGGAGCTCGCGCGTCGCGCGCGCTGGCTGCCTCGCTACGACGTGGGCCCGCGCCTCGTGCGGGCGCTGCGTCTCGTGTACGCGGCGTGGCCCGCGCCCCGCAGCGATGCGGACGTCGAAGCCCGCGGCATACGGCTCGGCGGCGTGCGCGCGTGGGTGTTCCGCCCGCGCGCGAGCGTCGGCCCGCTCCCGGCGCTGCTCTGGCTCCACGGCGGCGGCTACGTGCTCGGCACGCCGCAGCAGGACGCGGCGCGTTGTCGGCGTCTCGCGCGCGAGCTCGGTATCGTCGTCGTCGCCCCGCACTACCGGCTCGCGCCCGATCACCCACATCCGGCGGCTCTCGACGACGCCACCGCCGTCCTCGGCGCGATGGCCGACGAGGGCGAGTCGCTCGCCCTGCGCGCCGATCGGATCGCGGTGCTCGGCGTCAGCGCGGGCGGGGGCCTGGCGGCGGCGCTCGCCATCCGCGCGCGGGATCGCGGCGGTCCTGCGCTCGTGCACCAGTCGCTCGTCTATCCGATGCTGGACGATCGCACCGCTCAGCGGACGGGCATCGACGAGCGCCGCGTCCGCGTCTGGAGCCATCCGAGCAACGTCTTCGCGTGGCGTGCCTACCTCGGGGCCGGCGGCGTCGCGGTCGAGGCGGTGCCCGCGCGCGCGGCCTCGCTCGCCGGCCTCCCGCCGGCGTGGATCGGCGTCGGCACGGCCGATCTCTTCCACGACGAGGACGTGGCCTACGCCGAGCGCCTGCGCGCGAGCGGCGTCCCGTGCACGCTCGAGGTCGTCCCGGGCGCCTACCACGGCTTCGATGCGACGACGCCGCGTGCTCCCGTCTCGCGCGCGTTCCTCGCCAGCCGCGACCGCGCGCTGCGCGAGGCGCTCACGCGTTGATCAGCCGCCGCGCTCGTCCTCTTCCTTGAGGCGCACGGTGCTCATGCGCTCCTTGAACTTGCCGAATTTGTCGGCGTAGAACGCGCGGATCTTCTCCATGTCGGCGTGCACGTCGCCCGTGGGCTTGAGCGCCGGGCCCAGGCCCCCGCGCTTGCCCTCGTAGTCGAGGAAGCCCAGGAGCAGCGGCACGTCGGCCTGCTCGGCGATCCGATAGAAGCCGCTCTTCCAGTGGTCCTTCTTGCTGCGCGTCCCGCTCGGCGCGATCACGACGTACACGCCGGCCGGCTGGTCGCGGATCGCCCGCGCGATCGCCTCGACCTGGTTCGCGTTCTGTCCGCGCACCACGGGCACGCCGCCGAGCGCGCGCATGAAGGGGCCGAAGGGCCGCCGGAAGAGCTTGTCCTTGCCGATCCAGCTGATGTTCGTCCCGAGCGTCCACGCGATCGCGAGCGTGAAGGGCAGATCCCAGTTGCTCGTGTGCGGCGCGGCGACGAAGACGGCCTTTCCGTCCTCCGGCAGCGCGCCCTCGACGTGCCAGCCGAAGGCCCGCAGCCAGGTGCGGCCGATCAGCTTGCGGACCGGGCCGACGCGAGGAGGGGGCGCGCTCATCCGGCCCTGCGATCAGCTCGCGGCGGAGAACAGGTTGCAGTACCCGTCCGGGTTGATCGGTCCCCCGATCACCTGGCAGGTGCCGCACGCGCTCGGCGCGCCCGCGGTGTAGAAGCGGCACTCGCGGCAGTGCGCGCTCGAGCGCGTGCTGTGCTCGACGTAGCCCTGCGCGGTGCGATTGGCGACGGCGGAGGCCTCGAGCCCGGCGGTGCTCGAGCAGTCGGGGCCGCTCGAGCCGCAAGCGCCGAGGACCGGCGCCGCGGCGAGAACGAGAAGGCTGCGCTCGAGGAGCTCGCGTCGTCCCAGCTTGTCGTCGTGTTGCATGAGCCGACGAATACCACGCGCCCGCGCGGCCGTCCGCTTCGGACACGAAGCCTCGACGAGTGTTGCTGAATCGGCGAGGGTGCCGAGCCGATTCAGCGACCCTCTCAGCTGCCGCGGTACGTCGAGTAGCCGAACGGGCTCAGGAGCAGCGGCACGTGGTGGTGCTGATCCGTGCTCTCGACCACGAAGACCACGTCGACGTAGGGGTAGAAGCTCGAGCGGTGCGACGCCGCGAAGTAGTCGCCGACGCCGAAGGTGAGGCGATATGTCCCGAGCTTCAGGCCGCCGGGAGGCAGCAGGCCCGCGAGCCGGCCGTCGGCATCGGTGACGCCGCCGCCGAGATCGAGGAACACGTCGCCTTCGAGGCGGTGCAGGCGCACCGCGACGCCGCTCGCCGGTCGGCCGAGTGACACGTCGAGGATGTGCGTGGTGAGTGGGCCGCGCGGCGGCGGAGTCGATGGCGTCGTCTCGGTCATGCGAGCTTCTCCAGGCGGATGCGGGTGATCTTCGCTTGCTCGCCGGCCGCGACGGCGAGCTCGGTATCGGGATCGGCGCCGATGCGCCCTTCGAGAATCGCGAGCATCTCGGCCGCGGACTTTCCGGTCGCGCAGACGACGAAGATGTGACCGAAGCGCTGCTCGAAGCGCAGGTTGGCGTCTCGAAGCGCCACCAGCGTCGCCTCCGACGCAGTGCCCGCGCCCGCCTGCTCGCTCGCCGCCCACGACGCGGTCGAGGCGTACTTCTTCCGGAGCTCGTCGAGGTTCGCGCCGATGCGCGGATGATGCGAGAGCGCCTCGAGCACGTCCTCGCGCCCCATGCCGCGCCATACCTCGTCGGCGGCCGCGAAGAGCGCAGCGTCGCTCCCGAAGGGCCGGCGCGCGCACATGCCCTCGACCCAGCGCGAGGCGCCGTTGACGCGCTCGAGCATCGTGCGCGCCTCGCTCTCGCTGGCCGCATCCAGCTTCGCCGCAGCGCTCACGGGCGCGTGCCCCACACGCGCAGGCGGCTCACGCCGCCGTCCGGGAACACGTCGAGCCGAACGTGCGTGAAGGGCCCGCGCGCCGCGAGCTCGTCGCGGAAGAAGTGCCGCGTCGAGGCGGCGAGCTTCGTCTCGGGGAGGATCGTCGTCCACTCGGGCACGCTCGAGTAGGCGCCGACCGCCACGAGATCGGTGATGCGGGCGCCCGGCGCGTGGATCCCGCGGATCGCGATCCGGTCGGCGTAGTTGCCCTTGAAGTGGTTCGTGTCCGCCTCGACGAGGCCGACCGTTCCGGCGGCGCCGAGCTTCACGAGGATCCAGTCGTGGCCCGGCATGCGCTTGCGGCGCGTCTCCCACCCACCGCCCATGTTCGCGGCGCGGCCGGGCGAGATCAGGTGGTGCATCGGCCCGAAGAACGCGTCGCTGCACGCGAGCGTCTGGCCGCCGTTGCGGAGCGCGGCGAGGTCGGCCTCGCCTGCGCGCAGGCGAGGCCTCGTCTCCTCGTCCACCTCCGGATGCTCCCAGTCCGGATCGGGCCGCCCCCACACCTTGAAGCGGGCGACCCCGCCGTCGGGGTAGATCCGCAGTCGCAGGTGCGTGTAGGTGGAGACGTCGTCGATCGCGAAGAGGTTCTGCGAGCCGGGGCGGAGCGGCGAGACGGGGAGGATCTCCGTCCACGACGCCTTCTCGAGCTCGTCGACGCGCGCCTCCGCGCTCGCGCACGTGGCCTCGACCGACGCGAAGGGCGGGTGGTTGCCGAGGAAGTGGTTGGTGTCGACGTCGAGCGCGCGCACCGCGCCGCGCACGCCGAGCTTCACGATGCACCAGTCGTGGCCGGGCCCGCGCTTGCGACGACTCTCCCAGCCGTCCATCCACTTGCCGCGATCGGTGTACTCGCCCTCCAGGAACACGCCCCGCCCGGGCTTCAGCATGTTCTCCATGCCGGCGAAGAAGTCGTCGCTGCACGCGAGCGCTCGCCCGCCCATCTCCTCGGAGGCGAGATCCACCAGCCCGACGAACGTTGCCCCACCCGGATCCTTGGCGCTCATGTTCACTCCCCTCGCGACGACCGCGCGACGATAGCGCTCCTGCCGCGCTGCGTGCACGCCCAGTTGCCGGCCCGGAGGGATCGCCCGAGGGCGACCGCGAGCGATCCCGCCCCGCCGGATCCGGCAGCGCGCGCGGCCGGCGAGGTCGGCTACTCTCGCGACCGACGAAGGGCCACGTCATGACCGACGTCGATCCGCGCATCCCTCCGATCGGCACCGCCTCCCAGGCCGAGCGGATGCTCCGTACCAACTGGGTGGCCGCGCTCGAGCGCTCGCCGAGTGGCTCGCCGCTCGTCTGGCCGGAGTTCGTCGCGGTCCAGGGACGCTCGGTGCGCATCATCGACGTGCGCGAGGCCGACGAGCTCGTGGGCCCGCTCGGTCACATCCCGGGGGCCGACTGGATTCCCCGAGACCGCGTGCCGAGCCTGGTCGAGCGTCTCGGGCCCGAGGCGAAGGTCATCCTCGTCTCGCGCGCGGGCGAGCGCTCGGCGCCGCTCGCCAAGCAGCTCGAGCAGGCCGGCATGCCCTTCGCGGCGTCGATGATCGGCGGCATGGTCAGCTGGAAGTACCTGGGCTTCCAGACCGTGCGCGACCCGGCGATCCTCGCGCGCCGCGACGTGCTCCGCGAGGACCCCGTCACCACCAAGGCCGAGAAGCCGCTCTCGCTCGAGGCGATCACCGCGCACATCGGCGAGACGAGCAGCGTGCGGTGGATGAAGCTCGCCGCGTTGCTCCTGCACGGGCGCCTGTCGTGCGTGGACGGCCGCGACGAGACCGGCGTGATCGGGACGCCGGGGGGCGACTCGGGCGAGCTCTTGCTCGCGCTGGCGGCGGTGGAGCGCATCACGGGCACCAAGCTCACCGCGCTGACGGTCCGCGAGATCTTCGCGCGCCGCCTCGACGTGCTCGGCCGCTTCTACCTGCACACCGACGTCCACGCGTCCAACGAGCTCATCAAGGCCATCCGCGGGGACAAGCGCTTCGACGCGGCCATCCGCGGGATCAGCGAGGGCATCCAGTGGCGCGCGTTCCTCGCGGCGCCGCCGGTGCACTTGCGCGAGGCGCTGCTCGAGCACGCCCTCGCTCCGGGCCACGTCGGGTGCGGTCACCTGCGCCTCGTCATGACCGCCGCGGAGGCCTACGGCGCCCGCCCGGAGCTCGTCAAGACGGTGCTCCAGTCGTTCTTCCGCGCGCGATGGGGCGGGGCCGTCGATGCGGAGTACACGGTGCTGCCCGGCGCGCACGACGAGGGCGCCGTGGTGCGCGTCCACGTCGACGAGCCCTCGCTGCGTCCGTTCAGCGCCATCCCGCTGGTCTCGCCCACCGCGGGCGGCCTGCAGATGTTCGTCGCGCACCCGCAGGTCGCGGACCACCTCCGCCAGGAGCTCGCGCACTTCCTGGTCCGGCAAGGTGACACGCTGGATCTCGGCTCCTCGCACCACGAGCCTCTGCTCGCGGAGATGCGCGCGCTCGGTGACCAGCAGCTCGGGGCCACGCTCGGCCGCCTCGCGAAGGGGCTGCCCATCTACGACGTGTGGTTCGGCGCGCACGGCGCGCACCGCGTGGAGCACGCGGGCGACGTCGGCTGAGCTACTACGTCCCAGAATCGTCGCGTGGCGCGAACGATCAGCCACCGAGCAAGAGTGCGCCCCGAGCGGCGCCGTCGGTCGCGACGCCGCGCAGCCACGTTCGCGCGACGCGACCGACGAGCGCGCGGCCACAGAACGGCGAGACCTTGTGCCGGAACGGCAGCGCGTCTTCGGTCACGGTCCACGGCGCGTCGGGATCGAACGCGCAGAGATCGGCGTCCATGCCGCGTCCGATGCGGCCCTTGCGTGCGCCCAGCCCCGCGAGGCGCGCTGGCGACTCGCTCATCTCGCGCACGACGTCCTCGAGCCCGACGCCGCGCGCGCGCGCTTCCGTCCACACGGCGGGCAGGCCCAAGGAGAGCGCGGCGATGCCGCCCCACGCGCCGCAGAAGTCCCCGATCTCGGGCTTCTTGAGGCCGGGCGTGCACGGCGAGTGATCGCTGGTGACGAGGTCGATCACGCCTTCTTCCACGCCGCGCCAGAGGCCCTCTCGGTTCGCGTGGTCGCGGATCGGCGGCATGCACTTGTAGTGCGTCGCGCCGTCGGGCACGCCCTCGGCCTCGAGACACAGATAGTGCGGGCACGTCTCGACGGTGAAGGGGAGACCCTCGTCCTTGGCGGCGGCGATCATCGGGAGCGCGCTCGCCGTCGAGAGGTGCACGACGTGCACGCGGCAGCGCGTCTGGCGGCAGAGCTCGATCACCATCGCGATCGCGCGCTCCTCCATCGAGGCGGGCCGCGTCTTCAGGAACGCCGCGTACGAGCGGGTGACCTCGCTGCACGAGGGGATCGCGGCGTCCTCGAGCTCGGCGTGCACCAAGAGCGGGATCCCGGCCTCGCGCAGCACCGGCATGGCCGCCGCGAGGTCGTGCTCGGTGCTCTTGGGGAAGTCGTCGATCCCCGAGTGACACAGAAAGCACTTCGCGCCGCGGATCCCGCGGTCGGCCATTTTCGCGAGCTCGCGCGCGTTGCCAGGCACCACGCCGCCCCAGAGGCCGACGTCGACCTCGAGGATGGAGCCGATCGCGCGCATCTTCTCGTCGAGCGCTGCCTCGCTCGTGGTGACGGGGATGCAGTTGAGCGGCATGTCGACGAGCGTCGTCACGCCACCGGCGGCGGCGGCGCGCGTCGCGGTGACGAAGCCCTCCCACTCGGTACGCCCCGGCTCGTTCACGTGGACGTGCGTGTCGACGAGGCCGGGCAGGATCGCCTCGCTCCGCGTCTCGACGACCGTGCCCGCGCCGAAGGGCTCGCCGAAGGGAGCGACGTCGGCGATGCGGCCGCCCTCGATCACGATGGCAGCAGGACGGAACGCGCCGTCGAGCAGCACGCGCTCGCTGCGGACGACGCTTCGATGCGGCGCGGTCACGGTCCGTGGGCTCCTTGATCGATCCAGCGGCGCAGGATCTCGCGCTCTTCGTCGGTGATGTGCGTGGCGTTTCCGAGGGGCATCGTCCGCGCTTCCACGGCGCGGAAGCGGATGCGCGGCGCGTAGGCGATGATCGAGTCGGCGGTGTCGAAGGTCACGCCGGCGGGCGGGCTCGTCCACACCTCGTCGGTCGGCGTCGCGCTGTGACAGCGGTGGCAGCGGCGCGTGAGGATGTCGTTCGCCTCGGAGAACGACACGCGCGGCGAGGTGTCGACGGGCGGCGGCGTCGGCCACGTGAGCGCCACCGCCGCGACGACCCCGCCGATCGCCGGAACGAACGCCCACGTGGCGGTCTGCTGCCGCTCGATCGTGATCATCAGGTGACGCACGCTCGCGCCCGCGATCACGAGACAACAGAGCAAGAGCCAGTTCAGTCGGTGGTCGAAGACGAACGAGAAGTGGTTGCTCAGCATCGTGACGAGCACGGGGATCGTCGCGTAGCTGTTGTGGAGCGAGCGCTGCTTGGCGGCGGCGCCTTCGCTCCAGTCGGGCTCTTTCCCCGCCAGGCGCGCGGCGATCATCCGCCTCTGGGCCGGCAGGATCCGCATCCACACGTTGGCGATCATGATCGTGCCGAGCAGCGCGCCGACGTGGATGAACGCGACGCGGCCCGTGAAGATCGAGCAGAGCCCGACGATCACGCCGAGCAAGAGCACGAGCGAGAAGGCGATGGCGAGCTTCTCGGCGCGTGCACCGGCGGCGGTGGACGGAGGTCCGATTCGGGCGACGAGCTTCCAGAGCGTGTCGTAGATCGCCCAGCCGAAGACGAGCACGCCCGCCGACACCGCCATCGCGGCGTGCGGATGCATCGACACGCGGCTCGGATCGACGAGCTGCGTGCCGCCGCCGATCCACCAGTAGAGCAGGACGAGCAGGCAGATGCCGCTCACCCACGTGAGCAGCGCTTCGTACTTGAACCAGTGCAGCACCTTCGGCATCACGACGGGCTGCCGCTTCTCGACGCGATAGAAGAGACCGCCGTGGACCATGAAGGTCTCGCCCACCGCGCCTTCCTTCTTCGCCGCTTCGCTCTCGGGGCCGTCCGGCAGCGGCTGGAACGCGAAGTCGAGCCACACGAAGTAGAACGAGGTGCCGATCCACATGATCCCGGCGATCAAGTGGAACATGCGAAGCAGATAGTGGAGCCACTCGACGACCATCGATTGTCCTTCAGTGCGAGCCAGCGGCGCGCGTGCGGCCCCTCAGGATGTGCGCGAACGAGCGAGTGCGGAGCTCTTCGGGCGAGAGCCCCGTCGCCGCGAGCTCGCGCTCCGCGAACGCGCCGCTCGAGAGACCGCGCAGGAAGTGGTTGAGCAGGCCCTGTCCCGTCGCGGCGTCGTCGAAGACGTCGCCGACGAGGCTGGCGCGCGCGGCCTTCTCCACGAAGCTGCGCAGGCGCTCGGCGGCCGGCGCCATGCTCTCGAGGAAGAAGGCGTACGTGACCGCGTGGCGCACCGGGATCTGCGCCGGATGCAGGTCCCAGCCTTGATAGAAGCCGTTCTGGAGCGACGCCCGCACGTTGCTCGCCATCAGGCGCCACGCGGCATGCACCGCGGCGGTGTTCTCGGTGCGCTGCGCCGTCGTCAGGGGCTCGCCCTCGCGGGCGCGGTGCACCCCGACGGGCAGGACCGTCGTCGCGCCGTCGGACAGGAACACGCCCGTCCCGGCGAGGGCGTTCTTGGTGACCTGCAGCGCGAACCCACACGCCGGATGCGTCATCGACTGCCAGGCCGCCGCGACGTCGCAGCTCGCCGTGTAGTCGTAGCTGCCGAAGTGCGCGCTCGTGCAGCGCCCATCGCTCGCGTCGAGCAGGCGCGGCAGCGCGATGCGGCCCTCGGGGTCGAAGATCGTCTGCGTGAGCTCGACCATCAGCTCCATCTTCAGCGCGCGCGGAGCCAGGCCGAGCCTCGCCTCGAGGGCTGCGAGCAATGCGACGAGCGCCGCGGGCTGCTCCGGCGTCGTGATCTTCGGCAGCGTCACGACGAACGACGGAGGCAGGCCGCCCAGCTCGCGCACGAGCGTCGTCACGAAGAGATCGAGCGTGCGGACGGCACGTGTCGTGGTCTCGGTACCGAGGCTCTTGATGCGCACCCCGACGAAGGGCGGCGCGGCATCCGTCTTCACCGCCAGCGCCAGCTCGCGCGCGGCCCGCACCGCGTGCTCGTCCTCTTCGCCATCCGAGCGGAGGCCGAAGCCGTCCTCGAAGTCGATGCGGTAGTCCTCGACCGGCTCGCGCGCCAGCTTGGCGACGAGCCGCCGATGGACGGCGAGCGGTAGCCAGAGGCGCGGCTCTGCGTGATGGAGCGCCGCGCCGTCGTCCTTCTCCATCGCCTCGAGCAGCGCCGCGCGTGCCGCCGCGTCCGAAGGCAGCCGATCGTGGCCGGGGAGCGCGAGCGCCGCGGCGAGCGCGAACGCGTCGGGCGCGTGGTCGGCGAGCGTGGCGAGGGCCAGCTCCCCCATCTTGCGCGGCGTCGTCGCTCGGAAGAGCTGGGCGCCGCCGTAGACCACGTGCACCGGCTGGCGCGCGCCCGCATCGCCGGGGAAGCGAGCGTGCACGCGTCGGTTCGCTTCGGCGAGGGCCGCGAGGGCGACCTCGGCCTCGGCCGCGAGCGTGCTCGTCGGGGTCGTCATGGCGAAGGCGGCATCCTACCTCGCCCTCGCGCCGCGATGCGCACGAGGGCGCGGGCCCCGTTCGCGCGCCGGTCAGCCGCAGCGGCCGGTGACGAAGTTGCAGCTGTGCGGCGCCGTGCAGTCCGCGTCCGTCGTGCAGCGCGCCACGCACGCGCTCGGCATGCCCGCGCCCGTCGAGACGCACTGGTAGCCGGGGCGACAGGGCATGGTGTCGTCGCAGGTCGGCACGCACGAGCCGTAGCCGCCGCCGAATCCCCACGGCACGCAGGTCGTTCCCACGCCGCAGCCGGCATGCGTCGCGAGCTCGCAGAACGTCACGCAGATTCCTTCGGGCGTGCCCCACGTTCCCTCGTCGAGGCAGTAGCCGAGCTCGGGGCACTCGCTGCTGAGCGAGCAAGGCCCGCCGGTCGCCGCGCCCGGCGTGTAGCAGGTGCGCGTGCCGCTCAGGCCACTACCGCAGCGTGTCGCGCCAGGGCAGTCCTCGTCCGTGGTGCATCCCGGATAGCAGACCGGTGCGTCGGCGATTCCCGGCTGACACAAGAAGCCCGTCGGGCAGGTCCCGCTCACGCCGGGCGTGCACCGAGACATGCAGTAGCCCGCCGCACCGGGCTCGGTCGTGTAGCAGACGCCGTCGTCCGGACACGGGTTGCCCGGGCCGCAGAGCCAGCTGCAGTAGCCGAACCCGTTGTTCGGCGTCGAGCAGAAGAGCCCCGGGCACTCGGCGTCGGTCTCGCACGGATCGCCGACGTGCGAGCGCGGCGTGCCGCTGTCGGGCCGGACCGTGCTCCCGTCGCCGGTGGACGCATCGCCGGGCTCGAGCACGCTTCCGTCACGGTCGACGAACGCACCGTCGGGCAGCGCGAGCGCGCCATCGGGGAGGACGACGACGCCACCGCCGCCGTCCTCGCTCGGCAGGGGCCCGGCGTCGAGCGCGAGCCCGCCGTCGCCCGGCACGCTCACGCCGGTGTCCGGCGTCTCCACGTAGGCCGTTCCGCACGCCGGCGCGAGACACACCGCTGCACCCAGGCACCACGCCCATCCCCGCGTCTTGGTCATGCCCACGCGCGGTGCACGCGATGTGCCGCTGGCGCGTCGTGCTTTCGCAGGTGTTTCTCCGGGCGGACCGACGCACCGTTAGCGATGGCACGGCGCCGTCCGCCCGTGCGTCGCGGAGATGACGCGGCGCGCGCGTCGTCGCAGCCATGCGAGCTCGGCTTCGGGCGTCGATGCGAGCGCGAACGATCCCCGCGCCGGAGCCCGCGACCGGCCGTTCGTCGTGCCGACGCACTCTCCTGCGCATCGATCGATGCGTACGTGGGGCCTGGTTCGACACTCGCGTGCATCCCGAACCTCCCGGCGCAGCTTCTTCACAGCTGTTCATGTCGTCGTCGGCGGGCTTCGCCCGCGCGGTGCGCATGCCGTCAGACCCGTAGGACGCGAACGGAAGGGAACACGACGCGCAGGAGCTCGAGGTCGTGGCAATCGCTGGTCAGCACGGTGTCGCCCCGCGTCGCCGCCGACGCCATCACGATGGCGTCGACCGGGCTCGGTCCGCGCTTCACCTTGCCCAGCGCCTCCCCGGCCGCCTGGGCGAGCGTGAAGCGAAGCGGCTCGACGATGCCCGTGCGTGCGACGTCGACCGATCGCGCCGAGGCACCGCGCCACCACTCCACGACCACGGCGGCGGGAATGGTGACGAGCATCCCTCGCTCTTTCGCGGCGGTGAGGATCCGCAGCGCCCGCGCGCCGCGTCGCTCGAGCGCGATCAACGCTCCGGTGTCGAGCGTCAGCCCAGGCGAGTCATTCGAGACCATCGAGCTCACGGTGGCCGCGGGCGACCTCTTCGGGGCGCAGGCCCGCGCCGTCGGTCGCGTCGTCGAGATAGCGCTTCCACGCAGCCGCCTGACGCCGCAGCTCGATGTCGCGCGCGCGAGCGGCGAGCGTGGCTTCCGTGATGATCGCCGAGACGCTCTTCTTCTCGCGCCGCGCCGCCTTCTCCGCCCACGCCAGGGCGCTCTTCTCGATCGCGAGGCTCACTTTGCGCACCGTGGCAGCCATGGTGCGAAGATGGTGCGAATCGCAGCGACGGGCAAGCTCGTCCGTCGTCGTCCGTCGTCGCCCTGCGCGTGTGCGTCGATCAGCGGCGGCGGAGCCGGCGTCGCAGGGCGCCGAGGACGTCGTCGAGCTCGGGGGCCCGGAGCGCCGCGAGCACACCCACGTACGCCAGGCCCGACACGAGCAGGGCCGCCGCCAGCACCGCCGCGTTCGTCAGGTCGTTTCCGCCGCGCTCCCAGGCGCCGAAGCGCGCGATCCCGATCTCGAGCGAGCCCATCACGAGCGCCGCGGCGCCGATCCGCAGGCTGCTCGACGCGACGCTCCCGAGGCCCAGGCGCCCGAGCTTGCGTCGCAGGAGCACGATCAGGATCCCGAGCTGCACCACCCCCGCCGCGCTGATCGCGAGCGCGATCCCGGCGTGGCTCATCGTGCCGCGTAGCGCGAGGGCCAGGACCACGAAGGCGACGAGGTTCGCCGCGCTCCCGGCGAGCGGTGTCTTGGTGTCGCCGTGCGCGTAGAACATCGGCACCACCACGCGCACGCAGGCGATGGCCCACACGCCAGCGCCCTGCCAGGCGAGCGAGCGCGCCGTCTCGAGGGCGTCGGCACGGTCGAAGGCGCCGCGCTGGAACAGGACGCTCACCACCGGCTCGGCGAGCGCGACCAGCACCACCGTCGCCGGCACGCCGATGAAGAGGCTGGAGCGCAGCGCGAAGCCGAACACCTTCTTGAGCTCGTCGAGCTGGCCCCGGGCGTGCAGGTCGGAGAGCGTGGGCAGCGTCGCCGACGCGATCGCCAGCGCGAACATGCCTTGCGGGATCTCGACCAGGCGCTGGCCGTAGTAGAGGTAGCTCTGCGAGCCGGCCGGCAGGTACGACGTGAACAGCCGCGAGAGCATCACGTTGACCTGGTAGATCCCGAGGCCGATCGCGAGCGGGCCGAGCAGCGCGATCGCCCGCCGCACGCGCGGATCGGAGAAGCTCGCGCGCGGCCACGAGAGCGCGCCGATGGCGCGGAGCGCCGGCCACTGCGCGATCATCTGCAGCACACCGCCGACGATCGCCGCGATCGCGAGGCTCGCGATCGGCGGCAGGCCCATGGCGCTCGCCGGCGCGACGAGGACGAAGGGCGCGGCGATCAGTGCGACGTTGAGCAACGCCGGCGCGATCGCCGGCACCGCGAAGCGCTGGTGCGCGTTCAGGATGCCGGTGCCGAGCGCCGCGGCGCCCATGAAGAAGATGTACGGGAAGACGATGCGCGTGAGCGTGACCGTGCTCGCGAAGAGCGCCGGGTCGTCGGCGTAGCCCTCCGCGTAGGCGGTCACGAGCGCGGGGGCCGCCAGGACGCCGGCGAGCGAGACGAGCGCGAGCACGAACAGCATCACGCCCGAGAGCCGCGTGTAGAACGTCTTGGCCGCCTCGTCCCCTTCCTTCGCCCGCACCTCCGTGTACGTCGGGATGAACGCGCTCGAGACGGCGCCGTCCGCCAAGAGGCCCCGGAGCGCGTTGGGAATCGTGAACGCGACGAAGAACGCGTCGGTGTCGGCGACGGGAAAGCACGCCGCGAACACCGCATCGCGCGCGGCGCCGAGGACGCGCGAGACGAGCGTGCCGGCGGCGACGATGCCGGCACTGCGGGTCAAGGACGCTCGCTGCGATGCCGCGGGCTGGGCCGCGGGGCTCTCGGCGGGTGCAGACGGCTCGTCGGCCACCGGACGCGTTTACCGCAAGACGCGCGCGCGGTGGCACTTTCGGGCGAGCGGTCGCCTCGCGCCGCCGGCCAGGGCGGCCCCGGGATCAGTCGCGGCTGCTCCCGCGTCGGAAGGGGCCTTCGCCGTCGAGCATCGCGATCTCGTGCCGCACGGCGGCGGCCTCCTCCGGCAGGAACGCGGCGACCGCGGCCCCGAGCCTCGCATCGCGCATCCAGTGGACGCTGTGGACCTCGGCCGGCAAGAGGCCGCGCTTGAGCTTGTGGTGTCCCTGCGCGCCCGCTTCGAAGCGCGTGTAGCCACGGGTGATCGCGCGCTCGATGAGCTGGTAGTAGCAACACTCGAAGTGCAGGAACGGCGCGTCGTCGACCGATCCCCAGTAGCGACCGTAGAGGCGCGAGCCCTTCTCGAAGTTGAGCGTGCCTGCGATGGGCTCGCTGCCTCGGTATGCGATCGACGCGACGACGAGGTGCCCGAGGCGCTTGGGCATCTCGGCGAAGAACGCGGGCGTGAGGTACGCGTAGCTGCCGTGCCGCGCGACGTTCATCCGGTAGAAGACGTCGAGCGCTTTCCAGTCCGCGCCGTCGAGCTCGGCGCCGGTCTTGGTCCGGATGGTGAACGCGCCCTCGCTCGCCTCGCGTCGCTCGCGCCGCACCTGCTTGCGCGCGCTCGAGCGGAAGCGCGCGAGGAAGTCGTCGAAGCTCGCGTACGGAGCTCCGTTCTCGCCCGCGTTGTGGAAGTGGAACTGGACGCTGACGCGTGGCTCGGGCCAGCCGAGGGCCAGCGCCTCGTCGCGCTCGTGGGCCTCCAGGTAGTTCACGTGCACGGAGCTCGCGCCCTCGTCCTCGGCCATGGCGCGTAGCCCCTCGAGCAGCGCGCGTACGATCGGGCCGCGCGGGCGATCGCGGGCGACCAAGAAGCGCGTCCCGGTCGCGGGCGTGTAGGGCACCATCGCCACGACCTTCGGGTAGTAGCGAATGCGCGCAGCCTGGGCGGCGCGCGCCCACTGGAAGTCGAAGACGAACTCGCCCCAGCTGTCGTCCTTGAGGTACGCCGGGATCGCACCGACCAAGCGCGGTCCCTCCCAGATCGTGACGTGGCGCGGCTCCCACCCGGTCCCGCGGCCGACGCTCCGCGAGGTCTCGAGCAGCGCCAGGAACGCGTGCTCGACGAAGGGGTCGTCGGCGCCCGCGATCGCGTTCCAGGCCTCGGCGGAGACCTCGGTGAGGCTTCGGACGACGCGGATCTCCGGGGAAGCGGCGCTCATCGGGCCCGCCCGGAGGTCCGACACGACGGAATGAAGCCGAGGATCGCCACGCCCCGCCAGACTCGTGCGGCGCGCGGACACGTGCAAGGCCGAACCACCCGTTGGGTGTGATCGGCGGCGGTGCTCAGCGGCGACGCGCCGCGATCCCGGCCTTGATGCCGCGCCCGAGCAAGCTCGGGCGCTCGCCACCTCACCCTGCGGTCGGTGCTCACGGCCCCGAGGCCGCTGCGCTCCGTCCTCGGGAAGGCGAGGCCTATAGCCAATTGGCTATAGGCCCTGCCGCCACGCGACGCCTGAAGGCCGGTCTCGCGACGCGACATGCATGAGGCCTCGACCGTTCTGCGCAGCAGTCTCGTCACAAGACTTCACCACCGCGCTGGATCACACCCCCACCCGTTCCGCCCGGGCGACCCCCCGTTGCGCCCGGAGAACGATGGGCTTTCCCGGCGTCGTGGGCGTTGCCTCGGGGGGCGATCGTCGCGTAAGGTCTTCGCTGCTTCATGTCGGCGCCCGACGCCCCCGGTAAACTGATCGCAGGCAAGTACGAGCTGCTCATGGCCGCCGGCGAAGGCGGTATGGCGGTCGTCTGGAAGGCGATCGCGCGTGGTGCCGGGAGCTTCGCCAAGCAGGTCGCGGTCAAGCGCATCCAGGCCGGCAAGACGGCCGATCCCTCGTTCATCAAGATGTTCGAGGAAGAGGCGCGGGTGGGCTCGCAGCTCGAGCACCCGAACATCGTCCACATCATGGACTTCGGGCGCGAGGACGACGGCGGCTACTATCTCGTGATGGAGTGGTGCGAGGGCCTGGACATGTTCCAGTGGGTCCGCTCGTTCCAGCGCCCGACGGCGCCCGGTCACGTGCCGCGCGCCACGCCTTGGCCGCTCGTCTCCGCGATCGGCATCGAGGTGCTCCGCGGGTTGTCCGCCGCCCACGAGCGCGTGATGGCGGACGGCACGTCGGCGCCCGTCTACCACCGCGACGTCTCGCCCTCGAACATCCTGCTCGGCGTCAACGGGACGGTGAAGCTCACCGACTTCGGTCTCGCGCGGGCGATGGACCGTGCGTCGATGACGCGCCCCAACGTGATCAAGGGCAAGCTCGCCTACTGTGCGCCCGAGCTGATCACGGGGGCCAAGCCGAGCGCGCGCTCGGACATCTTCGCGCTCGGCGTCGTGCTCTGGGAGGCGCTCGCGCAGCGGCGCCTCTTCGCGGGAAAGAACGACCTCGAGGTGCTGCTCGCGGTGCGCAAGGGCGACGTGCCCGATCTGCGGGTCGAGCGTCCCGACGTGCCGGCGACGCTGGCCGAGGTGATCGCGAGCTCGCTCGCGCAGAACCCGGACGAGCGCTTCCAGAACGCGCGCGAGATGGCGCGCGCGCTCGCGTCCGTGCTGCGGACCACGACGGAGCAGGCCGACGCGGAGCCGCTCGGTGCGAGCGTGAAGGCCGCGCGCATTCGCCTCGGCAAGGAGATGCTCGACCCGTCGAAGACGGCGCCGGGCACGGTCGCCGCCGCGACGCTGGCCGCGGCGACGGCACCGGCCCCGAAGATCGAGGTCGCGCCGCTCGAGCCCGAGAAGAGCTCCGAGGATCTCTCGATCTCGGACGTCGAGGTCGTCGAGGCCGAGCTGACCAAGCGCAAGGCCGCCGAGACGCCCGCCGACGGCGGAACGCGCCCGCCGAAGGGCCTGTTCAAGAACGAGGGCCCGAGCACGGCGATGCCCCTCACGCAGAAGAAGAAGTAGCTCGCGCTCGTGGCGCCTCCGTGCCGAGCGAGCGGCGGGCAACCGTGCGGTCGTCGAGGACGTCGTTGTGCTACATTGCCAGTATGCGCGCGGGACGTACCAAGACGACGAGTTTCTCGCTCGACGACGAGACGCTGAAGAACCTCAGGGCGATGGCCGCGCGCCGCCATGGCGGCAACGTCTCGGCGCTCATCACGCACCTCGCCGCCCAGGAGATCCGTCTCGCGGCCGCCGAGGCGTATTTCGAGAAGTACGGCATCGCGGCCCTCGACGCGGCGCAGACGGCCGAGATCGAGGCCGAGTGGCGAGCGGCGTTGCTCGCGCGCCCGCAGCCTTCCAAGAAGCGTCGCGTCGCTTGACGCTCACGTTCACCTTCGACACCGGGATGTTGATCGCGCTCGAGCGGCGCTCGCAACGCGCTCGCAACGCGCTCCGCGCGATCGTCGATCGCGGGCTGCGTCCCGTCGTTCCGGCCATCGTGGTGGCCGAGTGGTGGCGCGGGCGCACGGATGCGCGCGAGGACATCCTCTCGGTCGTGCACGTGGAGCCGATGGCCGCTGTCCTGTCCCGTGCGGCCGGCGAAGCGATGTCTTCGGTCTCCGGCGCGACGCTCGCCGACGCGGTCGTGATGGCCTCGGCGTCACTCCGCGGTGGCGGCATCGTCTACACCTCCGATCCGGACGATCTCGGGCTCCTCGCTCGGCACTTCGCCTCGGTGGCGATCCTCGCGGTCTGACGGGAAGCGGCGAGAACGCGCGCTCAACGCGGGCGCCGCACCAGCGAGAGCAGCACGCCGACGCAGAGCAGCGCGAAGGGCACCGTCATGCGCGGCAGGGGCGCGCCCTCGGTCGTGAGCAGCGCCTGGGTCTCGCGCGCCGTATCGAGGACGGCGCCGCCGAGCACGAGCGCGGCGAACGCGAGGAACGCGACCGGCATCACGAGCAGCGTGCGGAAGGGGCGCGCGAGGTCGGGCTCGCGCCACCGCAGCACGAAGAGCGCGATCACCGCGAGCGCGTAGAACGGGAAGTAGCCGACGACGAAGCCGACGGTCAGCACTTCGAAGCGCTCGGAGGCCACGTAGAGCGCGCCGAGGCAGCCCGTGATCGCGACGGCCAGCCGCGGCGTGCCGCTCGCGGGATCGACGCGACCGAGCGCGCGCACGAACGTGCCGTCGGTCGCCATCGGCACCAGTGCGCGCGAGTTCGTCAGGAGCGAGGCCATCGCGCCGCCGACGCAGGAGACGACGACGAGCGCCGAGAGCGCGCGGGCGCCGGCGCCGCCGAGCGTGGCGCGGGCCAGGCGCGCCCCCGGCATCTCCGCGCCCGCATCGGCGGTGGCGAGGCCCTCCCAGCCGAGCACGCGTGCGTAGCCGAGGTTCGCGGCGAGATAGGCCACGCCGACGAGGAGCGTCCCGACCACGAGCGCGCGTGGCAGCGTGCGCGGCGCATCGCGCGTCTCGGCGGCGACGCTCGCGAGATCGGCCCAGCCGTCGTAGGCCCACATCACCGAGACGAGCGCGGCGAGGATCCCCGCGGTCGAGGGCGCGGCCGGCGCGGGCGCATCGAGCGTGACCGTCGTGAAGGGCAGGGCGAGGCCGGCGAGCGCGAGGAGCGCGAGGCCGCCGTACTTCACCGCCGTCACGATCGCCTGCACGCCGCCGCTCGATCGAACGCGCAGCAGGTTGGTGGCGGTCGCGAGCGCGAGGACCCCGAGCGCGATCCCGATCTCGCGCGGGCGATCGGGGGGAAGGCCGGCGAGCGCCTCGATCGACTCGGCGGCGAGCGTCGCGAACGAGCCGACGGCGCTCGGCGCGAGCAGCGTGATCTTCGCGAAGCCGTACACGAACGCGACGCGATCGCCGAACGCGCGGCGCAGCGGCTCGTAGATCCCGCCGGCGCGCGGCAGTGCGGCGGAGAGCTCGGCCACGGAGAGCGCGCCCGCGAGCGCGACGAGCGCGCCGACGATCCAGACCGCGAGCGCGGCCTCGAGCGAGCCCGCGTGCACCGCCACGGACGCGGGCGTGCGGAAGATGCCGGTGCCGATGGTCGCGTTGATCACGAGCGCGATGGCCGGCAGCAGGCTCAGCTCGGCGCGCAGCGCGCGCTCGCCGTGATCCGTCCCGCTGGCCTCGCCGCTCACGCGCGGAGGATACGGTGTTCGGGATCGCGGGCGTACCGGGCCGTGACGAGCGACCGGCCTACGGGCTCGGGTCTGCCTCGCGCGTTGTGATCGCCGCGCGGCTCGGGCACGCTCGGGTAGGAAGAAACGGAGGCGGGAATGGGGCTCTTCGACATGTTCGGCGCGGGTGGCGGGACGGCGGCGATCCAGATCGGCGCGACGATGGTCGGCGCAGGCGCGAGCCTCGAGGGCAACGTCGTCTTCACCGGCGGCAAGCGCGCTCAGCAGATCACGAAGGTGACGATGCGCGTGTCGCAGTCCCGCACGAGCATGCACATGACGAAGGAAGGTCCGCGGCCTCACACGGAGAGCCGCGACGTCGTGCCCACGTTCCAGATCCACGGGCCGACGCAGAGCACGCCGGGGCAGCCGCAGGCGTTCGCCTTTTCGATCCCGATCCCGCAAGGCGCGCCGCCGTCGGTTCCCGGACAGCTCGGCTACCACGTGCACGCGGGCATCGACATCCCGGGCGAGGTCGACGCGGGGGCCACGGTCGAGATCACGATCGTCGGCGGCGCCGGCGCGCAGATGCCGATGCAGGCCGCGATGGGGGTGGGGATGGGCGCGCCCGTCCCGGGATACGGCGCTCCGCAGCCTGGCTTCGGCCAGATGCCACCGCAGCCAGGATGGCGATGCCTCCGCAGCCCGGGCTCGGCCAGATGCCACCGCAGCCTGGCTTCGGCCCGATGCCACCCCAGCCTGGCTTCGGCCAGATGCCACCGCAGCCTGGCTTCGGGCAGATGCCGCCGCAGCCCGGCTACGGGCAGATGCCGCCGCAGCCTGGCTACGGGCAGATGCCGCCGCAGCCTGGCTACGGGCAGATGCCACCGCAGCCTGGCTACGGCCAGATGCCTCCGCAGCCTGGCTACGGGCAGATGCCTCCGCAGCCTGGCTACGGGCAGATGCCTCCGCAGCCGGGCTACGGGCAGATGCCCCCGATGGGCGGCGGCCCAGCCATCGGGACGCACGTCGTCGCCCAGCACCCTTCGGGCCAGTGGGCGCCCGGGCGCGTCGCCGGCATGCAGAACGGCATGATCGGCGTGGACTGGGACGACCCTATGCTCGGCGCTTCGACGTGGGTCGGCGCGCACCAGATCCGCGTCAAGTAGCGCGCGGCGCCATGCGAAGAATCGTGGCGGCCTCGGCGGGCCTGCTCGTGGGATGATATAGACCTCCGCCTTGGCCGATCGCGACGATCACACCCTCGACGCGACGAACGCGGGCCTCGACCCCCGCCTCGGTGCCGGCGATCTCGCGCCGGGGGACGCGTTCGCGGAGCGCTACGTCGTCGAGCTGCTCGTCGGCCGCGGCGGGATGGGCACCGTCTACCGGGTCCGCGACGCGATGGTCGACGAGATCGTGGCGCTGAAGGTCCTCGGCCAGACGAGCCCCGAGGTCGTCGAGCGCTTCCGCCGCGAGGTGCGCCTCGCGCGTCGGATCACGAGCCCCCACGTCGCGCGCACGCACGATCTCGGCACCTACGCGGGCGTCCACTACCTCACGATGGAGCTCGTCGAGGGCGTCAGCCTCGGGCGCAAGCTCGAGGACGGCCCGTTCGCGCCGGCGCGGGCCGCGCACGTGGCGGCCGCGATCGCCCGCGGGCTCGCGGCGGCCCACGCGGCGTCGGTCGTCCACCGGGATCTCAAGCCGGACAACGTGCTGCTCGAGGCCAAGAGCGGGCGCGTCGTCGTCACCGACTTCGGTATCGCGCGGGCGCTCGACTACGAGCGCGTCCGGGCCACCGGCGGGATCGCCGGAACGCCGGCCTACATGGCGCCCGAGCAGCTCACGGGCGCGGCCGTCGACGGACGCGCCGACCTGTACGCGCTCGGGGTCGTGCTCTTCGAGATGCTGACGGGCGTCTTGCCCTTCGAGGGCGATACACCCATCTCGATCGCCGTCGCGCGCCTGCATCGACCGCCGCGCGACCTCGCCTCGTTGCGCGCGGTGCCGACGGAGCTGGCGCAGGTGGTGGACGCGCTCCTCGCGCGCGAGCCCGAGAAGCGCCCAGCCACGGCCGACGAGCTCGCGCAGAGCCTCGAAGCGCTCGCAGCGACGCTCGAGCGAGGCGTCTCTCCTTCTCCGATCTCGATGCCCGCGGGCTCGACCTTCGCGCGCATGGTCACTCCGCACACGCCCACCACCGGGACGGGCATGCGGCGCGTGATCGCCGCCCTGCCGATCGCGTACCGAGGAGGCGCCGAGCACGCGCATCTCGCCGACGGGATCACCTCCGAGCTCGTCGATCTGCTCTCGCGCACGCGGAACGTCTCGATCATCGGTCGCTCGGCGGTGCAGAACGCGATGGCCCAGGGCGGCGATCCCCGCTCGGCGGCCAAGGAGCTCGGCGCGACCCACCTCTTCGACGCGACTCTCCAGGCCTCGCCGACCAAGCTGCGGCTCTCGTCGCGGCTGGTCGACGTCGCGAGCGGGATGCAGCTCTGGACCCACAAGGAAGACCTGGACCCGTCCGAGGATCCCTTCGGTCTCGAGGAGCGCTTCGCGCGGCGCACGGCCGAGGCACTGCGCCTCGGGCTCGAGGGATTGGTGGGCACCGAGCGCATCTCCGCCGAGGCGCTCGAGCTCTTCCTCGGTGCGCGCCGCAGTGCGCGCTCACCGAGCGTCACCGATCGGTCGTCCGCCGTGGCGAGCCTCGAGCAGGTGATCGCGCTCGCGCCGACGTTCGCACCGGCGCTGGCCATCCACGCGATCGCCTGCGTCCGGGCCTGGATCGTGCCGCGCACGGGTGACGAGGCGCCGTCCGCCCCGCGAGACTGGAAGACCGAGGCCGCCGCGAGCGTGAAGCGCGCGCTCGAGCGGGCCCCGCACGTCCCCGAGACCCACCACGCGGCGGCGATCCTGCATCTGCAGGCCGGTGAGTACCGCGACGTGGCCCGCCATGCGCGCGCGGCGCTCGCGCTCGCGCCGGCCTACCCCGATGCGCACCTCGTGCTCGGCTCGCTCAAGCTCGAGGCGGGGCGCGCGAAGGAGGGCCTGGCCTCGATCGAGATCGCGCTCGACATCGATCCCACGCTCGAGGCCGCCCACTACGAGCGCGCGCGCTACCACGGCCTCTACGGCGATCCGGCGCTCTACGAGCAGTTCGTGAAGAAGCTCGCCGAGCTGCAGCAGCCGATGCTCTGGGCGCAGATCGAGATCCGGGTCGGCGCGTGGCGACAAGAGCCGGAGCGTCTGAGGCGTGGGCTCGAGGCGCTCTCGCGCAGCCCGCACCCGCTGGCCGGCCCGCTCGCCACGTACGCGCGCGCGGTGCTGCGCGAGATCGAGCCTCCCCCCGGCTTCGGCGTGGCCGGGACGGCCTTCACGGCCAGCCCGCGCGTGCGCTCGATCGCGCTCCAGATGCAGGGTGAGGCGCTCGGCGCGATCGGCGACGTCGCCAGCGCTGCGGCGTGCGTGGAGCTCGCCGCGACGACCGTGCTCGTCGACCTCGACTGGATCGATCGTTGTCCGGTGATCGCCGCCGTGCGCGCCGACCCGCGCTTCCCCGAGTGGCGGCGCGCCGTCGCCAGGCGATCCGAAGAGGTCTGGGCCAGCTGAAGGCCGACGGGAATCGTCCCGACGAATCCTCGTGCGAGAGCCCGACGGGCCCGAGGGTCGGTCACGCCGCGATCGCGCAGACGATCGATGGGGGGAGCTCGATTCAGCGCCGCGCCCGTCTATCGCAGCGGCCCCGTTCCGACACTACCTTCGCGGTCCCTCTCCCCAGCCCTCTCCCGCTCGCGCGGGAGAGGGAGGCTCTCGTCTCGATAGAGCGGCCGCGGAGCAAATTGGAGCTCGCGGGTGCGCGAGGGCAGAGCCCTCGCCCGCTCGCCGAAGCGGCGAAGCCGATTCGGCTGTGGAGGTGCCGAAGGCGCCGCGCAAACCCAACCAGCCACGGACCACCCCCAGAAGCGGCGGGCACGTGGGGGTCGACGAGCGCCCGCGTGCGCGCCGTCGTTCGCGCGCGATGCGGTAGCGAGGAGCGCCCCCCGTGCCCGCCGCGCTCGCGAAGGCGAACGATGCGCGGAGCTCGATCCACCGAGCGAGCGGCGCGCCCGCCTCTCGCAGCGGCCCATTCCGACAGTGCCTTCGCAGTCCCTCTCCCCAACCCTCTCCCGCTCACGCGAGAGAGGGAGTCGCTCGTCTCGAGACGGAGGCCGCCGAACAGACCGGGTGCGCGAGGGCGGAGCCCTCGCCTGCCACCCGAAGGCGCCGCGGAAACCAAACCATGCGAGCCGGAGCGCACGCGAGAGGAGATCGCCGAGGTGCCGATCTCGACCGATGGACCCTCGTTTCCGATCGTGTCGGCCCTCGCCGCCGCGCTCGGGGCCTGCTCCATTGCGGCCCAGGACCCTCGGCCCCATAGGAGGCCGGTCTCCGGGCATCTTCACGCTTCTTCGCGTGAGCGCCGCT
Organism: Sandaracinaceae bacterium; assembly: GCA_044223665.1. GTDB lineage: Bacteria > Myxococcota_A > Polyangia > Polyangiales > Sandaracinaceae > JBBSAT01. Next base: position 11,093 of record JBGALT010000012.1, on the reverse strand, counting down.
GCGGTCCGGTCACGCTTGGCTCGAGAAGACGACGATGCGAACGATGCCTCTGGCGATCCGTGCACCGCAGCAGGCGGCCCTGGCCCCCCGCGCGCTGCGCCCCAACGCGCTCCTCGGGGACCACACGGCCGTCCTCCTCGCGCTGGCTTCTGGCCATCCTCGGCGATGGGACCGACTGGTCGCGAGCCTCGGGCGCACCGAGGACGCCGTCTCTCAGGCGGTCGACGTGCTCCTCGCGCGGGGATCGGTCCGCTTCGTCCGCACGAAGGCGCCCTCGCTGGTATCGGTCACGTTGACCTCGCTCGGTCGCTCCGAGCTCGCACGGGCCCTGCTCGTGATGCGGCGTCCTGCCACGCCGGCCGCGGGCGCGTGACGTCGACGGCGCGGGTCATCCGCGACCGGCGCGCGGGCCGCGCGCAGGGTGGCAGCGCGGGCACACGTAGGTGATCCGCGGCGTCGTGAAGCCCTGCGCCGCGCTCTCGATCGCACGGCCAAGAGTGCTCGCCCCGGAGGCGCCGGACGGGAGCGGGCGCAGCCCGCGGACGGGAGGGGCCGGAGCGGGCGAGCCGATGATCGGCGAACGCGTGGCCCGCCGCCACGCGCGCGAGCTCCTCCGGCGTCCGCGTGATGACGACCGTGTCGAGCCCGTGCTGCTCGCGCAGCGCCGCCTCGAGCGCTCGCGCGAAGGCCGCCGGCGTCTTGCGCGTGTCGCAGAGGAGGTTGCCGGACGCGATGAACGTGGAGACGTGGGTCGCGCCGATCTGCTCGGCGCGCGCACGCAGCGCCTCCATCGGCAGCTTGCCGGTCCCGCCGACGTTCACGGCGCGCAGCAGTGCAACCAGACGCGTCACGACGGCGCTCCGCGGCCCGCCACCGTCACGTCTCGACGCTGATCGAGCGAAGACCCACGAGATCGCCGCACGCGCTCCGGCCCACGAGATAGACGCGGACCTCGGCATGGTTGGGATCGCTCGATGGCAGGAAGATCGCGACGTAGATCACGTCCGTGAGGCTCGCTCCGACCGCCGCCTCGAGCGCGGCCGCCGCGCCCGGATCGGCCATGTCGCTCGAGGGCTCGAGCGCGACGAAGTAGTGGGCCGTGTCGCGCAGCTGCGCCGCGCTGCCGGGCACCTCGTGCACCAGCGCGAGGAGCGAGGCGGGCGTCGGCGCCGTGGTGCCCTCCCCGGGGAAGCGCACGATCTCGATCGCGCGATCGCTCTCGCTCAGAAAGAGCAGGTCGTCGAGGGTCGGCTGCACGGCCGGGCCGAACGCATCGGTGCACGCCATCGCGCCCCACGCGCCGCTCGTCGCGTAGGCCTCGAGCGCCCTCATGGTCGCCGGGCCCACGCCGCTCGTGTCGGCCACCACCCCGAGCGTCGCGAAAGGACGGCCCGCCGCGAGGCGCGCGGCGGCCGTACCGGTCACCCCGTGCGCCGTCAGCTGGGCCTCGGTGGCGCCGTTGGCGATCGCGAGCGCCGTCGTGGCGGTGGCCTCGTCGAAGGGCACGCCATCGAAGGTGCCGGCCAGAGCGGGCGCCGTCTGGTGCTCGGCTGCCCACCACGCCGCGGCCTGATCACGGAGAGCGCCGAGCGCCGAGGCACCGACGTAGGAAACGGGCCCCATGGCCGCGACGCTCGCGTAGGGGCGCCCGGCGAAGAGCGCGCTCGCGGCGCGCGCATCGAGCACGGCGTCGAGGTCGGCGAGGGTCGCGCGGTTCACGCCCCACACGATCGCCTCCGACTGCCAGCCCGCGAAGGGCACGCCCTCGACCGTCTCGGCGTGCGGCGCCGGGTGCGCGGCCGCGTAGGCGTAGAGGGCGCGGAAGGCCGCGTCGCCGACGTAGGGCACGGCGTCGATGTCGACGACGCTCGCGTAGAGCACGTCGTCGGCCGAGGGTGCGACGCGGTCGGCCCCGTCGCGGCGCGCCACGATCCCGCGGGCGGCGCGGGCATCGAGCCCCACGGCGTCGTCGAGCAGGGCCGCCGAGGTGCCGGGGTAGTTCACGAGGTCGATCACGGCCGTGGCGTTCGGCTGCGAGAGCGTCTGCGCGTAGGTCGACGGGGCCAGTTCCGGATCGGGCGCCCCGGCGCAGGCCGCCGCGAGCGAGACCAGAGCGAGGGAGGCGAGACCATCGAGCTTCCGCATGGACCCGGGCCGAGCAAGCGCGATCCGCTCTGCGGCGCGCGAGAATTCGCGGGATTGCCGCTCGTCGGTGGCCGCTCGGCTCGCCACCGCGGCGTGCGCCGGGGTCGCGCGTCTTCGGCGGACGTCGCTTGACACCTCGGGAACGCACCGCTAAACGTTCGGCCCTTTTTCGCAGACCCCCAGAGGCAGCTCAACATGTCCGCGCTCAGCAAGAGCACCAAGTCGGTGACCATTCAGCCCGTCCAGGACGGCGCCATCGCCCGCAAGTGGTGGATCGTCGATGCGACGGATCAGCCCCTCGGGCGTCTCAGCTCTCGCATCGCCAGCGTGCTCCGCGGCAAGCACACGCCCGCGTACACGAAGCACAACGACACCGGCGACTACGTCGTGGTGATCAACGCCGAGAAGGTGCGCCTCACGGGCAACAAGCTCGACGGCAAGCACTACTACAAGCACTCGGCCATCCCGGGCGGCTTCCGCGCCGAGCCGTACCGCCTGCTCCTCGAGCGGCGCCCGGAGCTCGCGCTCGAGAAGGCGGTCAAGGGCATGCTCCCCAAGACGCCGCTCGGCCGCAAGATGCACGACAAGCTGAAGGTCTACGCGGGCGCCAGCCACCCGCACGCCGCGCAGAAGCCCGCGGCTTTCACGTTCTGAGCCGCCGAGAGATTTGGAGAGACCAAGAGACATGCCGCAGCCGACGATTCACGGGAAGCAGTACGGAACGGGCAAGCGCAAGCGCGCCGTCGCCCGCGTGTTCCTCTCCAAGGGTGAGGGCACCATCACCGTCAACGGGCGCACGCTCGACGACTACTTCCCGCGCGAGACCTCGCGCATGATCGTCCGCCAGGCCTTCGAGGTCTCCGAGAAGGTCGGCCAGTTCGACGTCTACGCGACGACCTGCGGCGGCGGCGTCGCGGCGCAGGCCGAGGCCATCCGGCACGGCATCTCGCGCGCCCTCTTGAACGTCGACCCCGGCCTTCGTCCGCCGCTCAAGAAGGCGGGCCTGCTCACGCGCGACTCGCGCGAGACCGAGCGCAAGAAGCCGGGTCGCCCCGGCGCACGCAAGAAGTTCCAGTTCAGCAAGCGCTGATCGAGGAGCCAGGGCGTCCGTCTGCGAGCCGCGTTGCCGAGTGCAGCGCGGCTCGTTCGGTTTCCGAAGCACGAAGGCGCATGCGATGAAAGACCGGATCCGGGTCTCGATCCTGGGCGCGAGTGGGTACACGGGCGCGGAGCTGACGCGACTGCTCCTCGCCCACCCGAGCGTCTCGATCGCGGAGCTCGTCGGGCACGGCAAGGCCGGGCAGCCGATCGCCACCGTGCTTCCGGCGCTCGCCGGGATCGTCCCCGGCGAGGTGCTCGCGCACGACGCGGACCGGACGGCGGGCGCGGCCGATGCCGTGTTCTCGTGCCTTCCGCACGGCGCGAGCGCGAAGCTCTGCGGGGAGCTCCGCCGCAAGGGCAAGATCGTCTTCGACCTCTCGGCCGACTTCCGCCTCCACGACGTCGCCGAGCACGAGCGCTGGTACGGGCACCACGGCGCCCCCGAGCTCGCGCCGTCGGCCGTCTACGGCTTGCCGGAGCTGCACCGCGAGGCGATCCGCAAGAGCGATCTGATCGCGGTCCCCGGCTGCTTTCCCACCGCCTCGATCCTGCCCCTCGCCCCGCTCGCCCGGCGCGGCTGGCTCGACGGCGCCCCGCTCGTCGTCGACGCCAAGAGCGGTGTGTCGGGCGCGGGAAGGACGCCGGGGGAGCGCACGCACTTCGCGGAGACGAGCGAAGGCATCCGCGCCTACAAGATCGCCGGTGGTCACCGCCACACGCCCGAGATCGAGCAGGAGATCTCGGCGCTCGCCGGCAAGCCGGTGCGCGTGATCTTCACGCCGCACCTCGTGCCGATGACCCGCGGGATCCTCTCGAGCGTGTACGTTCGCCTGCCGGCCGGCGTGAGCGCCGAGGACGCCACCCGCGAGGCGCGGGCCCTCTACGAGGGATCGCCGAGCGTGTTCGTCCACGACGCCGGCAGCTGCCCCGACACGCTCTGGGTCCGCGGAAGCAACCGCGCGCACGTGTCGTACGCGCTCGACGAGCGCACCGGCTGGCTCCTCGCGCAGGGCGCGATCGACAACCTCGTGAAGGGCGCGAGCGGTCAGGCCGTGCAGTGCTTCAACGTGCGCTTCGGGCTGCCCGAAGGCGCCGGGCTCGGCGCTCCCGCGGGCTGGCCATGACGGCGCGCCGCGAGGGTCGATGAGGATCCTCCACTTCAGCGACGTCCACGTCGACGTCCCCGCGAGCGAGATCCCGTTCCGCGACTGGCTCGGAAAGCGCCTCGTCGGCGGCCTGAACCACGCGCTCCGCCGCCGGCCCCACTTCGCCCGGTCCAGGGAGAAGCTCGCCGAGCTCGCGCGCTTCGCGGAGGCCGAGCGGATCGACCTCGCCCTCGGCACCGGCGACTTCACCATCCTCGGCAGCGAGGCGGAGCTGTCCGCGGCCGAGCGCGCGGTCGCGCCGCTCGCCGATCGCCCGCGAGGGCTCGTCGTGCTGCCGGGCAACCACGATCTCTACCTGCCCGACGGCGTCCGCGAGGCGCGCTTCGATCGCCACTTCGCCCGCTGGATGACCACCGACTGCGACGACCTCGCGACCGAGGGCGGGTGGCCGCGCGTTCGCCTCTTCCCCGGCTGCGCGATCGTGCTCGTCTCGAGCGCGCGTCCCAACCCGGAGCCCTGGCGCTCGAGCGGGCGCGTGCCGGAGGCCCAGCTCGCCGGGCTGCGGCGCGCGATCGTGGACTCGCGCCTGCGCGACCGCTTCGTGATCGTGGCGACCCACTACGCGCCTCGGAAGGCGAACGGGCAGCCGGACGCGGCGCTGCACGGCCTCGAGAACGCCGACGCGCTCCTCGAGGCCCTTCGCGGGATCGACCGCGGATGCCTCGTGCACGGCCACATCCATCGCCACTACCGGCTCGACCTGCCGGGGGTGCGCACGCCGATCCTGTGCGCCGGCAGCACCACGCAGGAAGGGCACGAGGGCCTCTGGATCCTCGACGTGGACGGCGCAGGCAATGCGACCGCCACGCCGGGCCACTGGGAGAACGGACGCGGCTACGTGGCCGACGCCGCCGTCGCCCGCCCGCTCTGAGGCCGTCGCTCCGCGCGTGCCGTCGGCCCCGAGGGCCCGACCTTCGCAGCGGGCTGCGCCGGGCATGGACTACGCGAGCCGAGCGCGTTCCGGCGACGAAGCGTGCGCCGCGCAGACCGAGGGTCGTCGCGCGCGCGAACGGAGCGAGCGAAGCTCGCGCAGGGAGCGGCGGAACGTGGGGTGGGGCCCCGATCCGACTTGCTCGGTCGGGGCGGGGCCGCGTATCGGCCCCGAGGAGTCAGAGCCGCTCGACGGCCAGCATCCAGAGCGGCGCCGTGACCACGCTGAGCAGCGTCGTCACCAGGATCGCGCGTGAGACGAGCGGCCCGTCGCCCTCGTAGCGCTCGACCAGCGCCGCAGCGCTGAGCGAGACCGGCATCGCCGCGACGAGGTGCTCGGTCATGCGGGCCTCGGGCGTCAGCGCGATGAGCCCCGCGCGGAGCGCGAGCTCGAGCAGGCCGCCCACCACGAGTGGCGCCACGAGGAGCCGGCCCACGACGATCGCGGCGACGGAGCGCGCCGGCGCGGGCGCACGCGGCGCAGCCAGCTGCGCTCCGATGGCCACCGAGACCAGCGGAATGGTGAGCGTGGCGACCCAGTGCACGGCGGTCGCGCCCACGCCGACCATCGGGTCGAGCGCGCCGAGCGAGGGCGGCAAGAGCGGCCGACCGAGCGCCAGCGCGATCCCGGCCAGCGTCGCCCACAGACCCGGGCTGCGCACGATGGCGCGGGCGGCGCCCCGATCGACGCCTCCCCCGCGCAGCAGCACGAGCCCCGCCGTCCACAGGAAGATCTGCGCGCCGACGTTGTTCAGGACGACGATCGTCGTTCCCTCGCCCCCGTAGAGCGCCTCGGCGACCGGCAGCGGGAGGAAGATCCAGTTGCCGATGCTGATGGCGAAGCGCGCGGTCGGCGCCTCGCGCTCGGGCAGGCGCACGGCCCACACGAGCGCCCACGCCGCCACGGCCGCGACGGCCAGCGTGAGGAATCCCAGGGCGGCGATGACCCCGCCCGCGCGGATCGCACTGACGTCGGCACCCGCCAGGCCATCGAGGCAGAGCGCCGGGAACGTCACGTCGGCCACGAGGCGGCTCATCGCCTTGGCGCCCTCCCCCGACACGATTCCGGCCCTGCGGGCCAGGGCTCCGACACCCATCACGGCGAGCACGGCGAGCACCGTCTCGAGGACCACGCGCGACGAAGCCATCGGCAGGCGCGCAGCATGGCCGGAGGAGCCTGGCGCGCGCAACGGTTGCAACGACAAACGCTCCAGATTCCAGGCGGATCGCTTCCGTTGCGTCTCGGCCAGAACGTGGCAGACGGGCCGGCCATGGAGCTCACCGACGTCCTCAAGAGCGCGCGCCCTCAGAAGAAAGCGCCGCCCCCGCCCGGCCTCTCGCATGCGCCGCTGCTCTCGGGCGGCATGCCGGTCGTCGGCCACACCGTCGAGTTCGTGCGCGGCACGGTCGAGCTCCTGATGCGCGCGAGCCGCGAGCTGGGCGAGGTCGCGGCCTTCGACGTCGCCGGCCGCCAGATGGTGGCGCTCTTCGGCCCCGACGCGCACGAGGCGGTGTTCCGCGCGCCGGACGCGCACATGTCTCCGATGGAGGCGTACAAGATCATGACGCCCGTCTTCGGCAAGGACATCGTCTACGACGCTTCCCCCGAGAAGATGGCCGAGCAGCTCAAGATGCTGCTCCCGGCGCTCCAGGATCGCCGCATGCGCACTTACGGCGAGGCCGTGGTGAAGGAGACCGAGGACACCACGCGCAGCTGGGGCCAGACCGGCGTCGTCGACTTCGTCGAGCTCTGCCGCGCGCTCACGAGCTTCACCTCGAGCCGCTGCTTGCTGGGCAAGGAGTTCCGCGAGGGCATGAGCGAGGAGTTCGCGCGCGTCTATCACGACCTCGAGGGCGGCGTGACGCCGCTCGCGTACGTCAACGCGCACCTGCCGATTCCCTCGTTCCGCAAGCGCGACAAGGCCCGCGTGCGGATGGTCGAGATGATCTCGGAGATCGTGCGCGAGCGCGAGAAGCAGGGCCGGGTCGGCGAGGACTTCCTGCAGACCCTCATGGACTCGAAGTACACCGACGGCCGCAAGCTGACGGACGACGAGATCACGGGCCTGCTCCTGGCGGCCATCTTCGCCGGCCACCACACGAGCTCGGTCACCACGGCGTGGACGCTGCTCGAGCTGCTGCAGAACCCGACGACCCTCGCGCGCGCCACCGCCGAGGTCGATCGCGTCTTCGGCGGCGGCAAGCCCGTCGCGCACGGCTCGCTCCGCGAGCTCGAGTACATCGAGGCCTGCGTGAAGGAGGCGCTGCGGCTGCACCCGCCGCTCTTCATGCTCGTCCGCGTGGCGATGAAGGACTTCGTCTTCAAGAACTGGTTCATCCCGAAGGGGACGTGGGTGATCGTCTCGCCGACCGTGTCGCACCGCCTGCCGGGGGTGTTCCCCGATCCCGACGCGTTCGAGCCCGAGCGCTTCCTCGCGCCGCGCAACGAAGACAAGAAGGACTGGGCCTACATCGCGTTCGGCGGCGGCCGGCACAAGTGCCTCGGCAACGCGTTCGCGCTGCTGCAGATCAAGGCCATCCTGGCGCTCTTCCTCGGCCAGTTCGAGTTCGGGCTCTGCGGCGACGCGATCCGGCCGGACTTCCGCGGCCTGGTGATCGGCCCGGCCGAGCCCTGCCGCGTCCGCTACCGCCGCCGCGCGCAGCCGAGCGTGTCGATGGCGATGGGCGCCGAGCTCGCGCAGGCCGCCGACGGCGCGGCGGGGCCCGAGACGGCCGCCAAGGCGGCGGCCGCAGGCTGCCCGGCGCACGCGCACGCGGGCATGGCCCCGAGCGAGCCGGCGCGCCCCGCCGCCGAGCTCCGGATCCGCGTCGACCGCGACCTCTGCCAGGGCCACGCCGTCTGCGTCGGCGAGGCGCCCGAGGTGTTCGCGCTCGGCAAGGACAACAAGGTGATGCTCAAGGTCGCGCGCCCGCCCGCCGAGCTGCACGACAAGGTGCGCATGGCGGCCAAGCACTGCCCGACGCGCACCATCCGCCTCGAAGAGGACTGACACGCGCGGCGAAGAAGCCCGCGGCGAGGCTCAACCGCGCCGCGTCACCTTCAAGCTGGACTGCTCCATCTCGCTCGTGATCGCGTTCTCGTCCGGCTCCGCGCGGAGCAGCTCCGGCGCGGCGCGACGCGGATCGCCCATCTCGCCCCGGAACATCGCGTGGACGTTGGGGGCCTCCACGGCGATCCACGCCGCCGACTCGTCGAAGTCGAGAACGAGCGCATCGGAGATGGTCGAGCCGCTGTCGAGCATCTTCTTGCAGGCCTTGTGGAGGCGCACGTACGTGTCGAGCCTCCGATCGAACTCGCCCCGCGGCAGGCGTTTGATCATGTGCTTGCCGAACTTCACGAACGCGCCCTCGGCGCGCTCTCCGAAGCGCTCGGCGAAGCGCTCGCGGTACAGCTGGAAGGCGGCGTCGTAGTCGATCTCGAATTCGGCGGCTGCCACGGCGGCACGCAAGTTATCAGATCGGTGAGGAACTGGAACGTTTCCTGGCCCACGCCGTCGCAGAATCGTCGCGCGAGACGAGGCGACGGCGCCGGCGGCAGCCCGCCCTCACATCGCGTGCGGCAGGCCCAGCGCGGCGTACGGGTCGCGGATGCGCGCGCCGGAGCCGGCGAAGTGGGTGTCGAGGAAGTCGAGCCAGGCGCTCGCGCCGACGTCGCTGTCGCCGACGTTGCTGTGGGTGGCCATCTCCGTGCCGCCCCCGGGCACGCCGATGACGTCGAACTGGATGAGACCCGCCGTCACGTGCCCCCCGGCGCCGTCCGGGTAGTTCGAGACGAGGGGCCCGGCGACGGCGGAGAGCCCCGGCACCGGCCGCAGCTCGTCCTCGACGATCGGGATGGTGCCGAGCGCGCGCGCGAGCGTGTAGTTCGAGATGTTCGGGACCGTGTCGTCGTCGAGCACGACGCCGACGAGCACGCTCTCGGGCGCCCCCGCCGAGGGAAGGCGATCGGCGAGCACGTGTGGCCCGTAGCTCGCGGCGTCGCCCGGATCGAGGATGGTCTGCAGGATGGGGAAGAAGCGGCGGACATCGCCCTCGGTCGTCCCGCGCGGGCGCACGCCCACCACCAGCGACGAGAACGTCTCGCTGTCGGAGATGATCGCCGACACGCGCCCTCCGGGGACGACCAGCACGCCGGCGCCGAGGTCGCCGGAGAGCGCGAGCAGCTCGGGCCCCATGATGCCGCCGAGTGAGACGCCGAGATAGGCGAAGCGCGAGGTGTCGAGATCCGGAGCGGCGTCTCCGTCCACGTCGGGGTGGGTGCGGAGCAGCGAGAGCAGCTGGAGCTTGTCCCACGTGCTCGCACGGAAGTTGTCGCGGAGGCGCGCGGCCTCGAGCGCGCGCGACGTGAGCGTGTCGAGGTGGATCCCGAAGAACTGGAGGACGACGGTGAGCGTCGCGGCGTCGGGCGTCGCCGTCGGGTGCTCGCCGTGCATCTGGGCGTCGATCGCGACGGTGGCGATGCCGTGCGGCGCGGCGAACCCGGCGAGCACCTCCCCTTGATCTCGCCCGCCGCCGAGGCCGTGGCCGTAGATCAGCATGGGCACGGGCCCCGTCGCGTGGAGCGGCAGCCAGATCGAGACCGGCAGCTCGTAGGTGCGCTGCGGGGTGGCCGCCGCGCCGCGAGCGCGATGCAGCACGCCGTCGGCGCCGCGGTAGTCGCCGGCGACGAAGCGACCCTCGCAGTGGCGCCAGCTCGCCTCCTCGACACACGTGGGCGGCACCGACCAGGTGAACGTGCGGCTGGCGACGTCGTGCGCCACGGCCACGGAGTCCGGCGTCGTCGACTGCGTCGGGTACGCGACGAGGCCGACGAGATCGCTCGCGCCGCCGATGGCGCCCACCGTGACGAGCGCGTCGATGGCAGCCTGCATTCGCGCGTCGGGCGCGGCGAGCATGCCGCTCATCTCGGCCGAGGGCTCGAAGCAGCCGCGGGCCGCGTCGGCGAGATCGCGCGACACGAACGCGGCCACCTCGGCCTGCTCGGGGAGCGGGCGAAGCGGCGCGAGCACGAGGGTCGCGCCCTCGTCGGTCGTGGAGATCAGGGCCGGCACGAAGCGCGGCGGGCCGGGCGAGATCACGACGAAGCCCAAGCCCGCGTGCTCGTCCAGCGGCCGCGCGGCGAGCATGGCCTCGTCGAAGTGACGCGCGAAGCGGAACACCGCCTCGGCATTCACGCCGAAGCCGTCGACCGTGCGCAGATCGTCGGTGAGCGTCGGCAGGAAGCCCCCGAGCTGCATCCCGAGCGTCGGATGCTCCGCCGGATCGAAGACGAGACGGTGCCCGGTCTCGGTCGTCGCGTCGTCGGTCAGCAGCTCGAGCGCCGGCCAGAGCGGCAGGTCGGTGTCGTCGTGCGAGAGCAGCGTCGTGCAGCTCGGCCCGGCGTCGACCCCGACGTCGGGGCGACGGTAGGCGTCGGTACCGTCGCCGCCGTCCGTGGGTGTGCCGGCGTCGAGCTGGGCCGGCGGCGCGTTGCCGCCGTTGCATCCTGCCGAGAGAAGGACCGTGAGCACGAGGACGGGCACGTTCGCCACGAGGCGGGCGTCGGGCATGAGCGACCTCCGAGCGGGCCAGCGTCTCACGAACGCCGTCGCTCCCCCAGGGCCCTCGTGTGAGCGACGTCGCGGGCGACCGTGTACGCTGCCCGCGTGCGTCGCATCGCCTCGGCTCTGCTCGCTCTCACGCTCCCGGTCGGCTGCTCGCTGTTCGAGGACCCGCCGCCCCCGCCCGCCC
>JBGALT010000195.1:0-13523 GCA_044223665.1 Sandaracinaceae bacterium | reverse complement strand
GAGGGTGGCCGCCAGCGCGCACGGTACGATGGCTACGTGATCGTGTACGGACCGGGCGAGGCCCCGAGCATGGCGCACATGCTCGGCGAGGACACGATGCTGCTCCGTGCAGTCCTGAGCGCTCTCACCGCGTACGAGGCACCGCGGGAACCGTCGACCGGGCTCGTCGATCGGCGCGAGGCCGCAGCCATGTTCGGCGTCAGCGTGAAGACGCTGACGCGCTGGGTGAAACCGACGTCCCAGACACGCAAAGGAGGGCGCGCTTGGTACGACCCCGCCGACGTCGAGCGACAACTCCGTGCGCTGGGTCCCGCCCCGGGCCTGCGGGGCACGAGCGCGTCACCCGCGAAGCAGCCGAAGCGCGTGTCCAAGCGCCGTCCGCCGACTGCGCACACCGAGTCGAGTACCGACGCACGCGTCGCTGCGATCGAGGAACGACTCAAGGAGCGTGCGGCTCCCCCCGCGCGACGTCGATCGTAGAGCCCCGCGCCCTATCAGCCGGCGGAAGAGCAGCCGCACCGGTCGCTTTCCGCCGGAGGTGAGCATGACGAAAAAGAAGAGGCGGACGAAGTCGACGACGAAGGTCACGACGCCGTCCGGGATCGAGTTCAGCATCGAGGACCGCGGCGCGCGCGGCTTCTACTTCAACCACACCGCGCCGTGGGGCATACGGATGCGTGACCTCATCACACGAGGGTCGCGCGAGGAGGCGATCCGTCTTGGCATCGAGAAGATCGAGCAGCGCTACCGATCCCACGCGCGAGGCGCGAACGTCACGCTCCGGCGCCTCATCGCCGAGCTGATGGTCGCGAAGGAGACCTTCGCCACTCGTTCGTCTCCAACCAGCTCGCGGCCGGCACGCCCGTGCACGCCGTGCAGCAGATGGCCGCGCATCGTTCGCTCGCGGTCACCGCGCTCTACTCGCACGGAACCGACGAGGCACGTCGCGCTGCGGCGAGCCGCGTGCAGATCAACGTCGACACCACCGGCGTGGTGGCAGCGCTGCCACCAAATCTGCCACCAAGGCTCACGAAGGCGGCGGCGCGGAACGCGAAATCCATCCAGGAGAAAGGAGGATCGGCGATGCCCAGGGACGGAATCGAACCGCCGACACGGGGATTTTCAATCCCCTGCTCTACCAACTGAGCTACCTGGGCGAAGGGCCGCGAAAGTAGCGGAGCGGTTGCTGGTGTCAAGCTTGGGCGGGGAGAGCGCGCGACGAATTTGCCGATCTGCGGGGAGGCGCGGGAGACTACGAGCGCTTGGACTCGCGCAACGCAGCGCTGCATCGGCTCCTCACGGACGCCCAGCGAGGGGGGCAGGCGAAGGTGGACGCCTTGCTCGCGCTCTCGCAGCGGACCGTGTTCGTCGTTCCCTGGCCGCCGCCGGGGGAAGGGTATCGCACGCTCGTGAGCTCGAACGGGCTCGCGGCCCTGCCGATCTTCACGGACCACACGATGCTCGACGCCGCGGCGCAGCGCTTCGGCTGGGTGGACACGGCCGGAAACGCGGCGAGCAAGGAGCTCGGATCGCGCCAGGCGCTGGCCTTCGCGCGTGATCGGCAGCTGGCGTTCGTGATCGTCGACATCGCGGCCGATCACTCGCTCGAGATCACGGCGGCCGAGTTCGAGCCGCTGCTCTCGCCCGCGGCGCGCCGCGAGAGCCAGGGCCCCTTCTCGGGAACCGGGCGGATCTCGAGCACGCTGATGCGCTCGGTGCAGCCGATGGGGTCCGGGCCGACGCCGCCGAGCCGCTCGGTGACGCCGCCGCCGGGGAGCATCCCCGCGGCGAGCAAGATCACGCCGTATCCGGGCACGCTCGCGCAGCGGCCGCAGGTGCAGGCGCCTCCGCCCGGCTCGAGCCCGGGAACGGTGGCGGCGCCCTCGGCACCTTCGCCCGCGGGCGCCGCAGCGCCGCGTCGTGGCGGCTCGAGCCCCGGGATGATCGCGGTCGTCAACGCGAAGGGACCCCCGTCGCCGATCGTCGCGCAGCAGCGCCTCGCTCCCCTCAAGGCCATGCCCGATGCCCAGCTGCTCGACATGCTGGAGATCGTGCTGCGCGAGTACCCCGAGGTGGAGTGGGCATGTCTCGGCGTCGTGGACGGCGGCCCGGCGATCGGCCTCCGGCTCGACGCGCGCCTGCGCAATCGCGTCGAAGATCTCGCCAAGGAGCTCGGCCGCGTCTCGAACGGCATGCCGATGCTGCTCCTCGACGACCCCCAGCTCATGCGCAGCGCGCGAACCGAGGCCTACGCCTTCTTTCCCTGGCGCAAGAAGGCCTGACCGTCCGCGCTCCCACCACGACGACACTCCCCCACATGCCCCGACGAGCGCGAGATCGGGAGCCGTTAGCAATCGCACGATCGCGGCCGCGCGCGAGTTGACGATCGCCCGACCCGCCGCGGCCCATCCGGGTCGGCGTCCGGCCGCGTGACCGACGGAAACCACCCCTTCTCGACGGGGGATCGGCGCCGATCGATGCGGGCGCAAGCGTCGCGGGCCCCGCCGGGTGACGAGCCTCTCGCGCTTCTCATCACATTCTGGAACGATGGCTGCTTTCAGCGCGCCCGCTCGGTTCAAGGAGGTTCGCATGGATCGTCTTCGCTCGCTTCTCGCTGCCGCGACGCTCGCGGTCGTCGTCATGACGGCCGGCCTCGCGCACGCGACGGTCGTCGTCCCGCTCTCGCTCGAAGAGCAGGTCGTGCAGTCCGACCTCGTCGTTCGCGCGCGGGTGGGCACGATCCGGAGCGCGTTCGTGCCCGAGCGCGGCGCGATCCTCACCTGGACCGAGCTCGAGGTGACGGACGTGCTGAAGGGCCAGGCACCCTCGACGCTCGTGCTGCGCCAGATGGGCGGCACCGCCGACGGACAGACGATGTACGTGCCGGGCGATGCCCACCTCGTCACGGGTGACGACGTCGTCCTCGTGCTCCGTCGCGATCCGGAGGGCACCGAGAACGTGTTCCTGCTCTCGCTCGCGCAGTCCGCGTGGTTCGTGAACGGCGGGCAGGCGCAGCGCGATCTGACGCAGCTCACCTACGCCATCCTCGGCCAGCAGGGCATGCAGCTCACCGAGACCGGGCGCGAGGCGCCGGTCGCCGTCGACACGCTCGTCTCCCGCATCCGCCAGATCGCCGGAGGTGCGCGATGAGCTCGATCAAGAAGCTCGGCACGCTCGGCGCGCTCACGGCCGCCGCGCTCGCCCTCGGGACCAGTGGCCAGGCCCACGCCTACGTGCGTGAGCAGTCGAACTGGAACCCCAACGCGCTCCCCGTGACGTACTACATCAACCAGGCGAGCATTCCCTCCACGCTCGGCACCGACGCGGGCATCGCCGCGATCGACGGCGGCCTCGCTTCGTGGGCCGCGCCCGCGTGCACGTCGTGGCGCACGACCGACGCCGGCAACACCACGAGCAGCGCGAACACGAACGACCGCCGCAACGTGCAGCTCTGGATCAGCGGCTCGTGGCCGAGCGAGCTCGGGAGCGTGAACAGCGTCATCGGCGTCACGACGCCGGTGTGGAGCTCGGGCGGCTACTTCATCGACGCCGACATCCGCTACAACAACGTCGGCTTCCGCTGGACCACGACGGGATCGGGCGGCAGCGTCGATGCACAGTCGATCGCGACCCACGAGGAGGGTCACTTCCTCGGTCTCGACCACTCCGCGTCGGCGAGCGCCGTGATGTACGCGTCCTACTCGGGCGGCCTCAAGCGCACCCTGACGAGCGACGACCAGAACGGCGTGTGCGCGATCTACCCGTCGGGCGTCGCGCCGAACGATGCCGGGATGTCGACGGGCGATCCCTGCAACCAGTTCGGCAACACGTGCGCGGAGTGCACGCCCAACAACGGCTGCGGCTTCTGCGCCGACACGAGCCAGTGCGTCAGCGGCACGAGCCGCGGCCCGACGATGGGCTCCTGCGGCACCTACGTCTGGCTCCCGCGCGACTGCGCGGCGGCGGGCACCGACGCAGGCACCGGCGGCACGGGCCGCTTCGGCGATCCGTGCACGAGCCCGACCGACTGCGGCTCCGGCGGCTTCTGCATCGGGATCTCGGCGACGGAGGGCATCTGCTCGCGCGCGTGCAACGACGACTGCGGCTGTCCCGACGGCTACGCCTGCTACGACACGAGCGATCCGTCGCTCAGCGTCTGCGCACCCGGAACGCGCATGTGCTCCACGGGCGGGACCGACGCGGGCACGATCCAGCCGGGTGACGACGCGGCCGTGGTGCCCGGCAACGACGCGGCGGTGATCGCCGACGACGGTGCCGTGATCCCCGGGATGGACGATGCGGCCACGAGCGGCCCGCACGGCACGACCGCCGGCGGCTGCACGTGTGGCGTCGCGGGCGGCGGGCAGGGCGGCCTGGGAGCGGCGGGCCTCGCCCTCGTGCTCGGCGTGACGGCGATGCGCCGTCGCCGCCGCACGCGCTGATCGAGCGAGGACGGCGACACCGAGCGGAGGACGCGCGTGCCGGGCGGCACGACGCGTCCTTCGTCGTTCTGGGCGCGCTCGCTCATCCCGGCGCGACGGTGAGCGGGCGGGGCGCGAGGCCCAGCGCGAGCGGGCCGGGCACACGGCGATCGCCCGGGCGCAGGGCCCAGGAGGCCGCGGCGAGCCCGGTCAGCGCGAGCGCGGCCGCCGGGGAGCCGACGCCTGCCGCCACGTGCGAGAACGCGGCGCCGGTGAGCTCGAAGAAGAGCCCGGCGTAGGCCCACTCCTTGAGGCGCGGGGTCCCTGGCGCGAGGATCGCTGCCACGCCGAGCAGCTTCCACACGCCGAGCAAGGTCACCAGGTAGAGCGGATAGCCGAGCTGTCCGATCCCCTCGACGATCGCAGGAGCGTGCACCAGATCGGCGATGCCCGAGGCGAGGATGGCGAGCGCGAAGACGAGAGTCGTGATCCAGTACGCGAGCGAGCGAGCCTTCATGGGGAGACCTCCGATGCGCGAAACGTCAGGCCGTCGCGCCGCGTCGGCAGGCGCGACGCGTGCGCATCAGCTGCGCACGAACGAGCCAGGAGCCCGCGCGTGAGCGAGCTGCTCGAGACCGCCGAGCTCGTCGCTTTCGTCCGCACGGTCGAGGCGGGCTCGCTCTCCCGCGCGGCCCGGGAGCTGGGGGTCCCGCGCGCGACGCTGGGGCGCCGGCTCGAGCGGCTCGAGCAGCAGCTCGGGGCGCGCCTCTTGCGACGCACGACGCGCAGCATCGCCGTCACGGACGAGGGACGCGTGCTCTACGAGCGCGGAAAGGAAGCGCTGCGCGCGATCCGCGAGGCCGCCGAGAGCGTGAGCCAGAAGACCGGCGCCGTGCGCGGAAAGCTGCGCGTCTCGGTGCCGCCGATGCAGGACCCACGGATGGGGGAGCTGCTCGCGCGCTTCCTGGCGGCGCATCCGGAGGTCACCATCGAGATCACGTTCACGAGCGCGACGGTCTCGTTCGCCGACGGTGACTGGGACGTCGCCTTGCGCGCGAGCGCCCACCTCGAGCCGAGCCTCGTGCAGCGGACGATCGGGACGCAGCGCCTGATCGCGGTGGCCTCGCCTGCGTACCTCGCGGCGCGCGGTGTTCCGCGGACCGCGGCCGATCTGGCGTCGCACGCCTGCATTCGCGGCTTCGCGCGCGGTGAGACGCCGTCGAGCGAGTGGCCGACGCCCCACGGTGCCGTGCGCGTGGACGGGCCGCTCGCGACCAACGAGCTGGTCGTCCAGGCGACGGCGGCGATCCGAGGGCTCGGGATCGCGCTCTTGCCCGAGGGCCTCGTCGAAGAGCCACTCGCGCGCGGCCTCCTCGTGCCCGTGCTGGAGGGCGAGGTCGGGGCCGCCGCCACGCTCGCCGTGGTCTATCCCGAGCGCAAGCTCGTGCGCCCGGTGGTGCGCGCCTTCGTCGAAGCGCTCGTCGCGTTCGGCCGAGCCGAGCTCACCAAGGCGCCGTCGTGCCCCGACCGCGCCCCGGACCCCCGCGCCGGGCGGCGCGGCGAGCCGTCGCTCAGAAGTGGAAGCCGATCTGCCCGAACCCGCTGATCTGGTAGCCCACCGCGTCGCCGGGCTTGCTCGGGCAGAAGTCCGTCACGCCCATGCACGTCGTGGTCGGATCGGTCTGGCGGCCCATGTTGAGCACGTCGAGGCCGACACCGGCGCCGATGGTGAACCAGTTGGCGAGGAAGATGTCGAGGCCGAGCGCCGCGTTGAAGGCCCAGCCGTAGACCGTCGTCGACGGGCGCGCCGTCACGCCGCCGGTCGTCACTGCGTAGTTCGCGTCGCCCTGCCATGCGTAGCCGAAGCCGACGCGCGCGTAGGGCTCGACCACCGGGATCGGCAAGCGCAGCGCGATCTCGCCGCCCACGGTTCCGATCTGGAACACGTCGTACGACGCGTAGTTGAAGCGCGCGCCGACGGCGATCCAGTAGACCCGGAAGCCGAGCGCGGCGCCGACCATCGGGCCGGTCCCCGAGACCTCGTCGAACACCGACGTGCTGGTGCCGTCGGTGCTCGTGCCGCTGAAGGTGCCGCCCCCTCGGAAGGCGACGAGGTTCACGTTCGCGACGCCGCCGAACGCCTCGATCCAGAGGAAGTCGACGTCGCGACCATCACCCTCGTCCTCTTCTTCTTCGGCCGGCGGTGGCGCGGTGCCGGCGCCCGCCGGGGCGATCGGCGTGACGGGTGTCGCGTGCCCGCCCGAGCCGGTCGTCGTGCGCGATCCCGCCGACGTGCTCGAGACGGTGGACGCGCTCGTCCCGCTCGCGCCGCCGTCGGTGGACGTGCTGGCGCCTGCACCGCTGGTGGTGGTGCTGGCGCCGCTGCCTGACGACGCGCTGCCCGACGCGGTACTCCCCGACGCGGTGCTGCCCGACGCGGTGCTGCCCGACGACGACGTCGTCTCGGATCCGGCGTAGGGGTCGGTGCTCGTCGTCTGTGCGCGCGCGTTGCTCGGGAGCACCGCGAGCGCGAGCCCCACGACGATCGCGATCAGGCTCGTGCGCTGGCTCATGCGTCTCCGTCTCCCGACCGCTGCGTCGCGGTCTCCATCGCGTCCGGATCGGCCGGCGCCCCGGCCACGCGGTAGCCCTCGCCGAGCCACGTCGCGAGGTCGATGCGCTTGCATCGGAGCGAGCACAGCGGCGCGAATTGCGGTCCGCGCTCCGGCCCGTCCTCGACCTCGGGCAAGGCGCCGCGGCAGATCGGGCAGCGCGCCTTGCGCGCGCGTGCACGAGCTTCAGTCACCGTCGCTCTCGACTTCCTCGAGCAGGCGTCGCTCGTCGGTCGTCGGCTCTTCGACCAGGCCCTTGGCGTCGAGCACGCTGCGCGGCTGCGGCCGCGGGAAGCGACCCTTCACGGCGGCGACGACGTCGTCGCGGCTCGGGCCCGAGGGAACGACCACGATCTCCGGATCGCTCGTGTCGGGGTCGTCGTCGACCATGATGATCTCGGCGTCGTCGTCGATGCGCGGCGGCGGCCGGCTCGGCCTTCGCATGCCGGGCGGCGGCCGCGTCGCATGCTTCTTCGGCACGGCCGCGATGCCGCGGGCCACCTCGATGCGCGCGACGACGACGGCGATGTTGTCGTCGGCCGGTGCCGCGACCGCGCGTGCGACCAGCGCCTTGGCGGTCTCGTCGGCCTTGGCCGTCGTGGAGAGGATCTCGGCGATCTCGTCGTCGCTGAGCACGTCGGTCAGGCCGTCGCTCGAGAGCACGAAGCGGTCGAGCGGCGCCAGATCGAGCGTGCGCACGGTGACGCGCAGCGCCTCGCTCATGCCGAGCGCGCGCGTGATCACGTTGCGCGGCAGGCGCGCGGCGTCCTCTTCGGGCAGGTCGGGGCGCAGCTCGAGCACTTCGTTCGCGAGCGAGTGGTCCATCGTGAGCAGCTCGAGCCGGCCCTGCCGCATCCGGTAGCAGCGGCTGTCGCCGACGTGCGCCACGTGCACGAGCCCGTGCTGGGCCGCGGGCGCGATCGCGACCATCGTGGTGCCCATGCCGCGGTAGCGGCTGGCGCTCTTGGCGACGTCGAGCACCTCGCGGTTGGCGGCCTGGAAGCCCGAGCTCAGGCGCCGTGCGAGCACCGGCAGCCCGAGCACGTCGAACACCGGCGCGCTCGCCATCGCCTCGCGCGTGCCCTCGAAGTAGCGCGCGATGCCGGCCAGCGCGATGCTCGAGGCCACGTTGCCGGCGTTCTCGCCGCCGGCGCCGTCCGCCACCGCGAAGAGGCCCAGGTCGGGGCGGATGAGCACGCCATCCTCGTCGTAGCTCCGCGCGCCGATGTTCTTCTCGGCGGCAGCGTCCACCTCGAAGAGAGTCGGCTCGACCTCCGTGGCTTCCGTCGTCGTCATGCTGGCGCCGAGTATACACTCAGCCAATGCGCGGCCTCGCATCTCCGCCACCGTCGGCGGTGGACCCCAAGACTCTGCTCCCCGCCTACGGGTCCTACCGCGGCGCGCTCCGGCGCTCGGATCTGGGCCCGCTCACGGCCGACGGCGTCACCAAGGTCCTGCGCGAGAAGCGCTGGATCTGGTGCTCCATCACCCAGGACGAGCTGATGATCGCCTTCGCGGTCGTCGACCTCGGGTACGCCTCGAACGGCTTCGCCTACGCCTATCTCCCCGGCCGCGGCCTGGTCGCCCACGCATCGGTGGTCGGGTTGCCGCGCCTCTCGCGGGTCAAACAGACCGCGACGCGGCGCATCGACGCTCGACTGCGCGATCCGCGGCTCGGCATCCGCGTCACCCACGAAGACCACGATCCGCAGATCGAGCTCGCGCTGCGCTCGAGCAAGCTCGAGCTGAACGCGACCTTCGACACCCGCGAGGCTCCGGCGCCCATCACGGCCATCGCTCCGCTCGAGCAGGGCATCGTCGACGTGACCGAGAAGCGCGTGCTGATGGGCGTGCGCGGCTCGGCCCTCGTCGCCGGCCGCCGGCTCTCGCTCGACGGCGCGCTCGGCGGCTACGACCTCTCGCACGGGCTGATGCCGCGCCACACCAAATGGAACTGGGCGTTCTTCATGGGACGGGATGCCTCCGGCGCGCCGGTGGCGGCGAACGTCGTCGGCGGCTGGACGCACGAGCACGAGTGCGCGGTGTGGGCCCGTGGCGACGTCCACGGCGTCGCCGAGGCGCGCTTCGCCTACGACCCGGCACGCCCGAGCGCCGACTGGAAAGTGACGACGCCCGACGGCGCGCTCGATCTCGTCCTCACGCCGGGGGCGATCCACACCGAGGCCAAGGACCTCGGCGTGGTGCGCTCGGCCTTCAAGCAGGCCGTCGGCCGCTACCAGGGGGCCATCGTCGTCGACGGCGCCCGTCACGTGATCGAGGACGCCATCGGCGTCGCCGAGGAACAGGACGTGGTCTGGTGAGCGTGGCCGAGGGCACGGCCGCGCTCGATCGTCCGGAGCGCATCCGCGAGGGAGCCGAGCTCGACGTCCTGCGCCTCGAGCCCTGGCTCGCGGCGCAGGGCCTGCCGGGCGCGATCGAGGTGCTCCAGTTCCCTCGCGGCTACTCGAACCTCACGTATCTGCTCCGGGTCGGCGGTCGCGAGGTGGTGCTGCGCCGCGGCCCGCCCGGCGTGAAGATCGCGTCGGCGCACGACATGGGGCGCGAGCACCGGATCCTCTCGCGCCTCTCGAAGGTGTGGCCGAAGGTGCCGCGCGTGATCGCGCTCGCCGAGGACGAGTCGATCCTCGGCGGCTCCTTCTACGTGATGGAGCGCGTGCACGGCGTGATCCTGCGCGCGAAGCAGCCCGAGGGCCTCGCGCTCGGGCCCGAGCGCATGCGCGTGCTGAGCACGTCGCTCGTCGACACGCTCGCCGAGATCCACGGCGTCGATCTCAGAGCGGCCGGCCTCGCCGATCTCGGCAAGCCGGCGGGCTACAACCAGCGCCAGGTGAAGGGCTGGGCCGAGCGCTACGAGAAGGCCAAGACCGACGAGATCCCCGAGATGGAAGCGCTCGCGCGCTGGCTGGCCGAGAACGTGCCGACGGAGTCGGCGGCCACGCTGATCCACAACGACTTCAAGTACGACAACGTCGTGCTCGCGCCCGATCTCTCGGGCGTGATCGCGGTGCTCGACTGGGAGATGTCGACGATCGGCGATCCGCTGATGGATCTCGGCTGCGCCCTCTCCTACTGGGTCGAAGAGAGCGACCCGCCGATGCTGCGTGCCACGCGCTTCGGGCCGACCGATCTGCCCGGCAACCTCTCGCGCGCCGGCGTGGTCGAGCGCTGGGAAGAGAAGACCGGGCGCCGCGCCACGAACATGCCGTTCTACTACTCGTTCGCCGTCTTCAAGCTCGCCGTCGTCGCACAGCAGCTCTACCAGCGCTACGTCCGCGGGCTGACGAAGGAGCAGCGCTACGCGTTCATGATCGAGGGCGTCCGGAGCTTGAGCCGGGCGGGCACCCGCGTGATCGCGACCGGCGAGTGGCGCAAGCTCGAGCTGGGATGAGCCTGCCCGTGCTCGGCGGCGCCCGCGCGATCGCGCTCGATCCGAGGCCGCGCCATCCTGATAGGCTGAGCGCGCCATGGCGTTCCTCCCGACCGATCGTGCGAAGGCCGTCGTCGACGGCGTGAAGAAGTTCCTCGACGAGCGGGTGATCCCGCTCGAGCCCGAGCTCGGCCAGAAGGGCTTCGTCCCGCTCCTGCCGAAGCTCGCCGAGCTGCGCGCCGACGCGAAGGCGCGCGGCCTCTGGGCGCCTTTCCTGCCGGTGGATCTCGGCGGGCTCGGTCTGACGCTCGTCGAGTACGCCTACGTGAGCGAGGCGCTCGGGCGCTCGCCGATCGCACACTACGCGCTGAACTGCCAGGCGCCCGACGTCGGGAACATGGAGCTCTTGCACATGTTCGGCACGGACGCGCAGAAGGCGCGCTGGCTCGGCCCGCTCGCGCGCGGCGAGATCCGCAGCTGCTTCGGCATGACCGAGCCCGAGAACGCCGGCAGCAACCCGGTCTGGCTGAGCACGCGCGCCCGCAAGGACGGCGGCGACTACGTCCTCGATGGCCACAAGTGGTTCACCACCGGCGCCGAGGGCTCTTCGGTCTGCGTCGTCATGGCAGTCACCGATCCCGACGCGCCGCCGCACGCGCGCGCCTCGCAGATCCTCGTGCCGACCGACGCGCCCGGCTTCGAGATCGTCCGGAACATCTCGGTGATGGGCGAAGCGGGCGGCGACTGGGCGAGCCACGCGGAGGTGGTGCTGCGCGGCGTACGCGTGCCGCAGGAGAACCGGCTCGGGCCCGAGGGCGCGGGGTTCCTCCTCGCGCAGGAGCGCCTCGGGCCGGGCCGCATCCACCACGCGATGCGCTGGATCGGCGTGGCCGAGCGAGCGCTCGAGCTCATGGTGAAGCGCGCGATCGTGCGCGAGCTCTCCCCGGGCAAGCCGCTCGGCACGCAGCAGCAGGTGCAGTTCTGGATCGCCGAGAGCCGCGCCGAGATCGACGCCGCGCGCCTGAGCGTGCTCGACTGCGCCGAGCGGATCGATCGCGAGGGGGCCGCCGCCGCGCGCGAGTCGATCTCGACGATCAAGTTCTTCGTCGCGAAGGTGTTGAACGACGTGCTCGATCGCGCGATCCAGGTGCACGGCGCGCTCGGCATGACCGACGACACGCCGCTCGCCTGGTGGTATCGGCACGAGCGCGCGGCGCGCATCTACGACGGGCCGGACGAGGTGCACAAGGCGTCAGTCGCCAAGCGCATCCTCGCGCGCGCGGGGATGCCGCAGAAGAAGAGCGGATCGGCGTAGGCGCTCCGTGGCGAGCACCCGGGGCCGAGCGAGCGGGGGCGAGATCGGGCACGGCGAGCGTCTCGGCGAGCCGCGAGCGATCGGCGCCGGGATGACGAGCACTCTCGTCGAGACGCGCGAGGGGCCGGCGCTGCTCGTGCAGCTCGTGGACGGGATGCTCGACGAGTCGCTCGGCGCGCGCGAGGAGGCGGCGCGCGCGATGGCCGAGGTGCTGACCTCGACACGCGCCGGTCGCGCCCGGTCGCGCGCGGTCGAGGCGAGCGCGTATCGCGGAGATCTGGCGGGCGGCGACGAGCGCGATGCCGCGCTCTTTCCGGTGCGTCGTGCGGTGACCCTCGCGCCGGCGCTCGCGCGGGCACGGGCCGGCGAGCGCGCGCCGCTCGGGGCCGTCGTCGCGCTCGTGGCGGGGCTCGCCCGCGGGATGGAGGCGGCCGAGGGGCTCCTGACGCCGACGTCGATCCTGGTGGACCCGCAGGGTGGGGCGCGCGTCCGCGGCCCCGTGCTCGAGGCCATCGTGGCGGCGATCCGTGGCGAGAGCGACGCGCCGCGGTGGACGTCGTACTTCGCGCCCGAGCAGATCCAGGGGGGCGGCACGCCAAGAGAGGCGCGGCGCTTCGCGCTCGGGGTGATGGCGCTCGAGCTCGCGACCGGGCACGCCGTCTTTCCCGCGGGGGCGGCGGCCGTGGCGGCGATCGCGGCGTGGCAGCCGAAGACGAGCGCGCTCGCGGGGATCGCAGGCCAGGCGGGGTCAGGCGAGCTCCGCTCGGTGCTCTGGAGCTGGGTGCAGCGCGATCCCCACCGGCGTATCGAGCCGGACAGGGTGGCGGGGATGCTCGAGCCCTTCGCCGATCCGGGGGCCGTGGCATCGGTGCTCGGCGTGGGTGCGGGCGAAGCGCCCTATTTCCTGCCTTGAGCGCGCGCACGGCGCGGCGGCTGGGCCGAAGAAAATCGGTTCACGCGGGGCGCAGCGCGCCTACACTCCGGCCGTGGCAACTCCCAAGAAGAAGACGAAGAAGCCCGCTCCCAAGAAGGCGAAGAAGATCGCGCCGAAGAAGGCCGCCAAGAAGGTCGCGCCGAAGAAGGCGAAGAAGGCCGCGCCGAAGAAGGCGGCCAAGAAGGCTGCGCCGAAGAAAGCTGCGCCGAAGAAGGCTGCGCCGAAGAAGGTCGCGCCGAAGAAGGTCGCGCCGAAGAAGGTCGCGCCGAAGAAGGCGGCTGCGCCGAAGAAGGCGGCTGCGCCGAAGAAGGCGGCTGCGCCGAAGAAGGCTGCGCCCGTCCAGAGCGCGCCCTCGAGGGCCAAGGAGCTCGCGCAGAAGGCCGCCCGCGATGCGGCAGCTCGCGTGACCTCGGAGCCGCGCGCGTTCATCGAGGGATCGACCACGAAGGACGCCTTCGCCGAGCAGATCGCCGAGGACTCGCTGCGCGCCGTGACCACGGCCGAGGACGACGACGAGAGCGAGCGCGATGGAGAGGCGGCCCGCGAGTCCGGCGGACCCTTCGTCGTCTCGAGCGGCAGCGTGGAGTACGCCGACGACGAGGACGCGCCGAACATCCCCTCCGCCGAGGCGGCGGCTTTTCCCGAGACGAGCGGCGAGGCCCCAGCGTCGCCCGACGACGACGACGAAGAAGAAGAGGACTGAGAGCGTCGATCGCGCGGCTCGGCTGCGGGGCCGGGCCGCGCGTCAGCGACAGTAGGGTCGACCGGGGTGCGGCTGGTGCGCCCACGTCTCGCGTCGATCGAGGAACGCGCGCACGGACGGATCCATCGGCACCTCGGGCGGAAGCGTCGT
>JBGALT010000194.1:0-13512 GCA_044223665.1 Sandaracinaceae bacterium | reverse complement strand
CACCCGACATCGAAGAGCGCGGCGGCCGCCGCGACGAGCCCGCCGTCCTCTCTTCGAGTGCGAACCGCGCGCTGGAGCACCGCGCCCTCGTGGGTCGCAGGCCAGCCAGCCGTCTCGGTGTACGAGACGGGGGCCGGCGCATCGCCCGGGTCGGGCAGTGCTGGATCGACGAGCGCCGGATCGACGGACGGGAACGCCCCGTAGCGCGCGACTACGGGCGCGGCGCACTCGGCGCCGTGCGCGACGAGCGCGTCCGGGCAGACGGGCGGCCCCTCGCAGCGGTTGTGCTCGCTCGAGAAGCGCTGGCCCGGCCAGCAGCAGTAGCCGTCGTCGGTCCGCTCGCGGCCCTCCGCGCAGTCCTGCGCGCGGACCGGCGATGCCAGCGCGAGCGCGGCGAGCGCGACGACGAAGGCTCCGGCCCCTCCCGTCCGCGAGCTTCGCCGAATCCCGTACGGGCCGCGCACTCCTCGCCGGGCCCGCATCAGCGCACCTCCGGCACGTTCTCATCGATCGCGATCGCGAGCTCCAGCCACTCCCTCCGGAGCGCGGGCGGCGCGTCGATCTCGTCGCCGCGGCGTACGACGCTCGATCCCTCGGGGTGGATGGTCACGTACCCGTCGCGCGAGCACTGGACCACGAGCACCGTGCCGCGCGAGGGGTCGCTCCGGGCCCGCACCGCGAACCGACCGTGCGCGGGATCGGCACGCACCAGCACGTGGCCGGCGTCGCGGGCCGCCGCGACAGCGTCGTCGTAGAGCGTGGGATCCCCGACGCGTATCGGTCCGAGGCCGACGAACGGTACGGCGCTCGTGGCGTGGCAGCCCGCGCACGCGAGCGCTGCGGCGATCGCGAGACCGCGCAGGGTGTGCCAAATGCCCATGGACGGGAGGATCCGTGCAAGCGGAGCGCCACCCCCGCGCATACGGCTCACGCCGGCAGCGACATCGTGGGCACGCTCGCGGGGACGTGGAGCTTGGCTTCCGTCCGCTTCTTCACGTCCTCGACGCTCACGCCGGGCGCGAGCTCGAGCAGGTGCAGGCCGTCCTGCGCCACGTCCATCACGCAGAGATCGGTGATGACGCGGTGCACGACCTTCTTGCCGGTGAGGGGCAGCTTGCAGGCGTGGAGCACCTTGCTCTCGCCCTCCTTGTTGCTGTGCTCCATCACCACGACGACGCGCCGCGCGCCGGCGACGAGGTCCATCGCGCCGCCCATCCCCTTCACCATCTTGCCGGGGATCATCCAGTTCGCGAGGTCGCCCTCCTCGCTCACCTCCATCGCGCCGAGGATCGCGAGATCGATGTGCCCGCCGCGGATCATCGCGAACGAGGCCGCGCTGTCGAAGAGCGCCGCGCCGGGGAGCATCGTGACCGTCTGCTTGCCGGCGTTGATGAGGTCGGCGTCGACCTCGCTCTCGAGCGGGAACGGCCCGACGCCGAGGATGCCGTTCTCGCTCTGGAGCATCACCTCGACGCCCGGCGGGATGTAGTTCGCGACCAGCGTCGGGATGCCGATCCCGAGGTTCACGTAGAAGCCGTCGCGGAGCTCCTGGGCCGCACGCATCGCCAGCTGATCACGGTTGAGCATGGGCAGGCTCTAACACCCGCGCGCGGCAGCGTTCAAGCCCAGCCGGCGACGGGGCGCACGCCGCTCAGGCCTTGCGCGTCGTGCGCCGCTCGCTGCGCTTCTCGTGCTTGCCGGCGACGACGTGGTGCACGTAGATGCCGGGCGTGTCGATCTCGTGCGGCGCGAGCGTCCCCACGGGGACGATCTCCTCGACCTCGGCGATGGTGGTCTTGCCGGCCATCGCGCAGAGCGGGTTGAAGTTCTTCGCCGCGAGCCGGTACTGCAGGTTGCCGTAGCGATCGCCGCGCCACGCCTTCACGATGGCGAAGTCGGTGACGATCCCGCGCTCGAGCACGTAGTGCTTGCCGTCGATCTCGCGCGTTTCCTTGCCCTCGGCGACGACCGTGCCGTAGCCGGTCGGGGTGAAGAACCCGGCGATGCCGGCTCCCCCCGCGCGCAGGCGCTCGGCGAGCGTGCCCTGCGGCGTCAGCTCGACCTCGAGCTCGCCCGACAGGTACTGGCGCTCGAACTCCTTGTTCTCGCCCACGTAGGACGAGATCATCTTCTTGATCTGCTTGGCCTGGAGCAGGATCCCGAGGCCGAAGTCGTCGACGCCGCAGTTGTTCGAGACGAAGGTCAGGCCCTTGGGGCCGGCCTCGCGCAGCGCCGCGATCGAGAGCTCCGGGATCCCGCAGAGACCGAACCCACCGGCCGCGACCGTCGCCCCGTCCGCGATGCCAGCCAGCCGCACTGCTTCGAGCGCCGAGGCGCGCACCTTGTCCATGCCCGCGTCTCTATCACCGCGCGCCGCGCGGCTTCAAGACGGGGCTGTGATGGCGAGCATCCGGGCCGGCGGCCCCGAGCCGACGCGATCAGCAGCCGTTGGCCCGCTCGATGAGGAGCGGGTCGAGCGTGATCGTCTGCTGGCGCCCCGCCACGAGGAGGATGACGTCGATCGCGTAGGTCCCGGGGGTGACCGTGAGCAGGTCGAGCGAGGCGACGAGGGTCGTCGTGGTGTCGCCCGTCGGCGCGCTCCATCGCCCGTCGAGGCCGCCTCCGGCGAACTGCACGGTGCCTCGGACGGACGCGCGGTAGATGGGGCTCGGCACGTCGATCGGGGAGAACACGATGTCGATCACCTCGAGCCGCTGCTCGGTCGGCGTCGAGTTCTGGACGAGCACCCCGAACTCCGCGTCGAGCCCGGCGCCGCAGCCGTGGTGACACTGGCACTGGGTGGCTGCGCTCGACGTGATCGTGACCGCGATCGCCCCCGAGGGCGCGTCGCGCGGCGGCCCGCCGTCGGTCGGCAGGACCGCGCCCGCATCGCGGCCCGGAGGCGTGACCCCGCCTTCGGCGCGCTCGTGCGCGAGAGCACATCCCGAGGCGAGGACGGCGATCGACCAGACCAGGAGGGCGACGAGCGTGCGCACGGCGGGGCAGCATAGCGCTGCTCGGCGCCAAGTCGCGCCCGCCCCCCAGCGCGGGCCTCGCGATCAACGGGACCACCATCCTCGGTACCGTTCTCCGAAGGGCCGCGGGCCCTCCCTCGGGCTCCCTCCCGCACGTCCAGTGCCCCGCGAGCTCGGTGTCCAACCTGTCCCCGAGCTTGCGGGGCGCCGTACTCGGGCCCTTTGGGGGTATATGGAGGCCATGGCCACTGCAACGTTCAACGTCACCCGCATCCTCTGCCCGACCGACTTCTCGCCCGCCGCCGACGCGGCCATCGACGCGGCCGTCGCCATCGCCGAGCGCTTCGGCGCGCGCGTGGAGCTCCTGCACGTGTGGGCCCCGCCCGTGACCGCCGCGCTCGACGCCGCGATCATCCCGACCCCGGAGCAGATCGTCGCGTACACGGGCGCGCTCGAAGAGTCGCTGGCGAAGGCCGCCGCGCGGCTGCCGCTCCCCAAGGACCGGGTCGACCGCCACCTCGTCCAGGGCATCGCCTGGCGCGACACGATCGAGTTCGCCGAGAAGAAGGGCTTCGACCTCGTCGTGATGAGCACCCACGGACGCACGGGCGTCGCCCACTTCGTGATGGGCAGCGTCACCGAGCGCGTGGTCCGCTCCGCCAAGGTGCCGGTGCTGGTCGTCCCCGCGCCGCGGTGACACCAGCCGCGCGCGCCCCGTTCAGCGCTGCGCCGCGATCCAGCTCCGCACCGCCTCGTCGAGGACGGGCAGGCTCACGGCGCCGACGCCGAGCACGACGTCGTGGAACGCGCGCAGGTCGAATCGCTCGCCGAGCGCCTGCCGCGCTTCGTCGCGGAGGGCGAGGATCTCGAGCTGACCGACCTTGTACGCGAGGGCCTGGCCCGGCGTGTTCAGGTAGCGGTCGACCTCGTTGCGGATGAGGTCGTCCGGCATCGCCGTGTGCGCATGCATGTAGGCCTCGGCCTGCCCGCGCGACCATCCCTGCGCATGCAGCCCGGTGTCGACGACCAGGCGCGCCGCGCGGAACGCCTCGAGATCGACGGCCCCGATGCGATCGAGATCGTCGTGATAGAGGCCCATCTCGTCGGCCAGGCGCTCGGCGTAGAGACCCCAGCCCTCGACGTACGCCGTGAAGCCGCCGTGACGCCGGAACGCGGGCATGTCCGGTAGGTGCTGCGCGACGCTGATCTGGAAGTGGTGTCCCGGCACCGCCTCGTGCGCCGTGAGCGACGCGAGGCTGTAGCGCCGGCGCGCCTCCGGCGTGGCGGTGTTCACGAAGAACATGCCGCCGCGCGAGCCATCCTCGGCGCCCGGCACGTAGTACGCGAAGGGCGCGCTCTCGGCCTCGGCGGGCGGCATCGCGACGACGTCGCAGTGCTGGGACGGCGGATGGCTGAAGAGCTCGGGTGCGCGCGCCTCGCCAGCCGCGACGCGGGCGCGGGCATCCTCGAGGATCGCGTCGCTCGACGCGTAGCCGAGCGTCGTGTCGCCGCGCATCCGTGCGAGCACGCCCTCGAGCGTCGTCTCGCCCGGAAAGAGGCGGCCACCGATCTCGACGAGCTGCGCGTCCGTTCGCGCGATCTCCGACTCCCCGAGCGCGTGCAGCTCGGACGCCGTGCGGGTCGTCGTGGTCTCCGCCCGGATGTTCGCCTCGTAGCAGGCCGCACCGTCGGGCAGCGAGGCGACGCCCTCGTGCTCGGCGTCGCGCGCATGGGGGATCACGTCGTTCGCCAGCGCGTCCCGGTAGCGCTGGATCGCCGGCCGCAGGTCCTCTTCCACCGCCGCGCGGAGCTCGGCCGCGAAGGACGACGCCTGGTCCCCGAGGGCCGCCGACGAGGCGAGCGGGATCGCGGCGCAGGTCCATTCCTCGAAGGGCTGCGCGAGCGTTCGATCCGCGAGCGTGACGAGGCGCTCCAGCGTGGCCCGCGGCGCCACCCTGCCCTGCGCGACGCCGGCACGCAGGTTCGCGGCGTCCTGATCGAACATCACGGCGAATCCGCGCATGCGCGCGACGTAGGCCGTCGCGGAAGCGGCCGAGTCGACCTGGTGGATCTGCGCGACCTGGTTGAGGCCCGTGATCAAGTTGGACATCGGCGAGTCGTTCCACAGGTGGCTCTCGCAGACCTCGAGCGCGACCTCGGACTCGTGCTCCTCGACGAAGAGGCGCCACGTCACCCGATCGGCCGGGTCGAGCGACGCCTCGAGCGCGCGTGCGCGGGCGAGCTCGTCGCGCGACCGGGCGCGCGCGCGATCGACGCTCGCTTGCGAGAGGTCGACCACCTGATCGTCGAAGCGGTGATCCCCGAGCATCGTCGCGAGGAACGGATCGTCCCGCAGGTCGGCCTCCCAGCTCTCGTCCAGGAGCGCCGCCAGCGCCGGCGTGCGCACGCCCGCCGCGTGATCGAGCCCGCCCGGCGTGGGGTGCACGGGATGCGGCGACGCACCGCCGCAGGCCGCGGCGAGCGAGAGCGAGAGCGCAGGAACGAGGCGATGGCGAAGCGATGCGCGCGTCATGGGCGCGCGAGCTTACGCCGTTCATGGCTCGGCAAGGAGTGCTCGCCCCCGGCGAGCCCGACGGGAGGGGCCGGCCCGCGGGCCGATCACTCGGGCCCGAGCAGGTCTCCGTAGAACTGGAACGCGAGGCCGAGGTACGGCAGGCCGATGTCGACGTCCGCGCCGGTCCGGTAGCGATGGACCAGGTGCCACTGCGCGATGAGGATGAGCATCGGCGAGTCGAACCGCGTGCCCGGGCGCCGCTCGAACGTGTATCCGATCATCGGGCCGAGCCGGTGGACGTGGTTCTGCGCGAGCGCCGGATCGTCGCCGGGCGCGAAGTGGCGGGCTTCGTCGAAGGGCGTGGCGATCGTGTAGCGCGCACCCACCATGAGCCCGATGTCGAAGATGCCGAGGACGTCGAGCTCGTTGACCACCGCCCAGCCGTCGTTCGGGACCTGCAGATCCCAGATCTGATCGAAGAAGACGCGGTCGCCCTCGCGGAGCTGGAAGCTCGGCATGATGGCGCGGAACGAGTCGCGGATCGCGATGGGGCCGAAGCGCACCTGGGCGTTGGCGCCGAGCGTGAGCTGACCTCCCCACGTCGCGTAGCCGGGGCGGCCGGTGTCTTTGGCGCCGCGGATCGCGGTGTCGCTGTAGGCCGAGGCGGCGCTCGGGAAGGACGCCATCAGATCGAAGGTCGAGAAGTACCCGATGAATTCGTAGGCCGCCCACAGGCGCAGGATCGTCAGCGGCTGGATCTCGGCGAGCACGCCGATGCGACCGAAGGCCGGGCTGAGCCCCGCCGTCAGGCCGATGCCGGCGAAGTTCTGCCGGAGCGCGTCGCTGTCGCTCTCGTAGAAGCGCCCCCGCAGGCTCAGGTCGAAGAGCTCGAACAGACCGAGCGGGTTCACGCGCGCGGCGGTCAGGCTGCGGTAGTAGAGCTGCACCTCGGGCTGCGGATCGACGAGCTGCGCGCGCGCCACGCCGCTCGAGATGCACCACCCCAAGACCAGGGCGACGGCCACCTGCGCCCAACGCATCCCCGGAGAGTAACCGGTCTCGACCCCGTCGCGTGCGCGGACCGTCGCGAGCGCGCCCGTCGCGGGCGTCCCTTCCCGCGCGCGTCCGAGCCCGCGTCAGGCCACGCCAGCGCCGCGCGGCAGCCGATCGGGGCGCGCGAAGCACACCACGGCGTCGTAGCCGCCGAAAGCGAGCGCGTTGTTCAGGACGACGTCGATCTTGCCGCCCTCGCGGCCGACGTCGCGCGGCACGTTCGCGACGATCTCCAGATCGCACTCGGGATCCGGCGTCTCGTAGTGCGTCGTCGGCGGGATGATCCCCGTCTCGATCGACATCACGCACGCGACGGACTCCATCGCGCTCGATGCGCCCATGCAGTGGCCGATCATGCTCTTGATGCTGGTGACCGGGACCCGCCGCTTGCCGAACACCTGGTTGATGACGAGCGCCTCGACGCTGTCGTTGTTGGGCGTCGCGGTCCCGTGCGCATTGACGTGGTCGACGTCGTCCTCGGTGAGGCCGCTCGACGTGATCGCCTGGCGCATCGCCGTGACGCTCCCCTCCCCGGTGGGATGCGGGCGCGTGATGTGGTGCGCATCGCAGGCGAGGCCGTAGCCGCCGACCTCGGCGAGCGGCGTCGCGCCGCGCCGAACGACGCTCGCCTCGGACTCGAGCACGAGCATCGTCGCGCCTTCGCCGAGGAGCAGGCCCTTGCGGTTCTTGTCGAAGGGCTGGCAGCGATCGGGGCTCATCGCGCCGAGGCGAGCGAAGCCCGCGTACTCGAGCTTCTCGATGATCTCGACGGCGCCGGTGATGGCCACGTCGGCGCGGCCCGCGCGGATCTGATCGGCGGCGAACCCGATGGCGTAGTTGCCGGCGGCGCATGCCGCGGGGAGCGTCTGGACCATGCCGCGCGCGCCGAACGCCCGGGCCACGTGGATCGGCAGCAGCGTGGTGCCGTAGCGCGGGAGCTTGGCGCTCTGCACGGCGTCCTCGCCCTGGTGGATCCACGCCTTCTGCAGCTCGCCGAGGACGTTGGCCTCGCCCATCGTCGTTCCGAGCACGACGGCGGTGCGCTCGCCGGCGACGAGCTTCGGGTGAATCTGCGCGTCTTGCACCGCCATCCGCGCCGCGGCGACCGCGAACGCCGACGCGCGCCCCGCCCGCCGTGCCTCGGCGGCGCTGAGGAAGTCGCGCGCACGAAAGCCCTTCACCTCGCACGCGATGTTGCGCCCGATCGACCCGGTGTCGAAGAGGGTGACCTCCGAGGCCCCGCTCTTGCCGGCCACGAGGGCCTCCCAATAGGCCTTGCGCCCGAGGCCGAGCGAGCTGACCGTGCCCATGCCGGTGACGTAGACGCGACCCATACGGCGCCGCGATGATGGGAGCGTCGAGCACCGCACGCAAGACGCGTGTTTGTCGTAGGCTCGCGCCCGCATGTCACTTCGATGGGGGATCCTCCTCGGGCTCTTGCTCGCGGGGCTCGCGGCGCCGGCGGGCGCCCAGGACGACGACGAGGACGAGGCACCCGTCGACGCGCAGGACGGCGACGACGCCGATGGCGACGGCAACGACGACGACGAAGGCGCCGAGGACGAAGGCGCGCCGCACGAGCTCGAGGACGCGATCGTCGACGCCGACGCGCCGCGCTCCACGCCGAGCGGCGAGCTCCCGACGCCGCGCCCCGTCTACGTCGGCATCTACGTCAACGACGTACCCTCGCTGGATCTGCAGACGAACCGCTGTCTGGTCGACTTCTATCTCTGGTTCCGCTGGCAAGGAGACGACATCGATCCGAGCACGACCTTCGAGTTCATGAACTCGGTCGAGTCGTGGGATCTGCTGCGCGCGCCGGTGTACGTCGACGAGGACGACAACCCGATCCCGGAGGACCTCGGCGACGGCTGGCGCTACCAGGTCTTCCACGTGCAGGGGCACTTCGGGCACCCGTTCGACGTCCGCGCCTACCCCTTCGACTCGCAGGAGATCGTCATCGCGATCGAGGACACCGACCTCGTCGTCGACGACATGACCTACGTGGTCGACGAAGGGACGTACACGCTGCCGCCCACGCTCGCGATCCCCGGCTGGGATCTCGGCGAGGTGCGTGCCGAGATCATCCAGCAGGACTACCCGACCAACTTCGGCGACACGCGCCGGCCCATCGGCGAGGACCGCTACTCGCGCTTTCGCTACTCGGTCGTCGTCGCCCGGCCCGTCATCGGCTACGCGGCCACCACGATCCTCCCCATCGCGATCGTCATGCTCATCACGATGGTGATGTTCCTGATCGACCCCAAGTACTTCGAGGGAAAGCTCGGCCTCGGGATCACGAGCCTCATCTCGGCCGTCGCGCTGCAGCTCACGGCCGCGGGGGACCTCCCGTCGACCGGCTACCTCGTGCTGCTCGATCACATCTACAACCTCAGCTACGGCGTGATCTTCCTGGCGCTTCTCGCCTCGGTCTGGTCGGTCCGCGTGCACGATCGCGGAGAGATCCAGCGCGCGGAGCGGATCGATCGCGTGATGCTCGTCGTCAGCCTGCTGATCTTCTTCGGCGGGACGGGATTGCTCGTGGCGTTCGGCAGGTGAGGCCGTAGAGTCGGCGCGTGCTGGTGCCCGCCGAGCCTCGTGTCGTGATCATCGGTGCCGGGTTCGCGGGCCTCGCTGCGGCGCGCGCGCTGCGACGCGCGCCCGTGCAGGTGACGCTCGTCGACCGACAGAACCACCATCTCTTCCAGCCGCTCCTGTACCAGGTCGCGACTGCGGCCCTCGCCGCGCCCGACATCGCGGCGCCGATCCGGAAGCTGCTCGCCCGCCAGAAGAACACGACCATCCTGATGGGCGAGGTCACGCGGATCGACGTCGAGAAGAAGCTCGTGGAGCTGGACGGGGGCGAGAGCACGCTCCGCTACGACACGCTGCTGCTCGCGGCGGGGATGACCCACGCGTACTTCGGCCACGACGAGTGGCGCGCGCATGCGCCGGGCCTGAAGACGCTCGAGGAGGCGCTCGACATCCGCAGCCGCATCCTGGCCGCCTTCGAGCGTGCCGAGCGGGAGAGCGACCCGGAGAAGCGGCGCGAGCACACCACCTTCGTGGTGATCGGGGCCGGGCCCACGGGCGTGGAGCTGGCCGGCGCGCTCGCCGAGATCGCCGGCCGCACGCTCGCGCGCGACTTCCGGCACTACGACCCACGCCAGACGCGCGTCGTGCTGGTGGAGGGCGGCGACCGCATCCTCACGTCGTTCACGCCCGATCTCAGCGCGAAGGCCGAGGCGTCGCTCCGGGCGCTCGGCGTCGAGATCCGCCTCCGGGCGCGCGTCACGCAGGTCGACGCGCACGGCGTCTGCATCGGCGACGATCGGATCGCCGCCGGCACCGTGCTCTGGGCCGCCGGCGTCGCGGCCTCGCCGCTGACCAAGGACCTCGGCGCGCCGCTCGATCGGGCCGGGCGCGTCCAGGTCGACGAGAGCCTGCGCGTGCCAGGGCATCCCGAGATCTTCGCGCTCGGCGATCTGATCGCGAGAGACCAGGACGGAAGGCCGCTGCCCGGGGTCTGCCAGCTCGGCATCCAGAGCGGCGAGCACGCGGCACGGGAGATCGGCCGGGCGCTGCGCAAGGAGCCCCCGCTGCCGTTCCGGTACGCGGACAAGGGCTCGATGGCGACGATCGGGCGCGCCCGCGCGATCGCCGATCTCGCCGGCCGTGCACGCTTCAGCGGGCTCTTCGCGTGGCTGCTCTGGCTCTTCATCCACATCCTGTTCCTCGTGGACTTCCGCAACCGGCTCGTCGTCCTCTTCGAGTGGGCGTGGGCCTACCTCACGTGGGAGCGCAGCTCGCGTGTGATCCTCGCGGCGCCCGAGCGCGTGGCGCCGGCGCAGCCGGCCCGTCCCTCCGCCGTCCCCTGACGCCCGGCGGAGGCGCCTCGAGATGGATCACTCGACCGCGTCGATGTGCGCCGTCACGTGGAAGGCCGCGACGTCGTCGTGCGCATCGTCCCAGACCTCGACGCGGCTCTGCACCGTGTCGATGCTGAACGCGGCGTCGCGATCGACGGGCGTCGTTCCCGTGTCGGAGCCCACCACGCCGCGCTGGGGCGACTCGAACAGCGTGCACGGGAAGTAGCCAGCCTCGGGGCCGCCGTAGAGCAGCTGGCCACCGCAGACGACCTGCGCATTGCACCAGAAGGTCCCGTCGTCGCGATCGCGGCGCTCGACGTTGAACTCGCACGTGGCTCCCACGCTCACGGTGGAGAGCCCCTCGACGCTCTGCACCGTGGCCCGGATCACGCGCGGGGCCTCCTCACCCGAGACGGGCGGTGGGGCCATCGTGGTCGGCGGGGCGAACGTCGGCGGCGGCGGGACGTAGGTCGGCGGCGGGGCGAACGTCGTCGGCGGCGGGACGTACGGCGGAGGCGGCGTGTACGGTGAAGGCTGGTACGGCGCGCTCGAGGCGCCGCCCTCCGCGCTCATCCAGTAGCAACCGGCGCACGTCAGGCACGTGGTGGCGAGCACCACGACCATGCACCCGAGCCCGATGCCCAGCCACATCCAGGTGCTGTCGTTCTTCGGCTCCACGTCCCCCTCAGAACGTCCCGTGAAGCGACAGGCTGCCGGGGCCCGCAGCGAGCTCGAGGCGGAAGGCCTGCGCCCGGGCGGCGCGGTCCACGTCGGCGTCCGACGGGGCGGTCAGCACGAGGGCGAGACCGACGGCGAGCATGGCGCCTCCGACGCCGGCGATCGTCCCCGCGATCGCCATCGTCGTGTTGTAGCGAGACACGGCCCCGTTCAGCTGCTGCCGTGCGGCCGTGACGGCGTCCGGCTCGAGGCCGCCCTGGGGCGGGCCCACCATGATTCCCATGGCCTCGAGCGCCGGTGGGCAGGTCGTCGCCACCGGCGACCAGTTGTGCTCGGCGTTGAAGCACGCGCCGCCCGGCGCGAAGACGCGGCTCAGCCCGGCGGAGCCCGAGTCCCAGTCGGCCTGGGTCACCCCGACCGCCACGAGGCCTCCGACGCCGAGGACGGCGCCCGAGATCAGCAGGCCCCATCCAGCATCACGCCTCGCGTGGGCATCGGCCACGCGCGACTCGCGCGCCTCGGGGGTCCACGCGTACGGCGGCCGCAGGTCGTACGTCTGCTGGGGCAGGAGCTCGACGCGCGTGGTGTACGCCTCGCGATCGGCCGCGTGGACCTCCACGTCGTGCAGGCCCGCCGGGAGCGCGAGCGTCCCCGCGACGTCGGCGGCAGCACCGTCGATGCGGACCGACGCAGACGCGGTCGGTACGGCGAGCTGCAGCGCCCCGAGCGCCGACGCAGGCGCCGCGGCGTCTTGCTCGACGACGATCGTGACGCGCGTCTCGGACGCCGGGGCGATGGTCACGTCCTGCGCGAAGAGCGTGTAGGCCGCGCGGCGGCCCTCCACGTGGTGCGCGCCCGCCGCGAGCGCGACGCCGCCCGCGAGAGGTGTCAGGCCGTACGAGATGCCGTCGATCACGACGTCCACGCCCGGGACGCGCGACTCGACACGCAGGCTCCCGACCGCCGCATCGCTCGCCGTCAGCGTGACGCGCGCGCGGTGGGTGGCGCCGCCCGCGACCGTGAAGCGATAGCGGGTGCTCTCGTACCCGCTCGCGCGCACCGTCAGCACGTGCTCGCCGCTCGAGACCCGCTGGCCGGCCAGAGGCGCCGCACCGACGTCGACGTCGTCGAGGGCGACCAGCGCGCCAGGCACGCTGGCGTCCACGTCGAGCGTGGCGATGCGCCCCCGCTGCGTGGCGAGCGCGCTCTCGATCTGCGCGCGCATCGCCGGCTCGATCGAGCGCGCGGTGCGGAGCAGCTCCTCGTAGGCGTCGACGGCCTCCACGGCGTGCCCGAGCTCGGCCTCCACCTGGGCGACGTTGTAGAGGATCACCGACGAGACCTGGATGCGACGCGCCTCGCGGAACTCGACGAGCGCCTGCGCCAGGCGCCCTTCGTCGTAGAGCGCGACGCCGCGATCGAAGTGCGAGCGCGCATCGGCGGCGGGGTCCTGCGCCGCGGCAGATCCGGGAGCGGAGGCCGCGAGGGACACGGCCGCGAGCAGGACGACGGAGGCGAGCGCACGCACGGGCCCTTCCATATCCCGCGGGCGCCGGCTCTCGCAAGGCCGCCGGGTGGGATCGCCCGAGGGTCAGTCGCCGAACGCCGATCCGCCGGTGGGATCGCGCAAGATGCCGGATCCGGTGCGCGTGCTGGGAGGCGGATGCGCCTCGCTCGGGCCCTCGCCAGGCGTCACGCGCGTCGGTCGCGGGCGGTGGACGCCCGGAAGCGGAGGCTCGGGCAGCGCCGGCGTGGTCGTGGCCGGCGCCGTCGTGACCGGCGCCGTCGTGACCGGAGCGGCCGTCACCGGCGGGGCGATCGTCGTCGAAGGCGGCGCCCGATCCGCGAGCGTCGGCGCCGCTCGCGTCGCGGCAGGCTCCGAGGCCGTCGTGCTGCTGGGGCCCGACGCCCGGCCGACCACGAACGCCGCGGCGATGACCAGCGCCGTCACGACGGCGGCCACGGCCGTCGGCATCACCCACGCCGGACGGGGCGTGGGCGGCGCCGCCTTGGCGGGAGGCGCCGCGGTGTGCACCGCCGACTGCTTCACGCCGCCCGCGGCGCTCATCGTGACGGCGGAGCTGGCGACCTCCTTCATCGTGTGGAGCGAGGCCACGTAGGTCGAGTCCGCGTAAGGAACGAGCGCGGCGAGCAGATCCCGAGCCGACCCGTAACGGAGGGCGGCGCTCACGTGCATGGCCCGCTCGACCACGTCGGCCAGCCCCGCGGGCAGGTCGGGCGCGGCCTCGGCGAGCGGTACGTGCTCGCCCGAGTGGATCTTGATCACCAGCGCGGGCAGCGAGACGGCGTCGTAGGGCCGCTTGCGGGCCAGGCCCTCGTAGAGGATCACGCCGACCGAGTACAGATCGGATCGCTCGTCGACGGTGCGCGCGCCGGAGGCCTGCTCGG
This sequence comes from Sandaracinaceae bacterium, assembly GCA_044223665.1. GTDB lineage: Bacteria > Myxococcota_A > Polyangia > Polyangiales > Sandaracinaceae > JBBSAT01. The sequence continues at coordinate 13 of JBGALT010000194.1, read as the reverse complement.
GGGAAATGTAGAA
>JBGALT010000193.1:0-13602 GCA_044223665.1 Sandaracinaceae bacterium | reverse complement strand
AGGCGTCGACGTGCAGCTCGACGCGGGAGCGAAGGTGCGCGCGCGGTATCTCGTCGGCTGTGACGGCGGGCGCAGCCTCGTCCGCCGAGCGGCGGGAATCGAGCTCGAAGGATGGGATCCTTCGGTCAGCTACCTCATCGCCGAGGTCGAGATGACGCGCGAGCCCGCCTCGGGAATGCGGCGCGACGCCAGAGGAACGTATGCGATGGGCCGGATGGAGGACGGCAAGCGCGTGCGCATCGTGCTGCGAGAAGAAGAGGTGCGCTCGGGCGACACGCCGACGCTCGACGAGCTCCGGGCGGCGCTCGTCGGGCTCTACGGGACCGACTTCGGGGTGCAGCCCGGCGGCTGGATCTCTCGATTCACCGATGCGACGCGGCAGGCGAAGGCGCTCCGCGCGGGCCGCGTGCTCATCGCCGGCGACGCGGCGCACGTGCACTCACCGGTCGGCGGACAAGGCCTGAACCTCGGCCTCCACGACGCGTTCAATCTCGGCTGGAAGCTCGCGCACGTCGTGCGAGGGCACTGCCCGAGCTCGCTCCTCGACAGCTACCAAGCCGAGCGGCAGCCCGTGATCGCCCGCACGCTGCGCACGACGATGGCGCAGACGGCGCTCGGCCGCGCCGAAGCACGGATCGAAGCGGCGCGCGACGCGGTGGCCGAGCTCCTCGCGATGGACGAGCCGCGCAAGCGCTACGCGGCGATGATGTCCGGGCTCGACATCCGCTACGACCTCGGCGACGGCCATCCACTCGTCGGCCGTCGCATGCCGGACCTCGACCTCGTCACGGACGAGGGCTCGCGACGGCTCTACACGTGGCTCCACGACGCGCGTGCGCTCCTTCTCTCGCTCGGGCCGCCCCCCGCGCTCGACGTGGAGCCGTGGCGCGATCGGCTCCACGTGGTCACCGCGCGCGCGCCGGGGCCCTGGGCTCTGCCGGGGATCGGGGACGTTCCTGCGCCGCGAGCGGTGCTCATCCGGCCCGACGGGCACGTCGCGTGGGCCTCGACCGCCGACGAGACGGGCCTCCGCGAGGCGCTGACGACGTGGCTCGGTGCGGGAGGCGCTCGCCGCCGCTGAATGCACGGGGCCGCACTTCGCGCCATCCTCGCCCGCCATGTTGTCGTTCCGCCGCGCGACCGTCGAGGACGTCCCCGCCCTGCACCGGCTCGTCGAGAGCGCCTACCGCGGCGAGGCGAGCCGCGCGGGGTGGACGACGGAGGCGGACTTCCTCGATGGGCAGCGGACCGATCCGGACGAGCTGAGCGCGCTCGTTCGCGGGCCGGCCACGCGGATCCTGCTGGCGCACCGCGAGGGCGAGCTGGTCGGGTCCGTGCTCTTGCGCGAGGAGCCCGGCTGCGCGTACCTCGGGATGCTCTCGGTGCGACCCGACCTGCAGGCGGCGGGGATCGGACGCGCGCTGCTCGACGAGGCCGAGCGGGCGGCGCGGGTGGATCTCGGGCGGCCCGAGATGCGCATGCGGGTGATCTCGCGCCGCGACGCCCTGCTGGGCTGGTACGCGCGCCGCGGCTACGCGCTCACCGGGGAGAAGGAGCCGTTTCCGTACGAGGAGCCGCGGGCCGGCAAGCCGAAGCGGCCCGATCTCGAGTTCGTGGTCTTGCGCAAGGCGCTCTGACGCGGGCGAGCGTCGCGACCGCCGCCGTGAGCGCCGGCGCCCCCCGTCCGGCCCCCGGGCCACCCCCCTGCCGGGGATCGCACCGAAAAAAGACGTAGCGCAGCGCGCGGCGCCGATCCACCATTGCGCCTTCGCGCTACGGGTGGCTCGTTTTCTCGGTCTCGGGAACGTGGCACGTCGAGCAGCCGCGTCAGGGAGATCGAGCAATGGCGAACCGTCTTTTCGTAGGAAACCTCTCGTTCCGTACCAGCGAGGACGCCCTGCGCGACTTCTTCGCTCCGCACGGCGCGCAGAGCGTCAAGCTCATGGAGGACCGTGAGACGGGCCGCTCGCGCGGCTTCGCGTTCGTCGAGTTCGCCGACGCTGCCGCTGCGACGGCCGCGCTGAACGCGACCAACGGCACCGTCCTCGACGGCCGCCCGCTCCGCGTCGACACGGCGACCGAGCGCGCCCCCCGCGGTGGCGCTGGCGGCGGTGGTGGCTTCGGCGGCGGCGGTGGTGGCGGGTTCGGCGGCGGCGGCGGTGGCCGTCGCGATCGCCGCTCCTGAGCCCGGGACCGAGCGCCGGATCGCCCGCCTCGAGCGCGGGCACGCGCGAGCCGCTCGCCACGTGACGATCGTGGCGAGCGCCTGGCTCGCGGTCGCGCTGCTCGAGCGGCAGCGCCGAGGCCTTTCCGGCAGCGCCTGGCGAGCGCGCGGCCGAGCGTTCGTCGAAGCCGCCCGCCGGCGCCGATGGCGCGCGGGATGGCGTTCGGCATACTGCGGCCATGATGAACGACCGCGTCGTGAGGCCCGAGGCCCTCTCGCCACGAGAGCTCGGTGCGCAGCTGGCCAGCGAGCTCGCTGCGGGCCCGGCCGCCGAAGCGACGCTCGCGGCCGCCCGATCGATGCTCGCGACCATGGACGACACCGCGCGGATCGAGCTCCTCGACACGATCGCGCGGGTAGACGGCCATGCGGTGCGGCGCCTGACGACGCGCATCGCGGCCGACCCCGTGGCGTGGGCGCCGCTCTTGGCCATCCCGCTCGGCCGCGCGGCCTCCGACGACGCGACCCTGGCGGCACTGGTCGACGCGGCGATCCGCGGGGACTCGGCGACCGCGGTGGGAGTGCTCCACTTCGTGCGCGCGGCGGTCGAAGACCGCTACGGCGACTTCAAGCTCGCCAAGCCGTGCGGCGTCTGGCCTTCGATGCCTCTGTTCGCTCCGCTCCACGCGGCGCTCGTCCGCGGCGATGCGGCGGTTCGAGAGGCCGTGCTGCGCGTGCCCGGGCCCTGGTCGTGGACCCCCGACGAGCGCACGCAGGCCGCGAAGGATGCGCGCGACGACGCGGAGGCAGACCTCATCGCGTCGTTCGAGCTCGCTTCCGCGACGCGCGCCTCTCGGTGACCTTCTCGCCCGCGGATGCGATCACGGGCGCCCGCCGCGCGCATGCCGGCGGAGCCAGTCGAGAAGGATGCGCTGGAGCTCGACGCGCGCATGGCGCTCTCGCCACGGCTCGTGACCGCAGCGCGCGAGCTCGATCCGCTCGAGCTGCGGCAGGTACGGGCCCAGCGTCTGCGCCGTCTCTGTGCCCGGATGCGGATCGTGGTCGCCGTGGACCATCAGCACGGGAGCTCGGATCCGTGCGAACGACGCCGGCTCGATCCCTTCGCTCTGCAAGCGCAGCACGTCGCGCCACGTCTCTTCGTGCCCGCGCGCGTCGACCCGGATCGGCTCGTCGTCGGCGGGCAGCGTGTCGACGCCTTCGGCCTCGGTGAAGAGGCTCCCCAGCGCGGCGAGGAGTCGATCTCGCTCGGCGCTCTCGCGCGCCTCGCCCAGCGCTCGCGTCAGTTCGTCGCGCGGGGCCCGGCCGGCCTCGCCGAGCGCTGCGTCGAGCCGCGCGCGGTAGAGCCGTCGCTCGCGCTCCGAGTACGTGCCGCAGCCGACGAGCACCAGCGACTCGACCTTCTCGGGATGGCGCGCCGCGTACGAGAGCCCGAGCATCGCGCCCCACGACCAGCCCACGACCGCGGCCACGGGCGCGATCTGCGCCAGATCGTCGACGTGCCGCGCGACCGTGAGCTCGCCCTCGCCCGATGCGCGCTGCAGCGGCTCGAGCACGCGAGCCTCGGTCGCGAGCATGAGAGCCAGACCCAGCGCCGAGCCCGGAGCGCCCGGCCCGCCGTGCAACACGACGACGAGCGGGCCCGTCGTTCCGTGGCGCCGGACGTGGATGGGCTCGCTCAACGCGGTCTCCCCTCGACGCGGACGCGACGGCCGGGAGAGCGGCTCGATCCCGTGATCCGAGGTCCGAGTCTCACGCGGGCTCTCGTGCGTCCATCGTGCCCTCGCTCGGCCTCGGATCGCGGTCCGCCTCCCACGGAAGCACCACGAGCGTTCTCGTGTGCGTCGAGACCTCGGCGAGGAAGCGACCCTCGCACGCCCGGCGCGCGCGCAGGATCGGATCGGTGACCTCGAGCGGCGTCAAGCACTGGCTCACGATCCACGCGGCCGGGCGGATGCCGGCACGCGCGAGATCGCGCTCGAGGTGGGCCGCCTCGTGCACGGGCGTCGCCTCCGGAAGCGAGACGATCCACACGTGCGTGAAGGCCGGGTCGCGCAGATGCGGCAGCAGTGAGCGGACGGCGTCGGGAACGCCTCGCGCGCGGCGCTCGACCTCGCGGTGGTAGGTCTCCGCCGCGTCGAGCAAGAGCAGCGTGTGGCCCGTCGGGGCGGTGTCGATCACGACGAAGCCGTCCTCGCCGCGCGCGACCGTCTCCGCGAAGGCGCGGAAGACCGCGATCTCGGTGGTGCACGGCGACCGGAGATCTTCTTCGAGCAGCGCGCGACCGGCGCCATCGAGCGAGGCGCCCGACGTCGCGAGGACCTCGGCACGGTAGCGCTCTGTCTCGATCTCCGGATCGATGCGCTCGACCCGCAATCCCGGGCGCGGCTCGATCACGGCCGCCGCCACGTGGGCCGCGGGATCGGTGGTCGTGAACGTGACCGGCAGCCCTCGTCGCGCGAGCGCGTCCGCCGCACGCGCGGCCACCGTCGTCTTGCCGACGCCGCCTTTGCCCATCGTCATCACGACGCCGTGCCCCGCACGCGCGATCTCGTCCACCAGCGTTTCGAGCGAGACCTCCCGACAGGCCGCCGAGCGCGCCGGTGGGGATGCCGGGGCGCTCGGGGTCGGTCGCGCGATGCCGACGAGCGGCGAGGCGAAGAGCGGCAGCTCGGTGCGCGGTAGCTGGGCGAGGCCCGACGGCAACTCGCGCAGCGCTCGTTGGCCACGCCGCTCGAGCGCGAGCGCGACCGCGTCGCCCGAGACGCTCGACGCGAAGACGGCGTTCACCACGAGAGACACGTTCGTGATGCCGAGCTCGGCGAGCTCGACCCGCGTCCGCTCGGCCTCGGTGATCGCGCTCTGCTCCGGCCGCGTGACGAGGACGATCCGCGTGGTGTCCGATGCGCGCAGCGCCGACGCCGACGCCGCGTAGAGCGAGCGGTTGTCGCCCAGCCCCGAGAGCGGCCCCAGGCACGAGGTGCCCCCGACGCTCGTCTCGAGGTAGCTCGACCAGGCGGAGGGCAGCGCCAGCAAGCGCAGCGTGTGCCCGGTCGGTGCCGTGTCGAAGAGCACGTGATCGAATCCCTCCGTCGTGCGGCGGTCGGCGAGGAGCTTCGAGAACTCGTCGAAGGCGGCGATCTCCACGGTGCACGCGCCGGAGAGCTGCTCTTCGATGCTCGCGATCGCCGCCGCGGGGAGCGCGCCGCGGTAGGGGCCGACGACGCGGTCGCGGTAGGCGCGTGCCGCCGCTTCGGGGTCGACGTTCAGCGCCGAGAGGCCGGGCACGCCGGCGACCGGCGTCGGCTCGGTGCCAAGCGCGACGCCGAGGACCTCGTCGAGGTTCGATGCCGGGTCGGTGCTCACGAGCAGGACCCGCCGCCCGCGTCTCGCGAGCTCGATCGCGCTCGAGCACGCGATGCTCGTCTTGCCGACACCGCCCTTGCCGGTGAAGAAGAGCGTGCGCGGAGCGTCGCGCAAGAAGGGCGTGCTCTCGTTCAAGAGCCACGCGCCGCGGGGCGGATCGCTCCCCGTCGGCGTCAGCAGCACTTGCCGCCGCCCGGCTTGGGAGCGCACGGGCTCGCGCCTGGCTTGCCGAGGTCGGCGAGCGCCACCGGCTTCTTGGCCCGAAACACCACGCCGGCGAGCGCCGCGAGCGTCTCACGCGACGGATAGGTGCCCTCGCTCGCGATCCGATCTCCCACCATCACGATCGGGAGCACCTCGGTCCCGCGCTGCGCCATCGCGTCCCGCACGCTCGTGTGCTCGACGAACGCGGCGGGCTGCTGGGCGAGGTTGAAGCGCTGGACCGCGACGCCCTCCTTCGCGAGCCAATCGACATCCGCGGCGAAGCGCGCCAGTTCCGGGTCGACCCCGGGGCCACACACACCCGTGTCGCAGCACATCGCTGGATCGAAGATCCGAATCGTCGCCGACATCGTCCGAGCCTCCGTCCGGAGGCCTACGCACGCATCGGTTCTGGTCAATACAGCATCTCCGAAGATGCGCGCGGCAATGGCGTCCGATCGAAATGACATTGACAATGCCGGAAGCCACGGATAGGTGTGGGCCGATGGCGCGCCGTGACCCGAAGCCCGCTTGCACGCCGACGTGCAAGCGCCCTGCGCCACGCCGGGATCTGCGCGGCCACGCCCCGCTCCTGCGCGCGCTCGGCGACGAGGCGCGCCTCGAGATCGTCGGGCGCCTCGCGGCGGCCGGCGGGCCGGTGTGCGTCTGCGACCTGATGCCGGGCCTCGGGCTCGCGCAGCCGACGGTGTCGCATCACCTCCGCGTGCTGAAGGAAGCCGGCGTCGTGCGCTGCGAGCGACGCGGCACGTGGGTCTACTACACGCTCGAGCTCTCGATCCTCGGCGCGCTGGCCGACCTGCTCGGTGCGCTCGCACCACCTCCGCTCGATCGCCCTGCCGAGCTTCCCGTGCGCGAGGCGTCGTGACGCTCGCTCGGCGCGTGGTGATCGAAGCGCTCGGCACGGCGCTCTTGCTCGCGACGGTCGTCGGCTCGGGCATCATGGCCGAGTCGCTGGCCGGCGGGAGCGTCGCGCTCGCGCTCCTCTGCAACACGCTCGCGACCGGTGCCGTGCTCGTCGCCCTGCTGCTCGCGCTCGGGCCGCTCTCGGGCGCGCACTTCAATCCCGTGGTGACCCTCGTGCTCGCATCGCGCGGAGAGCACCGTTGGGGCGACGTGCCGGGCTACATCGGCGCGCAGCTCCTGGGCGCGGTCGCCGGCGTCGTGATCGCACACGGGATGTTCGACCTCGCACTTCTCGCGCCCTCCGAGCACGTGCGGGCAGGCTTCGCACAGGGCCTGAGCGAGGTGGTGGCGACCGCCGGGCTCGTGCTCGTCGTCTTGCTCGTGGGACGTCGCAAGGACGCGACCGCGCCCTACGCCGTCGGCGCGTACATCACCGCCGCCTACTGGTTCACGGCGTCGACGTCGTTCGCGAACCCCGCCGTGACGCTGGCGCGCGCGCTCACGCCGACCTTCGCCGGCATCCGCCCGCTCGACGTTCCGCTCTACGTCACCGCTCAGCTCGCAGGCGGCGCGCTCGCCGCGGGCCTCGTACGTTGGATCGAGCGCGGCGCGAGCTCGAAGGAGAGCCCGACGTGAAGACCTACCTCTTCGCCTGCATCCACAACGCCGGCCGCTCGCAGATGGCGGCCGCGTGGCTCGACGCGCTCGCGGATCCGTCGAAGGCACGGGCGATCTCGGCGGGAACGCAGCCCGGCCCGCGCGTGCATCCCGAGGTCGTCGCGGCGATGCGCGAGGTGGGAATCGAGCTCGAGGCCCGCGTGCCACAGCGCCTCACCGACGAGCTCGCCCGCAGCGCCACCATGCTCGTCACGATGGGCTGCGGCGACGCGTGCCCCGCGGTCCCGGGCCTGCGGCGCGACGACTGGCCTCTCCAGGATCCCAAGGGCCGCCCGGTCGACGAGGTGCGCCAGATCCGCGACGACGTCCGCGCGCGCGTGCAGGCGCTGATCGAGCGCGAGGGAATCGGCCCCGACCTCCCTCGCTGATCTCGTCGGCTACTTCTCGATTGCGTGGACGAGGCCGAGGCGCTCGCACGGGCCGCCTTCGCGAGCTCCGTGTGGTACACAAGCGGATACTTGTGAAAAGGGACGAACGAGCCGCGCTCGCGCTGAAAGCCCTGGGCGAGCCCCGCCGCGTGGAGATCCTGCGCCTGCTGCGGGGCGGGCCACGCGCCGTGGGCGAGATCGCCGCCGAGATCGCGGTGACCCAGCAGGCCGCGTCGCAGCACCTCGGTGTGCTGAGCAGCGCCGGCCTCGTCGAGGCGCGGCGCGAGGGGACCAAGCGGCTTTACGCGATCCGGCCCGGTGGCTTCGCCCCGGTCGCGGCGTTCGTCGAGGCGTTCTGGTCACCCCGTCTCGCGTCGCTCAAGGCGGAGATCGAGAAGAAGAAGCGATGAGCGACGCCTACCGCACCTCCCTCGACATCGACGCGACGCCGGACGAGGTGTTCGACCACTTCGTGCGACCGGAGCTGCTCGTGCGTTGGATGGGCGACGCCGCGAGGCTCGAGGCCGTGGAGGGCGGCGTCTTCTCGGTCGACATCAACGGAGTGCTGATCCGCGGGCACTTCGTCCGGGTCGATCGGCCGCGCCGGCTCGAGGTGACCTGGGGTGAGCCCGGCAACGCGGCGATGCCGCCGGGCGCGACGCGGCTCGTCGTCTCGTTCGAGGCGCGCGCGGGCGGGACGCACGTCGTCCTCGAGCACCAGGGCCTCGCGCATGACGAGCTGCGGAAGCACGCGATCGGCTGGCCCCACTTCCTCGCGAGGCTCGTGATCGCCGGCACCGGCGCGGACCCGGGGCCCGATCCCTGGAGCGCGTCCGCGCGGTGACTTCGCCATCGACGCGTCCTTCGCGCCCCGTGCACGCGCTCGTCGAGCGCTCGCGGGAGCGGTTCGCGCGCGGTGAGCGTTGGACCACGTCGAAGGGAGCACGAGCACGAGCATGAACGACACGACGCGTGGGCCGAGCCCGTTCGGAGAGCGACTCCGTGGCTGGCGGCGGCGGGCCGGATGGTCGCAGCTCGCGCTGGCGACACGCGCGGGCACGACGGCGCGCCATCTCTCCTTCCTCGAGACCGGGCGGTCTCGGCCCGGCGAGGAGCTGGTGCTGCGCCTCGGGCGTGCGCTCGACCTGCCGCTGCGCGAGCGCAACGCGTTGCTCGTGGCCGCGGGCCTGCCACCTCGTTACCGCGAGGCGAAGCTCGACGAGCCGTCGCTCGCTCCGATCTCCCAGGTGATCGACCGCGTGCTCGCACAACACGAGCCGTTCCCCGCGTGGGCGTTCGCTCGCGGCCTGCGGCCCATCGTGGCGAACACCGCGGCGGAGCTCCTCTTCCCGGGGCTCACCGCGATGACGCCCGAGTCGATCGTCGACATGTGGTTCGGGCCCGGTCCCTTCCGCGAGATGGTGGAGAACTGGCGCGCGGTGTCGGCGGCCGGCCTCGACTCGCTCCGTCGCGACGCGGCCGCGGCCTCCGATCCGAGCGTCGATGCCCTGGTCCGACGAGCGGAGGCGCATCTCGGCGAAGTCGACGACGTACCGATCGACTCGAGCTTCCCGGTCGTGTGCCCTCGCTTCCGCGTGGGCGATCGGGTCGTGCGCACGGTGTCCGCGGTGCTCCGCTTCGACACCGCGGCGGACGTGACGGCATCGGAGCTGCGCGTGGAGCTGATGTTCCCGGCCGACGAGCCGAGCGCCGCGTTCTTCCGCAGCCTCGCGCTTCCCTCGCCGGGAATCGCGACCGCGGGCGCGCCGCGCTAGTGCGCGAGGGATGACGCCATACATCCTCGCCGCGCTCGCGCTCTTCGTCCTGCAGACGCTCCTCGCGCCGACGATTCGCTATCTGCTCGCGGGGCGCGGGGTCGGTGCTCGCCTTCGCATCGCCCTCGGACCGCGCGACGACGAGCCCCCGCTGTCGCCGATCGGCGGCCGTGCCGCGCGGGCGCTCGCGAACATGCACGAAGCACTGCCCGTGTTCCTCGCGCTCTCGATCCTCGTCGAGCTCCACGGAGCGCCGCTCGACCTCGCCCGAGCGGGCGCCACGACGTGGCTCGCCGCGCGAGCGCTGTACGTCCCGGCCTACCTCGTCGGGCCTCCCGGACTGCGATCGACCCTCTGGGTCGTGAGCTGGATCGGTCTCGGGATCATGATCGCGACCCTGCCGTCGTGAGGCCGGCGCGACGGTCCGACGACCCTCATCGCAGGCCTCGCGCTCGCCCTCGCCGTGATCACGCTGGCGCGGTCTTGTTACGACGTGGGCCGTGACACGCACCGACGAGCTGCTCGCCACGCTACCGCCGTCGTCGCGCCGGCCGTCTGCGCGGCGCGCAAGATCCGGGACGGGAACGAGGGCGCCTGGGGCGCGATGTGCGACGCGATGGAGCCGGCGCGCGAGGCCGTGGGCTTTCCCAAGCACGCCTACGACGACGTCGTGTTTCCGCTGGCCTCGGAGCTCACCGAGCCGCAGCGTGCGCTCGCCGAGATCGTCGCGCTCGAAAAGCTCGGCCTCCGGACCTCCGTCCCCACGGGCTCGGCGCTCGGCCGCTGGCTCGGCATCACGCCCGCCTCTCGCCAACGCTCTCTCCGTCGCTCTCCTTCGCGTGACGCGTCGACGGCCGAGTGGCCGGTTGCGATTGGGGTGTGTATAGTCATACGCATATGGCGCGCGTCCAGCTCTACCTTCCCGACGACCTGCATCTCGAAGCGAAGACCAAGGGCCTCTTGCTCTCGAACCTACTGCAAGGAGCCGTGCGTGCGGCGCTTCGCGAAGAAAGGCTCGGAGCAGAGATGGATCGCTACCTCACCGAGCTGAGGGACGAGGTCGGGGAGCCGTCGAAGCTCGCCAAGAAGCGCGCGGCGGCCTGGGCCGAGCGCGTCTTGACGGGCCCTCGAGCGCGGAGCCCGCGGCGCTCTCGGCGTGCGGCGTGACGAAGGCTGCCCGACCCGTCGCGCTCGACCGCGTCATCCTCGACAGCGGCGCAGTCTCCGCGCTCGCCGAGCGCTCGGCCAGGGCGCTCGCACTTCTCGATGCGCTGCGATCGAACGGCGCCCTCCCTCGCGTTCCGACCGTGGTCCTCGTGGAGTCGCTCCGAGGGGAAGCGCATCGAGACGCGCAGACGCATCGGTTCCTCCGCACGTGCGAGATCGTCGATGGCATCTCCTTCGCGCTCGCGCGCCGAGCGGCCGCGCTTCGATCGCGAGCGCGGCGCGGGTCGGCCGTGGATGCGCTGGTCGTGGCGCTCGCCGAGCCCGACGGTGTCGTGCTGACTTCCGATGTAGGGGATCTCGCCGCGCTCGCGACGCATGCGGACCGCGTGCGCGTCGAGCGCGTGTGACATCGTCGTTCCGCAGAGCCCGATCTCGCACCTGTGCGGAGCCATCGGGGCGAGCGTGACGCGCGTGTGGATCGAGCAGGAGGCGTTCTCGGGCGAATGCCTCGCGCGGGTGCTCGAGGGATGACCGATGCCGAGGGCGTGCGATCGCGGAGTCAGTCGGCCGGGGCGCCTCGGTCCAGGCGCACAGGGAGAGTCAGCGGAGTCGGCGGAGGAGCGCGCGCATACGATCGAGCTCGAACGCGGGCGGCTGCGAGCTGCGTCCGGCGATTGCCTCGCGGTACCAGTGCGCGACGAGACAGAGCTCGTGCAGATGCACGTGGTCCCGCGTGACGCCGAGCCCCCCGTGCCGTTCGTACGCTTCGAGCAGGCGATCGAGGCCGCCGGCCATCTGGAACGGCTGCTTGGCGCCGCGCGTCACGATCGCGAGGTCGTACGCAGGGTCACCTCGAAGCGAGCACTCCCAGTCGATCACATGATGGAGGCCGTCGAAGGCGAGCAGGATGTTCTGCCCGAGGAGGTCTCCGTGCACGAGGCTCGCGGCGTCAGCGGCCGGGAGATGCTCGTGGGCCCACGCTCGAGCATCGCGCAACTCGGGAGGAACGAGCCCTTCGAAGACCGAGAGCTGATCGAGAGCGTGATCCCGGCGGCTCTCGAACCCGATGGTGACGTCGCCCACGTCCGCACCCGGAACGCCATGAACCGCCGCCGCGATCTCGGCGACGATCTCCCGAGGTCGGACCGCATGCTGTCGGCCCGCGCGCAGGTCGAGAGGAATCCCCTGGACGCAGTGCCGAACGAGCGCCGGGTGCTTCCCGTCCTGCATCGCACCCACACGTGGATCAGCTCCCCACCCATCTCCTCGAGCTCGAGGTCGTCGAACGCGGGCTCGTTCGGGTCGGGCTCTCGTCGCCGCTTGCGCGCCACGGGGATACTTTGCGGCACCATGAGCGCCATGTCGCGCAAGGGACCCGGCCGCCGTCATGGGGGGCGACCTCTCGAGCGCCGTCGTGCAACGATCGCCTGACGTCGGCTACTTGCCCCGCCCTCGCGGACGCTTCGGCTTCGCCTTCGAAACTCGCTCGGCATCGGCCTCGGCCGCGCCGCGCCGGATCCGCGTACGCGATCGGCGAGTCGCTGGTCGTACGTCACCGCTTCGGTTCCTCTCCGCGCTCCGCGTACGCCTTGATCGCCGCCAGAGCAGCGAGTCGGTTCTTCCGCTGCGCGGGCAGGACCATGAGCACGTTCATGACGTGGCCCATGATGCCTCGCGGATCGTGGAAGAAGGTGAAGATCAGTCGCGTCCGCGCGGCGCCTTCCTCCTCGAGCTCGAGCGAGAATCCTGGCGAGCTCATGATCCGGAACAGGCCGAACGACTCCTCCTCGATCACGTAGCCGATGGCGCGACCTTCCACGTGGAGATCGCGTCGCTCCACGAACGCGCCGCGCCGTCCCTCCATCTCGGCCTCGACGCGGCGTCGTGAGCCGAGCTTCTCCTCGCCGGGCGCCGCATCGAGCACCGTCACGGCTCGGACGGGTGGGCCCCAGCGCGCGAGCTCGCGAGAGTCGTGGATGACCGTCCACATCTTCGCGATCGGCACCTCGACCACGATCGCATCTCGCCCCTGTTCCTTCGCCGGCATGACACCTCCACGAGGAGGACGTCCCGGCTGCCGCGATCCCGACATGCGCTTTTCCTGTCGGGCACGGCCCGGCTCGAGCGTCCTCCCTTCGAGCGCCATCCGGCGTGAGAGGAGATAGAGGCATGAGCACCGACAAGAGCGCAGAAAAGAGCGAGGGATTCGTCTGGTTCCACAACGCGAGCGAGAAGCCCGAGGCGAGCGTCGCCTTCTACGAGAAGGTCCTCGGCTGGAAGCCTGCCGGGGGCCCCCCGGGGATGACGATGTTCGCGGGCGTGTCCGGGCCCTTCGCGGGCGTCGCGTCGAAGGAGGGCAAAGTCAGCGGCTGGGTGCCGTACGTGAAGGTGCCGAACGTGGACGCCGCCGCGAAGAAGGCCGAGGCGGCGGGCGCCACCATCGTCGCGCCGCGAGCGAAGGTGGAAGCGATCTTCGAGAAGCGCGAGTTCGCGATCTTGAGAAGCGCGGGGTGATCGCCGGTTTCTGGCGGGCGAGCGCCGACCGGGCGTAGGCCTCGGAGCCGATCCCGCAATAGGCGACGACCCGAGGTTGGCCCCTCGAGCCGTCGTGCAGGCGCGCTTCGTTCACGCGACGCGCACCGCGACCTCGCGTGTCGCATGTGTCGGCGCGCGCTGTCCAGTTGGCGGGACAGCTCATGCTCGAGCCGCTGTCCCGCCGCCGCTGCCCGCTCTGCACCAGCACGTTCCTGCTGTGCAGGTCGTGCGACCGGCGGTTCCGGTACTGCTCGCCGCCGTGCTCAGCGTCTGCGCGGGCGGCCGCGCAGCGCGCGGCGACGCTGCGTGAGCAGCGGACCGAACTCGGCCGTCGGAGCCATGCCGATCGAAACCAGGCGTACCGGCTGCGGCTGAAGATCGTGACGGATACACATCGCGAGCCGCC
>JBGALT010000192.1:0-13689 GCA_044223665.1 Sandaracinaceae bacterium | reverse complement strand
GGCAAGGACGGCGCGGTGAAGCTGGCCGACTTCGGCCTCGCCGACGCCAGCGTGCACTCCACACAGCTCGGCGGCGGCATGCTCGGCGGAAAGCTCGGCTACCTCGCGCCCGAGATCATCGAGCAGCAGCCCTCGAGCGCGCAGATCGACGTGTTCGCGGCCGGCATCGTCCTCTGGGAGATGCTCGCCGGCCGCCGGCTCTTCCAGGGCGAGGACGACGTCGAGACCGTGCGCTGCGTCGCCAAGTGCGAGGTCGTGCCGCCCTCGCGCTTCAACCGGCGCGCGACGCCGGACGTGGACGCGCTCGTCTTGCGAGTGCTCGATCGGGACCCGAAGCGACGCACGCCTGGCGCCGAGGCGCTGGTGGCCGACCTCGATCGCGTGATCGCCCGGCTCGACCCGAACGTGTCGCAGCGCGACGTCGCGCTCGTCGGGGGCCTGCACCTCGCGACCGAGCCGCAGCCGAAGCCGGTGAGCGCCGCGCAGTCGGCGGCGGCGTTCATGGAAGAGCTCGACGCGTTCGTCGCGCAGGCGGGCGAAGGCGACCTCGGCGCCGCGCCCCTCGATCCCGACATGTTCGCGCGCCGGCTCTGATCGTCAGGCGTCCGCGCGAGCGGCGTTCTTCACGCGCTCCACGTCAGAGCGCTTCGAGCGTCCCACCCGGCTGCAGGCGGAGCACGGTCGCGGCGATCCCGTGCGGCGCGCGGGCGCAGTCCTCGGCGGCGCGCGCGGCGAGGGCCGTCCGGAGCGCGGGGCGATCGGCGCATGCGAGCAGGGTGTCGCGATGCGGGACCGCGACGAGGCAGGGCGAGCCGAGCTCGGGCGCCAGCGTCTCGGCGAGGCCGGGCAAGAGCAGGCGGGCCGAGTCGTGGCCATCCCCCGTGCGCGCGACGACGAAGGGCCCCTCCGCGGTGTCGGCCCGCAAGAACCGCGCGCGGGCCGAGCGGGCCGCGAGGTTCTCGATCGCGCGCGACGCGACGGCCTCGATGGGCCACGCCCAGCGCTCGAGGTCGCGCGGCGTGACGAAGCGCGATCGGCCCTCGTAGGAGAGCACCCACGCCACCCGGAGATCGCCGACGAGAGGTGCGACCGCGAGCCCGTCGATCTCGAAGCGCCCCCCGAGCAGGCGCGGCAGGACACGCTCGGCAGCCTCCTCGCGGCTGACGAGGCCCGAGGCGCCACCGGGCAGCATGTCGACGAGCTTCTTCGCGACCGACCGCAGCGTCGCCTCACTCTCACCATCGGCCGCCGCAATCGCGCGCCCGAGGTCGATCTCGGTGTCGTCGATCCACAGGCGTCGCTCGAAGCGCTCGGTGATGCGGAGCTCCGGCCGCACCTCCGCGAGCACGCGCTCGAACGCCAGCGCCACGCGCGCGATCGGCCCGTGGCCACCAGCTTCCGCCTCGGCGCGCGCCACCGCGTCGACGAGCGCGGCGCGCGCCGGCTCGGTCTCGAGGGCCTGCTCGATCGCGCCGAACGGGTCCACGAAGCCCGCGCGCCCGACCCGCACGCGATGGGTACCGTCACGGCCTGCGTGGGCGCCGCCGAGCTTCGCGATCAGCACCATTCCGAGAAACGCCCCGGCGCCCTCCACGAACGCGGCGTCCTCCGCAGGCCGCGCGGGTCCGCCGCCCGCGTGGCGGTCGATCGCGCGCGCGAGCAGGACGAGCGCGTCCTTGCCGGGAGGAACGCCGTCCCCGCCGAGCTCGCGCGCCGCGAACGCGCGCGCGGCCTTCGCCAGCGGGCCCGCGTCCGGGACCTCGTCGATCCAGCGCCAGCCTTCCACGGCGCTCAGTCGCGGAGCACGTCGCGCGCGATCAGGAGCTTCTGCACGTCGCTCGCGCCCTCGTAGATGCGCAGCGCGCGGATGTCCTCGTAGAGGCGCGCGACGACGGATCCCTCGGTGACGCCGCGGCCGCCGTGGAGCTGGACCGCCGTGTCGATCACGCGGAACGCGGCCTCGGTGGCGCCCAGCTTGGCCATGCTGGCGGTGCGCCCGACCCGCGCACGCTGCGCCTCCGTCTCGCGGCCCTGGGCCTTGCGCAGCGCGGCCGTGAGGTCGGCCAGCGCCGCCGCGCGGTAGACGAGCAGGCGCGCGCTCTCGACGTCGAGCGCCATGTCGGCGAGGTGCATCTGCACCGCTTGTTGCTCGGCGAGACGTGCCGCAACGTCTCGTCGAGCGAGCGCTGGGCGAGACCCATCGCCGCGGCGCCGACGGTCGGCCGCAGGCGGTGGAGCGTCTCGAGCGCGATCGAGAGCCCGTCCCCCTCCTCGCCGAGCCGCTGGGACACCGGCACGCGGACACCGGCGAGGTGCACGGTGCCGATCGGATGCCCGCCGAGCACGCGCGTCGGCGTCGTGCGGAGGCCCGCGCTCTTGGCCGGGACCACGAACGCGCTCAGGCGCTTCTTGGCTCCGGGCGGAGCGGTGGCGGCGAACACGACGTAGAACGAT
The DNA here is from genome assembly GCA_044223665.1 of Sandaracinaceae bacterium. GTDB lineage: Bacteria > Myxococcota_A > Polyangia > Polyangiales > Sandaracinaceae > JBBSAT01. Next base: position 11,235 of record JBGALT010000192.1, on the reverse strand, counting down.
GCGATCCCGGCGTTCGAGATCAGGATCTTCTCGCCGTCGAGCACGTACGCGTCACCGTCGCGACGCGCCGTGGTGGCGATGCCGCCCAGATCCGAGCCGGCCTCCGCTTCGGTGAGCGCGAAGGCGGCGACGAGCTCGCCCGCCGCGACCCCCGTGAGCCACTCGCTCCGTTGCGCCTCGTTGCCGCGCGCGGTGATGGGGTAGCTGCCGAGCGCCTGCATCGCGAACGCGAGCTCGACGAGCGGCGAGGCGTGCCCGAGGCGCTCGCGCACGAGGCAGAGCGCGATCGATCGCACGTCGTCGAAGGTCCCGCCGACCGACCCCGGAACGGCGACGCCGAGCACGCCGCGCTCGCCGAGGAGGCGCACGATGGCGGGGAGCGCGAGCGCCGGGCTCTTGGCGTCGGACTCGAGGCGGCACGCATCGGCCGCGACCTGACCGGCCGTCGTCCACGCTTCCTTCACGACCTCGGGATCGCAGAACGCGCGCTCGATCACCTCGTCGGAGCACGGCGGCGGAATCGGATGGGCTGTCATCGCCGCCGAGTCTCGCACAAAGCCCGGGCGTGCGGCCGTCACCGGAAGCGCGGCGCGCGCTTCTCGCGGCCGGCGTCGTAGGCCTCGCGGAAGTCGGCGTGCTGCATGCAGATCGCCTGCGCCTGGGCCTCGGCCTCGATGCCGGTGAGGAAGTCCACGCTCTGCTCGTAGTCGAGCATCCTCTTCGTCATCCCGTGCGCGAACGCGGGCCCTTGCGCGATCGTGCGCGCGAGCGCGGCCGCCTCGCCCCGGAGCCCGTCGGCCGGGACGACGCGGTTGAACAGGCCGATGCGCTCGGCGCGCTCGGCGTCGACGAACTCTCCCGTCAGCAAGAGCTCGCTCGCGCGGCCGAAGCCCACGATGCGCGGCAGGAGCCACGAGGCGCCCATGTCGGCGCCCGAGAGGCCGACCTTCGGGAACAGGAACGCGATGCGCGCGTCGGGCGCGGCGATGCGCACGTCGGACGCGATCGCCATCACGGCGCCGGCGCCACAGACGACGCCGTGCAGCGCCGCCACGACCGGGGCGCGGCACTGGTGGATCGCCGCGACGAGCGCGCCCGTCATGCGCGTGAACTCGAGCAGGCCCGCCATGTCCCGCGAGAAGAGCTCGCCGATGATGTCCCGCACGTCGCCGCCCGAGCAGAAGCCGCGCGGGCCCTCGCCCGAGAGCACGACCGCGCGCACCGCGGCCGTCTCGTGGATCTCCCGAAACGCGTCGGTCAGCGCCCGGTAGCTACCGAACGTGAGCGCGTTGATGCGATCGGGCCGTGCGAGCGTGACGTGCGCCACGCCCTCGTCGAGCCGGTAGGTGAAACCCTCTTCACGAATGGACATGGCCGCTGGATCGCACGCGCCGGGCGCGAGATCCAGCGGCCACGCTCACGCCTCTCAGCCGCAGGTGCCGCCGGTGCAGACGCCCGTGCCGTCGCAGCTCTGCCCCGAGCCGCACATGCACTCGGCGTTCGCGCAGTGGTCGGCGCTGCCCATGCACGCGCCGGTGCAGGTGCCACAGTGGGCGAAGTCGGTCTGCAGGTCGAAGCAGCCGCCGGCACAGCAGGTCTGACCGCTCGCGCACGGGCCAACGCCCGCCTGGGACGAGCAATCGCACTGACCGTCCGGCGTGCACACGTCGGCGCGGCTCGTCTCGGTGCCGAGGCTGGCACACGCGGGGCAGCACTGCGCCGACTCGTCGATGCGCATGTCGCAGTCGTTGTCGCGCCCGTCGCAGGCCTCGGGCCCGCCCGCGAGGGCGCCTCGCGACGGATACGTCTGCGCGGACGTGTCGTCGCAGTCGCACATCGTGAAGTCGGGGCTCGGCGGCCGGCAGGCATCGAAGCCGTCGTGGTCGTTGTCACCGCAGCCGACGTCGCGACCGTTGCAGTCCTGGTCCATGAAGTCGCCGCAGATCTCGTAGCCCGGGATACAGCCCCCATCGACACCGGGACCGGCGTCCTGGTGGCCGCCGACGAACGCGTCCTGCATGTTGCCGCCGCCGTCCATGCCGGTCGACGAGCCACCGTCGCTCCCGCCGCCCGACGTCCCGCCGCACCCGGCGGTCGAGCCGAGCGCGAGCGCCATCCCGAGCCACCACGAGGCGCGCATCAGCGCTGCCCCTGGCGACGGCGCACGCGGGCAAGCACCAGCAGCCCGAGCCCGAGCGCGGCGAGCGCGCCGCCCTGCCCCGTCGGGGCCGTCCGGCAGCCGCAGCCCCCGGTCTTGCGCGGTCCACGGGCGCCGCCGCCATCGAGCCCCGGCTCGACGCCACCACCGTCGCCGCCGGGTCGGATCCCGGCGTCGTACCCGCCGCCGTCGCGCGCGATGGTCCCGTTGTCGACGCAGTTGCCGAGCTCGCAGTGCTGGTTGGCGGGGCACGTCGCGCCCTCGCACGCATCCAGGCAGGTCCCGTTGCGGCAGTAGAAGCCCGGATCACAGATCGTGACGTCGCAGCCGTTGGTCGCCGTGCAGCGCCCGTCGGCGCTGCAGATCTCGTCGGCCGCGCACGGCGTGCACGGGCACGTGGGCACGCACTGCCCGTTCACGCAGACCTGGCCGTCGTCGCAAGTGAGGACGGCGCAGAGGTCCACGCAGCGCCCGGCCGCGCACTGCTGGTTGTGCGGGCACGTGACGCCGGTGCACGAGTCGACGCACGCGCCGTGCAGGCAGCGCTGGTTGGCAGGACAGGTCATGCCGACGCACGCATGCTCGATGCAGGCACCGGTCACCGCGTCGCAGTCGTAGCCGTCGCCGCAGCCGCCATCGACGCAGCCGGTGATGCACGTGCCGGCCACGCAGACCTGGGCGCCCGGGCAGAGGCCGCTGCCGTTGTCGATCTGGCCGTCGCAGTCGTTGTCGATGTTGTCGCAGCGCTCGGTGCCGCTCTGACCGATGGGCTGACACTGCACGCCGGCCGCGTGGCAGACGTTCACGCCGATGCCGCACGCGCCGGGCTCTCCGGTCTCGCAGGGGGTCCCGCCGCCAGGACAGACGAGCGCGCCGCCGCGGACGGCCCACTGGTAGACGCCGGGCTGCCCGATGTTCGAGTTGATGCAGACGTTCACGACGTCGTTGGTGAGCGCCTCCGGGATCGTCACCCAGTTGTTCATCCCGTCGTTGGCATCGAAGCCGACGTTGGCCGGGGTGCAGCCCGCACCGACGTTGGCCGGGGTGCAGGTGCCGTCGGGGTTGCTGCCGCTCGCCGTGCCGGCGACCCACTCGCAGGTGTTGTACCGGAACTCCACGTCGAAGTCTCCGTCGCCACAGGTGGACGTGGCGTTCCGGAGGATCATCTGGAAGCTCATCCGGCTCGTGTAGTGGCGATTGTAGTAGCCGACGTCGAACCAGGTGATCGTGACCTGGCCGAAGCGGAGGTCGTAGTAGACGAGGTTGTGCCCCGTCTGCATCGAAGAGCCGTCGGTCGGCGACCGCGTGTCGACGTCACCCCAATAGGCCGCGATCATCGGCGCGCGACTCGCCGCGGATGTGGGCGCCGGGAGCGGGAACGCGGCGGGCGTGAACCGCGAGAGGCCTGCGTTGAACGTGATGTTGCCGTTCGTGTTGATCCACATGGTGGTGTACGGACCACCGTAGAAGTTCAGGCCTCCCGGGAAGGCGGGGGTCAGGTCGACGGGCCCCGTCCACTCGTCGTCGTTGCGCGTGAGGGTGTCGGATCCGTAGCCCAGCGCACCGCCGAGCCCGCCGTTCAGGTTCACGCACCCGGGCACGCTACCGGAGGCGGACTGGTGCCATCCCTGTGGGCTCGAGACGTCGCACTGCGCTTGCGCGCGGGGAACGACCGAGAGAGCACCGAGCGCGGCGAGCGTACACATCCAAGACAAGCGGCGCATGTCGACCTCGTGAAACGGGGAAGGAACAGCTTAACCCGACGTACCCCCCAGAGATCCAGTGTTTGTGCACGGGTGCCGCACACGCCGGTGCGCTGCCGCCACCCCGAGCACACGCGGCGCTACATCATCGGCATCGCGCACGTCCCGGCCTCGCAGGCCACGCCGCCCGCGCACGCCGGGCCGGAGCCGCAGGCGCACTCGCCGGCCGTGCACGTGTCCGTGTCGTTGTCGCAGACGGTGCCGCAGAACCCGCAGTTCTGCGTGCTCGTGTCGAGATCGACGCAGCCCGAGGCGCAGCAGGTCTGGCCCGCGCCGCACGCGCCCACGCCCGGCTCGCCGTCGCAGTCGCACTGACCGTCGGGCGTGCAGGTATCGGCCTGCGTGGGATCGCTCAGGCTCGAGCACGCGGGGCAGCACGCCGACGACTCGTCGATCCGGAAGTCGCAGTCGTTGTCGGCCATGTCGCACGCCTCGGCGCCGCCCGCGAGCGTGCCGCGGCGCGGATGGCTGTTCGCGTCGTGGTCGTTGCAGTCGCACGTCGCGAAGTCGGGGCTGGTGCCCTGACAGGCGGGAAACGAGTCCAGGTCGTTGTCGCCGCAGCCGATGTCGTGGCCGTCGCAGTCCTGATCGATGCGGTCGCCGCAGATCTCGATGAACGGGATGCAGCCGCCGTCGACCCCCGGGCCCACGTCCTGGTGGCCTGGGTACCAGCCGTCCGGCGGGCCCGAGTCGAAGCTCGAGGCCGCATCCGAATCGGCCGCGCCGCCGCCCCCACAGCCGGGGGCGAGCAGCGACGACGCGATCGCGACGAGGACAAGCGAGCGGCTCATCGACGGGCGCTCCGGGCCCGGCGGCGCTGGGCCGCGAAGCCGACCAGGCCGACCATCATCACCCACGCGAGCCGCGCATCGCTCGTGCCGGCGGCGTGGCAGCCGCAGTTGGACTCCGCGCGCGTCGGCCCGCGACCGGCGTCGGGGAGCATCACGCGCCCGGAGTCTTCTCCGGGGGGGCCGGCGTCGGGCATCGGGGGCACGCCGCCGTCGCGGAACACGATCCCGGTGTCGGGCAGGCCCGCGTCGCGCTCCGTCGGCGGCACGTAGATGCAGTCGCCCGCGCGGCACTCCTGGTTGGGCGGGCACACGACGCCCGCGCAGTCGTCGACGCACGTTCCGTCCGCTCCGCAGTGCTGTCCGGCGCCGCACGTCGTGAGCTCGCACGCCTCGGGGAGGCAGGTGCCATCGCTCTGGCAGACGAAGCCGGTGTCGCACGCGTGGCACGGGCAGCGATCGTGGCAGACCCCGAGCTCGCAGTACCCGTCGCCGCAGTCGATCACGGCGCACGGGTCGACGCAGTGGCCGAGCGCGCACTGCTGATCGTGCGGGCAGACCACGCCGTAGCAGAAGTCGTGGCACTCCCCCGCGACGCAGCGCATGCCGGGATCACAGTCGACGGTCGCGCACGACTCCTCGACGCAGTAGCCCGCCGACGTGCACGTGTAGCCGAGCCCGCAGCCGCCATCGAGGCAGCCCTGGATGCAGTTGCCACGCACGCAGACCTGCGCGGCCGGGCAGATCCCCGGGATGTCGTCGTCGACGGTGCCGTTGCAGTCGTTGTCGATGTTGTCGCAGGTCTCGGTGTCGGGCCCGATGACCGGCTGGCACTCGAGGCCCGCCGCGTGGCACACGTTGATGCCCGCGGCGCACTGACCGTTCGCGCCGGCGATCGTGCAGGGCGTGCCGCCGCCGTCGCACACGATGGCGCCACCGCGCACCTGGAAGCGATAGATGCCGGGCTCGCCCACGTTCGAGCTCACGCAGACGTTCTCCACCGAGGGCATGAGCGCCTCGGGGATGGTGACGAAGTTCGCGCCGTCGTGGGCATCGAAGCCGACGTTCGCGGGAGTGCACGTCGCCTCGTAGGTCGCGCTGGACGGGTCGAGATCGCAGTGACCGTCACCGCACTGCGTCGTCGGCGTGGCGCTCGCGCCGCACGCCGGAGCTCCGACGTTGCCGCGATTGTCGCCGCTCGCGCCGCCCGCGACCCAGCCGCACTGGTGGTAGCGGAACTCGACGTCGAAGTCGTGCGAGCCGCAGGTGCCGACCGGGTTGGTGAGCACGAGCTGGAAGCTCATCCGATGGTCGTAGCGCTCGGAGAAGTAGCCGACGTCGAACCAGGTCACGGTGATCTGACCCGGGCGCACGTCGAAGTACACGCGGTTGTGGTTCGGCATCGGCGCCGGGCCGATCAGCGAGTCGACCCGGGTGTCCACGTCGGCCCAGTAGGGGGCGATCATCGGGGCGAGCGCGGCCGCGGTGGCCGCCCGCGGGCGCGGGAACGCGCGCGGCGTGTAGGTCGAGAGGCCCTGGTGGAACGTGATGTTGCCGTTGGTGTTGACCCACATCTCCGTGTAGGGGCCACCGTAGAAGTTCAGGCCGCCCGGGAACGCGCCCGTGAGGTCGACGTGACCGGTGAAGCCGTCGTCGTTGCGCGGCACCACGTTGGTCCCGAAGTCCGCGGGGCCGTTGAGGCCGACGTTCAGCTCCGGGCAGCCCGGCACCGAGCCTGGCGTTCCGGCCGCCGTAGGATCCCAGCCCGACGGGCTGGCGGGCAAGCAGGCCTGGGCCTGCACCTGCGCCACCGGGACCATGGAAAGAGCGACGAGCGCGGCGAAGCTAGCAAATCGGCTCACGGGGACCTCTCGATGAAGCGTCGACCATAGCGAAAAACACCGTTTCGAGCCACCACCGCCACGCGGTGCGGTACGCTGTGCTCAGCCCGGCAGGACGGCGGTCGCCTCGATCTCGACCATGGCGCGGTCCTCGAGCAGCGCGGCGACCTGCACGAGGGCCATCGCCGGATAGTGGCGGCCCATGTGGGCGCGGTACGAGGTGCCGATCGCCTTCGTGGCAGCCATGTACGCGTGCTTGTCGGTCACGTAGATCGTGAAGCGCCCCACGTGCTCCGCCGAGCCGCCGGCGGCGCGCACGACCTCCATCACGTTCGCGAGCGCGCGATCGAACTGGGCGGCCATCCCCTCCTCGAAGGTGCCGTCGGCGCGCCAGCCGATCTGTCCCGCGACCAAGAGCACGCGTCCGCCCGCAGGATAGACGAGCCCGTTCGAGTAGCCGCGCGGGGCGGCGAGCGAGGGCGGGTTCACGACGGTGGCGCTCATGGCGGCGAGCTTGACGCCCCCGAGCCCGCGCCGCACGTTCGCACGCGAGATGGCGACCGAACCGCTCGACGACACCAACTTCCAGGCGAAGCTCGACGAGAGCGAGCTCGCGATCGTGGACTTCTACGCCGGATGGTGTGGGCCCTGCATGCTCTTCAAGCCGAAGTTCGCCCGCCTGTCGGAGGCCTATCCGAGCGTTCGCTTCTTCGTGTGCGACGGCGAGAAGGCGCCCGAGGCCCGCAAGACGATCGAGATCCCGTCGCTTCCCTACTTCGGTCTCTTCCGGAAGGGGAAGTTCGTGCGCGGGTTCTCCACGACGAAGGAAGAAGGCTTCCGCGAAGAGCTCGACCGCGAAGTGGCCGCGTCGTGAAGCCCGCCGAGGCCCGACGCCTGGCGAGCGAGCACGATGCGAAGGCGCTCGACCTCGCGATCGAGAAGCTGATGGAAGAAGAGGACGCCGCGATCCGCGTCGAGGGCGAGGATCACGGCGAGAAGCTCACGCACTGCCTGCTCGCCAAGCGCATCCGCGAGCGCGTCGACGCGGGCGAGGAGCTGAAGGACGCCTTCCGTGCCGTGATGGGCGAGGTGCGCGGCGTCGTCAGCAACGGCTGAGCGCGCGTCGTTCGCGCGACCGAATAGTCTAGCCCTGCGCCTCGAGATCCACGCTGCTGCCGGTCTCCTTCTGCGGAAGGATCATCCGGAACACCGTGTGGCCGGGCTCGCTCTCGACCTCCATCCAGCCGCCGTGGTCCTCGGCGACCTTCTGGACGACGGCGAGACCGAGGCCCGTGCCGCCTTCCTTGCCGTGGGTCGCGAACGACTCGAACAGGCGGTAGCGGATCTCCTCGGGGATGCCCGGGCCGTCGTCCTCGAACGAGAGGACCAAGGCGCGATCGACCCGGCGCGAGACCGTGATGCGGAAGCGCCCTCCCCGCTTGCGCGCGTGCGGCGGGCCGATCGCCTCGGCCGCGTTGCGGGCGAGGTTGTGCACCGCGCGCTGGATCTTGTGCTGGTCGAGGCGCGCGACGCCCTTGTCCTCGAGCACGAGCTCGATGGCGATACCCTTGCTCTCGAGCTCGCGCTCGATCTGATCGCGCAGCTCCTCGAAGAACTGCTTGAGGTAGACCTTGCGGACCCAGACGCTGCGATCGCCGCGCGCGAAGGCGATCGTCTCGCGCGTCATCGCGTTGATGAGCTCGACCTGGCGGCGCACTGCGTCGGCGTACTTCTCGCGCACGCCACGGTCGTTCTCGTCGACGAGCTCGCGCGTGTAGCCGGCGATGACGGCCATCGGCGTCTTGAGGTCGTGGATGACGCCGGAGAGCAGCTGGCCGATGGTGGAGAGGCGCTCCTGCTTGTCGCGGCGCGCGCGGCCCGTGGCGATCGAGATCGCGCTCGAGATGTGGCTCGCGATGAGCGTCGCGAAGCGAACGTCGTCCTCGGTGAAGGGGGCGGCGCCCTTGCGCTTGTTGAGCAGCTCGAGCGCGCCGACGCCGTCTTCCCAGGCGAGCGGCACGGCGAGCACCGAGCGCGGGTGGTAGCCGACGCGATCGGCGATGTCCCCGAGGTGCCGTCCCTCGAGCGATCCGGGCGGCGCGTCGCGGCGGCCGACGTCGTTGGCGAAGCGCGGCTCCTGGTTCTGCGCGACCCAGCCGCAGATGCCGCTGCCCGCAGGGATGCGGACGCCCTTCACCTTCTCGGGCGCGCCGCCGAACGCGCAGCGGAAGCGCAGATCCCCGCTCGGCCCTTCGGAGAGCAAGATGGATCCGGCCTCGACCTCGACGGCGTGCACGGCGCGTCGGAGCACCCCGTCGAGCAGATCGTCGAGGCGCTCGGCGCTCGCGGCGATGCCGGCGATCTCCATGAGCACGTCGAGGTCGGCGACCTTGCGCTCGAGCTCGCGCTTGGTCTCGAGCAGCTCCATGTTCTTCTGCACCGTCTGGGCGAAGAACCGACCGTTCTCGATGGCGACCGTGGCCTGCGACGCGAGCGCCGAGAGCATCGCCTCGTCCTCGACGTGGAACACGCCGTTGCGCTTGTTGAGGCACTGCACCACGCCCATGCGCCCGCCGCTGCGGTTGCGCATCGGCGCGCAGAGCATCGTCCGCGTCCGGTAGCCCGTGGCCTGATCCCACGCCGGGTCGAAGCGAGGGTCGCGGTAGACGTCCTCGATGTTCACGATCTGCCCGGTCTGCGCGCACCAGCCCGCGAGCCCGTCGCCGACGGGTATGCGGAACTCGTGGAGCTCCGCCCCCTCGGCCACCCGAGACACGAGCGTGTCCTCGCCCTCGAGGAGGTAGATCGTGGTGCGATCGGCCTCCATCACGCGCGTGATGCGGCTCGCGATCACCGAGAGCAGCTCGTCGCCGTCGAGGATGGTGCCCGAGGCGGCCCCGATGTCCTGGAGCGCGAGGAGCTTGCTGTGCTCGAGGTCGAGCTGCTCCCGGAGCCCCGCAATTTCTTGGGACTGCGTCGACCAACCGCCGTCGCGCTGCCGAGACTCCCGCACGCGGGGTCAGCGTCTCACGGACGGAGCACCCGTTTCAACCGCGGCGGATGTACCGGCTCGAGCGCTCGTGCCGGACTGGTCGTCAGCGGCAGCAGACCGCGCGATTGCCCATGAGCGTGGCGCTCCCCGTCGCGCTGACGGCGCTCGCCGTACAGCTGGCGCTGGGCGTGAGCGTCTCGATGTGGGCGCCCACCGATCCGGTCGGCGGCACGACGCGATCGATGCAGGCTCCGATGGCCAGATCGCCGAGCAGCCCGCCCGCGCAGCCCTGGCTGAGGGCGATGTTCCCCGTGCAGTGCCCGACCGGGTTCCCGCAGTTGCAGGCGGAGCAGCCACGCGTGTCGTCGGCGCCGTCCGAGACGTCGATGCGGTTCGGATACGCGCTCGGGCACACGGCGTTCGTGTCCGTGCTCCAGACGCAGAGCTGCTGCCCACCCGTGAGGATGGGCGCGCAGACGAGATCGATGCCGCATCCCATCGGGCTCGCCACGCCGCAGCCGCGGTACGACGCCATCCACCCGAGCGGCGGGACGCTCGTCGTCGGGTTGGGCGTGCAGCCGCCTGCGACGCCGGTGTAGGCCGGCTCGATGGCGGTCCACTTCGTCCCCGAGTTGGGGAGCGTCACACAGCTCGTGCCGACCGTCGCCACGACCGTCCCGCCCACGTTGCACTGTGACGAGGACTGGATCTGGACGGTGCCCGCGCACGTCCCGACGGGCGCCGGGCCGCAGGCGCACCCGCAGCTCGCGGGATCGGCCGTCACGCCGGTGTGCGAGAAGAACGCTTGGCTCGTCCCTCCCGGGCATGCCGGCGCGGTGTCGCCGGTGCCGTGGACCACCACGACGGGCCCGTTCCAGCCGGCGGGCGCGGCCTGGCACTCGAGACCGGAAGGGCAGACCGGGCCCGCGTCGGGCGTCGCGGCGTCGACACCGACCCATGCGTCTGCACCCGCATCCTCCGGGGTCCCCGTGTCCGGCTGCGGCCCGGTGTCTGGCCGCGGACCGGTGTCGGGAAGCGGCCCCGCGTCCCCCATCGTCGCGTCGATGCCTGCGTCATGGGCGTCGCCGTGCCGCCGCGAGGGCGCGAGCACGAGCGAGCAGCCGAGCAGATGGCCCGCGATCGCGAGGCAGAGGGACGAGGCGAGCAGGTGCCGAGACATCAGAAGCTCCCCCGGAGCGTGAGACCACCGCCACCGTTCTGCGCGTCCAACCACGGGAGCACGAGCGCGGTGCTGGCCTGCTGCTCGCTGGGCATACCGACGGTGAACAGGAGCACGACGCCCGCCACGGCGCCGACGGCGGCAGTGATCCAGCCGGCGTCGGCGACGGCAACGTAGACGCCGAGATTCGAGAGCTGGGCGTCGCTACAGCTCGTGCCGCAGCTCGAGGCGAGCGCCCCGTCCTCGGCCAGCGCGAGCCCGCCGAAGATCGCGAAGGTCAGGACACCGACGCCGGCCACGCCGAACGCGATCGCCGCGGGCACCACGTCGCCGGGGCGCGTGGTGGAGGCCGGCGGCGGGGGCGTCTGGGCCGTCGTGTCGGTCTCGGTGCCCCGTGCTTGCGCCTGACGCTCCTGCCGGCGCTCGCGCATGTTCTCGAGGCGTGCTTGCAGCTGGGTACGGAGGTCGGCCGCGGGCGCCCCTTCCTGGAGGTAGTGGTCGAGGTAGTCGATC
>JBGALT010000191.1:0-13702 GCA_044223665.1 Sandaracinaceae bacterium | reverse complement strand
GCTTACGTCCGCGTCCTCCGCGGCGAGCACTCCTTGCCGAACGCTGATCACGACGGGCGACCGTCGCTCTCTCGCGCGACGCGGCGAGCGGAGGGAACCCCCGTCGAGCCCGGCTGTCCGAGGGGCGTGGACGTGCTCGTCTGGGAGCCAGGGCCGAGAGAGCGAGACGACGGCGGACGCGCGCTCGCCGCTTCCGTCGCGCTGCACGCGGCCGTGCTCGGGCTCGCCTGGCTCGCGCCGCCGCGCGTGCCGGCTCTCGCGCTCGATCCCGAGACGATGCCTCTCGCGGCGATCGTGCACGTCTCGCTGCCCGACGAGGCGCCGCCCGTGGCCGCCCGACCCGGCCTCGCCGGAGGCTCCGACGGAGGCATGCGCGGTGAAACCTCGGCGGGCGCCGCGAGCGAGGCGCCCCACCGCGCCCGGCGGGGCCCCGTGGCCCGGGCGAGCCGGCGCGAGGTCGACGCGCTCGGCGCGCTCGCCGCGCTCGCGGGCGCGCTCGACCAGGCCCCGAGCGAGCCCTCGCCGTATGCGGCGGTGGCTCCCTGGCAGACGCGTGGGCTCGATAGCGGCGGCAATGGCCTCGACATGCGGGGCGTCGGACGCGGCGCGGGTGGCGATGGCGGGGGCACCGTTCCCTTCGACGCGATGGGCTTCGGGGCCGCCGGCTCGGGCTCGACCTGCTTCGTGGAGACGGTGGTGGTGCACACGCGCGAGGGCGTTCGCCACGAGGAGCGCGGCTGCGTGGGTGGGCAGCTGGGCGCCGGAATGGGGCTCGCGAGCGCCGTACGTGGTCGAGAGCGCGTGCCCGACTCGCTCCGGGAGCGCCACGGCTCGGGCCCGCACTCGTGGTGCGGCCCCACGACGTGCGAGGCGACCGTGCTCGGCCGGCTCTCGCGGGACGCGGTGCGTCGGGTGGTCCGCCGTCACACGAGCGAGATCCGCGGCTGCTACGAGCGCGTGCTCGCCCAGCGCCCCGACCTCGAAGGACGGGTCACCGTGGACTGGACGATCGGCACCGAGGGTCGCGTCGTCGCGGCGGAGCTCGACGCCACCGCCACCGATCTCGGCTCCGCCGAGGTCGAGACCTGCATCGCGCAGGCGGTGCGTCGTTGGACGTTCCCGAGCACCGACGGAATCACGGCGGTTCGCTACCCGTTCCTGCTGACGCCGGCGCCCACGTCGAATTGACCCGCCGGCGACGCGAAGACGTGCCCGGTAGATGCGCGAGGCGGCGCACGGACGTTGACGCGCGCGCGGCTGCCCAGTGATCCTTGCCGGGCCCGCGATGCCCGATCCCGCTTCCGTCTTCGTGCCGCCGACCCCCGGGGTCGTTCTCGGCGGCCGTTTCCGCGTCGAGGAAGCGCTGGGCTCGGGCGGCATGGCCGACGTCTTCCGCGCCACCGAGCTCGTCTCGGGACGAAGCGTGGCCGTGAAGGTGCTGCGCGCGAGCCCCGAGCAGAGCCCGGAGGCGACGGCCCGCCTCCGGCGCGAAGGCCAGGTGCTCCGCGCACTGAAGAACCCGGCGATCGTCGGCATCGACGAGGTCACCGAGATCGACGGCGGGCGGGTGATGCTCGTGATGGAGCTCTTGCGGGGCGAGACGCTCGGCGCGCGCATGCGCCGAGGGCGCCTCGAGCCCATCGAGCTCGCGCCGATCGTGGCCGGGACGGCGGCCGGGCTCTCGGCCGCGCACGCGAACGGCGTGGTCCATCGCGACCTCAAGCCCGACAACATCTTCCTCGCGACGGGCTCCGACGGCCGCGTGCAGGTGAAGCTGCTCGACTTCGGCGTCTCGAAGGTCTTCGGCGGCGAACGCCTCACGCAGACCGGACAGGTGCTCGGGACGCCACGCTACATGTCGCCCGAGCAGCTCGGCGCCGAGCCCGAGGTCGATCATCGCGTCGACATCTACTCGCTCGGCGTGATCTTGTACGAGGCGCTCTCGGGCAAGCCGCCCTTCCTGGCCTCGACGCCGACCGATCTGATCGTCGCGATCCTCCACGGCAAGATCACGCCGCTGCGCTCGCTTCGACCCGATCTGCCCGCGTCGATGGAGTCGGTCGTCATGCGCGCGATGGCGCGCGTGCGCGACGCGCGCTTCCGCGCGGCGACCGAGCTCGCCGACGCGTTCTTCGAGGCGGCGGGCGTGTCACCGACCGCAGTGGCCAAGCCGCGGGCCGGCATGGCGACGACGCCGCTCGGAAGCCTGCGTACGCTCGATCCGGCTCTGCAGTCCGCGCCCGCGCCCGCGCCGGCCCCCGCGCCGGCGGCCAAGCCCGCCGCCGCTTCGCCCTCGCACAGCGACTCGCTCACGCCGGGTACCTTCTCGTCGATGCCGGCCTTCGACGAGGCCGAGGTGCGCGCGAAGGCGGCGGCCCAGGCCTCGCCCCACGCCACGGCACCCGCACGGCCGCACAACGTCGCGTTCGCGGCGACGGCCCTCGCACCGGCCGGCGCTCCGGGAGCCCTTCCGCCGGCGAGCCCGATCTCCGCAGGCCTGACCGGGCCGGCCGCCGAGGCTCCGCCGCGCCCGAGAGAGATCCCGCGCACGCAGATCTCGATGATGGAACAGCCGGTGCCGCCGGTCGTGGCCGCGTCGGTCGCGAAGGCCCCGGGCCATGCAGCTCCACCCCCGATGGCGCCGGCGCCCGTGCACGGTGGCTACGCGCCCGCCCCCTCCGCGGTCCATGCCGCGCCGCCCGCGACGAGCAGCGCGCCCGAGGTGCTCGAGCCGAGCATCGCGCCTGCGCGCTCCGGTCGCTGGATGCTCGCGCTCGTCGGGCTCGGCGCCGGCGCCGTGACCGCCGGCATCGTGGTCGGCGTCCTGGGCTTTCTCGGCCTCCTGCCGGGAACGTCCGGCGCCTCGCCTCCACCTCCCCCGCCGTCCTTCCCCGCGAGCACGGCCGACGCGGCGTCCCCGAGCGACGCCGGCACCGACGCCGACGTTCCACCCGACGCGGGTGTCGAGCCCGACGCGGCGACGACGAGCGGTGGCGGCCATCGCCGAGGCTCGCACCACGGCGCCCACGACGACACGCCGCCTCCTTCGAGCACCACCGCCGCGGACCCGGTGGAGCATCCGCCGACGGATCCACTCGGCGCGGCCGCCGACTGCGTCACGGCGATGAGCGGCCTCATCACCGGCGGCGGCACCCCGATCGCGCTGCGACGCCGGGCCGACTGCCTCATGCGCATGGGCCGCACCGAAGAGGCGATCGCCGACTACCAGCGATTCTGCCGCCTCGCTCCCGACCATCCGTCGATCCCGGAAGTGCGCGAGCGCCTCGAGGGCATGGGCCGCACCTGCCCGTGATCCTTCGTCGCGCCGCGAGGCCGTCCCGGCGCCCAGGTAGGGCTCGGCTCAGCGAGCGGGGAAGCTCAGCGCGCCCGCGTCGACGAGCTCGACGAGGAGCTTGAGCGCCTCGTGGCGCGGCATGCCGCTCAGGTCGACGAGCTCGTCGACGCTCGTGCGCCCGTCGACGCGCGAGAGGATGAACCCGGCGCGGTGATCGAGCCCCAGCCAGCGCACCTCCGAGCCGGCGACCGCGATCTGCGGGACGCGCTGGGCGCCTCCGAGGCGCGCCAGGTGCATCGCCGAGAGCCGCTCTCGACAGCTCGCCGCGCAGCGCTGGGCCTCCGCATGGAGCGGGTCCTTGCCGAGCACGAGCTCGGCCGCGAGGAGCGCGCCCGAGAAGTCCCCCAACGCGAAGCGGTCGAGCATCTCGCCCGCGAGGTCGAGCACGCTCGAGCCAGGCGGACGGCTCCGGCGTGAGACGAGCGCGATCGCGTCGTTCTGGCTCGCGGCCTCGGCCGTGGCCTGCGGCGTGGCGAACGGAGGCGGCGTCTCGGTCCGCGGGCGCGCGGGCACGGCCTCGGGAACGTCGCGCGCGCGCGACCACGCGTCCTCGACCTTGGCGAGCTCCGTGCTGGGCGGGCGCGCGCGCTCGCCGAAGCGGGGCAGATCCCTCAGATCGGGCAGCGCGAGCTCGCTCGAGCCCTCCTCGGCCGGAGCCGCGGGCAGGATCGGATCGTGGCGGCTCGGCAGCGAGAGCGGCGGCGCGCTGAACATGTCGAGCGTGATGCGCTTGCGCTTGTTGCGCTTGCGCTGCTTGTGCTCGTCGTCCGTGCTCGACCAGCCCGTGACGTCGATCTCCCCGCTCGAGTCGGGGCTCTCGTCGAGGTCGTCGTCGTCCGGGCTCATGCCTCGGACACCATGGATCGCCGAAGCGGCATCGGCTCCCCCTGCTGCTGGTGAGCGCTCATGCCCGTGATCAGCTCACCTTGCCGACGACACCCTTGAACATGCGCTGCGTGCGCTGGAGCGCCTCGATCTGCTCCCGCACGCCCTTGGCGTTGCCGGCGGCCATCGCGGCCCGCGTCTTCTCGACCACGCTGCGGGCCTTCTCGACCGCGTCCTTGCCGTAGTCGCTGCCGGCGACCACCTCTTCGACCTTCGGGAGCAGCTTCTGGATGTCGGCGATGAGCGTCTCGGCCTCCTGCTTGGCTTTCTCGAGCTCTTCGTCGTCGCGGCGCGCGACCGCGTAGCTCTTGGCGCCCTCGACCATCGCGTCGATCTCTTCCTTCGTCAGGCCGCTCGTCGCGGTGACCGTGATCGACTGCTCCTTGCCGGTCTCGAGGTCCTTGGCGTGCACGCTGACGATACCGTCGGCGTTGATCTCGAAGGTCACCTCGATCTCGACCGCGCCTGCAGGCGCGCGGCGCAGGCCGGTGAGCACGAACTCGCCGAGCAGATCGTTCTCGTCGGCGCGCTTGCTCTCGCCCTGCATGACGAGGATCTTCACGGCCGTCTGGTTGTCGCGGACCGTCGTGAAGATCTTGCTGCGTGACGTCGGGACGGTGCTGTTCTGCGGGATCAGCTCCTCGAAGTAGCCGCCGACGACCATGATGCCGAGGGTGTGCGGCGTGACGTCGAGCAGGACCATGTCCTGGTCCTCGTCGACGAGCGCGGCGCCCTGGATCGCGGCGCCGAGCGCCACGACCTCGTCCGGGTGCACGCCCTTGCAGGGCTCGCGCTCGAAGAAGTCGGCGCACGCCTTCTGCACGCGCGGCATGCGCGTCATGCCGCCGACGAGGATGACCTCTTCGATCTCGTCCTTGCCGAGGCCGGCTTCTTCGAGGGTCATCTCGCAGATCTGGATCGTGCGCGCGACGAGATCCTCGGTGAGCTCTTCCATCTGCTGGCGCGTGAGCAGCCGCTGCAGGTGCAGCGCCTCGTTGCGGGCGCTCGAGATGATGAACGGCAGGTTCACCTCGGTCTCGACGACGCTCGAGAGCTCGCACTTGGCCTTCTCGGCCGCGTCCTTGAGGCGCTGCAGCGCCATGCGGTCCTGGCGCAGGTCGATGCCGTGCTCTTCCTTGAAGCCGTCGACGAGCCAGTCGATGATCCGCTGGTCGAAGTCCTCGCCGCCGAGGAACGTGTCGCCGGCCGTGGAGACGACCTTGAACACGCCGGCGCTCGAGATCTCCATGATGGAGATGTCGAACGTGCCGCCGCCGAGGTCGTAGACCGCGACCGTTCGGTCGATGTTCTTGCCGAAGCCGTAGGCGAGCGCAGCGGCCGTGGGCTCGTTGATGATCCGGATGACGTCGAGGCCGGCGATCGCGCCGGCGTCCTTGGTCGCCTGGCGCTGGCCATCGTTGAAGTAGGCCGGGACGGTGACGACCGCCTTGTGGACCTCTTGGCCGAGGTAGTCCTCGGCGATGATCTTCATCTCCTGCAGGATCATCGCGGAGATCTCGGGGACGGAATAGACCTTGTCCCGCAGCTGGATGCGCGGGTCGTTGTGCGGTCCCTCCACGATGCGGTACGCCACGTTCGCCAGCGCGTTCGTGACCTGGGGCGACTGGAACTTGCGGCCGATGAGGCGCTTGGCCGCGTAGACGGTGTTCTCGGCGTTCGTGACGGCCTGACGCTTGGCGATGTGGCCGACGAGGCGCTTGCCGGCCTCGGTCACCGCGACCATGGAGGGCGTCGTCTTGTAGCCGCCTCGATTGGCGATGACGACCGGCGTCCCACCCTCGACGACCGCGACACACGAGTTGAACGTGCCGAGGTCGATCCCGATGACCTTTTCCATCGCCGCGGATTCTAGCCCGGGTGGGTGGGGGGATCTCAAGAACAGAGCACGGAGCCCGGTGAAAAGGTTGGCGTTGTCCGGGCCGGGGCCGCTCGTTGGTCACCGTCTATCGAGCGGCGGGCGCGCGCCGCTCGCGGCACCGCAGCGCGTCCTCGGCCCAGTCGTGCTCCCAGCCGATGACGCTCACGCGGTCGATGGGCCCGCCGTGGCCCGGGTAGAAGGTGACGACGCCGCGCTGGACCAGGGCCAGGACGTTGCAGTGGTTTTCGCGCAGATCCGCCTGGTAGAAGTGCTCGCCCGCGTTGCCGCCGCCGAGCTCGCCACCGAGGCCGCCGAGCATCTGGTCACCGACGAGCACGTCGCGTCGGCCGACCTCCACGACGAGCGAGCCCGGCGTGTGGCCCGGCATCGGGAGCACGCGGACCCCCGGCAGCCCGTACGCCGAGAGCTCGAGCGGAGCCTCGACGACGAGATCGGGCGTGAACGGCTCGTAGGGGAAGTCGACGAAGGGACGCAGCACGTCACCCAGCGGGCTCGTGGGCACGAGAGGATCGTCGTGCCCGCGCGACGCCATGCCCCGATCGCCGGCGCCGAGCGCGATGGGCACACTCTCGCGCTGCAGCCGCGCCGCGAGCCCGGCGTGATCGGCGTGCCCGTGCGTGAGCACGACGAGACGCAGCGCGCCCGGCGTCAGCTGCTCGAGCGCGAGCGCGCTCACCAGCGCGTCCCAGTCGCCCGGCGAGCCGCTGTCGACGAGCACCGCGGCATCCCCCGCGCGCAGCAGGTACACGTTCGACCAGGAGAGCCACACGAGCGAGATCGACACCGCTGGCGAGGTCGGTGGCCGCACCAGGCCGAAGCGCGCCTCGCCGCAGCCCGCGAGCGCGAGCACGACGAGGAGCAGCGGCAGACCGAGCGCGCGCATCGAGCGCCGATGGTAGCGCGACGTGACGTCTACGACGTCACGGGCTCGCTCTGACGTAGATGCCCTCCGGAACCGGCCAGCCGGGGCAACCCGAGATGCTCGTGTTCACGAGAGAGAGAGCCTCACACGCGACCGTGAGGTCGTAGGTCCCCATGCACCCGTCGCATCGCCCCGGCAGACCCGTACAGACGAAGTCGACGCTGCTGCCGTGGGCGACGTAGCTCCCGACTGCGAGATCGCCCTCGTTCGAGGACGACAGATTCCAGGTGCCCTCGGCATGGAGCTCGAGAAAGAAGGTGCCGAGCTCGTAGACCATCGAGTACGACCCCGAGGTGGTGCACACGTGCGCGTCGTCCGAGCGCGATGCGTCCTCTCGGGCGTCTGTCGGGGCTCCCGCTTCGACCAGTGCGTGGTCCTGGGCGCAGCTGCTCGTCGCGAGCGCGCCCATCAGGACCACGAGCATCGGACGGACCTGCACTCTCCGAGCGTACCCGAAAGCGTGCCGACGTCGTTGGTGTCGGGGTCAGCCCATCAGCACGAGGAGCGCCCCACAGAACATCGCGAACGAGGCGACGCACGCGAGCATGGCGGGCGGCTGCAGCGCAGGTGCGGTGCGGATGCGGCGGATCATGAGCACGACGGCGTTGAGCAAGAGGACACCGACCGTCGCGAGGAGCGACGTCGGACCGCGCGGCGCGAGGACCATCACGCCCATGCCGAGGAGCACACCGACGATGGCCTGACGTGCGGCCGCCGTGGCGCGATCGACCTCGGGCTCGCCGAGCGTCTTCAGCGTGCGCTCGATGCGTGCCTGCGCCGCGAAGCTGCCGCCCAAACCGGCGAGCGCGAAGACGGCGCCGAGGATGGTTCCGGGGCTCACGCGGGCGACTCTACGTCGGGAGCGGGCTCACGGCTCGTGACGGGCGGCACGCGAGAGCAGGTAGTCGCGCTCGGCGAGGCTCGTCGTCTTCTCGGCGGCGCGGCGGAACCACTCCACGGCCGCGCGGGAATCTCCCGCGCGCTCGAGCAGATGAGCGCGCACCGCGTCGACGCGATGGGAGGCGACGAGGCGCGCATCGCTCGCGAGCGCGTCGAGCTTCGCGAGCCCGGCCCGTGGGCCCTCGACCATCGCCGTCGCGACGGCGAGGTTGTGCGGGAGCATCGGGTTGTCCTGCTCGCGCGCGGCGAGCACCTCGTAGAGCGCGAGGATCTGGGGCCAGTCCGTCGCGTCGGTGCTCGGGGCCTCGTCGTGCAACGCGGCGATCGCCGCTTGGATGGCATAGGGCGAGCCCGGAGCGCGCCGCATGCCTTTCTCGGCGAGCGCCGTGCCCTCGGCGATCTTCGCGCGATCCCAGCGCGAGCGGTCCTGCTCGTCGAGCGGAACGAGCGCACCGCGCTCGTCGGTACGGGCTGCGCGTCGCGCATCGGTGAGCAACATCAGCGCGAGGAGCGCGGCCACCGCGCCATCGTCGGGCAAGCGCGCGCGCAGCACGCGCACGAGCCGGATCGCCTCGTCGACGAGATCCGCGCGGTGAACCGCCTCGCCGCTGCTCGCCGCGTAGCCCTCGCTGAACACGAGATAGAGGACGTGCAGCACCGATGCGAGGCGCGTCTCCGTGTCGGCGGGCGAGGGCCGCTCGAACGGGATGCCCGAGCTCGCGATGGTCTGCTTCGCGCGGCTGATCCGCTGCGCCATCGTCGCCTCCGGCACCAGGAACGCCGCCGCGATCTCGGCCGTCGTGAGGCCGCCGACGGCGCGCAGCGTGAGCGCGGTGGCCGATGCCCGCGTGAGCGCCGGATGACAGCACATGAAGAGGAGCCACATCGCATCGTCGCCGTCGGGCGGCGCGTCGGCGTCGGGCGAGAGCGCGAGCTGGTCCTCGGGCGGCACGAGGCTCACGACGAGCTCCTCGCGCCTGCGCCGCGCGCTCTCCGAGCGCACCTGATCGATCAGACGCCGCGACGCGACGTGCACGAGCCAAGCGCGCGGCTCCTCGGGCACACCTGCGTTCGGCCACTGCGACGCCGCGGCGACGAGCGCCTCCTGCACGGCGTCCTCGGCCAGCGCGAAGTCGCGGTGACGGCGCAGCACGATGGCGAGCACCTCCGGCGCCAGATCGCGCAGGAGGTGCTCGAGCGCGAGATCGCGCTTCTCGATCACGTGCCCATGTCGCGCGGCGGGGCGCTCATCACCTCGCGCACCTCGATCGCCAGCTTCAGCGGCTTGCCGCCGGGCCCGGGCGCGTCGCTCGCCTCGGCGGCGATGGCGTAGGCGCGGTCGGGAGACTCGACGTCGACGATCCAGTAGCCGGCGAGGAACTCCTTCGTCTCCGGGAACACGCCGTCGGTCACCGGTCGCCCGTCGTCGCCCGCGCGCACGAGCTTGGCGCGATCGGGGCCGGCCAGGCCCTCGGCACCCACCAGCTCGCCGGCGTCCTTCAGCTTCTGGCCGAGGCGCTTCATGAAGTCGATGTGCGCGTGGATGTCCTTCTGGGGCCAGCGCGCGATCTGGTAGGGGCCGCCGCCGGGCGTGTTCATCATCAGCATGAACTTCATGGCTCACCTCTTCTCTGGGATCTCGGGAAGGGCTCGGGTCGAGCGCGGCACCATCCGCGCCTTCATACCAAGGTCGGAGCCGTACAGGCGCGCTCGACATGGCGTCGGCACGCGCGCACGCTTTTCTTCTCGTGCGCCGGTGGGGTCTCTTCGCGCTGACGTGGCTGGCCGGGTGTGGCGGCGATGTCGCACCGCGCGCGCGGGGCGATGCCGCGCTCGCCGCCGATGCCCGACCGGACGGCGATGCCGCCGCGACGGCCGACGCGACGATGGGGCTCGACGCCTGGGCGGCACCCTCCCCGCTCGGCGTCTCGGCCCGCGACGTCACGGCGACGCCGGTGCTCAGCGCACGGGTGGCGGATCTCTCGTTCGCGCCGCTCCTCGACGCCTACCTGCTCGTGTACACGTGGGTGCCGGCCGCGGAGTTCCGCACGGAGGCGCGCGTCGTCCGAATCGACGCAGCTGGGCAGCCCGTCGTCTCGAGCCCCGTGACGATCGACGCGCTCGCTCCCGTCTCACCGCACCACTCCGCCGACCCCTCCGTCGCCGCGCCCGACGTCGCGAGCGCGCGGCCGCTCGTCGTGTGGAGCGACGATCGCCTCGACCCCGCGCACCTGGAGATCTTCGGCCAGTTCCTCGACGCGTCGCCCGACGGGGCCGTGCTCTCCGGGGATCCGTTCCGTATCTCTCGAGTGGACGGCACGAGCGAGTGGCTCCCCGACGTCGCGTGGACGGGCGCGGGCTACTACGTCGCTTGGGGCGACGATCGCGAGCGCGGGGTCCGCGATCCCGACGCGCGCGTCGTGTTCGGTCGCAGCGTGGCCGTCGACGGAACGCTCGGTCCGGAGCTGCGCCTCGGCGACGATGCGCTGTTCCAGACGTACCCGCAGCTCGATCGCTGCGGCGATCGCCTCCTCGCCGCATGGACCGACTACCTCGCGCCCGGCGGCCCGCTCACGATCCGCTACCGTGCGCGCCTGCTCGACGCGGCGAGCGGCCAGGCGATCGGCGGTCCCTTCACCATCGCGAGCGACACGCAGGTCCCACCCGATCCGCCCGCCGTCGCCTGTGATCCGCGCGACGGAAGCTGGGCGCTCGCATGGACCGGCATCGGCCCGCCGAGCACGAAGCAGGTGCACTTCGCGCGCGTCGCGCACGACGGCAGCGTGTCGGCCGAGCGCGTCATCTCGAGCGAGACCGATGGCGGCGGCGCGCCCCGGCTCGCGCGCGTAGGCTCGGCAGGCACGCTCGTCCTCTCCTGGCACGCGCAGGACACGACGTGGGGATGGGCGCGCGAGCTCGACGCCGACGGAGCCGCGCGCGGCGCGACCGAGCCGCTCACCGCGAGCGCGCCGCGCCTCGGGACCTTCTGGACCGCGGTGGTCGGCCATCCGAGCCGCGCCGAGGCGCTCGTCGCCGCGACGCTCGACTACGATCGGGTCGCGCTGACCGTCCTCCGGTCACCGTGATCGCAGCAGGGCTTGCTCGCCGCGCCCACGCCCGGTAGACGGGCGCGGATGAAGACCGCCACGGCCACCGTCGCCCTCCCGTGCACCCCCGAGACGTTCTGGAAGACGTACCTCGATCCGCAGTTCGCGCGCGACGTCTACCTCGGCGAGCTCGGGTACAAGGCGCTCGAGATCCTCGAGGCGACCGAGACGACGCGCCGCCTGCGGGTCACGCCGAAGCTCAGCCTGCCGGGGCCCGTGGAGAAGATCCTCGGTGACGCGTTCGCGTACGAGGACCACGGCACGCTCGATCGCGCCACGAACACCTGGACCTGGCGGATGCAGCCCGTCACGCCGGCGCCCGGCCAGAAGCCGCGCTCGCTGCCGGTCACCACGCGGGGGACCATCCGCGTGGTCGCGCTCGGCGACGGCGAGTGCAGGCGCACCGATGAGCTGACCATCGAAGCGCACGTCTTCGGCATCGGCGGGATGATGGAGTCGACGGCGGAGAAGGAAGCCCGCGCCGCGTGGGACAAGGAGTTCGCGTTCCTTCGTCGACGCGTCGCGTCGAAAGCCTGATCTACGACGTCCCAGAAAGCCGGCGCGACAGCGAAACACGCGCCGCCGATGTGCCGCGCCGCGGTGTTCCGTTCATACTCGCGCGCATGTCTTCGTCTCGTCGGGCCCTCGCGGCCCTCGCGCTCGCCCTCGCCCTCCCGGGATGCCCCGCGTCGACGACACCGCCGACCGACGCGTCGACGGGAGCCGACGGTGGCGGGCTCGAGGACGCTGGCGGGCGCGACGATGGTGGCGTGCGCGAGGACGCCGCGATCGGCGACGACGCGAGCACCGGCGGCGACGCCGGGATCGATGCGAGCGCCGAAGACGCGATGGTCGTCCCCGACGCCGCGCTGACGTGCCCGACGCCGGGCACGATCGAGACGACGCCGTGCGGGATGTGCGGCACGCGCACGCGCTTCTGCACGATCGCCCACGTGTGGGAATCGACCGCGTGCATGAACGAGGTCGGCGTCTGCATTCCCGGCGATACCGCCCTCGGGAGCTGCGGGCGCTGCGGTCAGCAGGCGCAGTTCTGCTCGGACGCCTGTCAGCTCGTTCCGATGGGCGCGTGCTTGAACGAGACGGGCGCCTGCCTGCCCGGGACGACGACGCGGGTGAGCACGGGGTGCCCCGCGGGGCAGACGCGGCCGTCGACGTGCTCGGACGCGTGCGAGGCCGTCCTCGGCGACTGTACCGAGATGGAGTGTCCGCCCGGTGCGAGCGAGTCGGTGCCCTGCGGGCGCTGCGGGATGCAGACCCGGATCTGCGACGGCACGGGGCACTGGCAGAACGGCATGTGCGTCGGTGAGGGCGTGTGCATGCCGGGCGAGACGCGGACCGGCACCTGCCAGATCTGCGGTACGCAGACGACGACGTGCTCGGCGGCCTGCGACTGGAATCCGCCGAGCGCGTGCGTGGGCGGCGTGACCTGCGGCACCGCGCCGGCCGAGATGTGCGTCAACCCGACGACGCTCCGCACCTACGAGCCCCGGTGTCAGACCGGCGCCTGCGTCTATGCGCCGAACGACGTCGTGTGCCCCGCCGGCTGCGCGGCCGACACGTGCACCGGCGGCGCCGTGCTGGTCGACGGTCTCGGGGGCGATGCCGGCTACGGACCGAACGTGCTCGCGCCCAACGACGATGCGTCGTCGACCCCGATCGCGCTGACGGGCTTCGACCCGATGGGCCTGAACTACTGGGGCACGCGGCACACGCAGCTCTACGTCAACAACAACGGCTCGGTGAGCTTCGGCGCGAGCACGATGACGTACTCGCCCACGCTCCCCGGCGCGATGGTGCCGCTCATCGAGCCCTGGGGCGCCGACGTGGACACCCGCACCAACGGGCAGCCGGCGCGCAACGTGGTCGCGTGGTTCATCGATGGGACGCGCTTGGTGGCGACCTGGTATCGGGTCGGCCACTACTCGAACAACGACACGACGCCCAACAGCTTCCAGCTGATCCTCAGGCCGCGCGGCGATCGCGCCTCGGGCGACTTCGACGTCGAGATCCGCTACGCCGAGTGCCAGTGGCTGATGGGGATGGCGAGCACGAGCCCCGCCGTCGCCGGGTTCGATGCCGGCGACCAGCTGCAATCCGTCGCGCTTCCGGGGTCCGGAACCCCGGCCATGCTCGATCTCTGCACGACCTCGAACGTGGGCCTGGCGGGTGTCTGGCGCTTCGAGGTCCGGAACGGAACGCCGGTCTCGCTGTGACCACGCCGCGCGCGGCTGCGCTCGCGCTCGCAGGGGTCGCGCTCGCGGCCTGCGGGCCGGAGCCGACGCCGGCGCCATGCGAGGGCGTGAGCACGGGCGCCGCCTCGGCGCCCGATCGGCGCCTCTTGGGGATCGCGTCGGACTACCCGGCGGACGCGTCGCTCGAGGCGCGCTTGGTGGAGCTCGCCTCGTCCCAGCGCGAGCGGCGACGCGTGGCGTGGGAGGCCGCGGCGCGGGTGCTTGCGCCGGTCGCGCTCGCGGAGCCGACGCCGCTCGGCGAGGCGAGCGTCCCGCGCTTCCGCACGTTCTACGATCGCGACGACTTCGCGCGCATCTTCCAGCACCTGTACGGAGGTCTCACGCCGGCCGAGCGGAGCGCGGGCGCGCGCTTCTCGACCG
>JBGALT010000190.1:0-13728 GCA_044223665.1 Sandaracinaceae bacterium | reverse complement strand
ACGAGCACGCGCGAGCCGCCCGAGAACGGAGTGGGGGCGTCGTTGCGGCGGTCGGCGTCCCGATCGGCGTAGTCGTTGGCGAAGACGATCAGCAGGTGGTCGGCGATCCCGAAGCCCTGCGCGAGCGCGAGCGCCGCCCACGAGAAGCGACCCGTGGTCGCGAGCGCGAGCGCCTGGCCATAGAGCAGCGGCGGAGCGAGGTTCGCGTGGGCGAGCGGACGGGCAGCGCGCACGAGCGCCGAGAGAGTCGTCCTTGGCTGCGCACGCACGATGCGTCGGTATGCGAGCGCGCGCGTGCTCGCGCCAGGGGCGCCATCGTGCAGCGCCGCGAGGAGCATCCACTCCCGCGCAGCGGCCACGCGCCGTGATCAGCCGCCCTCGGCCCGCTTGGCGCGCGCCAGTCGATCCCGGAGCGTCGAGCGCGCCACGCCCAGCTCGCGCGCCGCCTGGGTCTGGTTGTTCGCGTGCTTCTTGAGCACCAGCGCGAGCCCGGCGGGCGAGGCCGGCGGTGCCGACGCGCGCCGCCCCACGCGGAGCACCGCGTCGACGTCGGAGACGTCGATGATGCCGGCGGTGCGCGCGGCGGCGGCCTCGATCGCGTTTCGCAGCTCGCGCACGTTGCCGGGCCAGGGGTGGGCACGGAGCGCGCTGAGCGCGGGCTCGGTCAGCGTGCGCGTGCCGAGGATCTCCCGCGCGCCCTCGAGGAAGTGCTCGATGAGCGGCCCGACGTCCTCCGGTCGCTCGCGGAGCGGCGGCACGAAGACCGGCAACCGGGCGACGCGGTAGTAGAGATCCTCGCGGAACGTGCCGGCCTGCACCATCGCGCCGAGATCGCGGTGCGTCGCGCACAGGAGCCGCACGTCGACGCGCGTGGTCGCTTCGGTCCCGACGCGCCGGATCTCGCCGGTCTCGAGCACGCGCAAGAGGCGCGCCTGCATCGAGAGGGGCAGCTCGCCGATCTCGTCGAGAAAGAGCGTCCCGCGATCGGCTTGCTCGAACACGCCACGATGCTGCGTCTGGGCTCCGGTGAAGGCGCCCTTCTCGTGCCCGAAGAGCTCGCTCTCGACGAGCGACTCGCTGAGCTCGGCGGCGTTGAGGGTGACGAACGGCCGGTCCCTCCGCCCGCTGCGGCGGTGCACGGCCCGCGCAATCCCTTCCTTGCCGGCCCCCGTCTCGCCGAGCACGAGGACGGGCCACGGCAGCCGCGCGTAGCGCTCGACGGTCTCGAGGACGTCGATCATCGCCGGCGAGACCGCGATCATCCCTCCGTCGCGCGCGTCGCCGCGCTCGCCGCGCGCGAGCACGAAGAGGTCGGTGCGGCCGAGGCGGATCCGCGTCCCCGGCCCGATCCGCGCGAGCAGCGTCGCGACGCCGTCGACGTAGGTGCCGTTGCGGCTGCCGAGGTCGCGGATGAGCCAGCCGCCCTCACTCGGCTCGATCCGCGCGTGGCGACCGCTCACGGCGCGGTCGACGAGGGTGAGGTCGAGCCCGCGATGGGCGCCGATCGTCACCGGCCGGCCGTGCAGCGGCAGGCGGCGCGCGTCGGCGCCGCGGCCGACGAGGAGGCTCACGCGCTCCGTCTCTTCGCTCAGCGCGAGCACGGGCTCGGTGCGCCCGATCGCGTCCCGCGCGCCGGTGATCGCGTCGCGGACGAGCGTGATGGCGTGCGTCGGCCCGATCTCGACCGAGCGGTCGGGGGTGAGCGGCACGACGCGCGCCTGGCCGGCGTCGTCGTCGAGCGGGTGCGCGACGACCTCGAGCCCGCGCCTTCGCACGAGCAGGTAGCGCTCCGGGACGCGCGCGTCGTGCACCACGATGTCGCAGCCGGCGGCGCTCCCGATCTCCAGCGGACGATCTTCGATCGGAAACACGCGAAGCGGCTCCCCACGGAACGACAGAACGAGGGCGTCCATGCCGCGTTATCGCGGAACCCCTGCCGCCGTTGCGGCCGACGCCTGCTCGCTCGTCCCGCGAGCGCGCGGGGTCGCGTGCGTGCCGCGCTCGGACGCGCCTGCGCTTCTCGGATATCATGGGGGGATGCGACGTACGCTTGCACTGGCTGCCCTCCTCACGACCCTCGTCGGCACCTCCGGCTGCCCCAACAGCACCACCGCCACCACCGCCGATTCCGGCCAAGACGCTGGCGGCACCGGGGATGGCGGCACGACGGTCGACGGCGGCACGACGGTCGACGGCGGCACGACGACCGACGGCGGCACCGCGAACGACGCCGCATCGTCCGACGACGCGGCGAGCCCCGTCGATGCGGCGACGCCGGCCGACACCAACCCCACCGACGGCGGGCAGCGCGTACCGGCCGTGCACCGCGCGAGCGACGCGCAGTGCGGCATGCCTGCGCCCCCGGGCAACTGCAGCTTCGGCGCCGGGATCTGCACCAGCGACAGCGACTGTACGACGGGCGGGACGAACGGTCGCTGCAACATGCTGGTCGGCGGCGCCGCGACGTGCGCGTGCACGTACGACGATTGCGTCCACGACACCGACTGCGGCGGCAGCCAGGTCTGCGCGTGCCATGGCGATCCACGGGTGGACGGGAGCAATCACTGCGTGCCCGGCAACTGCCGCGTCGACGCCGACTGCGGCCCGGGAGGGTTCTGCTCGCCGACCGTCGGGACCTGCGGGGGCGTGGGCGGCTACTACTGCCACACCGCCGCCGACACCTGTGTCGACGACAGCGACTGTGCTTCGAGCGGCCGGCTGCAGACGTGCGCCTACGCGGACGCGAGCCGTCGCTGGGAGTGCGCCGACGTGCTCCTCTGTCCGTGAGGGGCGCCGCGCGCTCTGCGCCCTCGCACGCGCAGGCACGACGCGCGTTGCGCGCGCTCGGCCCGATCGCGTACCGTCCCGCGCCGTGACCGAAGCCCTCCGACGCACCCCTCTCTTCGACGAGCACAAGGCCCTCGGGGGCCGCATCGTTCCCTTCGCCGGCTGGGAGCTGCCCGTCCAGTACGCAGGCCTGGTCAAGGAGCACCAGGCCGTGCGCACGGCGGCCGGGCTCTTCGACGTCTCGCACATGGGCGAGATGATCATCGAGGGCCCGAGCGCCGAAGAGGCGATCGACTCGCTCGTCACGGCGGACCTGACGAAGCTCCCCGACGGCAAGGCCGTCTACAACGTCGCGTGCAACGCGAAGGGCACGATCCTCGACGACCTGATCGTCTATCGGCGGGCGCGCGATCGCTTCCTCATCGTGATGAACGCGTCCAATCGCGACAAGATCGCGGCGCACTTCCGGCAGCAGCTCGGCGCGCGGGCGGGCGTCACGTTCGAGGACGCGAGCGATCGCTTCGCGCTCCTCGCGCTGCAGGGACCGAAGGCCGTCGACGTCGTGAGGGCCGCCGGCGCGAGCGAGGCCATCCCGGCGCTGGCGTCGTTCTCGCTGACCGACGGCGAGGTCGCGGGCGTCGACGTGATCGCCGCCCGCACCGGGTACACCGCCGAGGACGGCTTCGAGCTCTTCTGCCGCAACGAGGACGCCGCGGCGCTCTGGCGTGCCCTCGTCGCGGCCGGCAAGCCCCTGGGCCTCGAGCCGGCCGGGCTCGGCGCGCGCGACACGCTTCGCCTCGAGGGGCGGCTCTCGCTCTACGGCAACGAGATCGACGAGACGACGAACCCGCTCGAGGCGGGCCTCGGCTGGGTGACGAAGCTCGACAAGCCGCGCGACTTCCTCGGCAAGGAAGCGCTGAAGAAGATCCAGGCCGAAGGCCTCTCGCGGAAGATGGTCGGCTTCGAGATGGTCGGTCGCGGCATCGCGCGGCACGGCTATCCGATCGTCGAATGGAACGGCACCGACGCTGGCGGCGCCACGATCGGCCTCGTCACGAGCGGCTCGCCCGCGCCGACGCTCGACAAGAACATCGGGCTCGGATACGTCCCGACCGCGCTCTCGGCGATCGGCTCGAAGATCGGCGTCCAGATCCGTGGGAAAGCGGTCGAGGCCGTCGTCGTGAAGACCCCTTTCTACAAGCGCGCGGCTCCCAACGGGAGCAAGTGATCTCGTCCTGATCGCGATCGGACAACGGACCGGAGAGGAAGAACGAGCGATGTCGAAGTACCCGTCGGATCGGAAGTACACGAAGGACCACGAGTGGGCGCGTCCCGAGGGCGACCTCGTCCGCGTCGGCATCACGGGCTTCGCCGTCGAGCAGCTCGGCGACGTGACGCTCGTCGACCTGCCCAAAGTCGGCGACAAGCTCGACGCCCACGGGCACTTCGGAGACATCGAGTCGGTCAAGACGGTGAGCGAGCTCTTCGCGCCCGTCGCCGGCGAGGTCGCGGAAGTGAACGGCGCGCTCGAGGGATCGCCCGAGCTGGTGAACGAGGGCCCCTACGACAAGGGCTGGATGATCGCGCTGCGCGGCGCGGGCAGCCTCGACGGGCTGATGGACGCGGCCGCCTACGAGGCTTACCTCGGAACGCTCGATCATTGATCGGCTCGCCCGCTCCGGCCGCCCACACGGAAACGGAGCCGGGCGCTCGCGCGTC
Source organism: Sandaracinaceae bacterium (assembly GCA_044223665.1). Taxonomy (GTDB): domain Bacteria; phylum Myxococcota_A; class Polyangia; order Polyangiales; family Sandaracinaceae; genus JBBSAT01. The sequence goes on along the minus strand of JBGALT010000190.1, from coordinate 9,222 downwards.
GGATTCACGGCGAGAGACGGGGGGGATCGTGCGCAGGACGGCGTGGGGCGGATGGCTTGCGGTCGCGCTCGGTGCGGCGCTCACGGCGCTCGGGCCCTCGCGGCCAGCGCGCGCGCAGGACGGCGGCTCGTCGCCGCCCGCGCACGCGAGCCTGCGCTACCACCTCGTCCAGGGCGTCTCGGACGGGTTCGGTGCCTACGACGGCTGGGAGGACACGCTCGTCAGCGTCGGCGTCTACGCGAGCGACCTCGGGTCGGTCCACGCGCGGTACGACTGGCGCTACGGCTCGCCGGATCGTGGCGACTCGGGAGCCGAGGTGCGCGACGTCTCGTTCGATCCGTCGACGCGGCTCTACGCCGGGCGCACGGATCTCGACGACTACGACGACCGCACGACGCCGCTCACCACGTGGCTCTGGATCCCGACGGGCGTCCCGAACGGCGCCCGGGTGCAAGTGCTGGAGGAAACGCTCGCCGTCGTCGGCCGCGAGTCGCTCGTGATCGCGGGCCAGGAGCGCGACACGATCCACCTGCACGGCGAGGCGAACGGCACCCGCGACGACGCGTACGGCGAGATGACGACCCGCGCGATCGACGACTACTGGTATGACGCCGCGACGGGCATGTTCCTGCGCGAGCGCCGCGTCGAGCACGACTCGGGTCGCTTCGAAGGCGAGCGCGCCGGCTTCACGATGACCCTGCGGGTCGACGTGGTCGACGCCAGCTATGCCCCTGCGGTCGGGTCGATTCCGAGCCCGCCGGAGCTACCGGAGTACGGGTCGGGGGGGGGCGGGGAAGAGGAGCAGGCCGGGAGCCCGGACGGCGTCTTCAGCTTCTTCGGCATCGCGCTCGTCGCCAGCTTCGTCTTCTTCCTGGTCGGCGTGCGGTCCGCACGAAATCCCTACGGCCGATCGCCCTACGACATCTCGCCGCTCGGCGCGAACGACCCGCTGCCGCCGATCTCCGAGCGCTTCTCGCCGGTGCTCGCGCCGTTCCTTCCCCACATGATCGAGGTCGCCCGACGCTCCTCGTGCGCGGTCTTCGTGGCGCGCTCGCGCGGCGACGTGGCCGGGGTCGCGATCGACGATCCCGACGCCAAGGTCGTGGCGGTCTACACCGAGCTCTCGGACGTCGCGGAGGCGCTGCGCCGCGCCGCCCAGCGAGACGAGCTGGTGAGCGAGTACCGCTACCGGGTGCTCTCGAGCGTCGAGCAGGTCGCCAAGTCGACGGGCACCACCGTGCCCGAGCAGGCCTACAACCTCTACGAGACCTACGACCTGCTCACGCTGGCCCTCGCGCCGGACGACGAGCCCCAGGGCTACGATACGCACCTCGTGCGGCGCATGCGCCCCGAGGACGTCGAGGAAGCGGCGCTCCTGGCCGAGCGAGTCTACGGTGCGCGCTGCGACGCGTTCTTCCGCGCGAGCCTCGCGCTCGGTGACGTCGCGTTCGTCGCCGAAGAAGACGGGGAGATCTTCGGGGTCGCGCTGGCGACCGTCGTCGGGGCGCGCGCTCGCCTGCACTCGCTCATGGTCGATCCCGACGCGCGGCAGCGAGGCATCGGCAAGGAGCTCTACCGTGCGCGCGTCCGCGCGTGCGCCGACCTCGCGGTCGACACCATCGTCACCGAGGTCTCTCGCGACAACCCGGCGGCCATGGACCTCGCGCTCCGCTTCGGGATGAAGAAGGTCGACGAGATGTACGTCCAGTCGGCTCGGCAGGCGCGCGTCGAGATCGCGCCGGTCCACCGGTGAGCCACGTGCCGGCGTGGTCGGACGATCGCGAGCAGCTCGCGTGGTGCGCGGCCGAGCGCTCGCTCGGCGTCGTGCCCGAGCTCGCGATCACGCCGGCGCGCGGTCGAGCGCTCGTGCCGGCGCGCCCGACCGACGAGTCCCTGGTGTCCGTCGTCCACGAAGGCAATCGGAGCGTCGCCGTCCCCGAGATCGCGGGCGAGGTCGGCGGACGCCCCTCGTTCCTGTCGGTGAAGGGATGCGGCGCGGCGGCGCCCATGTACGGCACCGCGCCGTTCCGGACCGGCGCGCGGGGGCGTACGGCACCGCGCCGTTCCGGACCGCCGCGCGGGGGCCACCGGCGAACACCCGCGAGCTCTGGATGGGGGAGGCGCCGGTCCGCGGTCAGAGCGAGCACGGAGCGCTGGCCGCGCTCGCGCCCTCACCACGGGCTCCCGGGGGCTCGCTCGAGGGCTTCCACTTCGCGCCGACGATCGAGGTCGTCGTGGTCCCCGAGCCTCGCGTCACGGCGTCGATCGACTATCGCCGGTACGAAGGCCTGGTGGTGCAGGAGCATCGGCTCGTGCCGAGCGATGTCCGTCTCACGTCCCCCGGCGGTCGCTCGCTCTTCGACGCGCCGGAGGTGGCGCTCGCCGCGCTCGGTGTCGAGAGCGTCGACGATCTCGAGGCGTTCCTCGAGCGCTTCGTCGCGTCCTCGATCGCGGCGCTCACGCTCTACGCCCGCAGCGCGCGCCGCGAGCCGGACGGGTCCCTCGTCGGTCTCGACTACGACGACGTGTGGCTCGACAAGGACGCAGTGCTCGCGCCCGACGGCACGCTCGTGTTCGTGGATCTCGAGGCGCTCGAGTGGATGCCCGCGCATCCGAGCGCCGAGGCGCGGGTACGGCGGCAGCTGGGCCGCAACACCTACGAGGTGCTGTACGCCGCCGACGTGCTGCTCCAAGTGCGGGCGCGGCGCCGCGGGGTCCGCGCCGGCGCGGCGTCGAAGCGGGCGGTCTTGACCTCGCTCGTCGAGATGGCGCTCGCGCGCGATCCGTGGGTGAGGGCGGAACGGGCGAGCACGCTCGGCGGGCTCGACCTCGTCGTGCGGATCGAGGGCAGCGAGCATCGCGCGCGCTGGCTCGACGAGCCGGCGACCGACACGAAAGGACTCCGATGAAGGTCAGCGAGATCGAGCCGCTGCTGGCGGGCATCCACCGGGGCGACGAGGAGCTCGACGCCAACGCCGCCGTGATCGACGCGCTGCTCCTCGGCGGCTTGATCCGCGAGGCTCCCGACCGGACCGAGGAGGCCGCGAAGCTCGCGGCGCTCCAGGCGCGGCTCCGGGCGGCCGAGAGCGAAGACCAGCGGCGCGCGCTGCGATCGGAAGTGCTCGCGCTGAGCGAGGCCCTCGCGAGCCAGACGGGCGGCGCGCGCGTGAGGATTCCGTCCTCCGACGCCGCGCCGTATCGCGGATCGACCGGCGGCGCGACCGAGCGCGTGGTGCTCACCGCCCGGGGTCGTGCGTTCCTCGCCGACCTCGCGCACCGCATGGAGCGCGGTGGCCCGATGGAGACGGACGCCTTCGAGCACCACATGGAGCTCTTGCGCACCACGCTCGAGTCACGGGGGCGCAAGGCCCGCGCGATCGAGCGCCTGCTCGCGCCGATCTCCGCCGAGGCGGCGCCGGCCGCGTGGCGGAGCGCGGCGATCGGGCTCTCGGTGCGAGGCGAGACCGAGAGCGAGATCGCCGCCGTCGTGCGCGAGCTCGTGACCGCCGCGGGAGCTCGACGCGCGCCGTGGACGGCATCGCAGGTCGTCGTGGCCGCGGAGGGCCTCTGCCTGGTCGCGCGGACGCTCGCGTCCATCGACGCGTCGATCGCGATGCGGAACGTGCTCGACCGGCGCGACGAGCTCATGCGCAAGGGCGTGCCCCCCGAAGAGACGCTGCGCTCGGCGCTGGTGCTCGCCGCGATCGGGCCGGGCAGCGCCACGGACGTGCTCCAGAGAGCCCAGCATGCCGCGGCGTCCGACCTCTCGATTCCGCTCGGCGCCGCGCTGGTCTCGGTCGCGACCGAGTCGACCGCTGCCGAGTCGATCGCGATGCGCGTGTCGTCCGGGCGCGGCTGGCTCGAGGGCATCGGGCAGGACCCGCGCCAGCTGACCGAGGCGCTCGTCCTGGGCCTCGCGACGGGAGGCGACCCGGCCGACGTGGCGCGGCGCATCCGCGGGCACCACCAGGAGCTCGCGCGCTACTCCACGACGGCGACGCTGCCGATCGCCGCGCTCTTGTCGTGGATCGACGTGCCGCTCGAGGAGACGCTCGACGACCTCCGGCTCGCGAGCTCGATCGTGCGGGCGAACCGGCTCGGGATCGACAACGGCGAGATCACCGGACACGCCATCAAGCTGCTCCTCCTGTCGGCGATCCTCGCCGAGGGCGAAGACGGCGATCCCGAGGAGAAGCTCGCGCTCGGCCTGCGCCTGGCGCGGAACGTCTCCACGGTCGACACGGCGAGCATCGCGGCGCTCGTGCCGATCCTCGCGGGAGCGGCGGCGGCGTACGGCAAGACGATGCTGGACGCGGCCGCGATCTGGGACGACTACATGCGCACCCAGCGCGGGTACTCGTCGAGCGGCTACCACCATCACTACGGCTGACGCGTGTGGCCGGCCCGCACGTCCGCCCGACGCGCGAGACCGCGCGCTCGACGCGGCGCGTCGCGGCCCGTTGGAACAGGCAGGAAACTCCCGACGGCCCTCACGCGTATCTTTACAGCGAAGGGTCGGTTGTTATAGTCGTGGCACGTACGCTGCTTCTCACGAGGACGGTTCGTACGGCCTGGGCCCGAAAGGAGACATCGCGATGCTGCCTCCCTTCATCATCGAGAAGATCCGCCGCCGCGAGGAAGACGAAGCTCGCCGCGAGCAGCGGCCCATGGTGGAGCTCCCGATGCCGCCGCCGCGGCCCCGCGAGGCCGAGTCCGAAGAGGCGCATCGCGGCGTCGTGGTCATCGACCTCGGCTGAGTTTCCCCGCGAGGGGCTGTCGCCAGCCCTCGCTCTGATTCGTCCTTCTCCAGCCTTCGCCCGCGACCCGCGGGCAGCGGGCGTCATGAGAGGCCGGGAGGCGCCAAGTTTCGGTCGCTCGTCGGCCGACCCTGCGACCTCTCCCCACACGACACGGGCGTCCGGGCGTGACGTCTAGGCGCGCATTTCACGTTCGGGGGCTATCATCCGGGCGTGCGTGATCACCCGGCAAGGAGTGCTCGCCGCGGAGGCTGCGGACGGGAGCGGGCGCCGCCCGCGGACGGGAGCGGCCGTAGCGGGCGAGCCGATCGCCGCGCTCTCCGGCTCCTGGGACGGCGCCCCGGACCTCCGATCCGGGATGCGGGGCCCGCGCGAGGGTCGCGCGCTCGGCCGGGCGTGCTCGGCGTGGCGCTCGTCGCCCTCGCCCTGCTCGGCGCCTCCCCGTGCGCGGCCCAGGATCGCGACTTCGACCCCGACAACCACGAGTGGAACGGGCTGAGCGAGCTCTACGCGATCGCCGAGGCGACGCTCTCGGCCCACCCGGTGGTCGCGCGCGAGCTCGACGCCTCGACGCTCGGCCCCCACGACGCCGTCCTCTTGCTCGCGCCCGAGGCCGGCCCCCTCGCCGAGCCGCTCGTCGCGCTGATGCGCGAGGGTGGGCGCGTCGTCGTGGCCGACGACTACGGCGCCAGCAGCGCGATCCTCGACACGTTCCACATCGAGCGCCGCGCGCCCGTGCTCGACGCCGATGCCCTGCGCTTGCGGGGCAACCCGCAGCTCTTGGTCGCTCACGCGGCCATGCAACATCCGCTGGCGGTCGGTGTCGACGCGCTCGTGACCAACCATCCCCAGGTCGTCGTGCACCGCCCCACCGGCGACGGCGCGCCGCTGCCGCCGATCTTCGAGATCTCGCCCGGCGAGGCGATCGTGCTCGCCGGCGCCGTCGGAGACGATCCGGTCGAGCAAGGCCGGCTGGTCGTTCTCTCCGATCCCAGCGTGCTCATCAACAACATGCTCGAGATGCGCGGCAACCGGCGCTTCGCCGAGAACCTGGTCTCGTTCGTCGCCCGACCCGACGGTCACTTCTACATCGTCCCGCCCGACGGCAGCGTCGTGGGGCGCTACGGCGGCTCGGAGCTGGAGGATCCCATCTCCCAGCTGCGGACGCTCCTGACCGAGATCGATCGCGCCTCGCTCCCACCGGAGGCCCTCCGCGTGGGCGCCGCCGCCCTCGCGGCGATCCTCGTGCTCTTCGCGGCCGGCGTCCTTCCGAGGGTCTCGCCGTACGGCAGCGCCTCGTTCGCCACCCGCCCGGCCGCCGAGGGCGGGTTCGTCGGGCGCGTGGAATGGTACGCGGCGCGACCGGGGGACCTCACGGAGCCCTTCCTCGTGTACAAGTTCGAGCTGGAGACCGAGCTTCACTCGCGTCTCGGGCTCTCGGGACGGTCTTCGGTGATGGACGTGATGCAGGCGATGCAGAAGCGAGGGCTCTCGGTGTCCGAGGTCGAGAGCGCGCGCGCTCTCTTGCTCGAGCTGTCGCGGACCGCGGATCGCGCGGAGCGACAGGTGGGCGATCACCAGGTGCCCGAGGCCCGCCTGCGCGACCTCGTCGCGCGCGGCGACGCGCTGCTCGCACGGCTCGGCGCGCGGGGGGCCGCGTGAGCGACGGCACGTTGCGCGAGGGCGCCGGTCCCATCGAGCCGCACGAGCTGGCGGAGGTCTCCGCGCGCGCGAACGCCGTGATCGACGAGGTCCAGCGCGTCTACGTCGGCACGCGGCAGGTCCCGGAGCTCTTGCTCGTCACCTTGCTCGCGCGCGGGCACGCGCTCCTCGAGGGTGTCCCCGGCGTCGCCAAGACGACGCTCTGCAAGGCGTTCGCGGCGACGCTCGGCTCGTCGTTCCGGCGCATCCAGTTCACGCCGGACCTGCTCCCCGCCGACATCACGGGAACCTACGTCTTCTCGCCGAAGGAAGGCACCTTCACCCTCCGCGAGGGCCCGATCTTCACGAACGTGCTGCTCGGCGACGAGATCAACCGCGCGCCGGCCAAGACGCAGAGCGCGCTGCTCGAGGCGATGCAGGAGCACCAGGCCACGATCGAGGGCGACACGCGCCCGCTGCCCGCGCCCTTCATCGTGCTCGCCACGCAGAATCCCGTGGAGCAAGCGGGCACCTATCCGCTGCCCGAGGCGCAGATCGACCGCTTCCTCGTCCGCATCATGATCGGCTACCCGGCCGCGCGAGACGAGAAGACGGTGCTCCGGCGCTTCCTCGAGGGAAGCCCGGAGGCCCGACGTGTGCTGGACGCGTCGCAGGTCCGGCAGCTCCAGGCGCTCGTCGGGCGCGTGCACGTCGAAGAGGAGATCCTCGACTACGTCGTTCGCCTCGCGGCCTACACCCGCCAGCAAGCGCGGGTGCTGCTCGGCGTCTCGCCTCGCGCCTCGCTCGCGCTGGTCTCGGCCGCGCGCGCGCGCGCGCTGATCGCCGGACGCCCCTTCGTTCTACCCGACGACGTGAAGGCGCTCGCGGCCCCGGTGCTCGCGCACCGCCTCGTGCTGACGCCGGAAGCGGAGATGGAGGGCACGAGCCGCCAGGACCTCGTGCAGAAGGCGCTCTCCGAGGTGCCGCACCGGCGCGAGGCCTGACGGGTCGTGCTGCCGATCCCGACGCGGACTGCCTCGGCCCTCGCGCTCGCATCCGCGATCGCGATGGTCGTGGGCGCGCTGCTCGCCTCGCCGGTCGCCACGCTGATCGGGACCTCGATCGCGCTCGTGCTGGCGATCGCCCTCATGCTGACGATGCCGCTCGGGCGTCGCGTGCGGCGCGAGCGCTTGGAGTTCGCATGGTGGCTCGCCCACGGCGACCCCGGCGCGGGCGGTGGCGCCGTCGTGCCGCGAGCGCCCTTCGAAGTGCGCTGCTTCGTGCGCCACCGCGGCGACGACCCGCTCGTGCTCACCAACGTGGAGCCCATCATCCCCGGCGGCGCGACGATGGCCGACGACGAGCCGCTCGCCATGGAGGTCTCGCCGGGCGCGCGCGCCGAGCTCTCGTTCCGGCTCGTGGCGCAGGCCGCGGGCCGCGTGGTGCTGCACGGGCTCGCGGTGACGCTCTCCGGCCCGCTCGGACTCTTCGAGGTGCCGCTCTACTTCCCGAACCCGCTCGTCATCAAGGTCCTTCCGCAGGCGGCGGCGCGCGTGCCGCGGGCGGCGCGCGCCCAGACCGGCGTGACCGTCGAGCGCAGCGGCGCGAGCCTGGTGTCGAGCGGCGGCGGGACCGAGCTCAAGGAGATCCGCGACATGGTCCCCGGCGACGCCTTCAAGCAGATCGCCTGGAAGGCGAGCGCGCGGCGCGGGCGCCTGCTGGTGCGCGAGGTGGAGCAGGAGGTCGAAGAGACCCGCTACGTGGTGCTCGACGTCAGCGGCACGATGCGCGGCGGGGCGCTCGGCGCGCGCAAGCTCGACCACGCCATCGAGGCGATCGCCGCCCACGCCCGCCGTGGCCTCGCCGCCGGCGATCAGGTCGGCCTCGTCACCGTCGACGGGCGGGTGCTCTCGCACGTACCGGCCAACGACGGTGCCGCCCAGCTGCTGCGCATCTTCGAAGCGCTGCTCGCCGCGACCGAGGTCGTGGACGAGGATCTCACCGACGCCGACGAGCTCGACGTGATCGGTGTCGTCGGGCGCTACCTGCGTCAGCAGGACGGGATCGACTTCGTGCTGAACCGCACCGAGTGGAACGTCCCGCTCATGCTCCGGCACGTGCAGAAGACGCTCGCGCAGTCCGACGCGGCAGACCCCGCCAAGGTGGCGCCGGTCGTCGCCTCGACGCCGGCGAGCGCGCTCTTGCGTCGCTTCTGCAAGGCGCGCGGGATCCCGCTGCCTTACCGCGCCGATCCGAGAGACGGCGCGAAGGCGCCCGGCCTCGCTGCTGCGCTGCGCGAGCTCGGCGCGCGGACCAAGGGCCCGAGCACGATCGGCATCGTCACCGATCTCGACGGCGTCGGAGACCCGACCCCGCTCGTCAGCGCCATCCGGCTGCTGCGTACGCACGGTCACACGATCACGATGCTCGTCCCGGACGCGCCGAGCTTCGCGCCCCCGCCGGCGACGAGCGCCGAGCACCTGGTCTTCGACGTCTACGCGCGTGGGGAGCGTCGCCGCGTCGCCGACATGCGCACGCTGCTCGGAGCGCTGGGCGCGCGCGTGGTGTCCATCCGGGCCAGCGATCCGGCGGCGACCGCGCTCGCGCCGCTCGAGCGCGGAGCGCGCCGCGCGGCATGAGCCTGCCCCTCGACGAGTGGGAGGACCCACGCAAGGCGCTCGCTCGACACGGGCTCCGCCCGAAGAAGGCCTTCTCGCAGAACTTCCTCGTCGCGCGGAGCGTGGTCGAGGCGATCGCGGCGGCCGCGGTCCCCTCGCCGGGGGCGCGCGTCGTCGAGCTCGGCCCGGGCCTCGGCACGCTGACG
>JBGALT010000189.1:0-13742 GCA_044223665.1 Sandaracinaceae bacterium | reverse complement strand
ACGCCGCCCGCGAGCGAAGCGACGCCGGGCCCCGACCCGGACGCGCGCCCCGAGGCCGCGCTCGCCGCGATCGACTACACCGAGGTCCTCGCGGTGGACTTCGGCACGAACACGGGCACCATCTTCGCGGTCGAGGGTGAAGAAGGTCAGCGCTACGCCGTCGTATGGCTCGACGACATCGACAAGGACGAGATGGACGGCACGCTGGGTGACGGGACGATGGGTGACGGTACGATGGCCGAGGGCGCCGGCGTCGAGACGCCCAACTGAGCAACCAGAGCGGAGCGAGCGAGCGAGAACGATGAGCGAGCGTGGCATCGAGCGAGTGACGAGGCGGGCCGCCCTGTGGGGTGTGCTGGCGCTCGTGCTCTCGCTCGTCCCGGCGTCGGCGCTCGCGCAGCCGCCGCCCACCACGACGGCTCCTCCGGCCACGCCCCCGATCGAGGTGGCGGCGCAGGTCTTCGTGATCGTCGCCCGCGAGGCCGACGGCGTCATCGATCCCCGGATCGCCGGCCTCCGCGCGCTCCGCGAGGCGCCGTTCAGCTCGTTCCACACGATGGACGTCGTGGCCGAGCACTCGCTCATGCTCACGCAGGGCGTGCCCGTCGCCGTCTCGCTGCCCAACGGTCGCGTGATCCAGCTGGTGCTCGAGGAGCTCACGCCCGACGGCCGCAACCACGTGCGCGTCTCCATCAATCGCCCCTCGCAGTCGGACTATCTTCCCGTGCTCGAGGTCGCGGCCCCGCCGGGGGATCCCTTCTTCGTCGCGGGACAGACGTACCTGGGCGGCACGCTCGTCATCGGGGTCACGCTCGGCCGCGTCGGTGCCGACACGTCGGGCCGCACGTACGCGACGCCGACCGCGCCGCCGCCCACGCGTCACTGATCGACCGTCGCGCCGCCGACGTCGTCGGGCTGCGGGCGATGCCCGCACGGACGGCGGCCCCGTGGTATCGAGTGCGGCCATGAAGCGAACGCTGCCGGAGGTCGAAGAGGCGGGCCCGCTGCCGCCGCTGCCGTTCGCGGCGCGCGCCATCGTCGACGTCCTGGGGCCGATGGTCACCGAGGCGCGCCTGGCGCGCATCGATGCGGTGATCGCGCAGCGCACGCGCTCGCTCGTCCCCGTGCTGGAGGGGCTCTCCGATCCGCACAACGGCGCGGCGATCCTCCGATCGGCGGACGCGTTCGGCTGCCACGAAGTGCACCTCGTCGACGGGCGCTTCCCGTTCGCCGTGTCTCATCGCGTCTCGCGCGGCGCGCACCGATGGCTCGAGCTCGTGCGGCACGCCCAGGCCGAGGCCTGCGCCGCCTCGCTCCACGCGCGCGGCTACCGGATCTTCGTCGCGTCCATGGAGGGCGAGCTCGTCCCCGAGGATCTCGCGAAGGTCCCGAGAGCGGCGATCGTCCTCGGCAACGAGCACAAGGGCCCGAGCGATGCGATGCGTGCCGCGGCCGACGGGACCTATCGGATCCCCATGGTCGGGTTCGTCGAGAGCCTGAACGTCTCGGTCGCCAGCGCGATCACGCTCTACGTCGCCACCCGCGGCCGGCACGGCGATCTCGACGCGGCCGCGCGCGACGAGATCCGCGCGCGCTTCCTGCTGACGCAGGTACACGACGCGGAGGCGGTGGTGCGCAAGGCGCTCGCCTCGGGCTGAACGACGCTCGCGCGCTCGTCTATGATGCGCTCGTCGTGACGGAGGCCGGATCGGGATCGAGCGGAGGGAAGTCGTCCGCTGCCGCGGCGCTGGTCGAGACGGAAGACGCGTTCCTCGGCGAAGAGCGCGCCCTCGACGTGCTCCGGCTGCGCCTGGTCCTGAAGGTCGAGCTCGTGCTCGTGATCGCGACCGCGTGGCTGCCGCCGATCGCCATGCTCGCCGGGCAGCCCGTGCTGGTCCGCGCGATCGCGCTCGTCGTCTGCGCCGCGAGCATCGGCTGGGCGTTCGCCCGCGCGCAGCGCCCCGGCCTCGACGAGACGGCGCTCGCCCGGGTGAACTTCGCCGCGTTCTTGCTGCCCGCGATCGTCGTCTCGCTGACGGCCGCCTCGACCGACGGGATCGTGAGCCCCATCGCGCACGCCGACCTCGTGCTCCTCGCGGCGCACGCCCTCGCGCTGCCGCGGCCGGCGCGCCGTTCGGCGCCGATGCTGGCGGCGATCGCGCTCTCCTGGCCGCTCGGCGTGCTCGCCGTCTGCGCGCTCCAGCCGACGGTGGCGGCCCAGCTCTCCGATCCGCGCCTGCGCGCCGACTTCCAGGAGACGGCGATCGCGATCGCGGTCGGTGCGCTCCTCGCCGGCACCGGACAAGACATCCAGTGGTCGATCCGCCGGGCGTGGCTCTCGGCGCGCCACGCCCGCAGCTACCGCATCGAGTCGATCCTCGGCGAGGGCGGGATGGGCGTCGTGTACCGCGCGCTCCATCCCACGCTCGGCCGCGCCGTCGCATTGAAGAAGCTGCCGAAGGCGGCCGAGCCGGATCACGCGGCCCGCTTCGTCCGCGAGGTGCGCGCGACCGCCGAGCTCGTTCATCCGAACATCGTGCGCCTGCTCGACTGCGGAGTGAGCGCCGATGGCGAGCCGTTCTACACCATGGAGCTGCTCGAGGGATTCACGCTTCACGCGCTGGTGAGCGCGGAGGGTGCGTTGCCGCTGGCCCGCGCCTCTTACCTCGTGCGAGACGCGGCCCGCGCGCTCGAGACCGCGCACACGCGAGGTCTCGTTCACCGCGACGTGAAGCCGGAGAACCTCTTCGTGGCGAGCGAAGGCGGCGAGCACGACGTCGTGAAGCTGCTCGACTTCGGCATCGCCAAGACGCTCCTCGGCGACGGGAGCCTCACGGCCGAGGGCGCGCTGCTGGGAACGCCTCGGTACATGGCGCCCGAGCAGGCCGTGGGCGAGAGCGTCGATCCACGGACCGACGTCTACGCGCTCGGCGCCGTCCTCTACTTCGCGCTCGCCGGGCGCGCGCCCGTGGAGGACCCGAGCGTGTTCGCGGTGCTCGCGGCGCACGCGGCTGGCACGATCGTTCCGCTCGATCGCGTGCGAGCCGACGTGCCGCCCGACCTTCTCGCGGTGGTGACGCGATGCCTCTCGACCGACCGCGAGGCGCGCTTCGCCACGGCAGGCGCGCTCGCCGATGCGCTCGAGGCGACGGGCTTGCCCGCGCGCCACGTCCCGAGCGAGAGCGCCGCGATCGACGAGGCGCATCGCGAGGCGCTGGCCACGCACACCACCACGCGCCGCCGAGGCCACGACTCGCGCGCCGTCACGAAGGCCGAGCATGGCTGAGGCGGCGGCGATGCGGCTCGAAGCGGCGAGCTCCGAGAGCTCGGTCGAGGCGGATCGGCGCGAGCACGACGCGAGCGTCCTGCGTCTGCGTCGCGTGCTCGCCGTGGGCGTCGTGCTGTGGAACGCGATCGGCATCCCCAACGACCTCGTCGTCACGCGCACGTTCGACGTCTCGTACCGCGAGTTCTTGATCAGCCGCATCGTCTCGACGGCGGCCGTCGTCGGTGGCTGGCTCGTCCTCTTCTTCCGCCCGACGCCGCGCGCGTTCCGCGTCGCCGAGGCGACCTCGTTCCTCGGCGCGTCGATGGGCCTGGCGGCGCTCGCGCACGGTGTCGCCGGGCCGACGCCGATCTTCCTCTCGTGCGCGCTCTTGGCCCAAGGCATCGCCGTGCCGCGACCGTGGCGCGAGGGAGCGGTGTCTCTCGGGCTCACGTGGCTCGGCTATCCGGTGGGCACGCTCGTGCTGCACGTGCTGACGCACCGCACGGCGGCCCAGTGGGACGACCCTCCGCACGTCGTCGCGTACGCGACGCACGTCTTCCTCGCGCTGGCGACCGCGGCGCTCGCCGTGATCGGAGGCGACGCGTTCTCCGCGCTTCGCCGCCAGGCGCGCGAGGCGCAGCGCGTGGGCTCGTATCGCCTCAGGGCCAAGATCGGCGGCGGCACGATGGGCGAGGTCTGGAAGGCGCACCACCCGGGGCTCGGACAGGAGGTCGCGGTCAAGCTCGGTCGCGACGCACGCGCCTCCACGCGCCTCGCGCTCGAGGCGGAGCTGCTCGGCGCGGTCACGCACCCGAACGTCGTGCGGCTCCTCGATCGCGGGCGCACCGAGGACGGCGTGCCGTTCTACACGATGGAGCTCCTCGCGGGCGAGACGCTCGAGGCGCGCGTCGCGCGCGCGGGGCCCTTGGGCGAGGACGAGGCGCGCGGTGTCGGGCGCGATCTCTGTCGCGCGCTGGGCGCGATGCACGCGGCGGGCATCGTGCACCGGGACGTGAAGCCGGCGAACGTGGTGCTCGCCACGCGCGACGGCGCGCTGCACGCGACGCTCGTCGACTTCGGCGTGGCCGCGCGCGCCGGCGAGCGCTCGACCGTCGCCGTCGGCTCCCCTCGGTTCATGGCGCCCGAGCAGCGTGCGGGCGCGATCGATCCGCGCGCCGACGTGTTCTCCGCAGCAGCCGTCGTCGTGTACGCGCTCACGGGAAGGAGCCCGCTCGATGGCGGCGGCGAGCCGTCCGTGGCGGCCATCCCCGCCGCGCTCGAGGCGCCCGCGATTCCGCCCCCACTGCGCGCGAGCCTCGCCTCGGCGCTCGCCGCCGACGTAGCGTCGCGCACGTCGAGCGCTGCGGTTCTGCGGGACGCCCTCGGATAGTGGCGTTATGCTCCGCCGCGCTCGTCAGCTCGGCGGGCCGACGCATCCCGAGGGGGGATGCGTCCAGAGGAGGATGCTCGGATGAAGATGAAGAACCACGTGGACGAAGCGCTCGCGGAGTTCCCGAACGACGCCGTCACGGTCCGGGTGTGCAACGCCATCTTCGGATCGGTCCCCTTCGCTCCGCCCCAGCACAAGTACGTCTCGCTCGGCGACTGCGCCCAGTCGTTCTTCCCCAAGATGGGCGACGACGTCCACTCGCTGATCTTCAAGCTGGCTCAGGGCGACAACGTCGCGAGCGCGCTCTCGACCGCGCGCACCATCGACACCGGCGACACCGGCATCGCCGTCTATTCCGGCATCCACTCGGCGCTGAGCATGTTCACCGGCAAGCACACGCTCCAGCTCGACAACGACTCCGAGCAGGGCGTCGACGCGGCGCTGAAGCTGCTCGGGCTCGCGTACATCACCTACCAGCTCTTCCCGGGCGGCGTCGCCGACAAGGCGAGCGCGCTCTGGACCACGCCGGCCGGCCAGGCGCTCGGCTTCTACTACGCGTCGGTCGACGTCGCGCTCCCGTTCGCCGACAACCTCGTGGCCGCGGGCGGCAACGTCATCGGCACGATCATCAGCCGGCACGGCGGCTCGGCGGCGAGCAAGCTGTCGACGCTCCCCGGCGGCAGCCAGATCGCGGGGCAGGCGCAGTCGATGCTGGGCTCGCTCGTCGCGCCGCTGGAAGGCGCGGTCCGCCAGGTCGCGCCCTACGTGAACAACATCGCCGGCAGCGCGATGAAGCACCTGCCGGGCGTGATGAGCGCGGCCGACAAGGCGGCGGGCGTCGTCGCCGGCGGCGCCGACGTGCTCCCGGTCTATCGCTACCTGGTCGCGCGCGCGGCCGCCGAAGCGTGCGTGCTCAACGCGTCGCGCGGCGTCAGCAAGGTCTGATCGCAGGCCCGGGCGGCCGCGCCGAGGACGCGCGCGGCCGCCGTCAGCCCTTCACGCTGCCCTCGGTCAGCCCCGTGACGAGCTGTCGCTGGAGCGCGTAGAAGAGGGCCATCACGGGCACCGAGACGAGGATCGCGCCCGCCGCGAAGTGGCCGAGGTTGGCGTCGTGCTCGCCGGCGTAGCCCTGGAGCAGGATCGGCAGTGTGTACAGCTCCTCGCGCGTGAGGAACGTCGCCGCGAGCGCGAACTCGTTCCACGCCTGGATGAACGCGAAGAGCGCGGTCACCGCGATGGCCGGGCGCGCGGCCGGGAGCACCACGCGCAGGAACGCGACCAAGCGCGTCGCTCCGTCCACCATCGCGGCCTCTTCGAGCTCCTTCGGGATCGCGTCGAACGCGCCGCGCAGCTGGAAGATCGCGAAGGGCACCGCGGTCGCCGCGTACACGAGCACGAGGCCCGTGCGCGTGTCGAGCAGGTCGAGCGTGTCGAGCATCACGTAGAGCGGCACGGAGGCCGCGACGCCCGGGAACATCTGGGTCGCCAGCATGGCAGCGAGCGAGGTGCGCTTGCCGACGAAGTCGAAGCGCGAGAGCGCGTAGGCGGCGGGCGTCGCGATGGCGATCGCGGCGAGCGCAGTCGAGATCGAGATGACCGTGGAGCTCCAGAGCTGCGCGCCGAACATCCAGCGCCCGCCGCCGTCGGTGCGCCCGAGCACCGCCTCGAAGTGCTCGAGCGAGAATCCGTCCGGAACCGGCAGCGCGCGCGCCTCGGGCGTGACGCCGGGCGAGAAGGCGAGTGCGACCACCCAGAGCACGGGATAGAGCGCGAAGACCACGGCCACGAAGAGGACGGCATGCACGGCGAGCTCGGCGAGCGGGCTCGTGCGCGCAGCGCCGGACGCGTGGCCGCCCGTCATCAGACGGCCTCCCGCTCGCGCTCGCGGGGCAGCATCCGCGTCAGCCCCACGAGGATCACGAAGATGAGCACCGAGTACGCCGCCGCGTAGCCGATCTGGTGGCCGCGCGTGAAGGCCCAGCGATACGCTTCCGACACGAGGATCTCGGTGGACCCGTCGGGCTCGCCCGCGCTCACGAGGAAGACGACGTTGAACATGTTGAACGTCCACACGGCGCCCATGGCGATCGCGGGGAGCATCACCGGTGCCATCATGGGCAGTGTGATGCGCGTGAGCTTCTGCCACGCCGTCGCGCCGTCGAGATCGGCCGCTTCGTAGAGGTCCTTCGGGATCGAGGTGAGCGCGCCGAGCGCGACCACCATCATGAACGGGAAGCCGAGCCAGACGTTCGTCGTCACGTTCGCGGTGAAGGCCGTCGAGAAGTGCGCGAACCAGCTCACCGGCTCGACGCCGAAGAGCGCGAGGATGGCGTTGATGGCGCCGAGCTGGCGGTGGAACATCCCGCGCCACGCGAGCGCGGTGACGTAGCTCGGCACGGCCCAGGGCACGACGAGCAGCACGCGCGTCAGCGTGCGCAGCTTCACCGTGGGTCGATGCAGGAGCAGCGCGAGGCCGACCCCGATCGCGACGTGGAAGGCCACGTTCACGACGGTCCAGAGCACCGTCACGGCGAGCACGGCCCAGAACGAGCCGTGGCCGAGCAGGTCGCCGCCACGGTGGGTGAGGATCTCGGCGTAGTTCGCGAGGCCCACGTAGTGGAGGTCCGGGCTGCCGGCGTAGAACGACGTCGCGGCGCCCACGAGCAGCGGCACGACCACGAGCACGAAGACCGCGAGGAACGCGTGCGTGACCCACGCGTACGCGGGCATCGAGCGCACGAGCGCGGCGCGCAGCTCCGGGTCGCGCAGGCGCGCGAGCGCGAGGCCGAGGGCGAGGAGCAGCACCGACGAGGCGAGCACGATCGCGATCGAGGGATCGCGTGCGGGCGGCGCGGCGCGCGTCTCGTCCTCGAAGCGATGCTCGGCCTCGGCGAGCGCCACCTCGGGCGTGGCATCGCCGCGCAGCACCTTGTGGATCGCGCGATCCATCGGCCCGAAGGCGAGATCGGCGTTCGGATGCGTGGGCGCGATGCGCGCGCGCGCGGCAGCCTCGTGGAATGCGGCGAGCGTGGTGCCGGCGAGCGCGGGATCGCGCCACACCGACTCGGCGACGACGACGTGCCCGCCCTCTGTCGCACGCAGGCGCGCGCCCTCGGCCGTCGCGAGGAACGCCGCGAGATCACGCGCGAGCGCCGGCTCGTGCGCGTGCGCCGGGACCATCGCGGCCTCGATGGTCGCGTAGGGCGTCATCGCCTCGCCCGCGGCCTCGACGAGCGGCAGCGGCTGCACGCGCCAGTCGCCGGCCGGCAGATCCGGCGCAAGCCAGGGCCCGCTGACGGCGGCCATCGCGTGGTGGCTCGCGAAGAGATCGTGCACGAGCGAGGTGGTGGCCTCGGCGGGGACCACGCCCGTCTGCTCGAGGCGCGCGAGGTGCGCGAGCGCGCGCGCGCCACCCGGATCGTTGCCGGCGAAGCGACCTTCGGCGTCCACCAGCCCCGAGCCGTACGCGTGGAGCAGGCCCACGCTCGCGTACGCCGACCCGACCTCCCAGGCGAGCGCGTAGGTCCCTTCGGGCAGCGCGGCCGCGCGCGCCTCGATCGCCTCGAGCGAGCGCGTGCCCTCCGCGCCCGCGAGGTCGGGCCACACGTAGAGCACGAGGCACTTGGCCGAGAGCGGCGCGCCCCAGAGCGTCCCGTCGTAGGTGAGCGCCGTGATCGCGTCGGCGGGGAAGTCGTCGAGCGCGAGCTCTCCGATCGGCTCGAGCATGCGCTCGTGCACGTAGGTCGAGAGCCGGTTGTGCGCGTCGATGAAGAGATCGGGCCCGTGCCCGCTGGGAATCGCCGTGCGCAGGCGCGACGCGTAGGCCCCGAACGGGCTCGCCACGAGCTCCACGCGCACGCCCGGATGCCTCACCTCCCACGCGTGCGTCGCCGCCTCCAGCCCCCGCGCCTCGCGCTCCCCGTACGCATGCCAGACGGTCAGCGTCTGCGCGCGTGCGAGCGAGGGCGCGAGCGCGAGCACGAAGCCGACCAGCGTGATCCACCCGCCCCACGCGCGGCCCCCTCTCCCGCGAGAGCGGGAGAGGGTCGGGGTGAGGGACCGCGAAGCCGATGCCGCCCCATCGCAGCTGCGATCGTCCTCGCGTGAGACGCACGGCCGCGGTGCATCGGAACCCTCACCCGACGCGCGGCCCCCTCTCCCGCGAGAGCGGGAGAGGGTTGGGGTGAGGGACCGCGAAGCCGATGCCGCCCCATCGCTCCTGCGATCGCCCCCCGTCCTCTCGCTCGCGCCCCCCGCCCCCACGCTCACGCCAGCGCCTTCCCGCTCTCGCGCTCGAACCGATGCACCCGCTTCGGCACGAGCACGACGGTCTTTCCGACCTCGACGCGCGCGAGCTCCTCCGGCGAGAGCCGTGCGACGAATGGCGCCCCCGCCACCACGCCGTGCACGTAGGCCTCGAACCCCATCGCCTCGACGACCTCGACCTTCAGCGTCACGCCGCGCGCGCCCTCGTCCCCGAGCACCACGTCCTGCGGCCGCACGCCGATCGTCACCGCGCCCTCGCCGGGCGCCTCCACGTCCACGCCTTCCGCCTTCGCGCGCCCGCCCTCGACCTGGACGTCCACGAAGTTCATCGCCGGGCTGCCGAGAAAGCCCGCCACGAACTTCGAGCTCGGCTTCTCGTACACCTCGAGCGGCGGCCCGATCTGCTCCACCACGCCGGCCCGCAGCACCACGAGCTTGTCGGCGAGCGTCATCGCCTCCACCTGGTCGTGCGTCACGTAGATCATCGTCGCGCCGAGGCGCGCGTGCAGGCGCTTGATCGCCACGCGCACCTCGGCGCGCAGCGCCGCATCGAGGTTCGAGAGCGGCTCGTCGAACAGGAATAGCGAGGGCCTCCGCGCGATCGCGCGCCCCATCGCCACGCGCTGCCGCTGCCCGCCCGACATGTCGCGCGGATAGCGCGCGAGCAGCTTCTCGAGCCCGAGCATCTCGGCGACCTCGGCGATGCGCGCATCGATCGTCGCGCGATCGGTCCCGCGCAGCGTGAGCCCGAAGGCGAGGTTCTCGCGCACCGTCAGGTGGGGATAGAGCGCGTAGCTCTGGAACACCATGCCGATGTCGCGCTCGCGCGGCGCCGCGCGCGTGAGATCCCGATCGTCGAAGCGCAGCGTGCCGGCGTCCGGCAGCTCGAGCCCCGAGATGGTGCGCAGGAGCGTGCTCTTGCCGCAGCCGCTCGGCCCCACGAGCACCACGAGCTCGCCCGAGGCGACCTCCAGATCGATGCCTCGCAGGATCGGCGCGCCGCCGAGCTTCTTCTCGATGCCACGAAGGGAAAGACGCATGCCCGCGCGGGGCCGAGCATACGAGGAAAGGCTCGGCTCTCGTCAGCGTTTTGGCGAGCGCGGGCGCCGTCGTCGTGGGCCCGTTCGCGGCTCCAGGGCCTTAGGCGAGGTCCACCACGGTGCGAGACACACGGACGTTCCCGCGCGGAGTGAGCGGCGTGTACGCACGGATCCAGAAGTCGATCATCGCCGGTCGTCGGAGACGAGCCGAGACACGCGGACGTTGCCGCGCGGAGTGAGCGGCGTGAACGCACGGACACGGTGCTTCACGGCCCGGGTGACGACGCCGTCCGCCTCGAGGCGATCGAGCGTCGTCGCCGACGCCGACGGGGCCACGGCGCGGATCTCGGCGACCACCGTTCCCCGGTCGGTGATCTCGATGACCTCGCCGGCGCGCGCGCGTCGCACGTAGTGGCTGAGCTTGTTCTTCAGTTCCTTCGTCCCGACGCGCATGCCCGTCACTCCCGTAGCAACCTGCGGCCAAGCGCACGAGCTTCAGCCCTGCCAGTCGACCACGAAGTCCTTCGGATCGGGCCGCGAAACGCCGTGCGGCTCCTCGGCGGGCGTCCCGACGTAGAGGTAGCCGAGCATCTTGTCGGTCGGCGCGAGCCCGAGCGCCGCGTTCAGCGCGGCGTCGTAGGCCGGCGCGCCCGTCTTCCACACGCTGCCGAAGCCCTCGTTCTGGAAGCCGAGCAAGAGGCCGTGCATGACGCACCCGGCCGAGAGCACCTGCTCGATCTCGGGCGCCTTCGGGCTCGCCTTGATCGTGGCGACGACCGCGACGAGCAGCGGCGCGCGCAGCACCTTGTTCTTCTCCTTCGCGATCTCGTCGGCGCTCGCCCCGGGGCTGCGCCGCAAGAGCGAAGCGACGAAGAGGTCCCCGAGCTTCGCGCGCGCCTCGCCCCGGAAGAGCAGCACCTTCCACGGCCGCAGCGCCCCGTGATCGGGCGCGCGAAGCGCCTGTTTGACCACGCGCTCCACGACGTCCGCCGGCGGCGCCGGCTCCTTCAGCTTCGAGATCGACCGACGGTTCGCGAGCAGCTCGGTAGCGTCCATGCCGCCCGGTGTAGGGCGAAGCCCGCGGGATGGCCAGGGGGGCCGTGATGTCCTGGCCGCGACCTCGTTCCGCCACGCAACGCTCGGCGCGGGCGCCCGAGAAGTCTGCATGGCCCGCCCCCGACTTCCCGTCGCCACCGAATCGGCTATCGCCCGACGCGCGCCGCGGGTGCATGCTGCGCACGGAGGGGCAGCGATGGGTCGGCGGCGCGTACTGGTCGTGGAGGACAATCCTCAGGTCCTGCATCAGCTTCGGAAGCGCTTCGCGGCGTTCGAGGTGGTCGTCTGCACGACGCTCGAGGCCGCATGGGCGCTGGCATCGCAGCCGTGGGACCTCTGGATCGTCGACCTCGCGATGCCCGATGGAGACGGCTTCGCGCTCGCCGAGCACGGCGTCAGCCTGGGCCTGTCCGTCGCGCTCTTCACGGGGTCCCCCGACGAATCGCTCGCGAGAGTCGCGGAGCGCGCCGGCATCATCTTCGTGCAGAAGCCGGACGACAAGGGCGTGCTGCGGCGGCTCGCGACCACCCTCGCGGGGCCCGCGACGCCGGCTCGCTCCAAGCCGTTGCGAGAGCGTGTCGAGGATGAGCTGAAGGCCAAGGGCCTCACCGAGGCCGAGCGCGAGATCGTGCGCCTTCGCTTCGAAGGGCTCACGCGCGCGGCTGCCTCCGAGCGGCTCGGGATCTCCGAGAACACGCACCGCAATCACGTGCGCAACCTCCTCGAAAAGACCGGCGACGAGCGGCTCACGAACCTCGTGGCGCGACTAAGTCGCGAAGACGACTGACCTTTCGCGCCTAGTACTTGTGTTCCATGGCGCTCGCCAGAGCGCGCTGGCTCGATGTGTCGAAGCTGGGCGCACGCACGCGCGCGCGCCCGCCCGGAGTACGTCCATGACGAAGCTCGCCCGTCGCACTGCGCTTCTTCTCCTGCTCGCGTGCGCATCGTGCGCGACCGATCCGGTCGCGTCGGCGCCCGGCGACCTGCACTCGTCGAGCGATCCGCGATGTCGCCGAGGAATGAACGTGATCGTCGGCACGCCGGGCAACGACACGCTCACGGGCACGAATCGAGATGACTGCATCCTCGGGCTCGGCGGAAACGACACGATCGACGGACGCCAGGGCAGCGACGTCCTCATCGGCGGCGACGGAGACGATCGTCTGATCGGCTCGCAGCAGGCCGACGATCTCTACGGCGAGGGCGGCAACGACACGCTCGAAGGCGGCGATCAGTCGGACGAGCTCTTCGGCGGGGCGGGCGACGATGTGCTCTTCGGCGGCGTGGGTGACGACGAGCTCCACGGCGAGGACGGTCGCGACCAGCTTCGCGGGGACGAGGGGTGCGACGAGGTCGATGGTGGCGCGGGCTGCGACGTGATCGACGCTCGCAACGGCAGCGACCACGTCAGCGGTGGCGACGACAACGACGTCATCCACGCCGGCGTGTCGGCGGGGCACACCGACGGCGACGCTGGCGACGACTGGATCTACGGTGGGGGTGGACGCGGCCTCGGCGACGACCACGGACACGGACACGGACACGGGCACGGCGCTACCGACGTCGATGGTGGTCCCGGCAACGATCACTGTTCGGGCTCGCGGTGCGGCGGCTCGTCCTGCGAGCTGCCCGCGCCCACGACGTGCTCGAGCAGCGCGCAGTGCGGGTCCGGGGAAGTGTGCAACACGTTCGTCGGTCTCTGCGTCGCGACGTCCTACTGCGGCGGCGGCGGCGCGTGCGTGCTGCCCGACGCCGGCGCGCGCGACGGCTCGGTCGGCGACGCTGGCGTCCCGTGTGACGACGGGAACGCCTGCACGGCGGACTCGTGCGACGGCACGGGCTGTCACCACACGCCCGTGGTCGACGGGACGAGCTGCGACGACAGCACCGTCTGCAATGGTCGCGAGACGTGCGGGAGCGGCGTCTGCCGCCCCGGCATCCCGCCGATCGTGGACGACGGAAACGCGTGCACGATCGACGCATGCAGTCCCGCCCTTGGGGTGACGCACGAGCCGGTGACGCCGGATCTGGTGCCGGACCAGACGTGCGACGGCATCGACGACGACTGCGACGCCAACCTCGACGAGGACTTCGTGCCCACGCCGACGAGCTGTGGCGCGGGGGTCTGTGCTGCCCAGGGAGCCACCACGTGCGTCGGCGGCCACGTCGGGGACTCGTGTCGCGCAGGCACCGCGACCGGCACCGACACGGCCTGCGACGGGGTCGACGAGGACTGCGATGGTCGTGTCGACGAGGCGTACGCGTCCGTTCCGACGAGCTGCGGTGCGGGCGCGTGCGTGGCCTCGGGCGCGACGTCCTGCGTCGGCGGCGCCGTGGTCGACTCCTGTCACGCCGGCTCGGCGACCGGTGGCGACACGACGTGCGACGGCGTCGACGACGACTGCGACGGCCGCACCGACGAGAGCTACGCGCCGCAGGCGACGAGCTGCGGTCTCGGCGTCTGCTCGGCCTCCGGCGCGACGTCGTGCGTGAGCGGATCGGTCGTCGACTCGTGTCACGCCGGCACCGCGACCGGCGCCGACACGTCGTGCGATGCGCTGGACGACGACTGCGACGGCCGGACGGACGAGAGCTATGCGCCCCAGGTCACGAGCTGCGGCGTGGGCGTGTGCTCGGCGTCTGGCGCGACGTCCTGCGTCGGCGGCGCCGTGGTCGACTCCTGTCACGCCGGCTCGGCGACCGGTGGCGACACGACGTGCGA
>JBGALT010000011.1:0-92703 GCA_044223665.1 Sandaracinaceae bacterium | reverse complement strand
AAGGCAAGAAAAGTACCGCGTGACCCGGGTTCTCGGGATCGCCCGACGCAGGACCTCCACAGCCGAGGACGCCCAAGCACAGGAGCAGCCATCGCATGTGCACCTCGATCAGGGTAGTGCACGTCCGGTAGCGACGCTCGCGTGGTCGGTGCGGTTGTCCGTGGGGGTGCCTCACGCATGAGGGCCGTTGCGGAGCGCCGTCGTTCGCGCGGAGCGTCCGCGGGCAAGGGGTCGCTCCCGACCGACGCGGCCTGGTGATCTCCAGCCGAGCTCGTTCTCGCGCGTTCTCGACACGTAGAGCTTTCTCGTGGCCGAACCGGTCGGCCGAGCCGTGCTTGCCGGCAGCCACTTCCGCGAAGCTCACCGGCGCTCGAGGGTAGGCCCGTACGGCGCGCGGTCGGTGCGCAGCCACCAGTCTTCGTCGCCGGGCGGCGCGAAGGAGTAGAGGTAGCGAACGGTGCGCACGTAGCGCGGCGCGCGACCGTCGAAGGGATCGTGGCCGAAGAGCGCGAGCACGTCGGGGCGCGCCTCGAGCAGCGCGCGCTCGAGCGCGATCGTCCACGGCTCGGGGCGATCGGAGAGCCCGGCGAACCACACCATCCAATCCAGGCGCGGCATGTGCGGCATGCACACGGCGGGGCCGCGCGCGGTGTCACCCGACTGCCAGCGGTAGTCGTAGGCGAGCCAGGTCTCCCCGTCGTCGGAGCCCTCGAAGATCACGATCGGCCGATCGCGCGTCATCACGGCGAAGAGGCCGTAGCCGTTGGCGACGCGGAAGGGATCGACGGCGGCGTCGAGCGCGAGGAGCGCGTCGGGGAACGCGGGGCGCGCGCCGATCGTGGAGAGCAGCGCGAGCAGGCCGAGAAGGCCCTGCGCCGAGGCGAGCGCCGTGATCGTGCGGCGCGCCACCCTCGAAGGAGCGGACGACGTCGCGAGCGCGAAGCCGCGGCGCAGGCGGGCGAGCGCGCGCGCGAGGAGCGCGTCGTCGACGAGCGCGAGCGAGAGCACGGCCGCGAGCGCGTCGAAGAAGCCGTAATTCCCCGTGAGCGCGATGAAGGTCATCAGCGCGAGGAAGCCGCCCGCGGCGATGCGGCGCCCGAGCGCGCCGAAGAAGATCGCGAAGGGGAGCACGAGCTCGACGAGGAAGGTGAAGACGACGCCCGCCGCGTGGAGCCCGTGCGGCGCGAAGTGCATCGCGTAGGCGAGGCCGTTCGGGAGCGGCTGCGTCTCGAAGTGGTAATCGAGCGCGGTGAGGCCGCTCCACGCGTCGTCGCCCGAGGCGAGCTTCACGTAGCCGGCCGCGAACATCAGGCGCGCGACGAGGAGCCACGCGCCGAAGAGCGCGAGCGGCACGGGCGGCGGCGCGCGGTCGAGCGCGACCGGGCGCAGCGTGGCCGGCGCGAGCAGCGCCGCGACGACGAGCGACTCCGTGAGCAGCGTGTCCCACTGGAGCGGCAGGAACGGCGGCCCGAGCGAGACGAACGAGAGGTAGGTCGCGTAGGCGACGAGCGGCGCGAGCGCTCCGCCGACGCCGAGCATCGTGGCGAGGCTGGCGAGCTCGCCGAGGAAGCAGACGGCGTGCATCGCGACGTCCGAGCCGCCGACGAGCAGGAGCAGGCTCGGCGCCTCGAGCATCGGATGCGCGGCCTGCGCGAGCACGGCGTCGACGCGATCCGTCATCGGGAGCAGGCCACCGGCGCCGAAGAGGCCGATGACCTGGACGTGGAGCGAGACGAAGGCGCAGAGCGCGACGAGCCCAGTGCCGCGCACGGTGAGCGCCGCCGAGAGGGCATGACGCGCCGCGAGCTGGGTGATCGATGCCCGAACCGAGCTCCGACCCGCCTCGCCCGCGCCTTCGCCTTCCCCGCCGCCCTCTTCGCGCTGGGCCATCACGCCCCGAGCGCGTGCGCCACCACCGGCACCCACTCGCCGGCGGTCCCTCTCAGGACCGCGCCGCTCTCGCATCCGTAGGCCGCGCGCGTGAACGGCGACTCGTCCGGCCCGATCACGACGAGCGGGATCCCGCGATGCACGGCGAGCGACACGAGGTGGCTCGGCAGCGTCGTCGCGCCGCTCGTTCCGATCACGACGAGCATCGACGCCGCCGCGCCGGCCGCCATCGAGCTCTCGAACCGGAAGAGCTCTTCGTCGTAGCTCTCGTCGAACCAGAGCACGTGCGGGCGCGCGAGAGCGCCGCCCCCACAGCAGGCGAGCGCGGCGCGATCGGCGTCGTCGAGCTTGCGCGTCTTGGGCCAGTCCATCGGCACCGACGCGGGGATGGGACGCAGCGCGGGGTGCTCGTCCTCGCAGCGCATGAAGTCGATGTTCCCGTGGATCTCGTAGCAGCGCTCCTTCGAGCTCCCGGCGCGCAGGTGCAGGCCGTCCACGTTCTGCGTCACGAGCAGGAAGCGATCGCCCAGCACCTTCTCGATCGCGACGAGCGCGCGATGGGCGGCGTTCGGACGCGCCGCGCGACACACGCCGCGGCGATAGAGATACCAGGCCCAGATCTCCTCCGGCATCGCCTCGAAGGCTTCCCGCGTCGCGAGCGACTCGGGCTGATAGTTCTTCGACCCGATCCGCCAGTAGCCCTCGGGCCCGCGGAACGTGGGGATCCCGCTCTCGGCCGAGATCCCGGCGCCCGTGAGGAAGACGACCGGCCCGGCGCTCTCGAGCGCCCGCGCCGCGAGCTCCACGATCCGGTCCGCCTCGTCCATGCCTCAGCCCTCGGGCACGTACCAGATCGGGCTCGTCCAGGCGCGCTCCTGGATCGTATCGGGCAGCGTTCCGTCACAGCACGCGCGCAGCGGCGAGTCGCTCGCCTGCGTGGCGCAGTCGACGCCCTCGGCGTTGCAGAGGATGCGGCTCCAGCGGCACGTCGGATCCTCCAGCACGCGCGCGTAGTAGAAGGCCGGCTGGGTGGGATCGAAGCTCGGATCGGCCCACACGCCGCAGAGCGTGGCGGAGCCCATCGGGTGCGGCGTGCACGTTGCGACGTCGACGGTCGATCCGTCGCCCGCCGTGCCGGCGACGTCGAAGACTTCCTCGTGGGTGCCGTCCGCGGCGAGCCAGCCCTTGACGATCTGGATGCGCTCGAGCGGCACGGAGAGATCGTCGGCGAGCGCGCTCACGAGCAAGCGCGGCGCCGTGGCGGCGGCGGGGCGTGCCGGGAGCTCGCCGCCCATCGGCACGCCGCCGTCGTAGGCGTGCTGCACCAGCATCGGGTCGGTGCACATCGTGTCCGCGTACGCCCAGCCGCCGAAGAAGCGCACGGCGATGCGCGTCCCGCTGGTGGCGTAGGTCTCGCGGCGCCTCATCGCGTCGAAGAGGGCGTCGCGGCTGTTCTCTTCGGCCCAGATCACCGCGAGACCGCCGGGGCCGTTCGTGTTCACCGAGACCGGGACGCCGCCGGCGGGCCGCAGCCGGCCGGCCGCGTCGGCGTCGAAGTCGGCGACGTGCCCGGGCCAGCGATCCTCCTCGACCATGCCCGCCACGGCGGCGTGCGTGTCGGTGCTGGCGATGAAGCCGAGCTCGAAGGGGTTCACGCCGACGCGCGCCCACTCGGCGAGGCCCGTGCGCAGGCCCGCGCGCACGAAGTCGCGGGGCTCGACGCAGCCACCGGTGAAGCCCTGCCCTCCGCCGACCGAGCAGATCAGCGTGCACCCCGGCGGCGTGCCCGGCCCGGTGCACGTCACGGGCGCGATCGTCTCGAAGGCGCACTCGGGATCCTCGCTCGAGAGCGGGTCGTCCACGCCGCGGAGACACTCGGAGGCGCCCTTGTGCTGGAAGATCTCGACGAGCGGCTCGAGGCGCGCGCGCTGCGCCGCCTGCGCGGCCGTGTACGGCGATCCCTGGTCGTCCTCGGGCACGAAGAAGACGCCGCCGCCGAGGTTCGAGTTGTGCGGGATGGCGAGCACGTCGCAGGGCGTCCCGGTCTCGAGGCAGTCCGCCTCGAGCGCGCTCCAGAGCAGCGCCGGCGTCGGTGTCTCGAGGTAGCTGATGGGTGAGGTCGGGACCGAGCGGTTCCGGAAGATCACGTTGCGGTGGAGGTTGTTGACGCCCGTCGCGGCGGACCACTCGTAGCCCACGAACGTCGTGAACGTGCACGCGTCGGTGCGGTCGTAGAAGGCCTCGGCGGCGTCCTGGATCTGCTGCCAGATCACGCCGAGGCGCGCCTCGCACGTCGCCGGATCGGTGGAAGCGCCGCAGACGTTCGGTCGCTCGGGGTGCTCGTCGACGAGCGGCCCCGCGAGCGCGGCCGGCGGCAGCGCGGTGGCCGACCGGTACTGCCGGCAGGTCATCGACTCGTAGCCCGGCGCGCTCGGATCGGTGCAGATGCTCGTCTCGCGGAGGTACTCCGAGTGATCGGTGACCGCCGCGAAGTCGAGCGGACGCCGGAGCTGTGCGGTCCGGGTCGGCGCGCCGCTGGCGTCGAAGGGCGCGATGCCGATCGCCTCGCCCCGCGCGAAGCGATACGCGTCCCGCGGTGAGCTCCGGGTGCCCCAGATGTGCGCGTCGAAGGAGAGCGACGTGTGCACGTGCAGGTCGCCGAAGTAGGGCCGGCGCAGGGGGTCGTGGTCGGCGCAGGGGACACGCTCGTCGGGGAGGACGACGACGGGGTTTCCGGAGTCCACGCGCGCGGCGTCGGGCCTGCCCGTGTCCGACGCGCCGGCGTCGAGGTCGGCGTCGAGCCCGGCGTCTTGCTCGGCGGGCGCCGCCGGCGTGCAGGATGCGAGCGAGGCCGACACGAGGGCGAGCGCGAGCGTGAGCGAACGGCGCACGCGCGGATGGTACCCGAGTATGTTCGACCGCATGACCGAGCATCGCTCGCTCCTCACGCGCCTGCGCTCCGAGCCCCTCGTCGCGTTCGTGGGAGCGGGGCTGGCTCTGTTCGCGATCGATCGCGCGCGGAGCGCCGGGAGCGCCGCCGACGAAGATCGGGGCCGCATCGTGATCGACGGCGCGTTCGTCGATGGCCTGCGCGACGAGCTCGCGCGCCGGAGCGGCCACGTTCCCGACGACGAGGAGCTCGCCGCCGCCACCGACGCTTGGGTGCGCGAAGAGGCTCTCTTCCGCGAGGCACGCTCGCTCGGGCTCGACGTGGGCGACGTGATCGTGCGGCGCCGGCTCGTGCAGAAGATGGAGCTCGTCCTCGCCGGCGAGGCCGCGCCCGAGGAGCCCGACGAGGCCGCGCTCGAGGCGTGGCTCGCCGCGCACGGAGCCGACTTCCGCGCGCCCGCCCGCACGAGCGGGGTGCTCTGCTTCTTCTCGCGGGAGCTGCACGACGATCCCGTGGCCGACGCGGCCGCCGCCCTCGCCGCGCCGGCCCCACCGCGCTGCGATCCGCAGATCGCCGGGAGCGAGCTCCGCGCACGCACGGACGCCCAGCTGCGGGCCTCGCTCGGCGACCCGCTCGCCGACGCGATCGCGGCCGCGCCGCTGGCCGAGTGGAGGGGGCCGACCGAGACCGCCCGCGGCGTCTACTTGGTCCGCGTGGACGAGCGACGCGAGGCGCGCGACCGAGCGCTCGCCGAGGCGCACGACGAGGTCCGCGACGCCTGGATCGAGGACGCGCGCGCCCGAGCCCTCCGGGACGCGGAGGCCGCGCTCGTCGCCCGCTACGAGGTCGTGCGCCCTTGAGCCGGCCCCGCCACGCCCTCGTCGGCGCGATCGCGCTCCTGGCCGCGCTCGTCGGCGCGAGCCCTGCGCGCGCCCATCCGCTCGGCTTCGGGCTCGTGACCCTCACCGAGCGCGAGGGCGGCGAGCTCGACGTCCTGGTCCGCATCTCGGGCACCGAGGCGGAGCCCGGGAGGATCGAGCTCGCCTGGCCCGAGGGATGCGTCGAGACCGTCTTGCGCGACGGGCTGCACGACGAGGTCCGCGAGCGCCGATCGCGCGTGCGCTGCGCGGGATCGACCGCAGACGTCCGCCTCGCGCTGAGCGGGCCCACGCGGGGCCTCGAGCTCCGCGTCGAGGCCCGGCCGCGCGGCGCGGCGTCGCGCGTGCAGCTCGTCCACGCCCTCCCGGCCGAGGTGGTGCTCGGGCGCAGCGCGGGCGGCATCGAGCTCGCGTCGGGCGCGCTGGCCCTCGGCGTCGAGCACTTCGCCACGGGGATCGACCACGTCCTCTTCGTCGCCGCGGCGTTCTTCCTCGCGCGCAGGCGCGGCGCGCGCGCGGTCGCGCTGGCCGTCACCGCCTTCACGCTCGGCCACGCGATCACGCTCGCGCTCGCGACGCTCGGGGCGCTCTCGCTCCCGACGCGACCGATCGAGGCATGCATCGCGCTCTCGCTCGTGCACGTGGCGCGCGAGCTCGCGGTGGAGCGCGACACGCTCACGCGCCGGAGCCCGGCTCTGGTCTGCCTGCTCTTCGGCCTCGTCCACGGCGCCGGGCTCGCGAGCGCCGTCGCCGGGACGGGCCTCTGCGGCACGCCGCTCGCGATCTCGGTCGGGGCGTTCAACGTCGGGCTCGAGCTCGCCGAGATCGCGCTCGTGGTGCTGCTCTTCGGGATCGCGCGCGCCCGACTGCGCGCCCCGCTCGAGCGCGCCGTCCCCTACCTCGTCGGGGCCGTCGGCGTCGCGCTGCTGCTCGCGCGCACGCTCGTCTGATCGCCGCGCTGCGGGCGCCCTCGATCGCCACGCCGACGTCGTCGGGCGGCGGGCGACACGCCGTGCCGTGCCGCTCCCGCGGTCCGGCGCGCGCGGGTGGCTTGGCCCTTCCACCCCGCGCCGATCGATGCCATCCCATCGAGCGACGGAGGCTCGGCATGATCACGCTCTACGACAACGGCTTCAGCCCCTTCGCCCGCAAGGTGCGCATCGCGCTGGAGCACAAGGGCCTGCCCTACGAGCCGATCGACGGCCTGCTCCTCGCGAACCGCGAGCGCCTCGCCGCCGTCAACGGGCGCGTCGAGGTGCCGGCCATCGTGCACGACGACGTCGTCGTGGTCGGCTCGTCGGACATCGTCGCCTACCTCGAGCGCGTCGCGCCGACGCCGCCGCTCCATCCCGCGGAGGGCCGCCTCTTCGCGCACGCCCGCGCGTGGGAGCGCTGCGCCGACACCGCGATCGACCCCGTGCTGATCAACCTCTCCTATTGGATCTGGGCCGAGCGAAAGGACGCGCTGCCCGAGGCCTGGCTCGCGGCCGCGCGCCGCGATCTCGAGCAGGTGTACGGCGCGCTCGAGCGCGACCTCGCCCGGGGCCCGTTCGTGTCCGGCGAGTCGGTCTCGATCGCGGACGTGGCGCTCTTTCCGCATCTCACGGCGACCAAGACGTTCGGCGTCGGCCACGATCCGGCGCGCCATCCGCGCGTGCACGACTGGCTCAAGCGCCTGCGCGCGATGCCCGTGTTCGCGGCCGACCTCGAGCGCACGCGCGCGTTCATGTCGACGTTCCTCGACAAGCACGATCACGAGCGAACGAAGATCTTCTGGCGCGGCGACCGCATCGAGTGGGTGCTCGCGAACGGCTTCCACGCCTGGCTCTTCCGCGAGATCGAGGAAGACCGGGTGCTCTGGCCCGGCTTCGGCGTCCCGGGGCCGGCATGAGAGCGCTCCCCGTCGTGCTAGCCCTGCTCGCGGTCGCCTGCGGAGGAGCGAGCATGGAGCGCTCGACGACCCCGAGCCCCGACGACGATCGCGCCGCCATCGCCGCGATGCTCGACGACTTCCACGACGCTGCGGCCTCGTCGGACGAAGAGCGCTACTTCGCCCACTTCACCGACGACGGCGTGTTCCTGGGCACCGACGCGACCGAGCGCTGGGACGTGGCGGCCTTCCGCGCCTACGCGCACCCGCACTTCGCGGCCGGCCGCGGCTGGGTGATGCGATCGATCCGGCGCGATCTCGTGGTGCGCGGCGACGTCGCCTGGTTCGACGAGGACCTCGAGACGCGCAACCTCGGCCCCGCGCGCGGGAGCGGCGTGGTGGAGCGAGGCGCGGACGGCCTGTGGCGGGTCGCGCAGTACAACCTCGCGATCACGGTCCCGAACGAGCGCTTCGACGCCGTGCGCACGCTGCTCGCCGAGCCCGCAGAGACGCCCGCGCCCACCCCGTGAGCGAGCAGGTGCCCGCCGCGCAGCGCTCGTGTTAGGCCTTCGCGCATGACGATCGCGAACGTGCTGGTGGTGGGCTCCGGAACGATGGGCAACGGCATCGCGCAGGTCTGTGCGCAGGCGGGCCTGACGGTGACGATGACCGACGTGTCGACCGAGGCGGTCGGCAAGGGCCGCGGCGCGATCGAGAAGAGCCTCGGCAAGCTCGTCGAGAAGGGAAAGCTCGACGCCGCCGGAAGAGACCAGACGCTCGCCCGCATCACCACCACGACCGACGTCGAGGGCCCGGCCGCGAAGGCCGACCTCGTGGTCGAGGCCGTGCCCGAGAAGATGGAGCTCAAGCTCGCGCTCTTCCGCACGCTCTCGGCCGCCGCGCCCGCGCACGCGATCCTCGGCACGAACACCTCGTCGCTCAGCGTCACCGAGATCGCGAGCGCGACCAAGGACCCCTCGCGCGTCGTCGGCCTCCACTTCTTCAACCCGGTGCCGATCATGGAGCTGCTCGAGATCGTGCGCGGGATCGGCACGAGCGACGCCACGATCGAGGCGGCCCGCGCGTTCGCTGCCCGGATCGGCAAGAAGGAGATCGTCGTGAAGGACATCGCGGGCTTCGCGACGAGCCGGCTCGGCGTGATCCTCGGCTGCGAGGCGATGCGCATGCTCGAGCAGGGCGTGGCCTCGGCCGAGGACATCGACCGCGCGATGGAGCTCGGCTACCGCCACCCGATGGGCCCGCTGAAGCTCACCGATCTCGTCGGGCTCGACGTGCGCCTGGCGATCCTCGATCACCTGACGAAGGAGCTCGGCGAGCAGTTCCGGCCGCCGGCGCTCTTGCGCCAGATGGTCCGCGCCGGGCGCCTCGGCCGGAAGAGCGGCCGCGGCTTCTACGACTACAGCCAAGAGAAGTGAGCGCGTGCCGAACCGCGCGCGCGGCCCGCTGATCGTCGTCGGTCTCGACTGCGCGCCGCCCTCGCTCGTCTTCGACCGCTACCGGCCCGCGCTGCCGACGATCGCGCGCGCGATGGGTCGCGGTCTGTGGGGCCCGCTGCGCTCGACCGTGCCGCCGATCACGGTGCCGGCGTGGGCCTGCATGACGAGCGGGCGCGACCCGGGCGAGCTCGGCCTCTACGGGTTCCGCAACCGCGCGAGCCGTGCGCCCGCG
This sequence comes from Sandaracinaceae bacterium, assembly GCA_044223665.1. Lineage (GTDB taxonomy): Bacteria > Myxococcota_A > Polyangia > Polyangiales > Sandaracinaceae > JBBSAT01. The sequence goes on along the minus strand of JBGALT010000011.1, from coordinate 83,486 downwards.
ATGACGACGGCGACGAGCCGCGACGTGCACGTGCCGCGCCTGTGGGACATCGCCGCAGCCTCCGGGAAGAAGGCGGCGGCGCTCTACGTCCCGCCGACGTGGCCGCCGCCCGAGGACGGCGACGCGCTCGTCGTCTCGTGCATGCTCACGCCGGGCCCCGACGCGCCGCATGCCTCCCCGCGCGCGCTCGAGGCCGAGCTCGCGCGCTTCGGGCCGCACGCGCGCGACCTCGACGACGACGGCTCGCTCGCGCCCGACGCGCTGCTCGCCGGCCTGCACCGCATCGCGACGCAGCACTTCGACGTGGCCGAGCACGTGCTCCGCGCGCACCGACCCGACTTCCTGATGCTGGTGGAGCTCGCGACCGATCGCCTCCACCACGCGCTCTGGCCGCATCTCGATGCGAGCGATCCGCGCCACGACCCGGCGAGCCCGCTCGGTGCACGCGGGCGCGATCTCTATCGCTACCTGGACGCGCGCATCGGGCGGCTGATGGCGGCGGCCGGCCCCGACGCGAGCCTGCTCGTCGTGAGCGACCACGGCGCCCGACCGCTCCTCGGTGGCGTGCGCGTGAACGAGCTGCTCCGTCGGGCCGGCTGGCTCGCGCTGCGGGGGGAGCCTGTGGGCGAGCAGCCCTTCGACCTCGCGAGCGTGGACTGGTCGCGCACGCGCGCATGGAGCGAAGGGGGCTACTACGCGCGCATCTTCCTCAACGTCGAGGGCCGCGAGCCCGAGGGCGCGCTCGCGCCCGCCGACGTTCCGCGCGCGCTCGGAGAGCTCGAGCGCCTCCTCGCGCGGGTCGAAGAGGACGGGATGACGATCGAGAGCCGCGTCGTGCGGCCGGGCGCCGCCTATCGGGCCGTGCAGGGCATCGCGCCCGATCTGCTCTGCTTCTTCGGCGACCTCTCGCATCGATCGCTCGGCGGCGTGGGCGCTCGGAAGCTCGTCGCCACGATCGACGAGGTCGAGCGCGATCGCGGGCGGGGCGGCGCGAACCACGACTGGGACGGCGTCTTCGTGCTCGCCGGGCCGGAGATCACGGCCGGAGGGCGCATCGACGGCGCCGACCTGCTCGACGTCGCGCCGACCTGCCTCGCGCTGATGGGCCTGCCGATCCCGTCCGAGATGCGTGGGCGCGATCTGCGAGCGCTCGTGGCGTGACGGGCGCCTGCGCGCGCTCGGTCTTCACTCGCAGACGCGGCGCATGACCAGCAGATCGAAGCTCTGCGGGCCGTTGCGCGCGAAGAAGAGCTCGCGTGCGTCCGGGGTGAGGGCGATGTCGCTGATCTCCGCGGACGCCATGTTCGCGACGGGCTGGACGCCGCCGAAGTCCGACTCGACCGAGGAGCGCGTCGCCACGTTGCCCTGCAGATAGCCGGGCTCCGAGCGCTCGAAGTAGAGGGTGAGCTCGTCGGCGCTCAGCCACGGAAAGCCCGAGTGCCCGGTCGGCAGCCCGCCCACCGGCACACCGGTGGTGAACGGCTCGTCGCGGCTCGCGCGGCTCGCGACGTAGATCGTTCCCTCGTCGAACGCGTCTTCCTTGGTGTTGTAGTAGAGCCGCAGGCCGTCGTCGCTGAGATGCGGCCCGCCGATCGGCCCGCCCGCACAGAGCGCAGACTGCCGCACCGGCACGCCCCACGCCGCATCGGGGGACGGGCGGCGCACGTCGTACAGACACGACGGGCTCTCGCGATCGCTGGTGAAGAACAGCTCGAGCTCGTCCTCCGAGAGCGAGGGGTCGGTCTCGTCGCTCGCGGTCGCGAGCTCGGTGATCGGTCTCGGAGGCAGGAAAGGCGCATCGCGCGCTGGCCGGCGCGCGAGATAGAGATCCTCGTTGCCGCTCCGCGCGCTGTCGAAGTAGAGGCGGAGGCCGTCGGTCGAGATCTCGGCGCCGAGCTCGGTCGAGGCGGTGTTCAGCACGTCGAACGAGATCGGCGGGCCCCACGCGCCGAGCGTGCAGCGCGCGCCGCCCGCCACGCAGCCGCGCGCCGGATCGCAGATCTCGCCGGCCCCGCAGCGGGCATCGTCGGGGAGCGCGACGCAGGTGCCCGAGGCCGTGCAGCGCGGCGGCGCACAGGCCGCGCCGGGGACGACGCAGTCGGCGTCGAGATGGCACTCGGCGTCGCAGAGCTGGGGGTGCTCTTCGTCGCACTCGGGCGAGACGCAGCGGCCGCCGAGGCACTCGACCGCGGCGGGATCGGCCGCGCCCGGGCAGGACACGCCCTCGCAGTCGCGGGTCATCAGGACGCTCACCACGGTGCGTCCGGTGATGTCGCGCGAGACGCGGCGGGTCAGCACGGTCACGCCCCTCCACTCGAGATCGACGGCCACGCTGACCCGACCCGTGACGGCCTCGAGATCGAGGAGGCGCCGTGGGCGCCCGAGCGAAGCGCTCGGCACGATCTCGACGGTCGTGTCGATCAGCGTCGCGCCCTCGCGCGAGATGACCACGTGCGCCGCGTCGACGTCGGTCACCGGGCTCAGGTTGGAGACCAGCTGTACCGAGAGCGAGCCGTCCACCGCGCACGATCCGAGCGCGAAGGCCAGGAGCACCACGAGTGGCCGCATCGCCGGCGATGATGCCACGCGCGCGGGGCGCGAGCGCACGCGCTCGGCACGTTCCAGCCCGAGCGCACCGGGCTGATCGACGACGTCCGAGCATCGTCGCCACGTCTCGGGGCGCGGGCCTCACGCAGGAGCGGGACTGTTGATGGGCGTTTCTCGGCCGGTGATGTAGAGCACCGAGGTGAGCGCGCGACACCTCGTGATCGGGATCGACGGCGCCGACTGGGACGTCGTCGACGCGATCGGCGCGGGACGCCTGCCGACGCTCGCCTCGCTCCGCGCGCGCGGCGCATGGGCACGCCTCGAGAGCGTCGTTCCCCCCGCGACGCTGCCGAACTGGACGACGTTCCTGACCGGTGTCGACCCGGGCGCGCACGGCGTCTTCGACTTCACGCGCCGCGATGGCTACCGCGTCCGCTTCACGAGCGGCGCCGCGCGCGCGGTCCCGACCTGGCTGGCGCGTCTCGACGCCGCGGGACGCGCGTGCGCGATGCTCTCGTTCCCGGGGACCTATCCTCCGGAGAGGCTCGCGAACGGCCTGGTGATCAGCGGCTGGGACTCGCCGGTGGCGTTCGAGGCGGATCGCTCGTTCGTCTGGCCGCCCGGGGCCTTCGACGCGCTGACCCAGCGCTTCGGCCCGCTGCGCTTCGACGAGGTCGACGAGTTCGACACCGCGAGCGCCGACTTCTTCGAGCGGCTCGGCGAGACGCTCGCGCTCAAGGTCGAGCGCAAGACGGCGCTCTTCGAGCACGTGCTCGGCGAGCGCGCGTGGGACGTGCTCGCTTGCTACTTCGGCGAGACGGACACGGCGTCGCATCATCTCGCAGCGTGCTTCGATCCTCGCTCGCCGCGCCGGCCCGAGCCCGTCTCGGCGCGCGCCGCGGACGGCATCCCGCGCGTCTACGAGGCGATCGATCGGGCCATCGCGCGCCTGCTCGCGCGGGCGGGCGCGGGCGTCGAGCTCACGCTCGTCAGCGACCACGGCTCGGGCCCGTCGAGCGACCGGATCGTGTTCCTGAACCGCGCGCTGTACGCAGCGGGCCTCTTGGCGTTCCGGCCACGCGGCGTCGGTGCAGCGGTGACGGGCCTCGTGAAGGACGCGGCGCTCACGCGGCTACCACCGCGCCTCAAGGAGCGCGCGTTCGGCGCGATGGGACGCGCCCTTCCGGGCTGGCTCGAGAGCCGCGCGCGCTTCGGCGCGATCGACTTCGCGCGGACGAAGCTCTTCTCGGAGGAGCTCAACTACTTCCCGTCGATCTGCGTGAACGAGCGGGGGCGCGAGCCGGCGGGCACGGCCAGTCCGGCGGATCGGCCCGCGCTGCGCCGCGAGCTCGAGAAGGCGATGCGCGCGATCGTCGATCCGTGGACGGGCGAGCGGATCGTCCGCGCCGTCCACGCTCGCGAGGATCTGTACTTCGGGCCCGAGGTCCGGCACGCCCCGGACTTCGTGCTCGAGCTGGCGCTCGACGATCGCGGCGCGTCCTACAATGTGATGCCGTCGGCCGGTCCCGGGCCGATCGTGGACCGGCTCCCGAAGAGCGAGTGGTCCGGGCGCAAGGGGCGGAGCCTGCAGGGCGCGCACCGCACGCACGGGCTCTACCTCGCCGCCGGACCGAGCGTGCGGGCGACCGGCGAGATCACGGCCCACGTCGCCGATGCGAGCGCGACGTGCCTGGCGCGCATCGGTGCGCGCTTGCCCGAGGGTGCGGGGCGCGTTCTCTCGGAAGCGCTCGTGGAGACCGCCGAGCCCGTCGCGCTCGCGCCGGCGACCCCCGCCCCGAGGAGCGCCGGGCCCCAGCTCGCGCGGACGGAGGCGCGGCTGCGCGCGCTCGGCTACTTCGAGTGACCTCGCCCGGCGCCCCGACTCCCGCTCGCGCGGGGAGAGGGAGTCTCTCGTCTCGACACAGCGGCCGCCGAGCGGACCGGGTGCGCGAGGGCAGAGCCCTCGCCTGCTCGCCGAAGCGGCGCAGCCGCTTCGGCTGTGGAGGTGCCGAAGGCGCCGCGCTAACCAAACCAGCCACGGACCACCCCCAGAAGCGGCGGGCACGGGGGGTCGACGAGCGCCCGCGTGCGCGCCGTCGTTCGCGCGCGTTGGGGTTGCGTGGAGCGCCCCCCGTGACCGCCGCGATCGCGAAGGCGAACGATGGGCGGAGCTCGATCGAGCGCGTCCGTCTATCGCAGCGGCCCTTTCCAACACCCCCTTCGCAGTCCCTCTCCCCTGCCCTCTCCCGCTCGCGCGGGCGAGGGAGGCCCCCGTCTCACAGCGGCCGCCGAGCAGATTGGGTGCGCGAGGGCAGAGCCCTCGCCTGCTCGCCGAAGCGGCGTAGCCGCGTCGGCAGTGGAGGAGCCGAAGGCGCCGCGTTAACCAAACCAGCCACGGACCACCCGAGAAGCGGCGGGCATGGGGGGGTCGACGAGCGCCCGCGAGCGCGCCGTCGTTCGCGCGCGATGCGGTAGCGAGGAGCGCCCCCGTGCCCGCCGCGATCGCGAAGGCGACAGATGGGCGGAGCTCGATCGAGCGCGTCCGTCTATCGCAGCGGCCCTTTCCGACAGTGCCTTCGCGGTCCCTCTCCCCAACCCTCTCCCGCTCACGCGGGCGAGGGAGTCTCTCGTCTCGAGACGGGAGGCCGCCGAGCAGGCCGAAGCGTCGCGGGTCCGCGAGGGCAGAGCCCTCGCCTGCTCGCCGAAGCGGCGTAGCCGCGTCGGCAGTGGAGGAGCCGAAGGCGCCGCGGAAACCAAACCAGCCTCGGACAAGCCCGCCGCGATCGCGCAGGCGACCGACGCGCGGAGCTCGATCGAGCGGGCGAAAATCGAGCGCGCCGTCCCGCGCCGAATGGCCCGCGCGGCGCACCTCCGAGTTGGTACGCTCCTCGTCGATGCGCATCCTGGTCCAGGGCGGCGACGTGATCGACGGAACCGGCGCGCCGCGCCGGCGCGCGGACGTGCTGATCGAGGACGACCACGTCGCCGAGATCGACGCGATCACGCTCGCTCCCGACGAGGTGATCGACGCGCGCGGGCTCGTCGTCACGCCGGGCTTCATCGACATGCACTCGCACGGCGACTTCCAGCTCCCGGGGGAGCCCGAGGCACGCGGCAAGGTGATGCAGGGAGTGACGACGGAGGTCATCGGCAACTGCGGCCTCGGCCTCTTTCCGGCCAACGACCGGGTCGAGCGCTTCTACGAGCTGCTCTCGCCCATGCTCTTCGGCGAGCGGGGCGGCGGCTGCTATCGCGACGTCGCGGCCTACCGCGAGAAGCTCGATCGCATCGGCCTCTCGGTCAACGCCGCGCCGCTCGTCGCGCACGGCAACGTGCGCTGCCTCGCGATGGGCCTGGACGAGCGCAAGAGCACCGCCGCCGAGCTCGCGCAGATGGTCGAGACCGTCGAGGCGAACATGGAGGCCGGCGCATTCGGCCTCTCCACCGGCCTCGTCTATCCGCCCGGCGCGTACGCGGAGACCGAGGAGATCATCGAGCTCGCCAAGGTCGCGGCCAAGCACGACGGCATCTACGCGACCCACATGCGCGACGAAGGCGGGCGCCTCTTCCAGTCGGTGGAAGAGACGCTGCGCATCGGCCGCGAGGCGAAGGTGAGCGTCCAGATCTCGCACCACAAGGCCGCCGGCCGGTGGAACTGGGGCAAGGTCGACAAGACCCTCGCCATGGTCGAGAAGGCACGCGACGAGGGAATCGACGTCACGAGCGACGTCTATCCCTACGCGGCGGGCTCCACCGTGCTGAGCGCCATGATCCTCCCGCTCTGGGCCTTCGAGGGCTCGCAAGAGAAGACCCTGGAGCGCCTGCGCGACCCGGCGACGCGCAAGAAGATCGTCGAGGACAGCAAGAACCGGATGCTGCGCCTGGTGCACATGCCGGAGGCGCTCGACAGCTGGTTCCCCAAGCGCCTCATCCTCCCGTTCATGATCCTCGGCCTGAGCCGGCTCGTCGTGGTGAGCTCGGTTCGCAAGCGGCACGAGTACGAGGGAATGACGCTCGCGCAGATCGCACGCAAGCGGCGCCAGAGCATGTACGACATGATGCTGGACCTGCTCGTCGAGGAAGAGCTCGCGGTCGCCGCGGTCGCGCACGTGATGAGCGAGCGCGACGTCGAGACGGTCATGAAGCACCCGACCACGATGATCGGCAGCGACGGCTTCCCGCAGCGCGAGGGCAAACCGCACCCGCGCTCCTACGGCACGTATCCGCGCGTGCTCGAGCACTACGTGCGCGAGCGCAAGCTCTTCTCGCTCGAGACGGCCATCTACAAGATGACGGGCATGGTCGCGCGGAAGCTCGGCCTCGCCGACCGTGGTGTGCTGCGGGTGGGCGCGAAGGCCGACCTGCTCGTGCTCGATCCGGCGACGATGCACGATCGGGCGACGTACGCCGATCCGAAGAATCACCCGACGGGTCTGCATCACGTGCTCGTCCATGGGCACTGGACCGTGAAGGGCGGAGTGCACACGGGCGCGCGGGGCGGTCGGGTGCTGTCGCGGAAGGCGAAGAGGGAGACGTGAGGCGATGACGGAACGCCATGCTTTCTTCGGTCGGGGGACGCTCGCGGCGGGCGCTCTCGGGCTCGTGACGACGCTCGCGGCGCTCGGCAGCGGCTGCAATTGCTCGGGCCCGACGGCGCCCGTTCGCACGTGCACGACCAGCGCCCAGTGTACGGGTGGCGAGCAGTGCCTCGATGGACGCTGCTCACCGCCGCGCGATGCCGGTGTCGGCATCGACGCCGCCGGAACCGACGCGGCGTCCTGCCCGGCGACGTCGATGTGCGGCAGCGCCTGCTGCGCGCAGGGCGAGCGCTGTGGGGCGGGCGAGCAGTGCTGCCTCGCGACCGACCTCTGCGGAGGGGTCTGCTGCGGCGGCACGGGGCAGAGCTGCGTCGCCGGCACGTGCGTGCTCGACTGCGGGAGCGCTGCGGCCTGCGGCGATCCCGTGACGGCCGTGTGCTGCCCGGCGGGCGACGCGTGCGTCGAGGGCGTCTGCACCACGCCGACCCAGGCATGCTCGCAGCCCTCGGATTGTCCCGAAGGCCAGTACTGCGAGCTGAGCGTCGGTGGCTGTCTCCCGCGCCGCACGGATCTGCCGGCGTGCGAGTACCACCCCACGACGGGCGCGTTCGAGCTCGCCGTCGAGTGGCACTGGTCGAGCGATCCGGCCGTGATGCCGCTGCACGATCAGGTGATGTCGGCCCCGATGGTCGCGAACCTGAACGACGACAACGGCGACGGTGCGATCGACGAGAACGACATCCCCGACGTCGTGTTCAACACGTTCCGCATCGGCAGCCCCGACACCGGCGGCGCGTCGATCTACAACGCCGACGGTGTGCTCCGTGCGATCAACGGCAACGACGGAACGCGCCTCTGGCCGACCACCACGCCCGCGTACCGCACGAACCCGGCGCTCGAGGTCGCCATCGCGGACGTCGACGCGAGCTCGCCGGGCCCCGAGATCATCGGCTGCACGTTCCCGCCCGGCTCGAGCTACGGCACCGCGCGCCTGACGCTCTTCCGCGCGACGGGCGAGATCCTGCGGCGCTTCGACACCGCCCCGACCGACGTGGCCTGCGGCCGACCGTCGGTCGCCGACATGAACGGCGACGCCGTCGGGAACACGATCGTGCAGGCCGACGGGAGCGGCGCCGTCACGGCGATGCTCGACACGTCGACGGCGATCCCCGTGCTCTACGACGTCGACGCGGACGGCGTGCTCGACTTCGTCGGCATCAACGGCGTCGCTCGTCGCGACGGAACGATGATCTGGCACGACCCGCTCTTCGCGAGCGAGTCCGGCTACACGGCGGTCGCCGACGTCGACCTCGACGGCGACCCCGACGTGGTCGCGACCAGCGTGCAGTCGCACCAGGTGGTCGTCTGGGACGCCGCCACGGGCGCGCGTCTGGCCGGCCCGGTCGAGATCACGCCGACCTCGGACCCCGCGATCTCCGCGCGGGTCGCCATGGTGATGGCGGCCAACCCGACGCGCGACGCGCTCGATGGCGGTGGCCCGCCCACGATCGCCAACTTCGACGACGATCCCGAGCCCGAGATCGCGCTCGCGGGCGGCTACGCCTACGTCATCTTCGAGCACGACCTGACGCGCAAGTGGTACGACGTGACGCAGGACACCTCGAGCCGCGCGACGGGCTCGAGCGTCTTCGACTTCGAGGGCGATGGCATCGCCGAGGTCCTCTACAACGACGAGCTCGTCTTCCGGGCGTACCGCGGGCCGACGGGCGACGAGTACCTCCAGCGCTGCAACACGAGCGGGACCCTCACCGAGTACCCGATCGTCGTCGACGTCGACAACGACGACCACGCCGAGATCGTGCTCGTGGAGAACGACTACGCGTTCCACACGTGCGCGGACGGGAGCGCGTCGAGCCACGGCGTGTGGGCGTTCGGTCACCCGATGGGCCAGTGGGTGCGCACGCGCCGCATCTGGAACGAGCACGCGTACCACGTGACGAACATCGAGGAGGACGGCACGCTGCCGGCGCACGAAGCGCCGAACTTCTCGTCCATGGGCCTGAACGACTTCCGCCAGAACGTGCAGCCCGACGGCCTCTTCGACGCACCGAACCTCGTCCTGCGGGACCTCTCGTTCGCGACGAGCCAGTGCGGGGCGGCGCTCCTCTTGCGCGTGCGCGTGGTGAACGAGGGGCGTGCGGGCGCGCCGGCGGGCGTTCCGGTGAGCTTCTACGTCGACGACGTCTGGGTCGGCTCGACACCGACCATGCACGCGCTCGTGCCGGGCGCGAGCGAGGTCGTGGAGCTGCGCTTCGCCCCGATCGAGGCCGACACCGTGTACGCCGTGCGCGCCGTGGTGAACGACCCGGCGCACGCGCCGCTCACGATGCTCAACCAGTGCCGTGAGGACGACGACACGGCGGGCCCGATCTCGGCGGCGTGCCCCGGCGTGATGTGAGCGTCGCGCCCGCGCGCTCGACCCGCGTGATCGACGCCGTCAGTGCAGCACGAGCCCCGTCATGTCGGGGCGCACCTCGAGGTGCACGTGGTTCTGGTGGTCGTCGTCGTAGTGCGGCGTGAGGACCACGTTGAACATCGCGCCATCGGAGCTCGCACACACGAGGCGGCGCACGGTCGTCATCGGCCCGCTCTCCGCCGGGCGATCGCCGCAGGGGCTCGCGCCGTGCGTGCGGTCGACCCAGTCATGGCCGACGTCGAAGTCGGTGCCGTCCTCGAAGACGAAGTGCGCGACGTCGATCGCCAGGCCTGCGCAGTGACCGCTCGGCGGCTCGCCGCAGCGCCCGGGCCGATGGAGCGAGAGGTGCCCGATGCGGGTGATCCCGGCCTCGTGCAGCGAGCGCGACCAGTGCGCGATCGCCAGGAAGAGACGGCAGTCGCCGGCGATCGGGCGCGGGCGCCGGTGGCCGCCGTGCGCGCCGACGACGACCGAGAACAGCGTGCTCGTCAGGCGCACGGGAAACGCCACGCCTTCCATCGGCCCGTCGGGCGCGCCGACCTGCGCGCGCTGCGGGTGCACGAGATCGCGCGCGCGTGTCGCGCGCAGGAGCGTCGTGCAGCGCTCGGCGGAGGTGAGCAGGCGCGGGTCGTCTTCCCGATGGCGCGCGAGCGGTACCGGTCGCCACGCGCGCACGCCCGCATCGTCCTGCGCGCGCGCCATGGCCGCGATGCAGAGAAGCATGCTCAGCAGCACCAGCGTGCTCTTCACCACCCCGATGATGCCCGGTTTCGAGGGTGTCAGTCGCCGAGGAGCGCGCGCAGCGCGGCGGCCGTCTCTTCCGGGGCGACGAGACAGATCGAGCTGCCGGTGTGGAGCTCGAAGCCGGCGTCGCCGCCCGTGCGCGGCAAGATCTCGAGCGAGAAGAAGCCGGCGCTCGCGCCGATCGCCGGGTCGCGGAAGAGCAGGTTGTAGTCGCAGAGGCCCATGCGGGCGCGCAAGGCGCGGAGCGCGCGGCCCAGGTGCGTCGCGAGCGCGGCGAGCTGGGGGTCGCCCAGGTGCGCGAGGCGCTCGACGCGCCGGCTCGGAGCGATCCGCACCTCGTGGGCGCGCGTCGAGGCGTAGGGCGCGAACGTCACGAAGCTGCCGTCCTCGGCGATCACGCGCCCGCCGCGCCGCTCGAGCTCGAGCGTGCGCTCGAAGAGCTCCGGATCGGCCGCGGCGATCGCGTCGCGGGCCCGGAGCGCCGGCGGCACGTAGTCGAGCGCGACCGCTTGCGCGTGAGGATGAGGCTGGGAGCTGCCGGCGCGCCGCCCGCGGTTGCGGAAGAGCACGACCGACGCGATGCCGGGAGCGTCCCCGAGGGCGCGCGCGCGATCGCGGTAGGCGCGCAGGATCTCCGTCAGGCGCGCGGGCTCGAGATCCGGCAGATCGACGTCGTGCTCGCGCGTCTCGATCACGACCTCGTGCCGCCCGCGCGCCGCTGGCATCGCATCGCCCACGAGCGGGAAGCGGTTCAGGACCACGCGCACGCGCCACGGCTCGCCGTAGGCGGCGACGGTCGCCTCGGTCTCCGCCTCGTGGCCGGGACAGAACGGACATCGCGCGGCCGGCTCCGGCAGCCCGCCCGGTCGCACGCCGCCGATCACGAGCCGCCCCGGCGCGACGATCGACTCGGCGCCCGACCAGGGATCGCGACGGACCTCGCTGCCGCCGCTCATCGCGGGAAGAACGAGCGCACGATCTCGGGCGTGATCTCCGAGAAGGGATGGATGGCCGTGCCGTGATGGTCGTGCGAGAAGCGCTCGGCGTCGGCGCGCGCACCGAGACCGACGAGGTCGGCGCCCATCGGCCCGGAGACGTCCGACCCGATCACGAAGAACGCGCTCTCGAGCACCACGTGCGTGCGCGCGTAGTAGTCGGTGACCCACGCGCCGGTGACGGCCGGATGATCGAGCCGGTAGCGCAGGAGGCACTTGTTCGAGTCGAACGCGATCGGGTGCCCGTCCTCGACGGCGCCGGCCGTGAACGCGCCCGCCGGGTCGACGCGCATGCCGCAGTGCGCACAGCGGCTCGCCTGCGCCTCCACGGTGCACGCGAAGAGGAAGACCACGGCGAGCGTCCAGGAGAGAAGAGGCGTCCTCACCCCGCAGGTGTAGCAGTGGCGCCGAGCCCCGGCGCGAGGAAAGCTCTCGCGGTCGATGCTCGACAACCTCTTCCGGCCCTGGCTCCTCGCGCTCGTCGTGCCCGAGCTGGTCGCGGCTGCGCTCGCGCTGGTGGCGGCGAGCACGGCGCTCCGCGTGCTCTCGATCGGGCCGAGCCCGCGCACGAGCGAGCTCGCGCTCGCCATCGAGCGCCGCGCGGAGCTGGTGGCGACGCTCTTCGGCGTGGCCTCGAGCGCCACGATCGTCGCGCTCGTCGTGGAGGTGCTCGGCGCCGATCGCCTCCGCGCGTCGGTACGCGGCGCGATGTGCGCGTGGGGCGTGCTCGCCGAGGGCGCCTGGGGCTTCCGCTCGCTCGGGCTCGCGGCCCTCACGGCGCTCGCGTGCAGCGCGTGGCTCGCGCTCCATCGCGTGGACCTCGCGCTCCGCACCTCCGAGCTCTCGCGCGCGAAGTTCGGCGCCGTGCTCGTCGTCGCGCCGCTGATCGTGCTGAGCGCGGCTGCGGGCCTGGCCTACGCGCTGGGGCTCGATTTCCGCGTCGTCGCCTCGTGCTGCTCGAGCGGCCTCGAGGGAGCGCGGGCCGCGGTGCTCGGTGCCGACGGGGGCGCGCGCGAGACCGCGTTCGCGATCTTCGTCCTCGCCGGCGCCTGCGCGTCCATCCTCGCGCTCGCCGCCAAGCTCCGTCGCTCGCCTTCGCTCGCGGTGCTCGCCGCGATCGCGAGCCTGCTCGGCGCGATCTTCGCCGCGCCGGCCATCCTCGGCTACGTCGCGCCGCATGCGTACGAGTCGCCGGTGCACCTCTGTCCGTTCTGTCTGCTCGACGAGGACGGCGGCTACCTCGGCTGGCCGCTCTACGCGGCGCTCTACGCGGCCATCGTGCTCGGCATCGGCGTGGGCGTGGGCACGCTCGCCTGGGCGCGCGTGAAGGAGCGCGAGGCCGCCTGGCACGTCGTCTCGCGCTCGCTCGCGCCGCTCGCGATCGCCTGGGCGCTCACGCTCGTCGTCGCGGCCTATCCCGTGGTGCGCTTCACGCTCGCGACCGGCGCCTCGCTCTTCGGCTGAGCGCGCTCCGCGCGGCGTGTACGAGCGCACGTGACAGCCCACGTGGGCCGCGGGAGGATGCGCGCGCCATGAGCACCAGCGACCGAACGGACGTCCTGATCGTGGGAGGAGGCCCGGCGGGCCTCGGCGCAGCGCTCACGCTCGCGCGCGCGGGCAAGAGCGCGATCGTGTGCGATGCCGGCGCGCCGCGGAACGCGCGCGCCGTCGTGATGCACGGCTATCCGGGCGCCGACGGCGTGCCGCCCTCCGAGCTACGCGTGCGCGCGCGGGCCGAGCTCGCGCACTATCCGTCGATCTCGTTTCGCGAAGCGCGCGTCGCCGGGATCGACCGCGTCGGCGGCGAGCTCGTCGCGAGCCTCGGCAAGGCCGGCGAGGTGCGCGCCCGGCGCGTGCTGCTCGCGACGGGCATCGTGGACGGCCTGCCGAAGCTCGAGGGCTTCGCCGACGCGTGGGGTCGGAGCGTCTTCGACTGTCCCTACTGCCACGGCTACGAGCACCGCGGCGAGGCCTGGGGCTTCGTCGCGCCGAAGGTCGCCGGGATCCGCACCGTGCTGAGCTACCTCGCGTGGACGCGCGACATGATCGTGTTCACCGACGGCTTCACGCTCGATCTGCCGGCCGACATCCGGCGCGAGCTCGAGCACGCGAAGGTGCGCCTCGAGCCGCGGAAGATGGTGCGCCTCGTCGTCGAGGGCGACGCGCTCCAGGGCGTCGAGGTCGAGGGCGGCGAGGTCATCGCGCGCCGCGCGCTCGTGTACCACCCGCAGGCGCGGCCCAGCGATCTCGCGCTGATGCTCGGCCTGGCGCAGGACGGCGGGTTCGTGAAGATCGATCCGCGCACGCGCGAGACGAGCCTGCGCGGCGTGCACGCGTGCGGGGATCTCGTGGCCAACGGCATGAAGGCGCTGCTCGCGGCGGCGGACGGCATGCACGCGGCGCAGATGCTCACCGAACAGCTCACGCTCGAGGACGTGCTCGGGACACGCTGATCGGCCGAGAGTGCTCGCCGCCTTGGGCCGGGTCGGAGGTTTCTTCCCGTGCGCGGGGCGTTTCTGTAGGATGCCGCGCGTTGGGGATGGAGACGCAAATGGCGAAGACGATCTCGGTGGCGTTCGTGGCGTGCATGGTGCTCGGGGCGTGCGGCGGCGGCAGCTCGTCGACGCGTGCGGGCTCGCATCCCGACCAGGGCACCGCGGCGCCGCACATCGAGTGCGGGACCTCGGCCGGTCACCACGGCGGTGGCTGTGGCGACGGCACGAGCGGCGGCGCGGCGACGACGGATGGAACGGCCCCGGCCGACGGAACGACCGCGCCCGCGACCGACGCGGACGCGGGCACCAGCGCGACGCCGTGACCTCGTCGTGACGCCGCGCACGCCGCGGGCTCTCGGCCCGCGTCCCCGCGCGCTCTGGGGCGCGCGACTCCGCGGCCGCGACGGCCTACCGCGTGCGTCGGTGCGGGGCGCAGGCACCCTCGACACACGCCACGCCCTCGTCGCAGTACCGATCGCAGCCGCCGCAGTTGTACGGGTCGGTGCGCGTGTCCACGCAGGCGCCGAAGTACGAGTGGTCGGGGAAGCAGTGCGTCTGCTGCGGGTCGTCGCACGCACAGTGGCCGGCGTGGCACGTGGCGCCCTCGGCACAGCGGAGCTGACAATCGCCGCAGTGCTGCGCGTCCGAGTCGTAGTCGACGCAGTGCGTGAGCCCGTCGTGGCTGTCGAGGCAGGACGAGAGGCCTTCGTCGCAATGGCACCGTCGGTCGATGCACGCGATGCCGGGCGCGCAGGCGTTGGCGATCGAGCCGCAGTGCGCCGGGTCGCTCGAGAGGTCCACGCACGCGCCTCCCACCTCGAGCATCCCCTCGGGGCACTCACACACGCCGAACCGGCACTCGAGCTCGCTGCGCTCGCAGCGATGGCCACACCCCCCGCAGTGGTGCGCGTCGTTCTCGGTGTCCACCTCGCCCACGCCGGGACAGTCCACGTGGCGCGGATCCATGCGCTCGTCCCTCGGCTGCACGAGGAGCCAGGCGGCGTGCGCGATCGGCAGCGCGATCAGCGGCAGCAAGCCGAGGAGGAACCCGAGCGAGCGCTGGCGTGCACCGACGTCCCGCCTGCGCTCGAGCGCTGCGAGCTCTTCGGTGAGCCGCGCGTGCTCGTCGCGTAGCGAACGGAGGCGCTAGTCGAACTCGCTCGTCTTCAGCCGCCCGGCATCCGGAAGGTGCGCAGCAACAAGAAGAGGAACAGGCCGCCGAGCGCGCCCAGTGCGAGCACCACGATCAGCGTCGTGAGGAGGCCTCTCCGCAGACCCTCCCAGAGCGGCCGCGACGTGCCCGCCAGAGCCTGCACGCGCGCGATGCGCTTGCGCAGCGCCTCGTTCGCGGCCTCGAGCTGCTCGATCTCGTCGTCACGGCTCGGCGTGCTCATCGCGTCCGAGGATGCCTTCAGAGCACCCTGGAGCGCCAGGCCGAGGTCGCCTGCGTACGACGCGTCGTCGGGCGGCTGGCCGCCGGCGGCTCGCGCTCGCGCGAGCCGCGCATCGTCGACTCGCAGCCTACCCGAGCTCAGGGCTCCCGCGCGGCGCACCTCCGGCCTGAATGGAGTGCGTCGCGTACGAGCGGTGGACGTGATGAGCGCTGCGGCGCGCAAGAGTCACGCCGCTCCTCGCGTCGCCGGGCCCACCCGCCCTCCGCCGGGCTACTCCGCGGCCGCGACCGGCTGCAGCGTGCGCACGTCCATGTCGCCCATGAAGCTCTCGAGCGGGACCGCGTTCTCGCTGCCGAGCGGGCGCGGCTCGTGCGCGCCGCGCATGACGGGCGCCGTGCTCTCGTCGGCCAAGAGCGCCAGGACGTTCTCGCGCGCGCGGTTGAAGATGAGCGCCGTGCGGTCGTTCATGTCCTTGTGCGAGCGCGGCATGCCGAGATCGCTCGGCACGCCGAACGCCTGCACGCCGTTGAGGACCCAGTTGCCGAGGTTGCCGCGCCAGTAGGTCTTCTTGGCCTTCATCTCGTCGGCCGCCGAGCGGAAGAAGCGGTTGAAGTTCCGCATCGCGTCGAGGACGTAGTCCTTGCGGCGCAGGTGGTAGCGCAGCGCGCGGAGGTCGAGGTGCTCGTCCTTCATCCACGAGTCCACCCAGAGGTTGTAGTAGTTCGCGCAGTCGAAGAGGCACTTCTCGCGATAGAGCTCGTAGCTGCCGAACGTCGGGTAGAGCCCGGCGTAGAGGAGCAGGGCCGCCTCGTAGCGCAGCTGCACGAAGTCGTTCGTCAGCTGGCTGCGCTCGGTCAGGTCCTCGCCCGCGTAGCTGCGGATGACCATGTCGACGAGGCAGTCGACCTCGAGGCTGATGAAGTCCGAGCCGGGCGAGTAGAACGGATCGTGGAACGCGCCCGCGTCGCCGATCGTCGCCCAGCGCGCGTTCGCGTCCCAGAAGCGCTTGGTGCGATACGCGAGCTGGCTGTACATGCCGAAGTCGACGAGCTCGGCCTTCTCCAGCATCTGCCGACACGCCTCGTGCTGGCGCAGGAAGCCGAGGAATCCTTCCTTCGTTCCCTGGCTCGGCTGCCACTTCTCCCGCTCCTGCACGAGGCCGAGCGAGATGAGGTCGTTCGAGAGCGGGATGAACCAGATCCAGTAGCCGTCGTAGCAGAAGTGGTTCGTGCTGAGCGTGCGCGCGGTGTAGCGGGCGCGGGCGCGCCACTCGTCGCTCGGCCAGGCGTCCATGTCCGCCACGTTCGCCGCGCGCGTCCACGCGCTCACGGTGCGGTGCTCGTTGCACGGCAGGCGCAGGTCGAGCTGCTTGGCGAGCAAGTTCGTGCGCCCGGCCGCGTCGACCACCCAGCGCGCCGCGTAGACCGTGCGCTCGGTGCTCTGGCTGCCGGTCGGTCGATCCACCGTCACCCGGTGCTCGCCGTTGCCCTGCGCGAGGGTGCACTCCTTCACGATGGCCGGGATCTGCACGTCGACGCCGAGCGCGCGCGTCATCTCGATGAGGTCGGTCTCGAGCCGGGCCCGATCGAGCTGGAAGCTCGGGAGCGGCGGCAGGTGGTAGACGCCGATCTCGGACAGCTCGGTGAGGTCCGCATTCTTCTGCTCGTTGTCGAAGAAGAAGCGCAGCGAGTTCTTCGGCAGCTGGCTCATGAACAGATAGCGGTTGAGCTTCTGCTTGCGGATGAGGTAGTTCGCGGCGATCTCGACGGTGCTCTCGCCGACCTTGTAGCCACGCTCCACGTCGCGCTCGAACACGACGATGTCGAGCTCGGGCTTCTGCATCTTCAGCTGTCGCGCGAAGAGCAGCCCCGCCAGGCCCCCGCCCATCACCGCGACGTCGATTCGCTTCTCGTTCACGTGCGTCCCTCTCTCTGGAGTCACGCAGGTATACCCACACGGCGCGCAGGGCGGCGAGCGAGACCTCACGCTCCGGATAGGGGCGGGGGGAGCCTGATCGACGTCGTCCCGGATCGTCCTGCCGATGTCGTCGGGCGGCGGGCTGCGCCGGCGCCGTCTTCAGAAGCGGATGATTCCGTCGCCCAGGTTGCCCTGGTAGGGCTGGGGCGATTGATCCTGCGTGCCGAGGACGACGCCGACGGTGATGCCGGTCGCCACGACCACACCGATGGCGACCCCGACGATCACCCACGTGACCGTGTCGTCTCCGCCCTGCGGCGGCACTGGCTCGGCGAGGGCCTCGTCCATCGGCTCTTCGTGGTGCGCGACGACGACGGCCGCCGGATCGACGAGCGGCTGGATCGTCATCTCGATCTGCAGCGTGAGCCCCTCGGTGACCTCGACGTGCTGGGTGGCGATCTGCTGGCCGCCGCGAAGCACCGTCACGTCGTGGGGGCCCGGATCGACCGCCGACTCGCTCGTGAGCGTGCCGGGCAAGAGGACGTGCTCGTCGAGACGCACCGTATCGCTCGAGGCGAGGTTCTCGATGTGGAACGCGAGGTGCGGAATCCGCTCCTCCACGTCGTGCAGCGCGCTCTGCGCTTCGCGCCGGTGCGCGGCCTCGCGCGGGCCGGTGGCGATCTCGAGAAAGCGCCGGTAGCTCGCGGCGCCCTCGACGAGCTGGCCCGTCTGGATCTGCGCGCCCGCGAGGTTCAAGAGCGTGCTCGGGCGCTCGGAGATCGCGAGGCTCTGCGCGAACGAGTCGCGCGCCTCGACCCAGTGCTCGGCGCGTGCCGCCGCGAGGCCGGCCTCGAACAGCGATCGGGCTTGCGCGACGTCGGCTTCCTGGGCCGACGCGGGGGCGGCGAGCACGAGAGCGAAGAGGCACGCGAGAACTGCCGAACGGGCCATGCGCTCATGCTCTCGCGGGCGCGTCGCGTTCGCAAGACACCCGTGGAGGCGGGCTGGGATCGGAAGAAGACACGGTGGAGGGATCAGCGCGGCGCGAGGTCGGTGTCGACGATCCAGCCCGAGACCACGGCATCGCGGAAGCGACCCTCGACCCGGACCCAGCCTTCACGGCGCTCGCGCTCGACCCACGAGAGCTCGGTTCGGTCCGCGAGGCGGAGGTCGATGCGCGCCGCCCCGTGCTCGGGCCGCGTTCGCACGAAGAGCCGACTCGTCCGCACGTGCCAGCGCGGGCCCGGTGCGGGCGTCCCGGTGCCGAGGGCGTCGGGCGCGCCGACCGCGTCGACCGTGCCGACGTCGTCGCAGTGGAGCGGCACGCGGGTGACGCGCGCGCCGTCCGCCAGAGCGAGCTCCCCCTCGAGCGCGTCCGCCACCGGGCGCAGGCGCTCGACGCGCACGCCTGCGACGAACGAAGCAGGCCCGACGACCAGCCGCCGGACGAGCACGAGCTCGATCGGCTCGCTCGTCGTTCCGGTGAAGGGCTCGCCGTCGGTCGCCGTGACGCGCCACAGCCCGTGGGCGAGGGGCACGAGCCCGACCGCGCGATCGTCGAGGCGCGTGAGGCGCGTCCTCGACGAAGGGCCATCGGCGTGCACCGCGGCGAGCGTGACGCGGCCGCGGATCTCGCAGCCCGCGGGCCGCGGAGCACCGGCGTCCTGGGCCTCGCCGGGCTCGACCCTCAGGACCGCGGAGCAGAGCGCCACGACGAGCGCGATCGAGACGAGAGCGGCGCGCATGGGCCCGGCCTGCTTCGATGGTACACCACGGCCATGTCGACGCTCCGTTCCCATCCATCTCTGGCGCCCACGCGCGGTCCCGTCGTCGTCGTCGTGATGGACGGCGTGGGGATCGGCGCCGGCGACGAGGGCGATGCGGTGAAGCTCGCGCGCACGCCCACGCTCGACTGGCTCGCCTCCCACGCGCCCACCACGCGCCTGCGCGCCCACGGCCGCGCGGTGGGCCTGCCGAGCGACGACGACATGGGCAACAGCGAGGTCGGCCACAACGCGCTCGGCGCCGGCCGCATCTTCGATCAGGGCAGCAAGCTCGTGGGCGCGGCGATCGCCTCGGGCGCGATCTGGCAGGGCGAGGCGTGGAAGCGCGCGATCGCGCGCGTGCGGACCAGCGGCGAGGCGCTCCATTTCCTGGGCCTGCTCTCGGACGGCAACGTGCACAGCCACGAAGCGCACCTCTTCGCGATGCTGCGCCGTGCGTCCGAAGAGGGCGTGACGAAGGTCCGCGTGCACGCGCTGCTCGACGGCCGCGACGTCCCCGAGACGAGCGCGCTCGTCTACGTCGATCGCCTCGAGCAGGTGCTGGCGGGCCTGCGCGGTCCCGGGCGCGACTACCGCGTCGTCTCGGGCGGCGGCCGCATGAAGATCACGATGGACCGCTACGAGGCGGACTGGGCGATGGTGGCGCGCGGCTGGGCGCACCACGTGCGCGCCGAGGGGCGCTCGTTCCCCACGCTCGCGCAGGCCGTCGAGACGCTGCGCGCGGAGATCCCCGGCATCGGCGATCAGAACCTGCCGGGCTTCGTCGTCGGCGAGCCCGAGCCGATGAAGGACGGCGCGGCCGTCATCCTCTTCAACTTCCGCGGCGATCGCGCGATCGAGATCACGCGCGCCTTCGAGGATGCGGTCTTCGCGAAGTTCGACCGCGGCCCGCGCCCCGACGTCTTCTTCGCCGGAATGATGCAGTACGACGGCGACCTCAAGCTCCCCTCGCACTTCCTCGTCGCGCCGCCGGCGATCGATCGCACGCTCGCGCAGTACCTCGCCGAGGCGGGCGCGACGCAGCTCGCGATCAGCGAGACGCAGAAGTTCGGGCACGTCACGTACTTCTGGAACGGGAACAACAGCGTCCCGCTCGAGGGCGAGCGCTGGCTCGAGATCCCGTCGGACACGCTGCCCTTCGAGGAGCGACCCTGGATGAAGGCGGCCGAGATCACCGACGCGCTGATCGCCGAGCTGCGCACCGGCAAGTACCGGCACGCCCGCGTGAACTACGCGAACGGCGACATGGTCGGCCACACCGGCGTGCGCGACGCCGCGGTGATCGCCGTCGAGGCGGTCGACCTCGCGCTCCATCGGCTGCTCCCGGTGATCCGGCAGCTCGACGGCGCGCTCTTCGTCACGGCCGATCACGGCAACGCCGACGAGATGATCGAGAAGGACAAGAAGAGCGGCGCGCTCGTCACCGGCAAGGACGGCGCCTTCAAGCCCAAGACGAGCCACACGCTGAACCCGGTGCCGGCGTACCTCTACGTACCGTCGCGGCCCGCGCTCGCATTCGACACGTCCGTGGCCCAGCCGGGCCTCGCGAACGTGGCCGCGACCACGCTCGCCCTGATGGGCTACGCCGCCCCCGAGGGCTACGAGCCCTCGCTCGTGGGGTGATCAAAAAACTCATCACGATGACATTTTGGATGGCAAAATCCGTCCTACGTCGCGTTAATCAAAACTATGATGTAGAATAGCGCGGTCATGCCGGAGCCGATGAAGCTCGAGCTCTTCCACCACGGGCGCTGGTGGAACGTCGCGTCGCTCGAGCTGCGTCGGGGCCCCGTTCGGACCGCGCCCACGTGGCTCTCCTACGACACCGACTACGCCAACGATCACCTCTTCGCCCGCGACGCGCGCGCCCTCTCGTCGCGCTTTCCGGTGGACTACGACCTCCACGAGCTCCTCACGTTTCCCGCGTTCGCGTGTGATCTCATTCCGCAGGGCGAGGCCCGTCGCGCGCTCGAAGCGCGCCTGCGCGAGAGCGGTGAGTCGACGAGCGACTGGTCGCTGCTCCTCCACGGTGCGCACCACCCGGTCGGGAACGTTCGCGTCGCCCATCCCCCCGTCGCTTCGGTCTCGAGCGCCGGATTCACGCGCGAGGACGTGATCGAGCGCGGCGACACCTTCCGCGAATGGGCCGAGCGCGAAGGCGTCCCGATGACCGGCTCGTCGGACACGGGCGGCGCATCGCCGAAGCTCTTGCTGACCGAGGATGTCGAGGGGCGCTGGCACGCCGATGGTGCGCTGCCCGACGCCCGCGCGGGTAGACACTATCTGGTGAAGTTCGCGCGCGGGCGCACACGGCGTGACGCGCAGGTGCTCGCGCACGAGCCGGCCTACCTCGAGCTCGCGCGGCGGTGCGGTGCGCGGTGCGGCGCGCCGCTCGAGCACGATCGAGGCACGCTCTTCGTTCCGCGATTCGACCGCACGGTGGACGCCGAGGGAGTGCGACGCGCGGGTCTCGAGTCGATGTACTCGCTCGCGGGCGTGGTCGAGCCCGGCGCTCGGCTCGCATGGGACGAGGTGTGCGGGCTCGTCGCGGAGGCGAGCGACGATCCTGCCGAGTGCGTCGTGGAGATCGTGCGGCGGGAGGCGCTCTCGCTCGCGCTCGGCAACACCGACAACCACGGCCGCAACACGTCGCTGATCAAGACGCCCGAAGGGCGCGTCACGCTCTCGCCGCTCTACGACTTCGCGCCGATGTTCTTGGATCCCGACCTGGTCAAGCGCGCGACGCTCTGGCGCTCGGAGCGGCCGGGAGAGCCTCCCGACTGGGTCGACGTCGCGCAGAGCCTCGCGCGGTGGCTCGATCGGGGTCAGCTCGGCGAGGCGATGCGCGAGATGGGCGCTCGCATCGAGCAGCTCCCGAGCGACATGCGTGATCTCGGCGTCGACGCCGAGATCGCCCGGCGCTGCGAGCCATGGATCGCGCGCGTGAGCGCGGGCCTGAAGGCGGTGGCGTGATGGGCAGGATGCGCAAGCTGTCGGAAGCCGAGCGTGCCGCCGAGCGGACGAGCCTGTTCGAGGCGGCCTCGACGGGCACGCTCTCGATCGCGGAGGCCGTGCGCCGGATGCGGCGCGTGACGGGGCTGACGCAGGCGGCGTTCGCGCGTCGCGTCGCGGGGATCTCGCCGGGAGCGCTCGCCCAGATCGAGCGCGGCCACGGCAACCCGACCGTGCA
The DNA here is from genome assembly GCA_044223665.1 of Sandaracinaceae bacterium. GTDB lineage: Bacteria > Myxococcota_A > Polyangia > Polyangiales > Sandaracinaceae > JBBSAT01. The sequence continues at coordinate 61,445 of JBGALT010000011.1, read as the reverse complement.
GACGCTGAACCGCATCGGGGCCGCCTTCGGGCTCGAGGTGGGGCTCATCCGCCGCCGGTCGCGTGCGGCGCCGAAGAGCCACCCCGGCGCCGGGGATGCCGACACCTGAGCGCGGAGTCGGGCGCACGCGAGATTCGACGCAACGCTCGGCGCGAGCTTCCGAGAAGGAACGCGAAGGGAGGTCGTCATGTCGACCCGTCGCGTTGGTTTCGCAGTGGTTCTGGGTGTGTCTCTCTCGTCCCTCGGTTGCGGAGGGACCTCGTTCGCGTGCCCCGAGGGGTTCGAGATGAGCGCCGACGGGCGATGCGTTCTTCCGGACGCAGGTAGCATGCCGATGGCCGATGGCGGCGAGGGCGCGCCCGATGCGTTCGCGGCCGACCTCGACGCGGGCATGGAGCAGCCCGACGCGTACGTCGCGACGACCGACGCGGCCGTGGAGATGCCCGACGCGTACGTCGAGGTCCCCGACGCCTACGTGCCGCCGCCCGACGCGTGCGCGTACGGCACCTGGTACGCCGACAGCGACGGCGACGGCTTCGGCCGCGCGAGCGCGCCCGTGAGCGGCTGCATGCAGCCATCCGGCACCGTTAGCGACGCGACCGACTGCGACGACTCGAGCGCGGCGCGCCATCCGGGCGCGAGCGAGACGTGCAACGTGATCGACGACAACTGCAACGGCACCGTGGACGAAGGCGTCCTCACGACGTTCTACGCGGACTGCGACGACGACCAGTACGTCCCGCTCGATGCGCCGACGCAGCAGGCGTGCTCCGCGCCGGTCGTCGCGCCCTCGGCCTGCAACGTCCCGTTCCGTACGCCGCGATGGATCACTCGCGCGCCCACGCCCGCCAACATCGACTGCGGGCCCAACGACGCGCGGGCGCATCCGGGCCAGACGGAGTGGTACTCGGCACCCTCCTTCGTGAACGTCTCGGGCGATGCGACGAGCTACGACTTCGACTGTAGCGGCACCGAGACGCACCAGTTGGCGGCCATCGGCCAGTTCGGCACCGAGTGCAGTCGAAACATCATGACCGGCGCCTGTGTGCCTGCGACCGCGACCTGGTACCACTTCCTCCCCGGCTGCGGCTCGACCGGCACGACCTACACGTGCGTCGACCAGGCCGGCGTGTGCACGGTCCGCACGTCGACGACGATGCGCGCCGACACGTGCCACTGATCGACAACGTCCCAGAATCGTCGCGTGACGCGACGATTGGGACGATGGTGGTGGGCGACCCGCGCGTCGTGCGCACGCAGAGCCGCGGCAGCCCTTCGATCGCCACCGCGTGCTTCCGAGACAGCGCGCCGCGCCGCGGCGCCGATGTCGTCGGGCGGCGGGCTTCGCCCGCGCTGAGCGCTCCCACCGAAACGCACGACGCCGCTCGTCTCACGACGGGCGGCGTCGGCGTTCTCGGTCTCGTTCGCGCCTTCGCTACTTGCCCGCGCGGAGCGCGGTGAGGCGCTCTCCGAGCAGCTTCTCGAGCGTCACGATCGCCTTGCTGAAGCCCTGGATGCCCTCTTCGAGCTTGTCCTTCGCCATCCGATCCTGCTCGTGCATCGCGCGGAAGGTCTTCTCGTCGATCACGATCCGCTCGACCTTCGCGGTCTTGGCCTTCGCCGGATCGAGCTTGCGCGGGAGCGTGCCCTCGGTCGTCTTCAGCTGCTCGAGCAGCGCCGGCGCGATCGTGAGCAGGTCGCACCCGGCGAGCTCGGTGATCTCGCCCATGTTGCGGAAGCTCGCGCCCATCACCTCGGTGCGGTGACCGAAGTGCTTGTAGTACTCGTAGATGCGCGTCACCGAGACGACGCCCGGATCCTCGGCCGGCGGATACTCGGCGCGCCCGGTCTCCTTCTTGTACCAATCGAGGATGCGGCCGACGAAGGGTGAGATCAGCGTGACGCCCGCCTCGGCGCACGCGACGGCCTGGTGCAGTCCGAAGAGCAGCGTGAGGTTGCAGTGGATGCCCTCCTTCTCGAGGACCTCCGCGGCGCGGATGCCTTCCCACGTCGAGGCGATCTTGATGAGCACGCGCTCGCGGCTCGTCCCGGCCTCTTCGTAGAGCTTGATCAGGTAGCGCGCCTTCTCCAGCGTCGCCGGCGTGTCGAACGAGAGGCGCGCGTCCACCTCGGTCGACACACGGCCGCGCACGATCTTCAGGATGCGCAGGCCGAACTCGACCGAGAGTCGATCGAGCGCGAGCGCGACGACCTTCTCGCTCGCGGTACCAGCGCCCGCCGTCTTCTCGGCCCAGCGCAGCGCATCGTCCACGACGTCGCGGTACTGCTCCATCTGCGCCGCGGCGGTGATGAGCGACGGGTTCGTCGTCGCGTCCCGCGGTGCGTAGCGCTCGATCGAGGCGATGTCGCCGGTGTCGGCGACCGTGACGGTCATCTGTTCGAGCTGCTCGAGAAGGTTGGGCATCGGGCTCCTCCGGAGAGCGAGAGACTACCGCCGATCGCGCTCGCTGCGATCCCTCCGATCGTGCCGCCCGTCGATCGGGGCATCCTGCCCACGCGGGCGCGGAGCGCGGCGAAGAACGAGGCGCCGTCAGCGGCGCCGGAGCACCACGGGCGCGCCGTCGCTCGGTGCCATCGTGACCGTCCGCCGCACCCGACGGATCTCGCCCGCGGGCTCGATCCGGAAGCGCCGGAGGACCTCGGCGAGCACGATGCGCATCTCGTAGAGCGCGAACTGCATCCCGATGCAACGGCGCACGCCGCCGCCGAACGGAAGGTACGTGTACGGCGTCACGCGGTTTCCGCGCCCCGTTCCTGGCGAGAGGAAGCGCTCGGGATCGAATCGGCCCGGCTCGGGCCAGAGCACGGGATCGTGGTGCGTGAGCCAGATCGAGAGGATCGCGGCGTGCCCGGCCGGAAGATCCCAACCGCCGATCGTGCGCGGCTTCTGCAGCACGCGGCCGACGGCGTAGACGACGGGATCGATCCGCATCGTCTCCTTGATCACCGCGTCGACGTAGGGGAGCTCGGCGCTCGCGCTCGCGTACACGTCGCTCGCGCCGCCGAGCACGCGGTCGACCTCTTCGTGGGCGCGGGCCTGCACCGAGGGCGTGCGTGCGAGCCAGGCGATCGCCCACGCGAGGGCGGTCGCGCTCGTCTCGTGGCCGGCCGCGAGCAGCGTCATCAGCTCGTCGCGTAGGTCGCGATCGCTCATGACGCTGCCGTCCTCGTAGCGCGCGTCGAGCAAGAGCGAGAGGACGTCGTCGTGCCGGGCCGTGCCCTCGCGGCGGCGCGTGGCGATGAGCTCGTAGAGCAGCGCATCCACCGCCGCGCGGTGCGCGAGGAACTTCCCCCACGGCGAGCGGCGCCCGAGATCGCGCTGCAGCACGGGCACGAGATTCACGGGCGAGGCGTGGTCGAGCAGCGAGAGCATCGCCGCGCGCAGCCGCTGCATCGCGGGGCCTTCGTCCATGCCGAAGACCGTCCGCAGGATCACGTCGAGCGTGATCTCCTGCGTGCCGGGCTGTACGGGCGCCGGCGCATCGGTGCGCCAGCGCGCGATCTCCGCGAGCGTGATCTGCGCGATGGTCTCGCCGTACGCGTGCAGCCGCGTTCCGTGGAAGGGGGGCAGCAGGAGGCGCCGCTCGCGCAGGTGTCGCTCGCCATCGAGCAAGAGGAGCGAGCCTGGGCCGAGGATCGGGCGCAGCGACGCGTTGGCGCCGCCGGCGTAGAGCTCGTCGGGCGGGCCGGTGAAGAGGTCGCGGTTCGCGGCCTCGTCCGCGAAGTTGACGATCGGCGGAAAGCCCGGCAGGCGCAGCGTGAAGGTCGAGCCGTAGCGCGCGCGGCAGTGCTCGAGGAAGGCGACGGGCCGCAGCATCCAGAGCGCGAGCTGCGCGGGCGGCGCGAGCGCTGGGCCGGGCGGGAAGTGGGCCGAGCGCGTGCGCGCCGCGCGCCGGCGCCCGGGCGGCAGCCATCCTGCGACGCGATCGAGAGCGGCGACGGTGCTCGGCTCCACGTCACGATCCTATCACGCACGCCTCGGGTGGGCCGTGCGCGGCATCGCGGCCTCGAGGGGCCCGGATCGCGGCCGCCTCCATCGAGTACGCTGCGGCACGTGAGCGACCCGAGCCGTTTCCGAGCATCCGCATGCGCGCTCTGCGTTCTCGTGGCGTGCGGCTCGCCGCCGCCGCCGAGCAGCGTCGCTACGGCGCCGACGGCGCCCGGGTCGAGCGTGATCCCGACGCCGCCGCCCCCGCCCAGCGCGCTCGCGCCGAGCGCGCCACCGACCCCCGAGCCGCAGGCGGCCGGCCTGCCCCAGCGACCGCTTCCCGGCCCTGCGGTCGGAGCGCCATCGGCGGGGCCCGCGTTCGTGCTCGCCACGTGGCGCTCCGATCAGGTGCACACGATCGTCGTCCCCACCGATCCAGCGACTCCCGCGCGCTCCGCCGACGAGTTTCTCGTGATGAGCGATGCGCACACGGTGACGGCGCTGGACTGGGCGGATACGTGGCTCGCGCGCGGGGGAATCATGCCTTGTGCGCCGGGCTGCGCCCGCGCCTGCAGCGAGGAGGCCCACGGCCTCTCGCGGGTGCAGCTCGACCCGGCGACGATGCAGACCGCGCTGCTCGACTGCGATGCGTGCACGCCGAGCCCCGAGGACGAGACCGAGGACGACGGGAGCGAGGACGAGGGTGACGACGAGAGCGCCGACGAGAGCGACGACGACGGCAGTGACGACGAAGGGGAGTGCGAGGAGGTCGCCGCCTCTCCGGTCGCGCTCGTCGGCGGTCGCTTGTACGTGACGCTCGACTACCACACCGTGTGCGACCTCAACGTCTACTCGCTCGGGCTCGCCACGCTGGCGCTCGATCGCGACGCGGCGCCCGCGGCCTCCTGGCCCGAGGCGCGCACCGACTGCGACGCGACCGAGCACCCCGAGTGGCCCGACCTGCGCGGCGCCCTGGATGCGGAGTGCACAAGGACCGCACGCGGCCACTTCCGCGGGGACTGCGCGCTGTGCGAGCGCGCGCCGACGTCGGTGGTCCCGAGCCTGTGGAACGGCGCGCTGCACTTCGACGGCGTGAACGACGACGGCGGCGCGAACGGTGGCAGCCCCCACTTTCGAGCCGCGGTCCCGGCGCGCGCGGGCAACTGCCCGTCGTCGGCCGACCCATGCGGTGACCCGGCCGCGTTCGCGAGCGTCCTCGACGCGCTCCAGGGCGGTGACCGCTACTGGGTCGCGACGGACGGCAGCAGCGCGCTCGTCGTCACCACCACCACGCCCGGCGCGCGCGCGACGCTGCGACTCTTCCACGCGGGCGTCGCCGACGCGACGCGCGTGATCGATCTGCCGATCTGGCCGGACGAAGTGATCTCCGTCCGCTTCCACCCCGACGTGACGCCGCTCGCGCGGGCGATCGACCAGGGCCTCGCGCCCTTGCGGGCCCCCTCGTCGTGCGCGCCGGACGGGATGGCGAGCGCCCCGCCGAGCGCATCCACGACGCCGTCGGTGCTCGCCGCGCCGTGCCCGCTCGGCGAGCGACGCAGCGGACGAGACTGTGTCCCCGTGCCCGTCTCCGCCGAAGACGCGAGCCTCGAGGACACGCACGGCGGATCCGACTGGGGCAACCGCTGCGCCGTCCACCTGCGCGCGGGCGAGCTCGACGCCGCCGAGGGCTCGTGCGCGCGAGGGCTCGCGATGGCCGAGCGCCCCGCGACGCGCGGCGCGATCCTCTACAACCTGGGACGCATCGCCGAGGCGCGAGGCGACCACGACACGGCGCGCCGCGCGTATCGAGCGTCCCTCGAGGCACGCCCCGGCAACGCCGCGACCCAGGCCGCTCTCGACGCGCTTGCGCCATGACCGACGCCGGCGGCGGCCAGCGCCCACGGCCTCGCGCGCTCGCGCGGGTGCGCACGGTCGGAATGCCGCCCGCACCCGCTTCCGTGCGTGGTCTCGTGTCGCGCGCGGCGCTTCCGCTTGGCCGCCGCCCATCGCGCGCGTACGCTCCCATTCTCTCTCGATGAGCAACTCGCGGAAGCTCGGCGGCGCCTCCGACGAGCACCCGATCACGGGTGGCTCGACCGGCGTGATCACGGAGGATCCGTCGGGGTCGCGCGATCGCTACAAGCCGCCGCCGCCGCCGCCGAACCGGCAGACGAAGTCGATGCCCCCGCCGAGCGTGGCGAGCGTCGCGCAGCTCGCGCAGGGCGCGGTCGTGGCCAGTCGCTACCGCATCGAGCGCGTGATCGGTGTCGGCGGCATGGGCGCCGTCTACGAGGCGACGCAGCTGAACATCGGGCGCCGCGTGGCGCTCAAGGTCGTGCGCGCGGACTTCGCCGGAGATCCGACCATGGCCAAGCGCTTCCAGCGCGAGGCCACGGCCGCCGCGAGCGTGCACCACCCGAACGTGATCGTCGTCCACGAGTTCGGACAGACCGACGACGGCACGCTCTTCCTCGTGATGGAGCTGCTCGAGGGCGAGAGCCTCTCGGCGCGACTCAAGCGCGTGCACCGCTTGGCGCCGCGCGACGCCATCCGCATCACGTCCGAGGTCCTCGCCGGCCTCGAGGCCGCGCACAACGCGGGCGTCGTGCACCGCGATCTCAAGCCCGACAACATCACGCTGCTCACCAGCGGCGGCGTGAAGGTGCTCGACTTCGGCATCGCGCGGATGCTGGAGCGCGGCGGCGAGACGCCCGGCGGCGGCACCGATCGCGCCGCCCTCACCGAGGTCGGGCAGATGCTCGGCACGCCGCGCTACATGAGCCCCGAGGCCGTCGCGCGCATGCCGGTCGGCCCCTCGGCCGATCTCTACGCGATGGGCTGCATCCTCTTCGAGATGCTCGCGGGGCGCCCCGTCTTCACCGACAAGGAGCCGGTGATCCTGATGGGTCATCACCTCCGCACCGAGCCGCCGCGCCTCAAGGAGGTCGCGCCCGATCTCGAGGTGCCGCCGGCGGTCGACGAGATCGTCGACCACTTGCTCCGCAAGATGCCCACCGATCGCCCCGGCTCGGCCGAGAACGTGCGGCGCCGGCTGATGCAGCTCGACTGGACCAAGACGCTGGGCGAGGAGCACAACCGCAATCAGCTCTTCACCAAGCCCCCCGACGAGGTCGTCCCGCCGGAGAAGTTCTTCAAGGGCAACGGCCCGCTCTTCCACGCGCTGCGAATCGTCGTCGTCGTGCTCATCGGCTCGACCGTCGCGTGGATTCTCTACGTCCACCGCCAGCGCCTCGACGAAGAGCGGCGCCTGAGGCAGCAGCAGATCCACGCCGTGGTCACGCCGGTCGACACCCAGCACGAGCCGACGATCCACCAGGCGCACCTCGTCTTCCACGTGCTGCCGGCGAGCGCGCAGGCGCAGGTGACGTGGGACGGCGTGGCGATGCCGGGCACCGAGTTCGACGTCACGCAGGATGGAACCAACCACGAGCTGGTGATCTCGGCCGAGGGCTACCAGACGATGACGACACCCTTCGTCGCCGACGGGCCCCACGAGCTGACCATCACGCTGCAGCGCCAGCACGGCCGCGCGCCGCGCCACTGATCTTCAGAGGGCGTGCGCCGCCCTCTCGGACGACCGGCGGAGCCGGATCGTCCTCACTCCCTCTCCACCTCGTTGCTTCGCTCCTCGCGAGCGTGAGCCGCCCTCTCGGACGACCGGCGGAGCCGGATCGTCCTCACTCCCTCTCCGCCTCGTCGCTTCGCTCCTCGCGGGCGTGAGCCGCCCTCTCGGACGACCGGCGGAGCCGGATCGTCCTCACTCCCTCTCCGCCTCGTCGCTTCGCTCCTCGCGGGCGAGCGCCCGCGTCCCTCTGCTTCGACCTCGTCTTCGCCGTGGCTCGCCCGGAGCCTCACTCCAGCTCCTTCCGCGGACGCGCGATCGCGCGCTGCGTCGTGCTCTCGGGCGGTGGACGTGGCATTCCCGGGGCGTAGGGGAACGGAGATCCCGCATCGTGCGGGGAGGAGTCGTCGAATGCCGAGGAATCGCTTTGCGCTCGCGAGCGCGTGTCTCGTGGCGCTGATGGGGTGTCGCGGCGTCGAGCCGGTCGAGGATCGCGTGTCGAGGCCGGAAGTCGAGGTGGCGGCGGCCGCGACGCCGGCGCCGAGCTTCGATCTCGGCGAGGCGCTCGAGCGCGCGCGCTCGGCGTTCTTCGTCGACGGTGAGCGTCTCGTCGCGGGCGCGGCGACCCATCGCGTCGAGATCGCGCTCGGCGACGACGCCGTGCAGGTGATCCCGGTGCACAGCCCTTCGCAGGCCGCGGCCGACGAAGCGCTCCGCGCGCTCCAGCCGGCTCCGAGCGGCCCGCACCTCGCGCGCGTCGAGGCGAGCGAGGCCTTCGTCGCCCGCACCGCGTCGATCACGCGCGGGGACACCGCGATGCCGATCGCCGCGAGCGCGAGCCGCCCGGCCCACGGCGTCGTCGAGATCACGCGCGGCAGCATCGTCGAGACGCTCGCGAGCTCCTCGCGCGGCGTCGAGCAGAGCTGGCACTTCGCGGCCGCTCCCGAGGGAGAGGGCGATCTGATCGTCCGCGTGGCCACGAGCGGCATGGGCCACGTCGCGACCACGGCGAGCGGCGAGCACTTCCGCGACGAGACGAGCGGCCTCGGCGTCGTCTACGGGCACGGCACCTGGGTGGACGCGGCGGGCACGCGCACGCCGGTGCCCGTGCGCTTCGAGAGCGGCGCGCTCGTGCTCGCCGTCCCGTCCGACGTCGTCCTGCGCTCGGCGTACCCGGCCGTGCTCGATCCGCTGATCGGCCCCGAGGTCGCGACCGACGCGCCCGTGGTCGGCCCGCGCGGCGCGAGCCAGGTCCAGCCTTCCGTCGCCTCCGACGGGACGAGCGGCTACCTCGTCGTCTTCACCGACACGCTCTTCGGCGACCAGGACGTGCGCTACGTGCGCCTCTCGAGCGCCGGCGTGCTGCTCGATGCTTCTTCCATCTCGCTCGGCGCGATGCGCGCCGGCAACCAGTCGTTCCCGCACGTGGTGTGGGCCGGCACGCAGTACTTCGTCGCGTGGGAGGACGACTCGTCGGGCGACCTCGACCTCTACGCCACGACGATCACCGCCGCGGGTGTGGCGGCCGATCGGGCCGGCACCGCGGTGGCCTCGACCGCGGGCGTGGCCGAGCACCAGGCCGCGATCGCGGCGGCCGGGACCACGCTGCTCGTCACGTGGACGAGCGGGGATGCGGCGTCCTCCGACGTGGTCGGCGCGCGCTTCACCGCGAACGGCACGCGCCTGGACGCGGCACCGTTCGCGATCGGCGGTGGAGCGGGACAGCAGGGCGGCGCGGCCGTCGCGGCCTCGGGCAGCTCGTTCCTCGTCGTCTACGAGGACGCACCGACGACGGCGAACACGTTCGTGCGCGGGCGCCGGATCGATGCCTCGGGGACGATCGTCGACGCCGCCACGTTCCTGCTCGCGACGGGCGCCTTCCAGCCCACGGCGGGATGGTCGGGCGGCACCACGTACCTCGTCGCGTACACGAGCCGCATCGGTGGCCGCTTCGCCATCTCGGGCCTGAGCGTGCCCGTCACCGGCGCGGTGGGCGCGCCCGCGGCGACGGTGCTCACGCCCAGCGCGGCCGGCCGCGACTACGCCGACGCGAGCCTCGCGTGGAACGGCGCGAGCTACCTCGTGAGCTACGTCGACGGCGTCTTCGACAGCGGCATGGGCGGCTTCACCACGCTCGACATCGGCGCCCGCGTGGTCAGCGGCACCGGAATGCCGGGCACGGTCGTCGATCCGACGACCGTCGTCCCCGACGTCCTGCAGGCCCGCGTGACGACCCTCGGGGCGACCTTCTTCGTCGTGTTCACGGACAACTCGGGCGAGTCGACCGACATCCGCGGCACGCGCATCGAGGGCACGACGGTGAGCGACCCCGCCGGCATCCTGATCAGCTCGGGCCCCAACGATCAGTCGGCGCCCGTCCTCGCCTCGAGCGGCAGCGAGACCTTGCTCGCATGGACCGACTTCCGGTCGGGCAGCGTCGATGCGTGGAGCGCCATCTTCGACGCGAGCGGAGCGGTCGTCGGCGCGAGCCTGCTCGCGGGCGGCCCGGGCGCGCAGTTTCCCACGGGCGCAGCGTGGTCGGGCACACGCTACGTCGTCGTCTACAACGATGCGGCGCACGATGTGCGCGGCGTGACGGTCACGGCCGCCGGCATCCCGAGCGCGCCCTTCGACATCTCGGTCAGCACGACGCTCACCTCCGAGGCGGCCGACATCGCTTGCACCGCGACCGTGCAGTGTCTCGCCGTGTGGCAGCGCTACGACGCGTCGGCCTCGACGCTGGACGCCGACGTCTATGCCTCGCGCATCGACGCCTCCACCGCGAGCGTCACGGTGAGCCCCGCGGTCGCGGTCGTCACGGGCACCGGCAACCAGTTCGATCCCGCGATCGGCGCGAGCAGCGCGCGCTTCTACGTCGCGTGGACCGACGCGCGCGTCGCCACCAACGTGGACGTCCGCGGCACGCGCTTCCTCGTGGCGCCGCTCGAGGCGGGCGGCACGGTCGTGGGCGGCGCGGCGGGCGCGCAGTACGCCGCGGCGGTCGCGAGCGACGGGACCGACTTCGTCGTGGCGTTCACCGATCAGCGCGTCGGCGGCGCGTTCCCGAACGACATCTACGCGCAGCGGATCGCCGGCGCGACGGGGGCGACGATGGGCGCGAGCGTGCCCGTCGCCGCGAGCACCGAGGACGAGGGCTACCCCTCGATCGCGTTCCAGGGCCGCTACCTCGTCGCCTACCAGCACGCGAGCGCGACCGACACGCGCGTCGAGGCCGTGCGTCTCGACACCGCCGTGGCCGTGGTCGACACGACACCGCTCACGCTCTCGCCGGCCAGCCTCGCCGCCGACTCCGCGGCGGTCACGGGCACGGCCGCGGGGCGCTGGATGGCGGCGTACCGGGTCGGCTCGAACGGAACCGCGCGCGTCGCGACGCGCCTGATCACCGACGACCAGGCCAACGGTGCGAGCTGCGCCGACGGGGCGGCCTGCACGAGCGGCTTCTGCGTCGACGGCGTCTGCTGCGCGACCGAGTGCGCGGGCGGCACGACGGACTGCAGCGCGTGCTCGGTCGCGGCAGGCGGGAGCGTCGACGGCACCTGCGGCGCGATCGCGGCGTGCACCAACGACGCCGGCACGACCGGTGTGGATGCGGGCACCGGCAACGACGGCGGGGGCACCGGCAACGACGGCGGCGGCACCGGCAACGACGGCAGCGCCGCGATGGCCGACGGCGGCAACGTCCCGCCGCCGAGCGGCAGCAGCGGCGGCTGTGGCTGCGCCGTGCCCGCGCGCGGCGCGGCGCCGGCCGGCCCGAGCCTCGTCGCCTTGATCGCGCTCGCCGCGCTCGCGCGCCGCCGCGCGCGCTGAGCGTCGCTCCTCGACGGATGAGAAACGGCCCGGGCTCGCGAGAGCGCCGGGCCGTTGCCGTTCGAGGGGCGGCTCGTCAGGTCACTGCACGTAGACGCTGCCGGACACCGTGCCGGTCGTCGTGCCGGTGGTCACCGGGCCGACCTGCTCGATGCGGCCCATCAGCATCCACTGACCGCGGTCGTATTGGTAGGTGCCCTGGAAGCCGCAGCCGGTCACGGTGCGCGCCAGACCCTGGGTCACTTGCTGGTCGATCGCGGCCGGGTCGCAGTTGAAGTCCTGGCCGGCGCGCTGCGCGAGGCTCGCGAGCTCCTGCCACTCGCAGATCTGCGAGTAGCCGCCGGGGCGGCACTGCAGGACGTAGTCGGAGATGTGGCCGCAGCCATCGACGTTGTAGGTCGCCGGCGCGAAGCCGACGATCGTGATCTGGTCGGTCTCGACGCAGCCGTAGTTGTTCTCGAACGTGCGCGCGAGGTTCTCCAGACGCCGGCCGTTCACGACGCGGTCGCCTGGGAAGATGTTGTAGGAGAGCGCCGCGCCGCTTCCGCCGCCGCAGCCGGGCAGCACGAAGAACGAAGCGAGGGCGAGGACGACGAGGGTGAGGGAGGTGGTTCGGGTCATGGCGGGCGGCGAAGATAGTACGGGGCCTCGACGCAGGCATTCCCCGGACCGTGCGTTTTTCTACGAGCCCTTTCCCGCTTCCGTTGTGCCCCGGGTTTTCGTAGTCTTTCAGGCATGGTCTTCCGCCCCACCGTAAGGCGCCTCGTGATGCTCGCGCTCGTCGGGGCGCTCGCGGGCGGCGCGGGGGCGGCGGGCCTGGCGCAGGGACAGGACGGCTCGTCGTCGCACGCCCGCGATGGACGCGGCGGCCGCGGCGGCAAGCGGACGCCCACCGAGCCGGCGACGCCGACCAAGTCCGGCGGCGGGACGGGCCACGCGACCACCGAGCGCGGGCCCGCCTCAGACACCGCGGAGCCGGACGCCCCCGAGGGCCGCGACAGCGAGGGCACGGACGCCTCGACCTCGTTCCACGAGGAGGGCGGCACGAAGGTCAAGGTGCTCGAGTTCAGCGGCCTCGACGTCTCGGGTCGCCTGAAGTCGCCGCAGCTCCTCTATTTCCTGAACCGCGTGCGCGCCGAGTTCGACCGCCCGCGGCTGCCGCACCGATCGTTCATCGGCGAGATGGAGCGCTCCACGCACGAGAAGTCGTTCTGACCCGCGCGCACGGCGAGAACCTCGGCGCATCCAAGATGTCCCACCAGAGGAGGTCCGACACCCCATGAGCAACGCCGTCAGCGCCGCCGAGCGCAAGCTGCGAGTCGCCCTGGTCTGGAACGGCGCGGTCCAGATGGAGACGACGATCGACAAGCCGCAGGCGATCGTCGCCGGCCGCGGGCCGACCGCGATGCTGCCTCTTCCTTCGGACTTCGCGACCGAAGCGGTCACGCTGCTCACGCCGTCCGGAAACGGCTACCGCGCCAACCTCGCGCCCGAGCTCGGCGGCGCCATCTGGCGCGGCGGCACGCGCGAGGACGTCGCCTCGCTACGGCAGGGCTCGTCCACGCTCGACCTCGGGCCCGACGACTACGGGGTGCTCACGATCGGCACCGTCGCGATCTTCTTCCAGCACGTGCGCGCCGCGAAGAGGCCCGGCTTCTCGCTCGTGTTCGACGGCACGTACTGGGCGAGCCAGATGCTCTCCGCGTTCTTCGCCGCGGCCTTCGGGGGCCTGCTCTTCCTCGCCCGCGAGGAGGCCGACAACCCCGACGCCCTCGAGCTGCCGACCGACCTCATCACGCGCTTCATGGTCACGCCGCCGCCCGAGGACATCATCGAGCAGGACGCTGGCGGCACCGACACCGACGATCCCGGCATCCAGGATCGCGAAGAGGCCGGCGGCGCGCAGGCGCCCGAAGAAGAGGGCCGCGTCGGGCGCGAGGACGCCGAGCAAGAACAGACCGAGATGGAGGGCGAGGTGAACGGCGGCGGCGGCGCTTCGCAGCGCGTCGCCGAGATGGGCCTGCTCAAGGCCCTGCACTCCGACTCGCCGCTCTCGGCGCTCGCCGACGGCCCGAGCGTGAGCGACATCCTCGGCGGCCTCGGATCGGCGCGCACGGTCTGGGGTCGCGGCTCCGGCGGCACGGGCCTGCGCGGCACCGGCTCGGGCGGCGGCGGCACCGGCCCCGGCACGCTCTTCGGCGGTGGCGGCGTCGGCACGGGCGTCGGCGTCGGCAGCGGCTCGGGCGGTGGGCGCGGCAGCGGCGGCCCCGGCGCACGGGGTCGTCCGGCGCACGAGGTCGCCATCCGCATGCAGACCGAGACGCCGCACGTCTCCGGCTACCTGAGCCCCGAGCAGATCATGCGTGTCGTCCGCCAGAACCAGGCTGCGGTCCGCTACTGCTACGAGGCGCAGCTGCAGCGCCAGCCGAGCCTGCGTGGCCGCATCGAGATCGCCTGGCGCATCAACCGCGAGGGACGCGTCACGACCTCGCGCGTGGCGCGCTCGACGATGGGCAACCCGGGCGTCGAAGGCTGCATCGTGCGGCAAGTGCGCAACTGGCGCTTCGATCAGCCCGATGGCGGGGAGGTCGACGTCGTCTTCCCGTTCATCTTCGGCTCGGGCGGCGGCGACTGACCCACGCGCGCGGCGTGCACGCGGGAGCCTGTGCGAGCCCCCCGCGTGCGCCGCGACCGTCGCGCGTTGCGTGAGCGCACGCCCTGCCCAGGTGGGTGGGCGCCGCGTGTGTAACCTACGTAGTCGCAGAGGCCGATGGCCTCAGCAGTGCCGAGGCGCGTGAAAGACATTTCAGATCTGAAATGCAGATCTGAAATGCACCCGCGTCTGCGGCTCACTCGTTTCAAGAAACCACGAGGAAAATCCCATGGCGTTGGCTGGCACGGCCATCGCTTAACGGGATGGCGGCGGCTCGTGAAGGCGTCCCCCCCCAGCCCACGAGCCGCCGCTTTTTTCCGTCGCGCCCTCCCACGAGGCCCCGGGGGCGCGCAGGCATCGCGCGCCGCCATCGCGCGCCGCGAGGTGTCCCGCGCTTCGTGATAGAAGCGCGCTCATGACGTCGTCGTTCGAGGCGCTGCGCACGCACCTGAGTGAGCTCGAGACGCTCGAGGGCGCGGCGGCCACGCTGGGCTGGGACGAGCAGACCTACATGCCCAAGAAGGCGGCGGGCCTGCGCGGTGCGCAGATGGCGCTGCTCTCTCGCCTCTCGCACGAGCGCATCACCGATGCGCGCATCGGCCCTTGGCTCGAGAGCCTCGATCTCGCCGACCCGATCCAGGCCGCCTGCGCGCGCAACCTCGGCCGCGCCTACCGACGCGAGCGGCGCGTCCCGGCCGATCTCGTCGATCGCCTCGCGCGGACCAAGAGCGACGCGTTCCAAGCCTGGATCGACGCCAAGAAGACCAGCACGTGGTCGACCTTCGCGCCCGTGCTCGAGAAGCTGCTGGCGCTCTCGATCGAGCGCGCCCGCGCGATCGACGGCGCGCGCCACCCCTACGAGGTCGTGCTCGAGCAGTACGACCCGGGCACGAGCGTCGAGAGCCTGCGCGCGATGTTCGCTCGTCTGCGCGACGGCCTCGTCCCGCTCATCACGGCCATCGCGGCCCGCCCGCCGCTCGCGTCGATCGAGCGCGGCTTCGGCGTCGACCGGCAGTGGGCGCTCAACCGCGCGATCGCGGCGGGCCTGGGCTACGACTTCGAGGCCGGGCGCCTGGACGCGGCCGAGCACCCGTTCTCCACCGGGCAAGGGGAGGGCGACACCCGCATCACGACGCACCTCTACGAGGGTGACCTGCTCGGCGGCCTCGGCAGCACCATCCACGAGACGGGCCACGCGCTCTACGAGCAGGGCCTGCCGGGCCGGCACGCCGGCACCACCGTCCGCGAGGCGGCGAGCTTTGGCCTGCACGAGTCGCAGTCGCGCTTCTGGGAGAACTACGTCGGCCGCAGTCGGCCCTTCGCGCACTGGGTCTCGGCGCGCATCGACGAGCACTTCCCAGAGGCGAAGCTCACGCCGGAGCAGATCTTCGCGGCGCAGAACCGCGTCGAGCGCAGCCTCGTCCGAGTCCAGGCCGACGAGGTCACCTACAACCTCCACATCATCGTGCGCTTCGAGCTGGAGCTGGCGCTCTTCGAGGGCAAGCTCGCGGTCGCCGACGTGCCGGCGGCGTGGAACGCGAAGTACCGCGAGTACCTCGGCGTCACGCCGCCCGACGACGCGCGTGGGTGCTTGCAGGACGTGCACTGGTCGGCGGGCCTCTTCGGCTACTTCCCGAGCTACACGCTCGGAAACCTCTACGCCGCCAGCCTCGGTCGCACCATGGAGCGAGAGATCGGCGACTTCTGGGAGCGCGTCGCGAAGGGGGACTTCGCGCCGATCCTCGGCTGGCTCCGCCAGAACGTGCACGACGTCGGGCACCTGCACGAGGCGCCCGAGATCGTTCGCGCCGCGGTGGGTGAGCGTGATCACGTGGCTGACCTGCTCGACTATCTCTGGGCCCGCATGGGCGAGGCGTACGGCGTGCAGCGCGGAGCGAGCTGAGCCGGGTCTACGCTCGGTCGTTCGCACGAAAGCTCGACAACGACCGTCGCACTCTGCGACGCTTGCGTGAGAGCTGGCCGCTCGAGGCCGGTGCCGGGAGAGGGACGAAATGAAGGACCGCCATCGGGCGGGCGCGAGACGGATCGCGACCGCGCTATGCGCATGTGCCGTCGCGCTCGGCTTCGCGAGCATCGCTCGCGCCGACGTTCGAACCGAGGCGCGTCAGCACTTCCGTCACGGCATGGCGCTCATCGCCGACGGCCAGCTCGACGAAGGCATCGCCGAGCTCCGGGTCGCCTACGACATCCTTCCGCACCCCAACGCCCTCTACAACATCGCCCGGGCCTACGCCGAGGCCGGTCGGTACCGCGAGGCGATCGACTACTACCAGCAGTACCTCGAGAGCGATCCGAGCGACCGCGAAGAGGTCGAGCAGTTCGTCGCCGCGCTCGAGCAGCGCATCGCGGTCTCGGAAGGGCATGCCCATCCGACCGAGACGACGACGACCACGACCACCGCGGAGACGACCACCGGCACGACGGCGACCCCCGTCGCCTCCGACGACGAGATCCGCGCGCTGACCGACTCCGCGACGCAGATCGAGGCGCTCGCCGAGGCTGCCCAGTCCGAGGAGCTCCGCCATCGTGCGGCGCGACTGCGCGAGCTCGCGGTGACGTTGCGCGAGCGGCAGTCGAGCGCGACCACGACCACCACCACGACCGAGGGCGAGACGACGACCACGGAAGGCGAGACCGCCGAGACCGAGGAAGAGTCCGCCGAGGGCGAGGAAGCCACCCTGCCGGCCACGCTCGAGGGCGCCGGCCACGAAGGCGACGCGTACGAAGAGTCGGTCGTCTCGTCCTCGCGTGTCGCGCAGTCGCCCCTCGACGCGCCGAACTCGACCGCCATCGTGACCGCGCAGGACCTGCGCCTGTCGGGCTACACCGATCCGGGCTGGGCGATGCGTCGCGTCGCCGGCGTCTCGGTCATGGGCACCGATCCGGCCGACGTGCAGCTCAGCATCCGCGGGTTCAACCAGCGCCTGTCGAACCGCACGATCGTCCTCGTCGACGGTCGCTCCGTGTACCTCGACTTCATCGGCGTCACGCTGTGGAACTGGCTGCCGATCAACATGGAGGACATCGAGCGCATCGAGGTCATCCGCGGCCCGGCCTCGGCCCTCTACGGCGCCGACGCCTTCACCGGCGTCATCAACAACATCACGCACGCCCTCGGCGAGGGCGGCAGCTACGTCACCGGCGGCGTCGGCTCCAACGGCGTCTATCGACTCGCGGCGGGCGCGAGCGGCCACGAGGACCGCTGGCGCTTCCGCGTGAGCGGCGGCTACGAGCGCGGCGACAACTACTCGCTCAACGTGGACCCGCGCCGCGTCGACTACAGCCCGCGTCCGGGCTCCTCGCTCGGCTTCGAGCGCCTCTTCTTCGGCGGCGAGGCGCAGGTCCGCCTCGACGGCGGCTGGGGCATCCGCGGCGGCGTCTCGGTGTCGGGCGGCTCGATGAACTTCCAGGCCATCGCGAACCTGCGCCAGCTCGACATGCGGAGCACGGTGCAGTCGCAGAGCTACCTCCAGCTCACGTCGCCCGTGGGCCTGTCCGCGCGCGTCTTCTGGAACCGCTTCGCCTCGCCCGACATCGGCGCGCCCGACCAGCTGATCGGCGGCATCGCGCAGTCCTACAACACGAGCGTGAACCGCTCGGACGTGATCGACGTCGAGCTGCTCTACAACGCCTCGTTCGATCTCGGCGGGATCCGCAACCACCTCATCGCGGGCGTGGGCTACCGGTTCAAGGAGATCGACTGGACCTGGCTGCGCGGCGGCATCCAGACGCAGCACCACGGCGCCGTGTTCCTCCAGGACACCATCTCGTTCAGCGACGACGTCGACCTCGTCCTCTCGGTGCGCGGCGACCTCCACCCGCTCCTCAACGTGCAGGTCTCGCCGCGCGGCTCGCTCGTCATCCATCCGGCGCCCGGCAACACGCTCCGCCTCGCGGTGGGCAGCGCCTTCCGCAGCCCGACGTTCACCGAGAGCTACGTGCTGGTGCCGCAGGGCACGCCCTTCCGCGGCGTCACCGCCTACGGCAGCGGCAGCACGAACATCAATCCCGAGCGCATCGTGTCCGGCGAGCTCGGATACATGAACGCGATGACGGACTACTTCACGCTGGAGCTGAACGCCTACTACAACCTGGTGTTCGACCTCATCACGCTGACGCAGAACCACCTCTTCCGACTCAACGACTTCGTCGACCAGAACAACATCGCGGGCGCGTACGCCGGCTACGATCCGACGCTCAGCTCGTACGTCTTCTCCACCGGTCTCTACGAGAACTCGCCCGAGCAGTTCCAACAGATCGGCGGCGAGGTCGGCGCGCGCGTGTACCCGGTGGAAGGCCTCGACCTCTACGCGAACTACGCGATCAGCTACGTGCTCCCCTTCGGTGGCGCGGCCGGCCCCTACCACGCCGACCAGCGCACGAGCGCGCACATGGTCAACGCGGGCTTCCAGTATCGCGCGCCCTTCGGTCTCGACCTCGCGGCCGACTTCTCGTGGCAGAGCGATCAGATCTGGTACGAGCAGCAGCTCGACGCGGTGCGAGGCATCGTGTTCCAGAGCTTCCCGCTGCCGGCCTACATCACGCTCAACGCGCGCCTCGGCTGGCGCTTCCTCGACGACCAGCTCGAGCTCGCGGTCGTGGCCCTCAACCTGGTGGACGACGGCCACCGCGAGCATCCCTACGGCCAGGCGATCCCGCGCCGCTTCCTCGGCACCGTCACGGTGAGGTTCTGATGCGCGCCCGAGTGAACACCGCGGCTCGGCTCCTCTCGCTCGTCACGCTCGCGGCGACGGCCGCGCCGGTGGTCGGCTGCGACGTGCCCTACGACACCCAGCGCCGGAACGGCGGCGCCGCGCCCGACCCGCTCGGCGTGATCGAGGGCGACGTGCTCTACGTCGGCCAGCGTCCCCAATGCGTGCGCACCGAGAGCGGCGAAGCCGTCCGCGTCGCCGGCAACGTCATCCTGCTCCTCTTCGACTACGACAACCCGCCGCCGCCGACCGGCAGCGCATCGAGCGCGCAGAGCCTCTACACGATGAACGGCAGCGCGCTGTTCAACCTCGCGGACTGCATGCCCGAGTCGCCGATGCCCTCCGATCTCGAGCCCATCATGCGCTCGGGCCACTACGTCTGGCCGCGCATCGATCTGGCGACCGGGCCTGCGCTGCCCGATGGCTCGCTTCCCGTGCGCGACTACCAGATCCGCGGCTTCTACGACATGGACGGGGACTTCAACCCGTTCTTCTCGGTCCGCAACCTCGCGACGGCCGGCGACGTCGGGGGCGGCGCGGTCGTGGACGCGCAGGATCCGATCCCGGTCTTCCGACACGTCACGTTCCATCACGTCGACTCGCCCGGTGTGCGCGAGCTCGGTGAGCACATCGGCGGCGTCGCGATCGCGCTCGGCGCGGTGATCGCGACCGAGCGCCCGATGTTCGTGATCGACGAGCAGACGCAGGCGCTCGCCTCGGACGCCACGATCCCGCTCATCGCCGATCCCATCGCGCAAGAGGAAGCCCTCTTCCAGCTCGCGACGATGCACTTCTCGCTCGTCCGGAACGGCGATCAGCTCGACGTCGACGCGAGCGCGGGCACGCATCCGTGGCAGCCGGCCCTGGCCGCGGCCGGCATCGCGTACGACTTCTCGCCGCGCGTGCACGGCATGCCGGTGCAGCCCGTCGACGCCGACGGCAACGGCTTCGGTGACCCGCACCCGGTCCTCGGCTCGAACGGCGTGCAGTGGTACTCGCCGATGATCCTCATGCAGCGCGCGCGCAACGCGCACGAGGTCGCCGCCGGGATCCCGGACGTGCTCCTCATCGGATCGGTTCGCCCGACGGCCGTCGCTGGAGCGGCGCAGGGGTTCGTCGCGCGCGAGACCTTCTCCGCGGCGGACGTGCTCGTCCCGCCGGTCGGCGTGGTGGTGACCAACCCGGCGGCGCCGGTGCTCTGTCGCGTTCCGTTCATCCCGCCCGGCAACGTCGCCGAGATCTACGAAGCGCAGCGCTCGGAGTGCCAGGAGCTGCCGACGGGCAACTACGACGTCAACGTGCTCGCCGGTGTCGCGGGCGCGCGCGTGGTCGACATCTTCGCGGAGTGTCTGGCGAGCTGCATCGCGGGCGGCACCGACGAAGCGACGTGCACGCCGGGCTGCCGGACCGAGGCGATGCTCCGCTCGGACACCGGCTACCGCTACCAGGGCGGCAATTACTCGAGCCAGGCGTGGTCGGTGCCGAACGAGCTCGGCTGCCCGGACGTCGCCTACCACCCGGCGGCGGTCGACCAGCTCGATCGCCCCGACATGCAGGGAAACCTGCCCGAGTGCGACGCGCACGACGTCCCAGCCGAGGGAAGCGTCGAGCTTCCTTCGCAGAGCCGGCAGGGCGCCTTCGCGGTCGTCGATCCGGACGGGAGCGACGCGCCGACCGACCCCACGAGCACCGCGGAAGGGCGAGGCGTCGCGGCGTGCGCGAGCGTCCTGCACACGAGCGGTCCGCTCGCGGGGATGACGGGGCCCATCGACCGCAGCGCGCAGGCGCACGTCCCGGCGCAGTGCTGTGAGCCGATCCGGCGGCTCTGCGGGCTCCCGCTCTGTCCGCTCCGCGACGCGAGCGCCGGGGGAGACTACCCCGAGGCCGTGCGCGCCCACGGCGGCGTGCGGCAGACGCGCGAGATGCGGGTCGAGGGCGAGGACTACCGGCTCGAGCCGGACGGGACCGTGACGCCGCTCTGCGTGCCCTTCCTCATGCCGGTCGACTGCTGCGCGACCTCGACCTGAAGCTCGGCCGCGATCCGTCACGGACGGGCGGCCGGAAACTCGCGAGCGCGCGCCGAGGAGGGCACGATCCTCGGCATGCAAACCGACCGCCGCTCCGAGCGCTCGACCCAGCGCAGCATCGCTCTCGATCTCCAGCTCGCCGCGTGCCGCCGCGATGGCGAGCTCGAGGC
This sequence comes from Sandaracinaceae bacterium, assembly GCA_044223665.1. GTDB lineage: Bacteria > Myxococcota_A > Polyangia > Polyangiales > Sandaracinaceae > JBBSAT01. The sequence goes on along the minus strand of JBGALT010000011.1, from coordinate 40,502 downwards.
CATCGTCGTCGGGAGCGCCGACGGGCTCCTCGTCGGCGCGGCCGGGGACCTCGACGTGTGCACGGCTCTCGCGGCCCGTGGCGCGAGCCCTCGCGGGAGCGCGCAGCGCTTCGCGCTCGACGGCGAGTCCTTCTCCGTGATCGCCCTCGGCGGAACGGCGTCGGCGCGTCAGCGAGAGCTCGCGCGCGCCGCGTCGGGTGCGGCCCGAATCCTGCGCGCCTGACGCTTCAGGGCGAGAAGCCCATCCACGCGAGCGAGAGGACGAGCGTGCCGAGCCAGTGCTGGTGCGCGTCGTCGAGCTCGACGTCGCGCACGTCCATCTGCGCGGCGTGGTCGTTGGGTGGGAACACGCGCAGCGTCGCGCGACGCTCGTCGGGGCGGCAGTCGACGAGCGCCACCGACTCGGTCAGGCGCGGAATGCCCTCCGCGGTGTTGAACGTCGCGGACGTCCACGTCGTGTAGTCGCTCCCGGCCGGCTGGCCGATCGTGCGGAGCAGGCGCGCGAGGGTCATCGGGCGCAGGTCGACGTCGTCGTGCCGGATCTCGGCGGATACCGCCGCCATGCAGGCGCTCGAGCCGGGTGTGCCGCGAGGCGAGACGTCGACGAGCGTGAGCTCGAGCTCGCGGTCTCCGGCACGGGCTGCGGGAGGCGCGCCGAGCACGACGAGCGAGAACGCGAAGAGCGCGAGCGGTGCCAGCGATCTCATGGTGCCCTCCCCACGGCGAGCGGGCCCACGACGCGATCGAGGCGCGCGGCATCGAGGAGCCACTCCCCGCCGGGCTCGAGCTGGACGCGGAGCCGTGGCTCGGCGGCGCCCGCCCGCGCGACGAGCACCTCGCTGCTCACGCCGGCACCGACGCGCTGACCGTCGGCGCGTGTCGTCGGCGCGGCGAGCGGCAGGACGACGATCGTCTCGATGCCCGCGAGCGAGGCGGGCCAAGCGCCGATGGGGCCCGTCGCCCACCCGCGGATCACGCTCGCGGTGGCCTCGTCGGCGAGCTCGACCGAGACGTCGGCACCGCGGGCACGGAGCAGCGCCGCGAGCGCGTCGATGGACGCGCGCTCGGAGCCGAGCAGCTCGTGGGACGCGAGCAGGACGATGCGGAGCGCGCCGGGCACGGGCGCGGAGGCAGCCACGCCCGTCGAAGGAGGAGCGGCCGCGACGGTGTCGACCTCCGTGCTCGGCGCGGGCGCGGTGCTGGGATCCGACACGGTGCTCGGAGCGAGCTCGCCGCTGGGATCGGGCGCGCCGCCGGGACCGGGCGCGGGCTGCCGTGCCTCCGGGCTGGCCGACGGATGCGGCGCCGGGGCAGGCGCTTCTCCGCCGCATGCCAGGGCCGACACCAGGAAGAGCGCGACGAGAGGGGAGCGCATGCTCACCCTCATCCTACGGCAGGCGCCGGAGATTCTGGCCTTCCTGGTCGTCGGCGTGGGATCGCGGAGAGGGTCGGTGGCGACGCGCGATCGCTCGCCGCCGCAGTTCACCGGCGGGCCCTCGCGGATGACACCCTCGCTCGCGCCCTTCCGGGGCGCGCGTCTGGGACGGAGCACGCTCACGGGCGTGCAGTGCAGCGCCCGCGGCGGCCTCGTCGCGGTGGAGACGGTGGGCGCGCGCGTGAGCTCCGCGGCCACGCACGCACCGTCCTGCGCGGCGAGCTCCTGGTGGAGGCGCGCCCCGTCCCGCGAGCACCGCGCCCTGCCGCAAGCCCATCGTGGGGCGTCGTCGATCAGTATCCGTCGGCCGTCATCGGCGCGGCCTGCAGCTCGTAGCTCCGCTCGTGCATCGCGCTCGGGGTGGTGGCGGCGCGCGCGCCGGTGACGGCCGAGTCGAGCTCTGCGCTGCGCGCTGCGAGCGCGCCGGCGACCTCTTCGTCGGCGAAGTCGTACTGGGTCGACGTCGTCGCGACGGCGGCGCGCGCGGCGTCCAGGCGCGCGATGGCCTCGTCGCGGCGGCCCTGCTCGAGCAGCGTCGCGGCGGCGCGCTCGGCCTCGCTCGCTTCGTGCTGGGCGAGCATCGCGGCGACCCGCGGGGAGGCGGCGGCGCCGGAGATATCGCGGGCGACCTCGAGCGAGAGCGAGGCGCTCTGCGTGGAGGTCGTGACGCCGTCGGGGCTGCCGTAGCGCAAGCTCGCCGTCGCGAGCGGATGGGCGCCGACGTGGGCCGTGGGCATCCGCACGCGGAAGAGCAGCTCGCGGCGCTGGCCGGCCGTGATCGCGCCGAGCGGCAGGCGCAGCACGCCGCCCTCGATCACCGCGCCCGTGGTCGCGGCCTGCAGGATGACGACGCCGGCGGCCGGGCGCACCTCGAGCACCGCGCCGAGCGCGACCGACCGCGCCATCCACGAGAGCTCGGTCTCGAGGATCGCGCCCATCTGCTCGGGCGAGCCGAGGTGGTGCATGCGGCCGGCGCTCTGCACGGCGAGCGCGCTCAGCGTCGACGGGTCGTAGTCGTAGCCCACGCCGATCGCGGTGACCTGCGTTCCGACCTCGGTCGCGCCGGCGGCGAGGTAGCCGAGCTGGCGCGGGTCGGTGATGCCGACGTTGGCCTGGCCGTCCGAGATGACGAAGACGCGGCGCGTGGGGTGCGTCGCCGGCGCGCCCGCCATCCGCGAGACGCCGGCGCGCAGGCCTCCTTCGAGGTTCGTGCCGCCGCCCGCGACGAGGTGCGCGACGTTCGAGAGCAGCATGCCGCGCGTTGCGGGGCCGAGCACGGTCGGCGGTGCGATCTCGGTGACACTGGTCGCGAACCCGTAGACCGACACGATGTCGCCGTCGGAGAGCGACTCGATGAGCGCCGCGGCGGCCAGGCGCGCGTTCTCGATCTTGGGGCCGGCCATCGATCCCGAGGTGTCGACCACGAGCGAGACGGCCATCGGCACGTGCGCGATCACCGTGGGGGTCGTGACCGGGGCGTCGACCCACACGCCGACCCACGCCTCGCCGGAGGCGCCCACCGCCACGCGCGTCTGCATGGGCGCGCCGCCGATCCATTGGCCCGCGCCGGGCTGGGCCGCGGCGGGAGACGAGAAGACGCAGAGCGACCAGAGCGCGATGAGCGCCGCCCACGGAGAACGCATGCAGAACCTCCGCCTCGCTACGACGGGCGGCCTCGGAAAAGGATCTCCGGTGCGTGACGCCGTTCGACGAGGCCGAGAGCGGTCGACCCGCGTCGTCAGCGCGCGAAGGCCCAGCCGTAGTGATCGCCGGCCATCGCGATGAACGCCGTGAGCGGGGTCGACGTGGTCGCGCTCGTCACGTCGCCGGCGAAGAGCACGACCGTGCCGCCGCCCGGCGCCTGGGGACCGCCTGCGACCGCTTCGTCGAGGCCGTCGCCATCGGTGTCTCCCGCGTCGGCCACGGCCCAGCCGAGCTGCGCGCCCGCGATCGCCGGGGTCGGCAGCTCCGTCACCACGCCGTCGTAGTAGCGGTACACGGCGCCCGCCGCGCCGTTGCCGTAGGGCGCGCCGAGCAGCGCCGCAGCCCGCTCGTCGCGCGCGATGCCGCGCACGATCGCGACCGATCGTCCGAAGAACTGGGTGCCTCCCGTCGGCGGATCGATGCGCACGAGCGCGCCCGCGGAGGCCCCATCCACGCGATAGGCCGCGCCCGTGTACGTCCCGGCGGTCGGCTGCTCCTGCGGCGCACCGATCAGCAGATCGACGATGCCGTCGCCGCTCAGATCGCCGAGCGCGATCTGCGCGCCGAACTCGGCGTCGGCCGCGTGCGTGGGCCCTTCGAGCCGCCACCACGGCGCGAGATCGAGCGACGCCCGACGCCGGCCGCGGAACACGTACACCACGCCGGCGCCGGAGCTGCTCGAGGTGGGCTGCTGCGGCGCGCTCGCGGCCAGATCGGCGACTCCGTCGCCATCGAGATCGCCGATCGCGAGCGAGCGCCCGAGCCCGCCGTGCTCGAGATCGTCGACCTGCACGAGCTCTGGCGAGGTCATCACCAGGCCGCTCGCGCTGCCGTGGAACACGTAGACGCCGCCCGAGCGGCTCGCGACGCCCGGAAGACGAGGCGCGCCGACGGCGAGGTCGTCGTAGCCATCGGCGTCGAGATCACCGACGGCGAGCGACGTGCCGAAGCCTTGATCGCGCGGCAGGCCCGGATCGGGGATCGTCTCGGTGCGCGTGGGGGACGAGAGCTCGAGCGTGACGGTGCCCTGCGTGTTGCTCGCGCTGTCCATGCGCGTTGCGACGATCGCGGGCAGACCGCTCTCCGAGAAGTCCCCGACGGCGAGCGCGAAGCCGAACCGCGTCGAGGGCACGGAGTTGCGCACGGAGCGACCCGCTTGCGTCTCGATCCCGGTCGCGCGCCCGCGGTGCACGTCGATCGCGCCCACGCTGGGCGTGTCGGGCACGCCCACGAGCACGTCGGCGTAGCCGTCGCGGTCGAGATCGGTGGGCTGTCGCCCGACGTCGACGTAGCGGACGTCCGACCAGGCGCCGCAGTCGCTCGCGCTCGCGCCGCACGCGCGGACGCGCAGGAAGTAGCGCCGCCCGACGGGCGCCACCAGCGAGACGTCGAGGGGGCCGACGCGCCAGTCGATGCGCGGGCTGTGGTCGACCACTTCGGGGCTCGGGAACGCGCACGTCTCGTAGGTCGCGATCTCGCACGAGTCGTCGAGCTGCACCTCGTAGCTCGAGGCGCCCGCGACCTCGAGCCAGCGCATCTCGAGATAGCGGCCGGCCTGCGGGTGCGCGCCGTCGGCGTCGAAGGGGCTACCGGTGTCGAAGCCGTTCGCGGGCATGCGCACGATGGGTGCCGCGAGCGGCACGTGCCCGCCGCAGCCGAGCTCGGTGTCGCAGAGCTCGCCTGGCATGCAGCGCGTGTCGTCCGCTTCCGCGAAGCAGACGCCCGACACGCAGCGCGGCACGACGCACGCGACGCCCGAGGCCGGGCAGTCCACGTCGGAGGCGCACTCGCCACCGCAAGCGGGCTGCCCTTCCTCGCCGCAGCCCGGATCCACACAGCGCCCCCCGAGGCAGGCCTCGGCCGCGGGCTCGCTCGCCGACGGGCACGCGATGCCGGCGCAGTCGCGCGTGACCGAGACGGTGACGGTGGTCGCACCGTGGACCTCCACGCGTCGCGGCTGCGTCTGCACGACGGTGCCGCCGAGCCGGAGCGTGACCACGACGCGGTAGGTGCCGTCCGGCAGGTCGACGAGCTCGGCCAGGCGTGCCGGCCGCGCGAAGCTCCGCGTCCCGTCGATCACGAGCTCGTCCGTCCGCGGCGCGCCTGCGCCTGAGACGACCGAGACCGAGATGGCGTCGAACTCGCGCACGGGCGCGAGGTCGGTGCGGAGCTGCACCGCGAGAGAGCTCGGCGCCGGCGAGCAGCTCACGACGAGCGCGAGGGCCGCGACGAGCGCGAGCGCGGGGCGCCAGGCCTTCATTCCCCTCATGCTCGGGGGCGATCCCCAGGCCGGTCAAGCGCGGTCCGCGGACCGGTCGTGCAGGCCGTCAGAACGGAAGCGTCACGCCGAACGACGCCGTCGCCGAGCCAGAGACCGGAGCCTGCGAGAGGGTGACGTCTCCCAGCACCAGCGCTTGTGAGGCGCTCAGCGCCACGTCGGCGCCGATCCGCAAGCCGATCCAGAACGGGTCGAGCACCAGCGCGAGGTCGACCCACACCGGGAGCAGCCACGTCGTCGACTCCCGCGCGTGGCCGATGGCGCGCGCGTCGATCGGGTGCCCTTCGAGCCTCGCCCATCCGACGCTGAGCCCGACGCCGCCTCCCACGAGGAGCGGGCCGAGGCGGCCGCCGAGCGCCGCGCCGAGCGCGATGTCGACCGCCGCGAGCGATACTTCGCCGAGCGACGAGCTGGCGTGCGCATCGAGGATGCGCGGCGCGAGCACGAGCGAGAGATCGACGAAGGTCGGGACGATCCAGCGCGCTTCGATGCCGCCGCCGACGCCGACGACCGGGCCCTCCACGAGGACGACGGGAAGCGATGCGGCGAGCACGAAGCGCGGACGTCGGGGTGGAATCTGCGGCGACCCGAGCGCCTGGGCTCGCTCGTCCGGTCGCGGCGGCGATCGGGGGGTCCCCAGTACGACCGAAGCGAGCGCGGGCTCTGCGGGCGCTAGCGCGGCCTCGGGCTCGGGCTCGGGCGCCGCTTCCGGCGCTGTCGGCGTTGCGAGCGGCTCGCCTCGCAGGACCGACCGCGCGACCTCGGCGGCAATCATGGCGAGCGCGCGCAGCCGCAGCGATGCGGGCACGGCGTCGAGCGCGATCTCTCTCGCGGCGCCCTCCTCCGGCTCGATCGCCTCGAGGACGAAGTGGTCGGCGTCGCCGCAGGCGAGCGCTCGGAGCCGGAGCGGGGGAGGTGGCGGCAGCGCGGGATCGCGCCTCGCGTCCGCGAGCTCCACGTCGAGCTGATGCTGCACCGCCTGCGCGGACCAGCCCTCCGGCAGGCACGTCTCGCTCACCTCGATCGTCAGCTCGCTCGAGCCCGCTTGGGCCTCGGCAGGCCCGGCGTCGACGAGGAGCGCGAAGGCGGAGGCGAGCCCGAGCGCGCCGAGGCCGACGCCGAGACCCACGGCGTCGCGCGTCACGGTGCGCTCGAGATCGCCGCGGCCCGCGCCGCGAAGCGGCCCGTCTCGTGGAGCTCCAGGTAATGGCGCGCCTCGATCACGGCTCGTTCGTGGTGCCCCGCCGCCTCGAGCGCTTCGAACCGGCGCGCGTCCACCTCGTCCCGGAGCGCGGTCGGGATGGCGAGGCCGCGCGTGTGATCGAGGGCGTCGATCGCGCGCTCGGGCCGATGGAGCACGTCCATCTCGAGACGGGCCAGCGTGACGGCTCCCAAGCCCGCCTCCGGCGTTCCCGGAAAGCGAGCGAGCAGGCGCTCGAGCGGATCGACTGCGGCGCGGGAGTGGCCGGAGAGCCGCGCCGCGTCGGCAAGAGAGAGGAGATCGTCGGCGCTTCCGTGCGCGGTCACCTCGTCGATCTCGGGGAGCGCGAGTGAGTAGGCCTCGTCGTAGCGCCCGTCGTCGGCGGCCTGACGCCACGACCGGGCGGGCGCGCGTGAGGTGCGGGGCGTGCTCGCGTGCGCGACCGGTACCGGACCCTCGGGGGAGGGATCGCTCTCGACCGCGGGGAGGGTGCCCTCCGGCGCGGCGCTGGGGGGGCCGGCCGAGTCGCTCGAGGCGACGCGTGGCCGCTCGATGTGCACGCGCTCGCCCGGCCCGAGGGAGCGCACATGCTCGGGCGAGAGATAGTCGCTCGTCACCTGCACCCGACCGTGCTCGACCTCCACGTCGAGCACGTCGCTCGTCGCGTGAACGCGGAAGATCGTCCCCACCACTTCGACGACGCCGAGCGTCGTGTCGATGCGCCAGCGCCGCGGCCCATCGGGGACGACCCAGAAGCTCCCGTCGCCCTCGAGGAGCGTGAGATCGAAGTGGCTCCCGTCGTTCCGACCCGGCGCGATCTCGGTGCCTGCCAAGAGGGCGATGACCGAGCCGTCGGAGAGCTCGAGCGTGCGCGTGCTCTCGACCGCTCGTGCGCGTGCGATCGGCGAGCCATCGGCCAGGGTCAGCGCGCCCGGATCGAGCCAGCGCATCCCGACCACGAGCGCGAGCGCGAGCATGCTGAGCGCGAGCGCGCCCGAGCCGATCGCTCGCCGCACCCGTCGCCGGTCCTGCCTCGTCTGCACGCCGGCCCACAATCGCTGCTCGCGCGACGGGTCGAAGCGACCGACGAGAGAGGCGCGAAGCGGTTTGCCCGACGTCTTCACGACGCACCCCATCCGTGGCGCTCGAGGACGGTGTCGACCTCGGCGATGCGACGTTTCACGGTGGCGAGCGAGACCCCGATCGCGCTCGCGACCGTCGTGAGCTCCTCACCTTCGACCCGGCGCAACATCCAGGCGACGCGCGCGTCGGCGCTCACGGTGCCGAGGACGCGATCGACGAGCGCGAGCTCGGCCTGCACCTCCGGGCTCGCGTTCGGATCGACGCTCGCGGCCAGCGTCGCGTCGTCCGCGCCCCGGTCGAGCCCCAGGCGCCGGAGCAGCTGCGTGCGCCGGATGCGCCGGCGGACGCGACGGACCGCGATGCCGAGGAGCCAGCTGCGGAGCGCCGCCGGCTCGCGGAGGGACGACAGGCTCGAGAAGGCGTCCACGAACGTCCTGGACGATGTCGTCCGCATCGCCCAACCGACCGAGCAGGCGCGTCACGACGTTCGTCACGTCCTCGGCGTGACGGCGGAAGATCGCCGCCTGCGCCCACGACTCACTCGCCGCGCCCGCAACACCAGCTCCGAGTCGCTCGGACCGGGCGCGAGACGCCGCACCCGGGGCGCTTTCGGCTCGATTCTCGGCATGGGCTTCGGGGTCATCGTGACGTCGTCGAGCGCGCGTGGATAGGCTCTCGTGAGGTCTGGCGCCCGAGCGTGTCCGAACGGCTCACCCGAGCCCGCGAAACCGGAGAACCGCCCTCCGAGCCCCATCTGCGGCAAGATCATGAGCCGCGCGGCCGCCGTCGCGTGCCGGACACTCGTGCCCCCTACCACTACGCCTCGCGCACTCCTCATCGCTCTTTCGATGCCGCTCTTACTCTCGGGCTGCTACGACGCGTTCGTCGCGCTCGAGCCCCTCGGCGCGGAGACGAGCGTGCCGGGCGATTTCGTCGGCGCCCCCGGTGACAGCTACTTCGCGACGACGAGCGAGCGCGGAGGCACGGGTCGCTACGTCGTGTTCGTCTCGGCCGCGTCGAACCTGGTCGCCGACGACACGAATGGTCGCATCGACGTGTTCCGACGCGATCGTGTGGCGCGGGAGACGGTGCTCGTGAGCGTGTCGTCGAGTGGCGAGCTCGCCGACGGCTCGAGCGACAAGGCCGAGGTATCGGCCGACGGGCGCTTCGTGGTCTTCAACTCGTTCGCGACGAACCTCGCGCCCGCGGGCCTCGACACCAACGCCGACAACGACGTCTTCCTTCGCGACTTCTTCACGGGCACCACCGAGCTCGTCAGCGTGAGCCTCGCGGGCGGTGCGGGAAACGGCCCATCCACCTATCCCGACGTCACGCCGGACGGGCGCTTCGTCGTGTTCCAGTCCGAGGCCGATGACCTCGTCCCGGGCGACACCAACGCCGCGAGCGACGTCTTCGTGCGGGATCGCGTCTCGGGCGCCACCGCGCGCGTGAGCATCGCGAGCGATGGAGCCCAGGGAAACGCCGCGTCGTTTCTCCCGCGCATCTCCGACGACGGCCGCTACGTCTCGTTCGTGTCGCGGGCGACCACGATGGTCGTGGGCAAGACGTCGAGCTACTTCGACGTCTTCGTCCACGATCGCGCGCAGGGCACCACGATCCGGGTCTCGGAGGCGGTGGGCGGAGGAGATCCGGATGCCGACTCGTACTCGCTGCCGGTGATCACGGGCGACGGCGCGTGGGTCGTGTTCGCTTCGGAGGCACGGAACCTCGTGGCCGGCGACACGAACGATGCGTACGACGTCTTCCTGTGGTCCCGTGCCAGCGGCGCCGTCGAGCGGGCGAGCGTGGGCGACGGCGAAGAGCAGGCCGATGCGGCCGTGTACACCGAGGGCCTCGGCGTCACCTCCGACGGTCGCTACGTCGTGTGGTCGAGCGCCGCGACGAACCTCGTTCCGGGCGATACGAACGCCGTCGAGGACGTGTTCGTCCGTGACCGCACGCTGGCGACGACGGAGCGCATCACCGTCGACGACATCCAGGGCAACGGCGCGAGCCGGCGACCCAACATGTCGGCCGACGGCCGGTGCATCGTGTTCGAGTCGGCGGCGACGAACTTCCTCCCGGGCGACACCAACGGCGCGTTCGACGTCTTCACGGTCTTCCGCTGAGCCGGTGGCCGTCGCGCCGGCCGGGCACCGTGCTCGACTGGGCCCACGGTCGCTCGTCGCGCACCGCGGTGGTATGACGCTCCGCCTTCCGCCATGAGCCCGTTCCGGCCCTGCGTCCTGATCCCCACCTACGACAACCCGCGGACGATCCGCGACGTCGTCATGGCCGTGCGCACGATCCTGCCCGACGTGGTCGTGGTCGACGACGCGAGCGGCGAGGCCAACCGGCGCGAGGTCGAGAAGCTCGGCGAAGAGAAGCTCGCGATCGTCACGCGCCGCGCGGTGAACGGTGGCAAGGGCGGCGCGATGAAGACGGGCTTCGAGCTCGCGCTGAAGCACGGCTTCACGCACGCGATCCAGGTCGACGCCGACGGGCAGCACGCGCTCGACGACGTGCGGAAGTTCCTCGAGATCGCCGAGAAGAGCCCCGACGCCGTCATCCTCGGGCAGCCCGTGTTCGACGAGACGGCCCCGCGTCACCGCATGATCATGCGCCGCATCACGATCTTCTGGACGCGGCGCGAGGTCGGCGACGACCGCGTGGGCGATCCGCTCTGCGGCTTCCGCGTCTACCCGATCCAGGCCTCGCTCGACACGCACACGATCGGCAATCGGATGGACTTCGATCCCGAGATCGTCGTGCGCCTCGCGTGGCAGGGCCTGCGCTTCATCCACGTGCCGACGCGCGTGCGCTACTTCACGGCGGCCGAGGGCGGCGTCTCGCACTGGCGCGCGTTCGAGGACAACTGGCTCATCGCCAAGATGCACACGCGTTTGATGTGGCGGCGCATGATGCACCTGATCTTCCGGCGCCCGCTGGCGCTCCCCTCGCCATGACGAGCGGGGAGGCGAGCACCACGCCGCCGCCCACGGGCGCGCGCCCGGAGGGATGGCTCGATGCGCGCGAGCGCGGCGGCGTCTTCGCGATCCGCCTCACGGTGCTGATCACGACCTTCCTCGGTCGCGGGCTCGGGCGGCTGATCGCGCGCGTCGTCACGCTCTACTACGTGCTCACCTCGCCGAGCGTGCGCAGCGCGATCCGCGGCTACTACGCGCACCTGCGCGGCGGCGCCGAGGCGAGCTTCGGCGAGGTGTACGCGCACCTCTCGCGCTTCGTCTTCTGCACGCTCGATGCGTTCTTCTTCGTGCGCGGCAAGACGAAGCTCTTCGAGATCACGTGCACGGGCCAGCACTACCTCTCGGCGCTGCGCGACGGGAAGAAGGGCGCGATCCTCCTCGGCGGTCACGTCGGCAGCTTCTACGCGATGCGCGGCCAGAGCGAGAACGAGCGGCTGCCGCTCCATGCCGTCGTGTACACGAAGAACGCCCGCATGCTGAACGAGGCGCTCGATCAGCTCGATCCGGTCGGCGCCGCCAAGCTCGTGCAGCTCGACCCCGAGGGCGGGCTCGACTCGATGCTGCGCGTGCGCGAGCTCGTGGAGCAGGGCGCGATCGTCGCGATCATGGGCGATCGCGTCCCGGCGGGCGCGAGCGGGGGCCGCGTCGTGCGCGTGCCCTTCCTGGGCGCCGAGGCGTCGTTCCCGGCGGGGCCGTTCCTGCTCGCCTCGATGCTGAAGTGCCCCGTGTACCTGACGTTCGGGCTCAGCCACGGGAGCAAGCGCTACGACCTCTACTGCGAGCCGTTCGCCGACAAGATCGAGCTGCCGCGCAAGGATCGCGATGGCGCGCTGCGCGAGGTGGTGCGGCGCTACGCAGAGCGGCTCGAGCACTACACGAAGCTCGCGCCCGACAACTGGTTCAACTTCTACGACTTCTGGGCACCGCCTGCGGCGGCGTCGGGCGCGACCGCCAGCGAGGCGAGCCCGGTCGAGCGCGCGAGCGGGCGTGGATGATGTACCTGTTCACGGGCCTGTCGCAGTGAGGACGCCCCGCGAAATGGCCCGGAGAGGTCTTCGTCGTTCGTCGGTCCCTGCGACGTAGTTGGTCCCTCGGCGAGTGTCGGAAACGCTATCCTGCGTGAGACGGGGGTGCGGATGCGCGGGAAGCACGGGGTGTGGTCGCTGTTGTTCGTCGCGCTCGGCGCGTGTGCGGACCGCCCGCTGGGAGCGGACGCATCGACGGACGGCCGCAGCGCCTCGTGCGCGACGGACGCCGACTGCGCGAACGGCACCTTCTGCGACGGCGTGGAGCGGTGCGCTCCTGGGACGGCGGGAGCCGACGCGAGAGGGTGCGTGGTCGCCGCCGCGGCGCCGTGCATGAGCGGTCAGACGTGCGACGAGGCGGGCGATCGCTGTCGCACGGTCTGCACCGTGACGGAGGACGCCGACATGGACGGCGCCACCGCGCTGGAGTGCGGTGGCACCGACTGCGACGACGCGGACGCGGCGCGCTTTCCGGGCAACGCCGAGGTCTGTGACGACACCGGGCACGACGAAGACTGCAACCTCGACACGATCGGCGCACGGGACGCCGACGGCGACGGGGCGCTCGACGCCGCGTGCTGCAACGTCGTCACCGGCGTCACGCCTCGGTGCGGGACCGACTGCGACGACACTTCGAGCGCCGTGCGGCCGGGGCAGGTCGAGACCTGCAACGCGCTCGACGACGACTGCGACGGCGCGAGCGACGAAGCGGTCTCGCGCGCGTTCTTCCCCGACGTCGATCACGACGGCTGGGGCGATGCGCGAGGCACGCCGCAGCGTGCGTGCGCTCCGCCGGCTTCCTACGTGGAGAACGCCCTCGACTGCAACGACGCCGACGGCGAGGTCTCTCCTTCGGGTGCCGAGGTCTGCAACGGCCGCGACGACGACTGCGACGTCGCGGTGGACGAGCCCGCCTCCACCGCGCCGGCCTGCGCGGCGACCTTCGGCTCACCACCGCACACGCAGTGGGAGTGCACGTCCGGCACGTGCGCGACTCGGTGCCCTACCGGTTACGACGACTGCGACGGAGAGCCGTCGAACGGATGCGAGGTCGCGCTGGGCTCGAACAACGACAACTGCGGCGCCTGCGGCCGATCGTGCGGGCTCGGTGGCAGCTGCACGAGCGGCACTTGCGACACGATCGTCGACGTCGAGGCAGGTGACAGCAACACGTGCGTGATCCGCTCGCCCTCCGGACGCGTGGTGTGCTGGGGCGGCAACACCTTCGGCCAGCTCGGCGACGGCACGTTCTCCGTTCGCGCGGGGCCGACGCTGGTGCGCGATCTGCAGGACGTGGTCGAGATCGACGTGCAGGATCGCGGTGTCGGCGCCGCCTCCCCCACTCCCTTCGTGTGCGCGCTCGGTGCGAGTGTGGTGCACTGCTGGGGTGGGGGACAGTTCGGCCAGCTCGGAGGCGGCACGGCGAGCGCGATCTCTGCGACGCCCGTGGCCGTCGCTCAGATCCCCCACATCGATCTGGCGCCGGCCGACGTCGAGCACCTCTCGGTCGGCGCGGCACATGCGTGCGTGACCGAGCACCTCAGCGAGAACAGCACTGGACGCTGGGTCGCGGCCTGCTGGGGCCGCAACGATCTCGGACAGATCGGCACGATGCCGCCGAACGTACAGGCCTCGCCGGTGTACTCGGCCTGGACCGCGAATTCGCGGGCTGGCGTCCCGCTGGTCGCGGCCGGCGCCAACCACACCTGCGTCGCGTGGACCAACGGCAGCGGAGGCGGAAACCTCACGTGCTGGGGACAGATCGTCGGCACCTGGACGGGTGTCGTCTACGAAGAGATCGACTCCGGCCAGGACTACGGGTGCGGCCGCGCCAGCGACGGCCGCGTCTTGTGCTGGAGCGCCACGAGCCCGCCGACGGCGCTCGCCGGCGTGACGACGGCCACGCACGTGAGCGCGGGGACGAACGACGTCTGCGCGACGCTCGCAGACGGGTCGGTCACGTGCTGGGACTGGATCGCGCGCACGCCATACACGATCACGGGCTTGACGGGGGCCATCGACGTATCCGCGGGTGGCAACCACGCCTGCGCGCTCACGAGCGCGTCCGAGGTCTGGTGCTGGGGACGCAACTACGGCGGCGAGCTCGGTCAGCCGCCGGACGTGACCGACACCGGCAGGACCCCGCTCCGCGTTCCGGGGATCTGATGCCGCGAGGCGCCGACGAGGGATCGCGCGCTCGCCCCCCAACGGAGCGCCTGGTGAGGCGGGCGCTCGCGGTCGCGGCGGTGTGGGTGCTCGACGGCTGCGGCGCCTCGCCGTACGTGGTGGAGCCTTACATCGAGATCTTCCCGGCCCCCCCGATGCTCCACGACGGTCGCATCGAGCAGCACCTGCAGGCCCACGTCCCCGACGGGATCGATGGCTCGAGCTGCCGCCTCGTCCTCCGCTGGGCCGGCCCGAGCACCCAGGGCGAGGTCGGGCCGCTCCCGCCGACCGCGCCGAGCGCTCGAGACCCGTACTGGCGCGTCGAGGTCGAGGTCGGCGCGATCGACGTCGTGCAGGTGCGAGGTGGCTTGACGTGCGGAGCCCTGGCGCGCGACGTCGGCCCGCGCTGGGCGGGCACGAGCGCCGGGGCGGCGCGCTACTGCCGCATCTGTGCGTCGACCCCGCCGCGCCCGGCGGGCCCCCCCTACGACCGCGGAAACCCTGGCCTCGAGGTCTTCGCGCGCGTCGGAAGCAGCATCGAAGCGCGTGGCTCGGCCATCGTCGATCGCTGTACCGATCGCACGCTCGTCGAGCTGGGGGACGTCGGCGCTCGCGTCCGAGGCGAGACCGATCGTGAGAGCGAGCTCGCGCTCGTTTTCGCGGCCGATCACGGGGAGGACGTCTGCACGGGCGCCGAGGTCCCCGGCGCGATCGAGATCGAGCTCGACGAGAGTGCCGTCGACGGAGTCGCGGCCCGGTTGCGGGAGATCCCCGGGATCGGGGCGAGGCTCTCGCTGCCGCCGATGCCCGGCTGACCACGGCGGACGCGAGGCCGAGCGATCAGGCCGCCAGGGCCTGGTGCATCGCGTGCTGCTTCTCGAAGCGCGCGTCGTAGAGCTGCACGAGGTGCTCGTGGATGCGCTTGCCGTCGTGCCCGAAGTCCGCCGGATCGATCGTGCCGAGCCACTCGGTGGTGTACGTCGGTGCGATGCGCGGCGGACGCCAGAGCGGGACGTCCTTGGTGAGGTAGGGGCGCGAGAGCGCGAGGAACACCGGCACGATGGGCACGTTCGCCGCGACCGCGGCCTCGATCGCCCCGCGGCGGAAGCGGCGCAGCTGGTCCTTCATCGAGCGCTGGCCCTCGGGAAAGACCAGCAGCGGGAAGCCGGCCGAGAGGTGCGTGACCATCGAGCCCAGCATGTCCTCGCTCTCGGGCAGGCCGCTGCCTGGACCGGGAAGGTAGTTCGTCGAGCGCAAGAGGCGCCCGAGCGCCCAGTGCTTGGACCAGCTCCCCTTCGTGACGCACGTCAGCTCGCGGAAGGCGCCCATCAGCAGGATCATGTCGACGAAGGTCGGGTGGTTCGAGATCATCACGTACGGGCGCGAGCGATCGACGGGCGGCGGCGTGATCTCGGCGCGCACGACGCCCGTGAAGCGCGCCGCCCACAAGATCAGCGCGATGCCGCGCCCGAGGAGCGCCGTGCACCGCGTGCGGTAGGTGTCCCGGTCGCGTGACGTGAGGCGCAGCGTGGGGAAGATCGTGAGCGCGAGGATCGGGCTCCCGAAGAAGAAGAGGGCGAAGAGGCCCGCCATCGCGAGAATGCGCCAGATGCGCGACACGGCGATACCGTAGTACTCCCGATCGGAATTTCGAGCGGGTCCTTCCGTCGATGTCGATTCGCATTTTCGAGCTCGCCTGCGTCGTCATCATCGCCGTCACGCTCGCGGCGATGGCGAAGGGGCGTGACGCGCGGGCTCTCCTCGGCGACTACGCGCTGCTCGCGGTCGCGGGGTGGATCGGCGAGGAGAGCGCGATCGCGGCCTACCGCTACTACGCGTACGCGAGCGCGTGGGATGCGCGCGTCGTGGACGTGCCGATCCTCGTCCCGGCGATCTGGCCGCTCGTGATCCTCTCCGCGCGCGACGTCGCGACGGGGCTGTTTCCGAGCACACGTGGCGTGCGGCATGCCGCGATCGTGGGCGCGGTGGTGGTCGTGGACGCCTCCCTCGTGGAGGTGCTCGCCGTCCGCGCCGGGCTCTGGTCGTGGGCCGAGGGCGGGCACCTGGGCGTGCCCGTGCTCGGGATCCTCGGCTGGGGCTTCTTCGCGCTCGGGGCCGATCTCTGGCTCGGTCGCGATCCGAAGGGGCTCGCGCGCGCGGCGGTGATCGCCGTGGCGCCGCTCGTCGCGCACGGGCTGATCGTCGTGACCTGGTGGGCGCTCTTGAAGTGGGCGCTGCGCGGCGCGCTCGGTGACGCGTCGATGGTCGCGCTCGTGGCGATCGCCCTCGGGCTCGCCGTGGTCGTCGTGCGCGCGCGCCGCGCGGGAGGCGCGATCCCCTTCGCGGTGGCCTGGCCGCGCATCTTCGCGGCGCTGCTCTTCTTCGCGCTCCTCCTCACGACCGCGCCGAGCGACGTCCGGCTCTGGATCCACGTCGCGTGCGTCGCGATCCCCTACGTGCTCGCGACGCGCCTGCCGCCGCCGACCCGTCAAACCAAGTAGATGTTGGCCGGCAGCCCGGCGCGCTCCCAGAGATAGGTGCCCACGATCCAGAGCGCGACCTGAGCGCTCCCGAGGTGCGTGAGCACGATGCAGTCGCGCGCCGTGAGCCCGCGCTTCAAGCGCGGGCGATAGAAGGCGAGCTGGATCGCCGGCGCCGCGAGCATGAGCCCTTCCCGTAGACCGATCGAACCGGTCGCGAGCCCGGCCACGAGCACCGCGGCCGACGCGATCAGGAGCCCGTCGATGATCTGTCGCGCGCGCTCGGGGCCGTGCACGACGGGATACGTGGGCACGCCCTCGCGGCGGTCGCCCTCGAGATCGCGCAGGTCGTAGAGGACCTCGTAGGTGAGCTCGAAGGGGACGAAGAAGAGCGCGAGCGTCACGATCGTGCTCCCGCTCGCCGTGCGCTCCGCCACCGCGAGCGGGTACACGAAGCACGTCAGCACGAAGAGCACCGACGAGCCGAAGTTCTTCCAGAAGTACATCTCCTTGAAGCGCGAGAAGCCGCGCGGCGTCGGGACGATCGGGTAGTTGTATCCGAGCCCGATGATCTGGACCGCGACGCGCCACGGGGTGATCGCCGGCCACACGAAGTGCACGAGCACGAGCGATCCGACGAGCAGCACGACCGCGAAGCTCGTGAGCGCGCGCCGGTGCCGAGCGACCCTCGAGGTCCCGGCGATGCCGTTCGCGCTGTCCTCGGCGATGTCGGTGATGCGGTTCATCAGGTTCACGAGGAACCAGTCGAGCCCGCACACGAGCGCGACGCCCAGCATGCGCTGCCCCGTCTCGATCCAGCCGAACGCGACGCAAGCGACCATCGCGACGAGCACGATGTGGTAGCGGGCGATCGCCAGCGCGTCGGAGACGACGCCCGCGGCGTGCGCTTTCCCGGTGGGTGTCGACGCACCCGTCACGACATCCTGTTCTCCGGCCACGTCGCTCGTTTCCACGGGAGGCGCTCGAAGTCGGCAGACTACCCAGCCGGGCCGAGCGGAACCAGCGCGCAGGTGGTCGCGCCATTCTTCGACGTCGATCCGCCCCGAGCGGAGACGCTGGTATCCGCGGCGCTCCTTCGGTAGCGTTGATCCCCACGAATGGACAGGCCGCGCCGCAATCCCCAAGCGACCATGCAGGTCGCCGTTCAGCCCGTGACGCAGCCGGGCCAAGTGAGCTCGCGGCGCGGAGTCCTGGTCATCGTCACGGGGCCGCGCCCGGGCTCGATGATCGTGATCGGCGAGGGGCAGGACTTCGTCGTCGGCCGGACGACCGAGGCCTCCTACGCGATCGACGACGACTCGCTCTCCCGCCGGCACGCGCGCTTCTTTCGCCTCGCCGGCAAGTACGCGATCGAGGACCTCAAGAGCACGAACGGGACCTTCGTCGACGGAAAGCGCCTGACCGAGCCCTCGTTCCTCGAGCCCGGCGCGAGCATCCAGCTCGGCAAGGAGATCGTGGTCCGCTTCGAGCTGCAGGACGACGCGGTCATCGAAGAGCAGAAGCGCCTGTACGAGGCGACGGTCCGCGACAAGCTCACCGGCGTCTACAACCGACACCACCTCGACGAGCGCCTCGCCGCCGAGGTCGCCTACGCCAAGCGGCACGGCACGGCGCTCAGCCTGCTCTTCGTCGACGCCGATCACTTCAAGAAGGTGAACGACACCTTCGGCCACGCCGGCGGAGATGCGGTCCTCGTCGCGCTCGGCAAGCTGCTCCTCGCCTCGATGCGCGAGGAAGACGTGGTCGCGCGTTACGGTGGCGAGGAGTTCATCGTGGTCCTGCGCGGGATCGCGAAGTCCAACGCCGCCAGCGTGGCGGAGCGCATTCGCGCCGACGTGCAGGCGCTCCAGGTGGAGCACGAAGGGCAGAGCATCCCGTTCACCGTCAGCATCGGGGCGGCCGCGCTCGACGCCGAGCGCGAGGGCGAGGACGTCGCTTCCCTGCTCGCGCGCGCCGACGAGGCGCTCTACGCGGCCAAGGGCGGCGGTCGGAACCGCGTCGTCGTCGGCTGATCTCCGCGGTCGAGCGCCGCTCGCCCCATCGGGCGAGGTCGATCAGCGCCCGAACGTGGTGGGCAGCTCGATGCGCTCGATCGTGATCGGGCTGCCGAGGGCCGAGCGCAGGTAGTACAGCGCGCCGTCGGGCGAGTAGGCGAGGCGCCCCGGAGTGCCCGCCGGCGCGAGCTCGGTGGAGCTCGATCCATCCGCCGTGAATCTGCGGACGGTTCCGTCGCCCAGCGACACGTAGACGACGCCGAGGAAGGGGTCTCGGACGAGACTGACCACCGCGGACGTGGTCGTGGCCCACGTCGTCTCGTGCGCGCCATCGGTCGAGACGCGCTCGATGCGGCCGTCGGCGAGCGCGACGAGGAGGGAGCTACCGTCGAAGGTGGCCGTCGCGTACACCCGCGCGCCGAAAGCGGCCACGATCGTCTGGGTCGTTCCGGCGTCGAGATCGGCGCGCACGAGATCTCCGTCGCTCGTCACGTTGCCGACGTAGAGCGTGCGATCGCGCCCCCAGGTCAGGCCGTACGGCCCCGAGTCGATCTGCGGTATCCCGAACGGGCCGGTCCCCGTGGTCGGCGTCGCGGTGACGACCATCGGGAGCATGCTCGTCGCGCGGTCGAGGCGCGCGACGCCTTGAGGATCGACGCCCTCGCACCCGCAGGCGAGGCAGCACGTGTAGGTGAGCGCCACCTCGCCCGGCTCGGTGACGAACTCGCCCGAGTACGGGCGCAGGACCGCGACCTCGCCCATGTTCAGGTTCGTGACGCCGGTCGTGACGCCGAGCGCCCCGTCGGGCGCGACCTGGCGAAGGAAGTCGGTCCCCGAGACGACGGTCACGCCGTAGACGTTGCATGCGTCGTCGAGCTCGACGTCGGTGAGGCCATTGCCCTCGCCGATCAGGAAGTCGTCCTGTCGGAGGCGGGCGAGCGGCGCCGGCGTGCAAGACGCGATCGGGCGCGTCGCCCTGCAGCTCGCGCCCCAGCAGGTGCTGCGGTCGGCGTTGCAGTGCACCGCGAGGCAGGCCGGGGCGGGCTCGCAGGTTCCGGCGGCCGAGCACTCGGCGCCGGGGAGGCAGCGCGGGCCGCTCGCCCCGCACGTCGTCCCGCTGCCGGTCAGCGCGGCGGTGCCGTCGGGCACGCAGCGGCCCGTGGCGTAGTCGCACTCGTCGGTGCCCTCGCAGGCGACCGCGCTCGGGTCCCCACAGTCGGCGAGGCAGCGGCCGCTCGCACAGCTCTCGCCGGGCGCGCACGCGCAGGCCGCGTCCGCCCCGCTCGCCGCGTCCACGCTCGCGTCGGCGCGCGCCACGCAGTGCGCGTCGATGCACGACATGTCCAGAGGACAGTCCGACGCGGCTCGGCAGCCTCGCGCCGGCGTCGGAGAGCCACAGCCGCCCGTGGCGACGAGCGCGAGCCCGATCGCGAGCCCGGCGACGGCGAGCGGTGAGAGCGACGCCTCGTCACGAAGCGGCGCAGGGCGCGAGCGAGGTGAGGTCATGTCGCGATGATTCGGCGCCGCAGCGTCGGTAGGCCATCGATAGTTCTCGCCAGTACCGCGGATCAGAAGTTCGAGCCGCATTGCGATGCGGCCCGAAATTCCGTTCCGCGGTACTTCGCGGGGAGGGCCACTTCGCTTGCATGCGCAAGCTCGTGCCCTCCCCGCGGGCCCCACCGAGGAAGGGCCGCGGGCCCTCCCTCGGACTCCCACCCGCACGTCCCTCGCCCGGAAGTGCCGTCGCACTTCCGGGCAGCGGTACCAGCCCCTTCAGCCGCGCGAGAGGAGCGCCCTCACCTCGCCCGGCGTCGGGAGCGCGACGTCCCGAAACGCGCGCGCGAGCGCATCCACCGAGCCGTAGCCGACGATCGCGGCGACCGACGCGATCGTCGCGGTCGGTGCGCTCAGGAGCACGGCGGCGCGCCGGGAGCCGCACCCAGCGGGTGGTGGAGCGAAAACCATCGGCGAGGCCCGCGCTCGCGTAGAGGTCGTGCAGCTCGCGCTGCAAGGTGCGGAGCGGCATCGCCACCAGCCGCCCGAGCCCCTTGTGATCGAGGCCGGTCGCGTGCAAGCCGTAGGCGGAGGAGAGCCCGGCCCACGTGGCGGCGAACCGCGGCTCCGTCGCGCCGAGAGGATCGAGCGCCGCGCGCGTCACGAGGCTGGCGTCCGCGAGAGCGCGCAGCAGATCGGCGACGGCCTCGGTGCGAGGCGCACGGAGCAGGCTCTCGGCGGCCGCATGCGTGGCGGCCGTCAGTGCGATCGGCCCTCGTGCGATCCCGGCGCGGACACCGAGCATGTGGCTCGGCACGCGCAGGTCGATCGACGCGCCGTCGCGGACGCGGAACCAGCGCGCTCCACGGGCCGGTCGCTCGAACTCGCTCTCGAGCAGCGCGAGCCCGATCGGCGCGTCGAGCCAGCGGCCATCGTCCAGCTCCAAGCGGCCCTGGCTCAAGAGGTAGAGGTTCGCCACGCCGGCCTCGTGCGCCGTCGGCGCCAGCACACGGCTGTCGACGATCAGGTGCTCCCGCGTCACCGCGTGAGCGCGCACCGGCCCGACGAGCGCGATGCTCGACGACATCCGCGCGCCCATCCCGTCGAACGATCCGGTTGCCAGCCACATCACAAGCCCGAGCCAATCACCTCGCCGCACGTCGAGCGCAAACGACGCTCGTGCCGGAGCTTGCACGCTCGTGAGCGCGCCGGCCACGCGACGCAAGCACGACGATCCCCGACCCTCCGTATCGTGCTCAGCCGCCGCCTTGGACGATCGTGACCGCGCCGGCACCGTCGTCGGAGCACGACGGGCCCCACGGGCCACCGGTCGCCCCGAGACACTCGCAGGACGAGCAGCCTGCGGGCAGCGGCTGGCATCGATAGTCGTCGGGGACGCCGCCGATGTCCGAGAGCGTGTGCACGCAGTACTCCGTGCTCCGCACGCAGGAGGTCGGACCGCACCCGAACACGGGCTGGCAGTCCGGGATCACCTCGAGGTCCTGCCAGACCCCTCCTTGGCAGACGAGGAGGTGGCAGACGCTGCACGGCTCGCTGCAGGTGCCGCACGACTGGCCTTCCGGCGTGCAGGGTGTGCCGACGGCCGCTGCGGGATCCAGCGGACAGACGGGGCCGGCATCGATCACGCCCGCGTCGATGCTCGGGCACGACCAGCCGCTCGGCGTGCAGATGCAGTCGGGGCCGTGGACCTCGAGCCCATAGCACCAGCACTCGCCGCCCGTGCCGGAGGGGCACTGCCAGTGTCCGTCGACGCACTCGCGCGGATAGCCGACGTCGCCACAGACGTGGTTCGCATCCGCGCTCAAGCAGTAGTCGGGAGACGTCTGGCCGGGCAGGCACTCGATCGTGGACCCGTCCTCGCCCGTGCCGCCGTCGCCCGGGTTGCTCGGTGGGTTGTAGGCGAGGCCGCATCCCGCGAGCGAGAGGGTCGCGGCGGCGGTGGTCCACGCGAAGAAGGGACGTGCGTTCATCGTTCGTCTCGGGCGCGCGGCACAACGCGGCGCAGCAAGGCTACACGGTGCGAACCGCGTGCCGACCGCCACGCGCCCGTCACGCGACCGTGATGGTGTCGCCGACCGAGATGACGCCGCCCTCGACCACGCGCGCCGTGATGCCACCATGCCCGCGCATCGCCTGGAAGCCTCCGTCTCCGAGCGCGGCGTCCATCTTCGCGCAGGGCTCACAGGGCCCGGTGCCCTCGAGCAGCACCTCTGCCCCGATGCGGAAGCGCAGCGTCTTGAGCGCGACGAGGTTGATGCCCGACACCACCAGGTTGCGACGCAGCTGCTCGGGCCGGACCTCGGCCCGGCCGACCAGCGCGGCGATCACCGGAAGGTGCTCGGCCTGGATCAACGTCACGTGGCGCTTGCCGCTCGCGATCGCGCCGCGCGTGGCGCGATCGCCCTCGATGCCGCGACCCGTGAGGACGACCGCCCGCTCGACCACGTGCATCGGCGTCTCGCGCGCGGGCCGGACGCCGATCCAGCGCAAGAGGCCGACGGCGCGCACG
This sequence comes from Sandaracinaceae bacterium, assembly GCA_044223665.1. GTDB lineage: Bacteria > Myxococcota_A > Polyangia > Polyangiales > Sandaracinaceae > JBBSAT01. The sequence continues at coordinate 18,104 of JBGALT010000011.1, read as the reverse complement.
TCCTTCATGCGCTCGGCGAGCGTTGCGGGCTCCTCTCGATCCTGGTCGCGCCGGCGCACGCGCGCACCATGCCACGCGTGTTAGAACCACGCCGGGAGGCTCCAGCGATGTTGGTGATGACCTCGCGCTCGCATCGCGATCGGCTCGCGCCGCTCCAGCTGCCGTCGCACACGCTCCGCGGCGACGAGCTGCGCATCCGGACGCGCGCGATCGGCGTGAACCCCGTCGACTGGAAGATGCGCGAGGGTGGCCCGCTCCATCTCGCGTATCGCTTCATCGGCCCCGGCTCGCCCTTCGTCGCGGGGATCGACTTCGCGGGCGAGGTCGTCGAGGTCGGCCCGGCCGGCGGCACCATCGCGGTCGGCACCCGCGTGGTCGGTGGCACGAACTTCTCGCGCAAGCAGCGTGGTAGCTACGCCGACGAGGTGATCGCGCGGCCCGATCAGGTCGTCGAGCTCCCGGCGAGCGTCTCGTACGAGGCTGCGGCGTGCCTGCCCGTCGCCGCCGTCACGCCGTGGATCGGCCTGACCGAGCATCGCCGTCGCGGCGCTGGGCCGCTCGCTCGCGTGCTCGTCCTCGGCGCCTCGGGAGGCGTGGGCCTCTTCGGGCTGCAGCTGGCGCGCATGCTCGGCGCGAAGGCGTTCGGCGTCTGCTCGGCGCGCAACGTCGCGGTCGTCGAGCGCCTCGGCGCCACTGCGATCGACTACGGCAAGGGCGACCCGCTCGAGGCCGCGCGCGCCCACGGGCCCTTCGACGTGATCCTGCACGCCGTCGGCACCGCGACCTATCCGCTCGGCAAGTGCCGCGCGCTGCTGGCGCCGAAGGGGCACGTGGATCTCATCGTGGTGCGCCCAGCCGACGTCCTCTCCATCGCGTTCCTTCCGTCGGTGAAGACGGTCCTGGGCGCTCCGACGCGCGCGCGCCTGCTCCCGCTCGTGGACGCGCTCGCGACGGGCAAGCTCGAGGCGATCATCGAGGAGCGCTTCCCGCTCCTCGAGGCCGAGCGCGCGCACGAGAAGTCCCGCGCCGGCAAGGTCGTCGGGAAGCTGCTGCTCACGCCCTGACCACGGCGGCCTGGTACGAACGTACCAGCTCCTTCACCACGCCTCCGTGGCAGACCGGATCCCGTGACCGACCTTCTCCGCGAGCTCGTCCCCGGCGTGTGGATCGACACGGCCCCGGTGCGCTTCCTGGGCCTGCACCTCTCGAGCAACCAGACGGTGCTCCGGCTGCCCGACGGAGCGCTCGTCGTGTGCTCGCCCGTCGCGCTCACGCCGGAGCGACGGGAGGCGATCGATCGCCTCGGGAAGGTCGCGCACCTCTACGCGCCGAACACGTTCCACCACCTGGCGATGGCCGACTGGCAGCGTGCTTATCCGGAGGCGCGCCTGCACGCGCCGAGGGCGCTCCAGAAGAAGCGCGCCGATCTGCGGGTGGATCGCGCGCACGACGAGGCGAGCGAGCCGGCGTTCGCGGGCGGGCTCGACGAGGTGCGCATCGAGGGCTTCGAGCTTCGCGAGTCGGTGCTCCTGCACCGCGCGTCGCGCACGCTGGTCGTCACGGACCTCGTCCACCAGATCGGCCGTCCCGACCACGCGTGGACGGCCCTGTACACGAAGATGTCGGGCTTCTACGACGAGATCGCGCTGAGCCGCGTCATCCGCTGGACGGCGTTTCCCGATCGCGAGGCCGCGCGGGCCTCGATGGAGCGTGTGCTCGCGCTCCCCTTCGACCGCATCGTGGTGGGGCACGGCGCGCCGGTCGTGGGTGGAGCGAAGGACGCGCTCGCGCGCGCCTACGCTTGGCTGCTCCCGCGCTGATCGAATCGGCGACCGATCGCGAGGCCCCCGGCCACGCCTGAGGCGCGGCCGTGCCGCGCGGAGGATCCATGCGCCGTTCGCTCTCGCTCGCCCGAGCGGCGCCACGACGTGTACTTCAGGCGCTGACCGGCGCGGCGGGGGGCAGGAGCACTGCGAGGCGCACCACCTCGGCGCGGTTCGATGCGCCGAGCTTGGCGAAGATGGTGGCCAGGTGGTTGCGTAGCGTGTTGGGCGAGAGCGAGAGCGCGCCGGCGATCTCGGCGTTGGTGTGGCCGAGCGCTACGTGCTCCACGATCTCGCGCTGCCGCGTGGTCAGGCGCTGGTCCTGACAGACGAGGCGCACCGGCATGTTCGCGCCGGCGCGGTTCTCGAGGCCGCCGAGCGCCAGATCGGCCAGCGCGTACGTCGGCGCGACGTCGCGCAGCCGCTCGAGCTCGGCCTCGTCGAAGCGATCGCGCTTTCGCCGCCCGATGCTGAGCACGGCACGTGCGACACCGCCGACGACGAAGTGCACGAGCGCCAGCGTCTTGAGCTTCTGGGGCGCGAGCGCCGTCTGGCGCCAGAGTCGGTGCGCGCGCGAGCCCGGCGAGAGCGCGTCGTGATCGGCCGCCACACCGCGATGTCGGAAGGCGTGCTCGCGGAGCGGTGCCAGCTCGACGGCGAGCGTGTCCCAGCCTGCGATCGAGGTGGCGAGCACGGCGACGTCGATGCCGCGGAACACGCCCGTCTCGAGCGGCACCCGCGGTGACATCGCGTGGATCCCCGCAGCCTCGTGCGGCAAGACCTCGGCGAGGTGATCGAGGATGGTCTCACGCACCTCGCGCTGCGTGCGCGCTGCCGCGAGCCGCGCCGCGAGCGCGGGCTGCGAGAGCGGCGGAGACGGGGCCGAGGCCATGGCGGCCCATCATCGCACTCCTCTCGGCGCCGTGTCGTGTCGCGGACGGGCCCGGGGTGTGATCGGTGGCGGTGCTCAGCGGCGACGCGCCGCGATCCCGGCCTTGATGCCGCGTCCGAGCAAGCTCGGACGCTCGCCACCTCACCCTGCGGTCGGTGCTCACGGCCCCAAGGCCGCTCCGCTCCGGCCTCGGGCTCGGCGACGCCTGAAGGCCGGTCTCGCGACGCGACATGCATGAGGCCTCGACCGTTCTGCGCAGCAGTCTCGTCGCAAGACTTCACCACCGCGTTGGATCACACCCACGGGCCCGCCTGCGGCGCATACGCACAGGCCGACGGCGAATACCGGCGGGAAACGGTGCGCGACTCCGAGCACGACGCTTGCTGAAGCCCGAGGCATGACCTCGCGGCTGCACGGACCGAACACCCCGGCGCGCGTCGAGCTGAACCGCTTGGCGCGGGCTGCTCGGCCCCGCGCGCTCGCGGCCGACTCCTTCCGCGGGCGCTTGATCGACGCGAGCGATCTCCGCCGCGATCGGCGCGCCCGCGTCCTCTGGCAGCTCCTGGCCGCGGCGCTCGCACTGGTGGCGGTGGCCGCGACGCCCGCGCTCGCGCGGAGCCTGGTCACCCAGGCGGCCGATGCCATCGCCGACGCGCGCTGACGCGTCGCTGCATCACGGCCCCGGTCGCGACGCTCGATCCGTCTGGCGCACGCAATTGGGCGGTTCCCTTCGCCGAGGCGCTGCGACCACCGTGATCGACGCGGTCAGGTGTCCCACGGCTCCGTGTCGTCGCGCTCGCGCTCCGGCGTGCCGCCCGCCTCGTCGACCCAGCCGGCGCGGGCCTCGGGGAACGCATCCGCGTAGGGCAAGTACGGCTTCAGATCGAGCACTGGTGTCCCGTCGAGCAGGTCGATCCCACGCACGTGGATCACGCGCCCCTCGATCCGCACGAGCCGCAGGGCGGAGAGACCGATCGGATTGGGCCGATGCGGCGCTCGCGTCGCGAGCACGCCGTGCGCGACGTCCGGCGTGCGCGGCGGCTTGACGGTCGGGCGATAGCCGCGGTTCAGGTGGAAGACGTAGATCGCCCAGACGTAGTCGAACCCCTCGAGGTGGAGCAGCGCCTCGACCGGCACGTGGGGCAAGAGCTCGATCGAGCCCTCGGCGTCGCCGCGCGCGCGCGTGCCGCGCACGGTGGCCGCCTGGTGCGGCGCTCCGAACCGCTCGCGATAGGGGCTGCGTGCGATCGCGATCGGCCGCATCGCGTAGCTTCCATCGGCGCTCGCGGTGCTCGTGTGGTCCTGCGGGGGCTTCTTCATCGGGCGGGCGCTCCAGAAACGGCGACGCCCCGCCGCGCGACGAGCATCTTGAGCACGCCGCGGGCGTCGATCGCGGGCGTGACGACGAATCCCGGCGGGAGCGTGCGGACGTCGAAGCTGCGCGGCAGCTTGAGCACGACGCGCGGGCTCGCGGCCAGCAGAGGCCGCACGTCCATCGGGAGCGCATCGAGCGTCACGCGCAGCCGATCGTAGTCGCGACCGCCCCAGGGCGGATCGATCACGATCGCGTCGTGAGCCAGGGTCGGGACGAGCGCGAGCGCGTCGCCGGGCCGGAAGTCGATGCGGCCCTCGACCCCGTAGATCCGCGCGTTGTGCGCAGCCATGGAGAGGCGGGCGGGGTCGACGTCGATCGCGATGACCTTCTCGATGCTCGGCGAGCGGGCCAGCGCGATCGAGAGGCTGCCGATGCCGGCCGTCGCGTCGACGACCACGCCGGAGAGGCCGCGCACCATCTCTTCGGCGATCGCCTCGGGGGTCGCCGAGTAGAGGCCCTCGTCGTCGTAGGCGATGCCCTCGGCGAATCGAGAGAAGAGGCGCGCACGTCGCACTCTGGCCGGCTCGAACGGGATCGTCCGCGCAGGACGCGCGATCGGCGGGTCGACGACGACCTCGATCACCTCGCCGCCGACGGCGAGCCCATGCCAGTCGCGGAGCACGCGCCGCGCGTGCGCCACGTCGACGTCGCCGAGGGGTGCGAAGAGCGAGCGCGGCAAGAGCGCGGGCGCCTCTACCGAGAGCCGAACGCGTGCCGGCTCGGTCGGTAGGAAGCGCTCGACGATCGCCGCGACCCGCTCGCGCAGCGCGAGCCGGGCCTCGTCGCGGCGCTCGCTCGCGAGCTCGCGGAGCGCCTGGTGGAGCACGAGCAGCGCGAAGCTCTCGTCGTCGCCACCGGCATCGACGTAGGCCTCGCTCGCGTCGAGGCCCGCCCGCAGGGCGAGCGACGCCAGATCGAGCCCCGGATGACCGTCGGCACGCCCGTAGCGGACCGACAGGGCGAACGGGCGCTCGTCGATGCGACGGACCGCGCCGGGCATGAGCCCGCCCAGATCGGGCCCACGAGCGACGCAGAGCGAGAGCCGGCGCTCGAGGAATCGGTCCACGCGTGATCGGGCGAGCCCGGCGCGTCCGAGCGCGCGGACGGCGTCGACCGGCCCGCCCGCCGCCGTCAGGAGCGCCCGGGGTGTCGTCTCGAGCCTCTCGATGCGCCGGCACGCGTCGAGCAACGCGGGATCGCGTCCTGCGCCTCGGCCGGGCCGAGGCGCGCAGCACGAGCCCCTCCGGGCGCACCTCGATCCGCACGTCGCCGACGAGCGCGTGCTCGCCAGCGCGGCTCGTGCCGCGAGCTCGTCGCGCGCGCGTGCCGGGGTGACGGCCCAGAGCGTCTCGCGTCCGGCGTGCTCGAGCACGCGCGGCCCATCCAGCACGCCTTCGATCGTCTCTCGCTCGGTCGTCATCGGGCCCGGCCGGGCCGGCAGCGTGGCAGAGCGTGCGTGGGCCAGCCACCCGCGCCTCCCGGAGCACGGACTGCGAAAACGCTCGCGCTCGCCCCACGCGATCGCGGCGACGACCGATGGGATCTCACCTTCGAAGTCGTCGGCGCCGGTCGCTGGTAGTAGTCTTTCGCCTCCCATGCGCGTCGGCATTCTCACGGGTGGAGGCGATTGTCCGGGCCTGAACGCGGTCATCCGCGCCGCGGTGAAGGTGGGGATCGAGCGGCACGGGATGGAGATCTTCGGCATCGAGGACGCGTTCTCGGGCCTGATCGATCTCGACTATCGCTCGCCCGACGGCAACCGCTGGCTCTCGGTGCGCGACGTGCGCAACGTGCTCGCACGCGGCGGCACGCTGCTCGGCACCTCCAATCGGTGCGACCCGTTCCGCCACGTGCACGTCGACGACAAGGGCCAGCCGGTGGTCGTCGACGTGACCAAGAAGGTGCTCGAGAACTTCGCGCTCGTGGGCCTCGACGCGCTCGTGAGCATCGGCGGCGACGGCTCGATGCAGATCGCGCGCAAGCTCTCCGATCTCGGCATGCCCATCGTCGGCGTGCCCAAGACGATCGACAACGACCTCGGCGCGACCGACCAGACGTTCGGCTTCGACACCGCGGTCCAGACCGCGATGGACGCGATCGATCGCGTCCGCGACACCGCGGCGAGCCACGACCGCGTGATGTTCGTCGAGGTGATGGGCCGCGACGCCGGGTGGATCGCGCTGCACGCGGGCCTGGCCGGCGGCGCCGACGCGATCCTCATCCCCGAGATCCCTTACCGGCTCGAGCCGCTCGTCGAGATGATCGCCCGGCGCAAGCGCGAGGGCCTCGTCTACTCGATCGTCGTCGTCGCCGAGGGCGCGGTCCCGGCGGCGGGCGAGGCGAGCGCGCTCGCGGCACGACCGGGGGAGATGCGCCGCTTGGTCGGCGCGGGCCAGCGCGCGGCGGAGGCGCTCGGCGAGCGGACGAAGGCGGACATCCGCGTGACCGTGCTCGGCCACGTCCAGCGCGGCGGCAGTCCCTCGGCCCTCGATCGGATCCTCGGCACGCGCTACGGCCAGGCCGCCGCCGACCTCGTCGCCGCCAAGAGCTTCGGGCGCATGGTCGCGCTCCGCGACGGTCAGATCGTCTCGGTCCCCCTCGCCGAGGCCACCGCGCGCCCCAAGCGCGTCGACCCCGAGGGCCAGCTGGTCCAGACGGCGCGCGCGATGGGGATCACGTTCGGCGACTGAGCGCGGGGCTGGGCGGAGCGCCCGAGGGCCTGCGGGGCGCGCCGTGAGAACGTGATCGATGGCGTCAGCGCGTGACGACCGATGCCGGTACGTCGCGCCGCATCGTCGTTCCATCGCCGAGCTGACCGTCCGAGTTGAGACCCCAGCAGCGGAGCGAGCCGTCGGTTTGGCGCGCGCACGCGTGCGCATAGCCGGCCGAGATCTCGGCGACGTCCGCGAGGCCGAGCGTGATCGGAGTGCGCGCGCACGGGTACGAGCTGAGGTCGACGCGGCAGGTGTCGGTCGTCGTCGCTCCGAGCTGGCCCTGTTGATTCACGCCCCAGCACGCGACCGCGCCCGTCGCGCGACGCGCGCAGGCGAATCCGCTTCCAACCGACACCTGGACGGCGTCCGAGATCCCGCTCACCGCGCGCGGCGTCGGTGCACACGCGTACTGAATGGTCAGCGAGCCGGCGACTTGCTGGCACGTCGCGTAGCCGCTCCCTCCGTCGCCGACCCCACCGACGCTCGCATCGCCCCAACACACCACCGTCCCGTTCATGCGGCGTGCGCACGTGCTCCACTCACCGGCCGAGATCTCGACGGCGTCGCTCAGACCCACCACGCGGCGCGGCGAAGTGCGGTTCGTCGTGGTGCCGTCCCCCAGCTGGCCGGACTCGTTCGCGCCCCAGCAGTCGACCGTACCCGTGCTGTGTCGAGCGCACGTGTGGTTCGCGGCGACTGCGACCTCCACCACATCCGTCAGGCCCGCGATCTCGGTCGCGACGTTGCCGAATCCCCGACCCCAGCAGCTGACGCGCGTGCCGGCGACCGCGCACGAGCGCGCCGCGGAGCGGGCCGAGATCGACGTCGCGCCTGCGAGACGGTCCACGCCCATGGGCCCGGTCGCCACCCCGAGAGGCGCCGCGGAGTAGCCCGCGATCGGAGAGGCCCAACCCGCACCCAGCTGCGAAGAGGCGTCGTCGCCCCAGCACGCGACGCTCGCGTCCGCGAGCATCGCGCAGGCGTGGGCACTTCCGGTCGAGATCGCGGCGGCCGTCGTGACGCTCTGGACGAGGTCGGGCACCGGGGATGTCGCGGCTCCGCCGTTGCCGAGCAGGCCTCGGGCGTTGCTGCCCCAGCAGAGCACGCGACCCGACGCGAGACGGGCACACGTGCTGTGCAGTCCGGCGGAGACCTCGACCGCTCCGAGGAGCTCACATCGGGCGCTGCGGCACTCGCCGACGATCTCAGCGCGCGTGCACCAGCTGGTCGCCGGCGCACCGTCGATCGTACCGTCGCACTCGTTGTCGATTCCGTCACAGCTCTCGGTGGCGCCCGGATGCGTCGCGGCGCTCGTGTCGTCGCAGTCGCCGCCGCTCGTCGTCCACGCTCGCCCGGGGCAGCCCGGCGGCGCGCCCGGAGGCGTCACGCACGAGTACATCGACTGCGTGGTGCTCCCGTACGTGTCGCCGTCGCAGTCGGCGAAGTAGGTGGCGCCGCCCGACTCGTCGATGGACCCGTTGCAGTTGTCGTCGATGGTGTTGCAGACCTCGGCGGTGCCGGGATTGACGGACGCGTTGCCGTCGTCGCAGTCCGTCTCGAGCAGCGAATAGCCGACGACCGGCGCGCAGCTCGACACCTGCCCACCGGCTGGATTGCCGAAGTCGTCCCCGTCCATGTCGCGATACCACGGGACGGGCGTGGCCTCTTCGTCGATCGTCGTGTCGCAATCGTCGTCGCGCATGTTGCACACCTCCGGCAGTCCGGCGTGCACGGCGGCCAGCGCGTCATCGCAGTCGTCTCCGCAAGTCGTGCCGTTGCAGCACGCGTCCGAGACGTGGTCGTCGCCATCGGCGTCGGTCGATCCGTAGGTCGACGGGTTGCAGTCTTCGTCTCGGCCCGACGGGTCGCACACTTCGGGTGCGCCGGGGTGACGCGAGGGATCCCCGTCGTCGCAGTCGTCGCCGCCACAAGCGACGCCGTCGTGGCCGTCCTCGTCGGTGTCGCAGCCGGAGAGGCCGCCGTCGGCGCGCAGGCCGGCGTCCTCCGAGGCGTCTGCGGTCGTCGCTGCGTCACTTCCCCCGGGAGGAGCGCTTCCGCTGCATCCGGCGACAAAGCAAACGAGTACTCCGTAGCGAAGACGGCCGAAGGTCATGGCCGAGTCTAGCGGCAACACGCGCCGTCGTCTCGGGGGGGGCGCTCAGCGCCGTGCGCGGCGCTCGCGCGTTCCGGGGCTCGCGTTCGGGTCGTCGATCGCCAGCCCGAAGTGGGCGCGCAGCGCGTGCTGGACCTCCGTGCGCGCGCCCTGGGCGTCGCGCGCCACGAGATCGGGCAACTGCACGAGCGGCCCGCCGCTGCGGTCGAGCGTCCACACGCCGACCAGGGCGTTCTTGCCCGCGCGCGGGATCACGTCGCGGCGCGTACGAGGGAAGAGCCCGGCCTCGCGCGCTCCGGCGATCACGCGCTCGGGCCGCTGTGCGTCGGCGCAGATCACGACGAGCCCTTCGTCGTCGACGAGCGCGGCCGCGGCAGCGAGGTAGCTCTCGACGCCTCCGCGCAGCTCGACCCGCGCGTGGGCGCGTTGGGTGTCGGGGGGCCGCGTCACGCTCGCCTCGGGGAAGTAGGGTGGCGTGCCGGTCACGAGGTCGAACGAGCGCCCGAGGTGCGCGTAGCGATCGAGCTCGCGCAGGTCGCCGTGGTGCACGTGCACGCGCTCGTCGAGCCCGTTTCGCGCGAGGTTTCGCTGGAGCAGCGCGAACGAGACGTCCTGGGCCTCGATCGCGGCGAGCTCCGCTTCGGGCAGCGCGTGCGCGAGCATGATCACGACCGAGCCGATCCCCGTCCCGAGGTCGATCGCGCGGCGGGCCGCCGGCCTCGCGCGCGACGCCTCCCAGGCGACCGCGACGTCGTCGAGCGAGTAGCGATGACCGCGAACGCGCTGCCAGACGCGGAAGCGGGAGGTGATCGCGTCGTCGGTGAGCGGATCGTCCTCGGGCCACTCGGGCCCCGCCGGTCGCGGCTCGCTCATCGCCCTGCCTGTACCACGCGCTATGCTTGGCCGCCGTTCATGAGCGCCGCGCGCCTGCGCATCGTCGCGATCAACGACGTCTACGTCCTCACCCACTTGCCTCGCCTCGCGACGCTGATCGACGAGCTGCGACGCGACGACCCGACCGACGCACTGCTCGTCACGCTCTCGGGGGACTTCCTCGCGCCGAGCCTGCTCTCGAGCCTCGACGGCGGTCGGGGGATGGTCGACTGCATGAACGCGCTCGGCGTCACCCACGTGACGCTCGGCAACCACGAGGACGAGCTCGAGGCCGCCGATCTGCGGGCGCGGCTCGAAGAGCTGCGCGCGGCGGTGCTCGTCTCGAACGTGCGCGGCCTGCGCCTCCGAGCCCAGGCGAGCGACGTCGTCGCGGTCGGCCCCTTCCGTGTCGGCCTCGTCGGAGCGCTCGAGGGCGATCCCACGCTCTACCGGCGAGAGCCCTTCGACGGCGCCGTCTTCGAGGCGACCTCGGTCGGCATCGCGCGCGAGGCGAGCGCGCTCCGGGCCGCGGGATGCGCGGCGGTCGTCGCTCTCACGCACCAGCCGCTGCGGCTCGATCGTGCGCTGGCCGACGCAGGCCTGGTGGATCTCGTGCTGGGCGGGCACGAGCACGACGGCGCCCTCGAGCTGCAGCATCGGGCGCCGCTCGCCAAGGCGCCCATGAACGCCACGTCCGCGATCGTCGCGGAGCTGGTGATCCGCGGAGGCGAGGGAGCGCCGCCGCGCGTGACGGTCTCGGCCCGTCTCGAGCCGATGGCCTCCCACGACGAAGATCCGGCGCTGCGTGCCCGCGTGGAGTCGCACCTCGCGCTGATCCGCGATCTCGAGGCGCGCACCCTCTGCACCCTCGCTCCCGGGCAGACGCTCTCGTCCACCGGCTCGCGCACGAGCTCGACCAGCTTCGGGACGTTCGTCTGCTCGCGCCTGCGCGACGTCCTCGCCGCCGACGTCGCGCTCTTCAACGGCGGGGGACTGCGCGGCGACGTCGAGCGGCGCGAGCGGCTGACCTACGCCGACCTGCGTGAGGAGATCCCGTTCGACAACGAGATCGTCCTCGCGATGATTCCCGGATCGGTTCTCGCCGATGCCGTTCGCTTCTCGCGCACCGAGCGGCGCGCGTCCGGTGGCTTTCTCCAGATCGACGATCGCGCGCGCGTCGATGCCGACGGGACCCTGCTCGAGCTGGCTGGCGCGCCGCTCGACCGTCAGCGTCTCTATCGCGTCGCGACGCTCCGCGCGCTCTTGCTCGGCATGGACCGCATCGACCCGTTCACGGCCTGGTCGGGCGCGCATCCGGAGCTCGTCCCGCCCGCGACGACCGGTGTCGAGACCAAGGTCGCGCTGCTCCGCAGCTTCGCGGGCGCGTACGCCGCGGGCGCCGATCACCCGCGCGAGATCAAGGCCCGATGACGAGGGCCAGCACCGTCAGATCGTAGGGGACGGCCTGCGGGCCAGGGTTGTGCACGCGGACGACGAAGTCGTGGCCGGCGATCGAGCTCGTCTCGACGCGGCGCGCGTGGCCGCCCTCGGTGACCACGTCGTCGACGGGCCAAGGCGAGCCGTCGGGGGCGAGGATCTCGAGCTCGAGCGTGCCCTGGGCGGCGCTCCAGGCGAGATCGGCGCCGACGGGCGAGCCGCAGCAGTCGGCGTATCCGTGGAAGTAGTCGTCGTCGCCCGGGCACGCGACCAGCCCCGTGATCGTCGTCGTGCCGCCGAGCGCGTAGATCGGGTCCTCGGCGAGCCCGGCGGCCAGCGTGTCGTCGTCCTCGCGCGTGTCGTCGGCGCAGGCGCCGGTGTCGGCTCGCGGGGCGTCCATCGGCGGTGCGGCGTCCATGGGCGCCGCGGCGTCGATCGGCAGCTGCGCGTCCTCGGCGCCGCCGGTGTCGCCGGGCTGCGCGCCATCGGGTGTGTGGCTCGTGCCGCAGCTGCACCCAGCGACGAGGATCGAGAACAGGGACGAGAGGAGCATGCGCGTCATGTCAGAAGCTGAGCCTCCGGATCGAGACGTTCATCAAGAGGCCGATGCCCGTCATGCTGGTCAGCACGCTCGAGCCGCCGTAGCTGAACAGAGGCAACGTGATGCCGACCACCGGGAGCAGCCCGCAGACCATCCCGAGGTTGATCGCCGAGTGCCAGAAGAAGAAGGCGCTCACGCCGACCGCGAGCACCGCGCCGAAGCGGTCCTTGGCCGTGTAGGCGATCCGCAGCCCCCAGAGGATCAAGAAGACGTAGAGCCCGAGCAGGAGCAGCACCCCGAGGAACCCGCGCTCCTCGGCCCACACACTGAAAGGGAAGTCGGTGTGGCGATCGGGGAGGAACTGGAACTGGCTCTGGGTCCCCTGCATGAACCCTTGGCCCGTGACGCCGCCCGAGCCGATCGCGACCAGCGACTGGTAGGTGTGCCAGCCGTCGCCGAGGATGTCGGGGTTCTCGCCGAAGAGCATGTCGAAGTACGAGAGGAAGCGTGTCCGCTGGTAGTCGCGCAGACCGAAGACCCAGATCGGCACCGCGCTCACCACGAAGGTGCCCACGAGCGTGACGAACGAGCGCCACTTCAGGTTCGTGAGCAGCATGATGCTGGCGAAGATGAACGCGCACATCAGCGCGGTCCCGAGGTCGGGCTGCCGCACGATCAGCAGCATGGGGACCGCGAGAATGACGCCGGGCACGACGAGATCGCGCAGCGTGCGCCCCTCGGTCTTCGGGTCGTTGTGCAGGTGCTTGGCGAGCGCGATGATCAAGAAGACCTTCATCAGCTCGCTCGGCTGGAGTGAGAACGCACCGATGCGGATCCATCGCTGGGAGCCGCGCACCTCGGGCGCGAGCAGGAACACCAGCACCAAGAGCACGATCCCGGCGCCGTACGCGAACCAGCCGAAGCGCTCGTAGTGGCGGTAGTCGATCGCCGCCACGAGCACGGCGACGCCGGCGCCGAGGACGAGCCAGTAGATCTGCTGGATGTAGAGGTCGGCGAGCGCGACGCGCGAGGAGGCGCTCGTGGCCGAGTAGAGGTTCGTGACGCCGAGCACGGCGATGGCCGACGCGGTGACGAAGAGCGGCCAGTCGAACTGATCGCGGATGCCCTTGCCGAGCTGAGCCATCAGCGCGGCGCTCCCGTGCGCACCACCTCGGTGGAGGCCGTCGTGGCCTGCTCGCGCCCGCCCAGGTACTCCTGCAGGATCTGGATCGCGATGGGCGCGGCGAAGCGGCCGCCCGAGCCGCCGTGCTCCACCAGCACCACGATGGCGACCTCGGGGTCCTCGACCGGCGCGAAGCCGGCGAACCACGCGTGCGCGCGCCGCTCGTAGGCAGCCCGCGTCGCTTCCTCTTCGGAGCGGATGCGCCCGCCGATCTGGGCCGTGCCGGTCTTGCCGGCGATGGAGACGTCGCCCGGGTGATCGAGGCGCGCCTCGTGGGCGGTGCCCACGTCGTCGTTGACGACGCCGTAGAGCGAGTCGATGACGAAGGCGAGGTGCTCCGGGTCGACGTGGACGCGACGGCGCACGCGCGGCTGGAACTCCTCGACCGTCGTGCCGTCCGGCGCCGAGACGCGCTCGACGAGCTGCGGCACGTACAGGGTGCCGCCGTTGGCGATCGCCGCGTACGCCATCGCGAGCTGCACGAGCGTCACGCGCGTGTCGCCCTGGCCGATCGCCGTGTTGAGCGCGAGACCGCCCTGCCACGCGTGATGGCTCTCGTACCACTCGCGGGTGGGGATGAAGCCGCTCGCCTCGCTGTTGATGCCGATGCCGCAGCGGCGCCCGAGGCCGAAGTCCTGCGCCATGTGCGCGATGCGATCGATGCCGACGACCTCGGCCAGGTGATAGAAGTAGACGTTGCACGACTGCACGAGGCCGAGGCGCATGTCGACCTCGTGGTGCGTGGAGGTGCAGCGCGGGTGTCGGGCGCCGGCGCCGGTTCCGATCGTGTACGAGCCCTGGCAGTCCACGCGCTCGCCCGGGTCGATGAGGCCCTCCTGCAACGCGGCGAGCGCGGCGAAGGGCTTGAACGTGGAGGCCGGGAAGTAGGTCTCGTAGATCGTCTTGTCGATCAACGGACGGAACGGGTCGTCGCGCAGCTCCGCGTACTCGTCGCGCGAGAGCCCGGCCGTGAACACCTCGGGGTCGTAGCTCGGCTTGCTGAACAACGCGCGCACCGCCCCGGTGCGAACGTCGACCACGACCGCCGCGCCCGAAGCGCGCCCACGGAACGCGCGCTCGATGATGCGCATCAGCTCCATGTCGAGGGTGAGCGTGATGTCGCGCCCCGGCACCGGCTCGACGAGCTCGGGGCGGTCGTCCGCGAGGAGGGCGGGGTCGATCTCCACGTCGTCGTCGACCAGCACGCGCCGGTAGCCGCGGCGCCCGCGCAGCAAGCTCTCCCACGCGCGCTCGAGACCGGTGCGCCCGACCAGATCGCCCAGGTGATAGCCCGCGCCGCGTAGCTCCGCGAGCTCCTCGGGCCGGAGCTCGTTGAGGTAGCCGATCGCGTGCGCGCCGAGCGCGCGATAGGGGTAGGTGCGCACGGGCGAGACGACGACGTCGAGCGGGCTGTGGCCGTGATCGTCGACGAAGTCCTGCTCGTGCGTCTCGAGGGCCGCCAGCGACTCGCGCGAGATGTCGCTGAAGAAGCGGATCTGGTGGGTGAGCCGCCGCTCGGGGACCTCGGACAGGCGCTGCTCGAGGTGGGAGCGCGCCTCGTCGGAGAGGCCCATCAACGACTCGAGCCGCTCGACGTCGCCGTCGCGCAGGCGGGACGGCGTCAGGTACACGTCGTAGCTCGGGCGGTTCGTCACGATGACGCGGCCCTCGGTGTCGCGGATCACGCCGCGCGTCGCGCGGAGCGGCAGCGTCTTGGTCACGTTCTCGCGCGCGATCTCGGCGTAGTGCGCGTGCTCGACGACCTGCAGGTCCATCATGCGGGCGACGAGGCCCGTGAAGACGAGGACGACGAACGCCGCCATCCACTTGTAGCGCTTGCGGAACTCGCCGACCTCGCGGCGTACCGAGAGCAGGCTCACGGGGTCACCACCGTGCCCTCGGCCGCGCTGCGCCGTGCACGCTGCGAGATCCGCTCGATGCGGCGCACGGCGGCGAAGATCGGCGGCGCGGCGGCCGCGGTCGCGATGGCCGACGCGATCATCGTCGTGGCGTACAGCGTCACGCTCCCCAGACGCGAGCCTTCGCCGACGAACAGGCGCACCAGCCAGCCGAGCACACCGGCGGGCGGCATCACCAGCGGGAAGGCCTCGGGCGGCTGGAAGATCGCGCGCAGCGCCAGCGTCGTGCCGCTCGCCACGAGCGAGATGGCGAACACCAGGCCCATCTGGAAGGGCGCACCGCGGAGCGTGAGGCGGATACCGGCGCCGCGCGTGGCGAGGAACGTGGCGACCAGCACGAACGTCGTCAGGCCCGTGGGCACGCCGCCGATCTCGTCGGCGAAGTAGCCGAGCACGAACGAGAGCGCGGCACCGCGCAAGAGCTGCACGTCGGGATCGACCCCGAGGTAGATCGCGATCGGCAGCAGCAGGAGCGGCACGAACGGGTGCAACGGCAGCACGGTCGCGAGCGCCGCCTGCGCGAGGAGCAGCCCGAGGCCGAACGCGAGGTGGACGACGTTCTTCACGGCGTCAGGGCTCCCCCGTGATGGGCAGCTCGTCGTCCTCGTCCACCTGTGCTCGCGCTTCCGCGCGCGAGCCGCTCTCGAGGATCAGCACCTCGTCGAGCGTGGAGAAGTCCACGGCCGGCGCGACCTCGACCTCCTGGAACATGCCGGAGTCGGCGCGGATGATCCGCGTGATGCGCCCCACCAGGATCGACGCCGGGAAGCGCTGGCCCAGGCCGCTCGTGTGCACGAGATCGCCCACGCGCACCTCGTCGTCGCGTCCGAGGTACTCGATGCGGGCCATGTACCGGTCGTCCTCGCCCGTGCCGCGCAGCATGCCGCGCGATCCCGTGCGCTGGACCACGACGTCGACCGCGCATCGGTTGTCGATGACCAGCATCACGTCGGCGTAGCGCCCGCCGATCGGGCGGCTCACCTGGCCCACGAGCCCCCGCGCGGCGATGACGGGCATGCCCTCGCGTACGTGGTCGCGCTCGCCGCGGTCGACCTCCACGCGCGTGACGCGGAAGAACGGCGAGACGTCGCGTCCGATGACCTGGGCGGCGATGACCTGGCCGCCGATCCGCTCGCGGAGAGAGAGGAGCGAGCGCAGGCGGCGGTTCTCCAGGGCCTCGGCCGTCAGCGTCTCGTGCTCCTGCTCGAGGCGCGCCAGGCGCGTGCGCAGCCGGTCGTTCTCGTCCTGGACCTCGACGAGATAGACGTAGTCGTCGAAGAAGTCGCTCACCGCGCCGGCGACGGACGTCGCCAGCGACTGGATCGGCGCCGAGAGATCCAGGATGGGCTGATCGTAGAAGTTGGCGCGGCCGGGCTCGCGCAGGTTCGCGTTCAGCACGAAGAAGGGCAGCGCGAGCAGTACGATCGCGATGGCCGCATCTCTGAGTCGCCTGAATTGGCTCACGAGGGTCCCGGGGCTCGCCAACCGCCGGCGCCACGCCGACGATTCCAGAAGCCCGTGCTCTTAACCCCTCCGTGGCGCCGAAGGCCACGATTCTACCCGCCGGATGTTCAGTGGGCCCTGCGTCGCCGCCGTCGCGCGACGAGCGGCGTCGCGAGTGCCGCGGACCTCGAACGCAGCGCGCGCTCTGGCGCCCTGGCGCCCGGCACCCACAGCCAATGCAGGCGGCCCACGCGCGCGCCCCCACGTCCGTCGTCGCTCCCGCGTCCCGAGGCCCGCGCTCGCGGCGTCGGAGGGGCAGCCGGCGTCCGAGGCACTGCCGCCGTCGGGCGCGACGCTCGCCGCGTCCACGACGACCGCGGCATCGCTCGCCGCGCCGACCTCGACGTCGAGGGTCGGCCCGAGCGCGCACCCGCCCGACTCGCGAGACAGGTAGTGGACCCCGTCGCCGTCGGTCGAGACGACCGCGAGCTCGACCCGCGCGCCGCCCGCGACGAGCGAGGTCACGTCCCAGCTCACGGCTTCTCCTGCGCCCACCGTCCGCGCGGTGCCGGTGCACGTGGTCGGCGCGGGTCGGTTCGCCCACGTCAGCGTCGCCTCGTCCCAGCTCCCGCTCGAGATCGCGCAGACGCGTCCCGAGCCCCCGCCCGCGCTGGCGGTGCTCGCCGTGTGCATCGTGAGCGTCGCCCGCGTCACCGGCCCGCCGGGAGCGGGGAAGCGCAGATAGACGACGGCGTTCGGCTGCGCGCCGTCGCCCTCGACGTTCAAGTCGCTCGCGTCGGCGAAGACGCCCGGCTCCCACGAAGCGGCCGTTGCATCGGCGATCGCGCCTCCTCCGGTGCCGCAGGACCCCGCATCGAGCGCGACGCCGGCGTCGACCGGGCCCCCCGGGCACGTCGCGACCAGCCCCTCGACACCGTCGACGACGAGGTCGGAGAACGTCGCGCCGAGAGGCATGGCCGAAAGGCCACCGTCGTTGCGCGGGCTGCCGATCATCATGTGGAGATCACTCGGGCCGAACTCCAGTCCCGTGCCCGACCAGTCGACCGAGACCACCTCGACTCCGTCGCGCAACAGGCGCGCGTGGCCGCCTCCCCACTCCACGCGGATGCGGACGGGCGCGCCGGTCCACGGGCCCGGATCGGCGAACGGCTCCTCGAAGAACGAGGTGCAACCGCACGCGTCGTAGCCGGGCGCGCCGCTCGGGCACATGCCCCACATCATCTTCATGGAGCCGACGCGTCCCACCTCGGCGCCCCCGTAGATGCGGAGCAGCATCTTGTAGTGGTTGTTGCGGAACGCGGGGGAGTAGGCGATCGGCTCGCCGATGCCGTGGCCGTCCTCGTACATCGCGAAGATCTCGTGGTCGGCGAGCGGGAGCACCGCGGGCGTGATGTTGGCGACGGTCACCTCGATGGAGCCCGAGACCAGGCGCGGCAGCGGATACCAGATCCGATCGCTGACCCCGGTGACGGTCCAGCCGTCGGGACCGAACGTCCCGCCGCTGGCGTTGCCGGACGTGCCGCTCCGGAGCGAGTCCGTGAAGTGGTACTGCGCGGAGGCGAGCGCCGGGACGGTCCCGAGCAAGAGGGCGAGCGCGAGCGATCCCAGCGTGGGTCTCATGGACGAAGTATAAGGGCCCGCTCCGAAACAAGTGGATCGGTTGCGGTCGCGTGGACGGGCGTGCTCGCGGCTTTCGTCCTCGCTGCTCGCTGCGGCGTACCAGGGGTACGCCTCGCTGCGCGCTCCGGGCGCGCACGCGATCGCGCTCCG
>JBGALT010000188.1:0-15163 GCA_044223665.1 Sandaracinaceae bacterium | reverse complement strand
CCGTGCCGTCGCGCACGACGAGCCCGCGCTCGACGAGCGCCGTCAGGGCCGGGCCGACGAGCGCTGCGGGCACGGCGAGCTTCGTCATCGCCGCCGTCAGCTCGCGCTCCTCGAGGAACGTGTGGCCGTCGTCGCTCGCGCGCGCGAGCACGTGCAGGATCGCGCCGCGCGCGCGTCGCGGATCATCCTCGCCGATGCCGACCTCGCGCCCGATGCGATCGGCGGTGAGAAACCCGATGCCGGCGACCTGCTCGGCCGCGAGGTAGGGGTCGTCTTTCAGCTTCGCCGGCGCGGCGGCCCCGTACTCCTTGAAGACCCGGCGCGCGAGCGCGGGGCCCAGCCCGACGCCGTGCAGGAACGCGAAGCTCTCCGCTTCTTCGCGCCGCGAGAGCACGGCCGCGCGGAGCGCCTCGGCCTTCTTCGCGCCGACGCCGCCGACCTCGCGCAGGCGCGCGCTCTGCGTCGTGATCACGTCGAGCGTCCGATCGCCGAAGCGGGCGACGAGCTTGGTGGCGAGCGCCTCGCCCACGCCCTTCACCAGCCCGCTGCCGAGGAAACGGACCAAGCCGCGATCGCTGGAAGGCAGGATCGGCGCGTAGCTGACGACGCGGAAGCGTCGGCCGTACTTGGCGTGCTCCTCCCAGTAGCCGCTGAACCGCGCGGTCTCCCCCCGTGCGATCGTGGCGAGCTCGCCGATGAGGGTGGAGGCCTCGCCGCTCGGCTCGAGCGTGGCGCCGACGACGGCCCAGCTCCCATCCGCCGAGGCGAAGTGCTGGTCGTCGACCGTGGCCGTCACGACGATCGTGTCTCGTCGCGGAGCTCCGCGTGCGCCGGCGTGTGTCTCGCGCGCTCTCACCTCATCGTCCTGGCGTGCACGTCCCGTCTGCATCGTACTCGAAGCTCCCGGGCTCGCCCGTGCGGAGGCTCTGCGCCACCCGGACGACGCAGACGCCGCTCCGCGGGACGGGCGTGGCGGGCGCGGCCGAGATCCAGCGCCCGAGCTCGTCGCGTAGAAAGAGCGGCTCGCCGGCGTTCGAGAGCCCGCCGGACCCGATCGAGGCATCGAGGCGCACGAGGAGCGCCCCCGGCGGTACGGGCGCGTCGCGTCCGCTCGCGTCGTCGTCGGGATCGAAGCCGCTTCCGACGAGAAGCGCGCGCGCGCCGGAGGGCAGCACGATCGCCGGCAGCGCATCGCCGGCCGCGCTCACCGCGTCGGCGATCGTCATTCCTGCGAGCGACACCGGCACCGGCCCCTCGTTGGCGATCTCCACGTACTCCTGACGGGGCTCGGTGCCCGCCGGGTCGGACCGGATCTCGGTGATGGTGAGGCGCGGCAAGGGCTCGGTGGTCCGCAGCGGGAGGGCCAGCGTCGTGGTGCGCCCGGCGTAGTCGATCGCGTCGAGGTCGAGGACCACGTCGCGCTCGCTCGCGAGCGGGTCGATGCGGAGAGAGAGAGCCCCGCGCGGGGTGACGAGCTCGCCAGTGCGCTCGTCGAGGCGCCAGCGCACGCGCGCGGCGGACGAGAGCTGCGCGTGGACCGTGATCGACTCGTCGTCGGCCCGCGCACAGACGTCGTCGATCGACGTCTCGCCGAGCCCGCAGGGGCTGTTGACGACTGCGATCGGCGCGGGGTCGGAGGCGGCGGTGGCGAAGCGCGCGGAGAAGGGCGGGAGCGCGGCGCCGGTGCCGTCGCGGGCGCCATCGGCGATGCCGAGAAGATAGGTGGACGAGGGCGCGAGGGGCCCGGTCGGGATCAGCGTCACGCAGGTTCCCGCGGCCCAGCCCACCATGGCGCACGGCGCGGCCTCGGCGCTCGCGGCCACGGCGTGGCCGGCGACGTCGGTGAGGACGATGGCGCGCGATGCCTGATCGAGCGTCCCATCGAAGCGCATCGCCGCGAGCGCGAGGGAGGGAGCGACGTCGAAGGCCCCGTCGGGCGGCCAGCTGTCGGTCGCGCGGGCGCCGGCCGAGGCGGCCCCCGAGATGCGCACTGGCTCGGCGCGCGCTTCGGTGAGCCTCGCGCCGCGCGCATCCTCGAGGAAGCGCGGGATGGCGATGGTCACGACGCTGCCGGCCGCGAGAGGCTCGCGTGGCGCGAGCGTGAGCACCGGCCCCCGCAGCGTGGCCTCGACCGCGATCGCTCGGTCGGTAGTGGCAGCGCGCAGCGGCGCTTCGTCCAGATCGTCGAGCAGGTCGAGGTCGGGCTCCCCGGACACGAGGAGCACGGCGTCGGAGGCAAACGGCGGGGACGAGAACTCGAGGCGCACGATCGGCATGCGGGGCGCGGCCGTCACGGGCCACTCGATCCCGCGCGCGTCCTCGATGCGCAGCGAGAGGAGCGTGAGCTGCGCCGAGGCCCCGTCGCGCGGCGCGCCGGCGTCGGGGAGCGGCGGCAGCGCCGGCGGTGCCAGGCAGGCGGGGAGCGAGAGCACGGCGAGCAGCGAGGCGACCCAGGGGCGCGCGGACATGCGCGTTGTCGCCGCCGGCTGCGCGCCGTTGCGAAGCGGTCGCCGCCGGCCCGGCACGATCACGCTCACCGCCCGACGAGCCCTTTACGTGCAGGCCGAAATCCGGCGATGCGCCGGATGTCGTCGCTCTTGGAGGTCGACCGCGAGCTCGATGCGATCGCCGTTCGCGCGACCATCTGGCCGAGGTCCAGGGGGGCGTCGCGGCGCGCGAAAAGCGCGGCCTCGCCGAGATCGATGCGGAGCTCGCGGCGCTCGGAACGCCCGTCGTCTACGCCGAGGCCACGGCTCGCCCGCGCGCCGTCGCCCGCGCCGAGCGCGTCGGTTCCGCGCGCGCCGGCGGCCGCGCCTCCGCCGGCGCCGGCGAGCGCCGCCACCGCGTCGGTGGAGGACGAAGCGCCTCGGGGAGATCCGCGTCTCGGACGAGGTGCTTCGGTCGAGCGATCTCCCTGCCGTCCTCGCCATCGACGCGCCCGCCGATGCGCCCGCGCCCGCCGACGCGCTCGAGCTGGATCTCGCTTCCGAGGCTCGAGGGGGCTCGACGAGCTTCCCGCGCTGGCAGACGAGCGCGAGCGCGCGCCGCCGGCGCCGCCCTACGTCGAGCCCGCCGCTGCCCCGGCCGAGCTCAGCCCCTTCGACGATCCGAGCGCGGAGTTCGACGCGCTGATCGGGGAGTCCGACTCGCTCCGCGAGGACGCCGTGGCCGCGCCGAGCGCCGGACCTGGAGCCCGAGCCGACCGCGATGTTCACGGAGGCCGACGTCGATCGTTTCTCGCGCCCGCCGCCCTCCTACGAGGAGCCGTCGGACGAGGACGCGTCGAGGACGTCGTGCTCGACATCGAAGAGGTGATCGAGATCGACGAGGAAGGCCTCGTGGCCGACGGCGCCGCGGAGCCTGCGCCGCCGGCCCCCGGACGGCGCGCGCCGCCGCCGCCGCCGCGCACCGGGCCGCCGCCGCCTCCAGCACGCGACCTTCCGAGATCCCGCCGCCGCGCGGCTTCCTCGGGAAGCTGCTCCAGCGCAAGCCCTGACGTCGGACCGGAGAGCTGCCGGACGGGGTGCCGCCCAGCACCCCACCGTGCCCACGGACGGAAAGCAAGAAGCCGGGGTGGGTGCCGGCTCCGTCATGCCGCGCGCTCGCGCGGCGCTTCAGCGGGTTGCCGAAGAAGTAGAACGTCATGCCGAGCGTGCCGTAGACACCGCCGCTCGTGTCGGTCGAGCGCACCGAGCCGCCCGAGATCTCGGTGAACTCCGGGGGGCCACCGCCGACCTGCTGGCGGATGAAGCCGCGCACGTCGAGGTTGAGGGCGAAGAAGCGCGAGAGACGAAGCTCCGCACCGAGGCCCGCCTCACCGCCAGCCCACATCAGGTCGCGACCACCCACGTAGCCAGTGCGCGTGCTGACGCCGCCCGCATTGCCGAAGCTCATGCCGCCGCCGACCACGGCGTACACCTGGAACATGTGCTCCGGGTTGAAGAAGATCAGGAGGTCCGCACGGAGCGGCATCTCCCAGTGCTCGCGCGAGTTGTAGTCGCTGCCGTACCAGAAGCCGGTGCCGATATCGATGCCGATGTGCGACTCGGGGCGGATGCGGACGGCGGCGTCGAAGCCACCCATCCCGATCCGATCCGAGAACATCGCGCCACCGTCGATGTGCAGGCCCATGTCGAACGTGGGCACCAGGTCGTACACGACGCGGCGCTCGCGGCGCGTCTGCACCTGGACGACGGGAGGCTCGCGGACGGGCGGCGCCTGGACCACGACCACCTGCGCGGGCGGCGGCGGCGGGCCCTGCACCACGACGACCGGCGGGGTGACCACCGGCGGCGGCGCGACCACGACGGGCGGCGGCGGCGGCGTCTCGATGACGATCGGCGGCGGCGCGTCACCAGGTCCGATGCGGATGTGACCCTCGATCGGCCCGACGCCGACGTCGGCGCAGAGCAGGTCGTCCGGACGGCAGCGCGTGTCCACCTGCGCCGACGCCAGAGAAGGAGACGCGAGTGACGGCGCCGCCAAGGCGGCCGCAACGACCAGGAAGGACACGGAGCTGAGAATGCGGTTCTTCATGTTCCAACCCCTCTAGGAGGCCCGCCGAGGTTCGAGCAATCGTAGTGCCACTCCTCGGAATCGCGAAACGAGCGGCGGATTGTCTGGATCTACGCGGGATCGCGACCGACACCCCCCCGAGATGCCCGGCCGGCGGGGGCCCGCGTGATCCCCGGTTCACACACGGCCGGTCCGCGTGCCCTCGCCGCGTTCACAGCGGCTCAAGGCGATGCGCGCGCGACCGTCCGCAGCTCGGTGCTCGCCTCCAGCTCGCGCGGGGCGAACACCCGAATCTCCGGCAGATCCGCCGCGATGAGCCGGCGGAGGTGGGGGCGCACATCCGCCGACACCACGACGATGCGCGCGGCAGAGCTGGCAGCGGCGCGCTTGAGCGCCTCGATGGTGTCCCGCGCAATGGCTGGCGAGAGCGCGAGGTGCGTCGCCGCGCCCTGCCGCTGGATGCCGTCCCGGATCGCATCCTCCAGCATCGCGTCGAGCTCGATGACGTCGAGCACCCCGCTCGGCGCCCAGCGTGCCGTGATCGCCCGGCGCAGCGACGCGCGCACCAGCTCGAGACGCTGCGCGGGGTCGTTGCTCTGTGCGGCAGACTCCACCACCAGCGCGAAGGGACGGGGTGGAACGCCCTCGGCGACCAGGCCGCGCACGACCTCGGTCAGCGCTGGCAGCGTCAGCGGGCGCGGAACCGACTGCCGCACGAGGGCCGGTCGCTCGCGGGCGAGCGCGTCCAACATCGCGCCGACCTCGTCGTGACCGACGCCGAGCCGTACGTCGGCGCGCACCGCCTCGACGAGCGTCGCGGCGAGCGCTCCGGCCACGTCGGCTCCGGGTGCGAGCTCGCGGGAAGCCGCGACGAGCCCGTCGAGCTTCACCACCACGCTGCGCGGCCGCGCGCCGCTCGCGACGCGCGCGGCGGCCAGCGGCACACCGATCTCGTCTTCCGCGTGCCGGCTCGCCGCCGCCAGCAGGCGCCCGGCTGCCTCGGGCCCGCCGAGCTCGGAACCGAGCTCGACCACGATCGGCGTGGCGCTCGGCGCGCGCGTGGCGGCCCGCCTCCGTGCGTAGAGCGCCAGCCCCGCCAGCACGAGCGCGAGCACGAGGAAGGGCAAGGTGGGCATCCCCGGGACGATCGCGAGGACGCCGAGCGCGATCGCCGCCAGGACCAGCACGCGCGGCGAGCCGAGCACCTGCGCCGCGATGTCGGCGCCCAGCGTGCCTTCGGCGTCGGCCGAGGCGACGCGCGTCACGACGATGCCGGCGGCCGTGGAGACGAGGAGCGAAGGGATCTGCGTGACGAGGCCGTCGCCGATCGTCAGCAAGCCGTACGTCTCGAGGCTCTCGCGGATCCCGAGGCCGCGCATGCCGACGCCGATGCCGACGCCGCCCACGAGGTTCACGACGAGGATGACGATGCCGGCGATGGCGTCGCCCTTGACGAACTTCATCGCGCCGTCGAGCGCGCCGTAGAGACTGCTCTCGCGCGAGAGCTCGCTCCTTCGCCGCCGCGCCTCCTCGGCGCTCAGCGCCCCGGCGCGCAGCTCGGCGTCGATGGCCATCTGCCGGCCAGGCAAGGCGTCGAGCGCGAAGCGCGCGGCGACCTCGGCGACGCGCTCGCTGCCGCGCGCGATGACGAGGTACTGCACGATGGTGAGCACGAGGAACACGATCGCGCCGACCGCGTAGTTGCCCTGGACGACGAACTCGCCGAACGCCGCGATGACGCGGCCGGCGTTGGCCGAGAGGAGGATCAGGCGCGTCGAGCCCACGTTGAGCGCGAGCCGGAAGAGCGTCGTCACGAGCAGCAGCGTCGGCAACGACGAGAGCGCGAGCGGCGAGCGCGCGGAGATCGCCGACAGCAAGAGGAGCAGCGAGACGGCGAGGTTGGTGGCGAGCAGGAGGTCGAGGAGCGCCGTGGGGAGCGGCAGCACCATCGTCAGCACGACGAGCACGACCAGGCCCGCCAGCCACGTCTCCGCCCCCAGCGCGCGCCTCACACGATCCTCCGGCCATCGAGGGCGCGACCGAGGGTGATCGGGTCCGCGTACTCGAGCTCACCGCCGTGCGGAATGCCGCTCGCGATGCGCGAGACGCGCACCGGCTGCCCGTCGGGCGCTTCGATGCCCTTCAGGGCCTGGGCCACGTAGAGCGCGGTGGCCTCGCCTTCGACCGAGAGAGGCGTCGCGATCACCACCTCGCGGACGCCGTCGGCCTTCACTCGCTCGGCGACCCGACCCACGTCGACGCGCTCGGGCCCCATCCCGTCGAGCGGGGCGAGCAGCGCGTGCAGCACGTGGTAGCGGCCGCGGTAGATGCCGCCGCGCTCGATCGCGACGAGGTCGGGCACGCGCGCCACGACGCAGAGCAGCGAGCGATCGCGGCGGGCGTCGAGGCAGATCGTGCAGCGCTCGCTGGCGCCCCAGTTGCCGCAGTCGACGCATCGGTGGACGCGGGTGTGCAGCGTCCCGAGCGACTGGGCGAGCGACTCGGTGAGGGCGCGGTCCTCGGCGAGCAGGTGGTGGACGTAGCGCGTGGCGGTCCGCTCGCCCACGCCGGGGAGGCGGGCGAGGAGCCGTACCAGCTCGGCGATCGGGTCCTCCACGCGGCGAGCGTACCCGCGCGCGGCCGAGTCTGCAGGCTAAAACAGGCCCGGGATCTTGAGGCCGCCGGTGACCTTCTCGAGCTCGGCGTCGACCATCTCGGTGCTCTTCTTCGCGCCGGCGTTGACCGCGGCCACGATGAGGTCCTGCACCATGGAGAGGTCCTCGGACTTGAGGAGCTCGGGCGCGATCGTGATGGACACGAGGTCCCGCGCGCCGTTGACGACGACCTTCACCTGGTCGTTGCCCGCGCTCGCCTCGACGGTGGCCGTCTTGAGCTCTTCCTTGCGCTTCTCGATCTTGCGCTGCAGGCGGCTCGCCTGGCGCATGAGCTCGCTCATCCCACCGCGGAAGTGATTCGTCATCGCGTGTCCCTCTGAGGCCTGATCGCCCGGAAACCGTCGGATCCCGGACCGCCGTGGCGGCGCGGGCGCTCTATACCAACCCGCTCGGCTTTCGTCGACGTAGGCCGCGCGCGTTCGACGCGGTCGCCAGCGGCAACGGCGCGCGGGCGGTTACTCGTCGACGCGTACGTCGATGGTGCGGTCCTTGGCATCGAAGACGGCGAGCGCCTCGACCACCACCGGGTGGTTCAGCGCCTTGCGGCGCGTCGCCTCCAGCCGCGCGCGCGCGCGCTCGTCCTCGATCTTGGCGAGCGTCGGCTCGGCCGACTGCACCGCCACGTCGATCTCGACGACCTCCACGAGCGGCCGGGCGCCGAGGCGGCGCTCGGTGATGTCGGCGATCGCCGACTTGGCCGCCTCGGTCTCGACTTGCTTGGCGTAGAACGAGCCGCGCGCGAGGGCGAGCACCACGCGCTCGGGCGTCACCGCTTTCGGCACCGCGTGCGCGAGGACCGCCCCCAGCGCAGGGCGCGTGCCGGCCAGCGCGGCGACGATCGGCTCCCAGAGCGCCATCGCCTCGCCCGCCGCCTGGGTGATCGGAGCCATGCGCGGCGCGGCGACCGTTCCCACGCTCGAGACGGGTGGCGGCGCGCTCGCACGCGTCGCGCGCTCGTGGGCCGGCGGCGCCACCGGCGGCGGTGCGGGCGCGGGCGTCACGGCGACCGCGGCCGCCGCGCTGGCGATCGGCGTGACGCTCGCTCTTGGCTCGATCGGTGCGCTCGGCTCGTCGCGTCGCGCGCTCGCGGTGGGCGCGCGCTCGCTCGCCATGCGGGCGACGGGCAGCTCGGTGAGGGTGCCGCCCGTCACGGGCGCGGCCGAGGCTCCGGCCGGACCACGACGGGGCGGCCCGGAGGCGCCTCCACCCGTCGGCCCGCCCGCTCGGCCTCCGCCTCCTCCGCCTCCGCCCGAGGGGCCACGTCGCTCGAGCGCGTCCAGGCGCGCGACGACGTCGGCGAGCGCGCGTAGCGGCGGCCGCGTCGCGATGCGCACGAGGCCCATCTCGAGGACGGTCCGTGGCAGCGTGGCCTTGGCCATGTCGTCGACCAGCTGGGAGGCCGCGTGGAAGGCGCGCTGCACCTCGAGCGGCTCGATCTCCTTGGCGAGCGCCGCGGCGCGGGCGCGCTCTTCGTCCACCAGGCTCACGAGCTCGGTGTCCTCGCCGCTCGTCCGCAGCACGACCAAGTCGCGCAGCAGCTCGACGACGCTGCGGGCGAAGTGCAGCAGATCCAGGCCGCGCGTCGCGAGCACGTCGATCGCCGCCAGCACCGAGGCACCGTCGCCTCGCAAGAGCGCCTCGGTGGCGTCGTGCAGCGCCGCGCGGTCGGCGATGCCGAGCACGGTCGCCACCTCGGTGCCGACGAGCTTGCCGCCCGAGAACGCGACGATCTGATCGAGCAGCGTGAGCGCATCGCGCATCGAGCCCGCGGCCTCGCGCGCCACGATCTGGACGGCGTGATCGTCGGCCTCGATGCCCTCGGCGGCGAGGATGTGGCGAACCCGCTCGCTCACGACGCTCTGCGGGATGAGGCGGAAGTCGTAGCGCTGGCAGCGCGAGCGGATGGTGATGGGCACCTTCTGCGACTCGGTGGTCGCGAAGATGAACTTCACGTGCGGCGGAGGCTCCTCCAGGGTCTTGAGGAACGCGTTGAACGCGCCCGTCGAGAGCATGTGGACCTCGTCGACGATCACCACCTTGAAGCGGTCGCGCGTCGGACGGAAGGGAATCGTCTCCTGCAGTCGCCGGACGTCGTCGACGCTGTTGTTCGAGGCGCCGTCGATCTCGAGCACGTCGAGATCCGAGCCGACCGTGATCTCCTTGCAGGGATCGCAGACGCCGCAGGGCGCGATGGTCGGGCCCTGTGCACAGTTGAGCGCCTTGGCGAGGATGCGGGCCGTCGTCGTCTTGCCGACGCCGCGCACGCCGGTGAACAGGAACGCGTGCGCGACGCGACCGGACGCGATGGCGTTCCCCAGCGTGCGCGTCACGTGCTCCTGACCGGAGAGGTCGGCGAACGTCTGCGGGCGGTACTTCCGAGCGAGGACCGTGTACGACATCGGGAGCGGGCGACCCTAGCACGTGCGCGCGCACCGGATCACCTCGGCCCGACGCGCGCCGCGACGCTTCCTCGTCCGTCGCGCGCTCGCGTCCGTTGGCGCCGCGCCCGCGGGCCGCGCGCCGAGATCACGGCGCAGGGGCGCTCGTGCTAAACGCCCGCGCGGCATGACGGTCGAGCTGTACTCGGAGCGCATCGAGGGCGCCGCGGGCGCGCGCGTCGTGCTCTTTCTCCACGGGATTCTGGGCAGCGGCCAGAACCTGCGCGGGGCGGCCAAGCGCCTGGTGGAGGCGCGCCCGGATCTCTCCGCGTGGCTCGTCGATCTGCGCGGGCACGGGCGCTCGCCGAAGGCCACGCCGAGAGCCTCGATCGACGCCTGCGCCGAGGACCTCGTCACGCTCGTGGGATCCGTCCCGCTGGCCGGCGTCGTCGGGCACAGCTTCGGAGGCAAGGTCGCGCTCGCGCTCGCGACCAAGATCCCCGTTCCGGATCTCGTGAGCGTCGACAGCGTCCCGGGAGCCCGCGCGCCTCTGCGCGGCGGCGACACGCCGCTCGCGGTGCTCGACACGCTGGACGCGCTGCCCGAGGTGCTGCCGACGAAGTCCGCGTTCATCCGCGCCGTCGGCGAGAGGCACGGCAACGCGATCGGACAGTGGCTCGCGCTCAGCACCGAGCCCGCGCCGGGCGGTGTCCGCTTCGCCCTCGACGGGGCCGAGATCCGCGCCCTGCTCGCCGACTACTTCGCGCGCGACGACTGGTCGATCGTCGCCACGCCCCCGGCCGGCACGCGCATCCACCTCGTGATCGGCGAGCGCTCGATCGCCTACACGGCCGAGGATCGCGCGCAGGCGGAGCGGATCGCGTCGCGCGAGCCGCGCGTGACGGTGCATCGCTTGCCGGCCGACCACTGGGTGCACGTGGACGATCCCGAAGGACTGCAAGCGGTGCTCGCCACCCAGATCGCCGGAGGTGCGTCGTGAAGCTCGTCGTCGTGGGCGGAGGGCCGGCGGGCGTCACGGCGGCCGTCGAGGCGGCGCGCAGCGGTGCGGGCGTGACGCTCGTCAGCGAGGGCGCGGTCGGTGGGCGCGCGACGCACTCGAGCTTCGTTCCGTCGAAGGTCCTCCTGCACGCCGCCGAAGCGCGCCGTGCGCGGGGAGAGCGCGGGCTCGCCAGCGCCGCCGAGCTCGCGGCGATCCACGCCGAGACGGATGCGCTCGCGAAGGCGCGCGCCGATCGCATGCGCCTGGCCCTGGACGACGCGGGGGCGCGCATCGCGCCGGGCACCGCTCGCTTCGTGTCGCTGCGGGAAGTCGAGGTGACGGCCGAAGGCGGCGCAGGACGCGTGCTCCCGTTCGACGCGGCGATCGTCGCCGTGGGATCGGAGCCACGGTTTGCTGCCGGGCTCTTCGGCGACGCGGGCAAGCCGGACGGGAGCTTCGTGCTCGCGCCGCGCCACGTGCGATCGATGCAGGAGCTGCCGCGGAGCATGCTCGTCGTCGGCGGGGGCGCGACCGGCGCCGAGCACGCCCATGCGTTCCAGGCGCTGGGCGTCGAGGTCACCTGGATCCTCGACGAGCTCGGCATCCTCCCGCGCTTCGATCGCGAGCTCGCCGATTCGCTCGGAGACGTGC
Organism: Sandaracinaceae bacterium; assembly: GCA_044223665.1. Taxonomy (GTDB): domain Bacteria; phylum Myxococcota_A; class Polyangia; order Polyangiales; family Sandaracinaceae; genus JBBSAT01. The sequence goes on along the minus strand of JBGALT010000188.1, from coordinate 3,944 downwards.
TCATGGAGCGCGGCGTGAAGATCGTGCACGGCAAGAGCGTGCTGAGCCTCGTGCACGACCCGAAGCAGGGAGCGCTCGCGAAGCTCGACGGTGGGCGCACGTACGCGGCCGAGCGCGCGCTCGTCGCCGTCGGACGACGTGCCGATACCGGGCGCCTGGGCCTCGCGGAGCTCGGCGTGGCGGGAGCCGAGGGCGGCACGCTCGCCGTCGACGGCTACGGGCTCACCTCGGCGCCGGGCATCTACGCCGTCGGGGATGCGGCTCCGGGGAGCCAGTCGAGCGCGCGTGCCGAGGCGACCGGATGGACGGCCGCGCGCCACGCGACGCGGCAGGCGGTGCAGCCCCTCCTGCCGTCCGCGTTCGTCGACGTGGTCTACACGAGCCCCGAGGTCGCGAGCGTCGGCCTCTCGCCCGCCGCCGCCACGAGGCGTGGCGCGCCCTTCGATCTGCTCACGGGCGACTTCGCCTCCAGCCTCCGCGCGACGTTCGATGGCGTCGGGCGCGAGCCCCATGCGCGCGGCGTGATCCGCGTCGTCACCGAGCCCGAGGGCGGGGCGATCCTGGGCGCCAGCGCGATCGGCCCCCACGCGGGTGAGGTGCTCGCGCCCATCGCGGTCGCATTGCGCCTCGGTGCACGCGCACACGACCTCGCGCACGTGTTCTTGCCCGCGCCGAGCTACGGCGAGATCGCCACCGCCGCCGTCCGCTGACGCGAGCCTCGTTGCGATCAGCCGCCGGCGCTGGCGAGCGCGGTGAGCAAGGCCTCGCGGGTGTCGCGCGAGACGTCGCGACGCCCCACCAGACAGAGCGAGAGCCCGCTCGGCGCGAGCGCCACGGTCACGGCCTGTGCGCCGAGACCCGGCGCGCCGAGATCCAGCCCCAGCGCGCGCACGCTCGACTCCTCGGGCCCCTGGATCCGGCGAGCGGCGTCCAGCAGGCCGGCGACGCCCGAGCCCAGCGCTTCGACGACCTCCCGCGAGATCGCGCCGCGCCAGTCCACGACGAGCCCGTGGCGATCGACGATGAACGCCGCGGTGCTGGCCGACGTGGCGATCGCCCAGTCGAGCAGCTCGTGCCACGCCGACGACCCGAACGCGTCGGGCGAGGCCGGCGTCGGCGGTGGAAGCTCGCGGGCGCGCAGCCGCGTGAAGACGACCTCCCCGTCGGGACGCGCATGGCCCTTCGGCGCCGCGGCCGCGGCCTTGCCCGCCAGCCCCGCCGAGAGCGCCGCGGCCCGCGCGAGATCAGAGGAGGGTGCGTTCGGCTCGTTCGACATCGTCGGCTCTCCCGGTGAGGGTGGCGAGGCGCGCCTCGATCTCGGCGGCGAGGGCGTCGAAGCGCCGTGCCTCCGGGCTCGGCTTGCCCGCGAGGTAGGCGACCGGCACGCCGCGATGGCTCGCGCGGCCGAACACGTCGCTGCGCGGGATGCTCGTCTCGAGCACGCCCTCGACGTGGTTCCACATCTGTACGAGCGCGTCCTGCGAGTGCTCGCGCCGCAGCTCCACCATGGTCGGCAGGATCCCGAGCAGCGCCAGGCGCGGGTTCTCGGTGTCGCGGACGTGGGTGAGCACGCGAAGCGGCTGCTGGATGGAGCGCAGCGCGAGCGGACCGGCCTCGAAGACCAGGAGCGCGACGTCGGCGCTCGCGAGCGCCGCACGCGCGAGGGACCCGAGCCCCGCGGGCGTGTCCATGACCACGAAGTCGCGCCCGCGCTCGGCGGCGCGGAGGATGCCGTCGAGCGTGCCGCGCTCGCGAAGCCCCTCCTCGAACGCGCTCACGTCGATGGGGTCCAAGCGCCCGCGTGGCAGGAGCGAGAGGCGGTTCTCGCGCGTCTCGATCACCGCGGCGTCCGCGCTCGTCGCGTCGGCGAGGATCTCGGCGAGCCCGGGCCACTCTCCTTCGCTCTTGGCGAGCGAGAGGCCGATGCCGCCTTGCGGGTCGAGGTCGACCAGGAGCGTCCGCCGCCCGCGCTCGGCGAGCGCGACGGCGAGGTTGAGCGCGACGGTCGTCTTGCCGACGCCGCCCTTCTGGCTGAACACCGCGATGCGTACGGTCATGGGGCCTCCGGATCGGACGAGGGAGACGAGGTGGGCTCGGTGGCCGCGTCGGGCGGGGCCGTGACGCCGAGCTGGCGCAGGCGCGCGAGGTTCGCGAGGACCTTGCGGTCGCCGGGGCGCGCGCGCTCGGCTTCCAGGAACGCGGCGAGCGCGGCGGGATAGTCCTTGCCGAGCAGCGCCGTCGTGCCGCGGTCGACGGCGGCCACGAAGGGATCGACGGTCGGCGAAGGCACGGACGCTGGGGCGGCGGGTGGCGTGGCCGTGGCCGGCGGCGACGGCGACGGCGGATCGTCCGCGAAGAGACGGTCGACCTCGTCGCTCTGGGTCGCTCCACCGCTGGCGCCTCCGCGCGCTCCTTCGTCGGCGACGCGCGCGGCGTCGAGGAGCAGCGCCTCCCACGAGCGGTCGAGGTTCCGCGCACCGGGGGCTTCGCGCATCGTGCGGCACGTGACGCGCGCGCCCGATGCCATCGCCATGCGCGCGAACGCCGGCTCGCCGACCCCGCTTCCGTCCTCGGCGCTCCACGCGACCCCTCCGTGGACGACGATGGTCCCTCCGCGGGCGCCGTCGATCGCGATCACCACCGAGTGCCGCCCGAGGCACGCGATCTGGAGGTAGTCGGGGACGCCGAAGGGCGCCGCGTCGCTCGCGCCGAGGCCGCGCGCCTCCAGATCGGCGCGCACGATCTCGCGCAGCTTCTCGATCGCGACGGGCTTCTCGAGCACGCGGACCTTGGTGAAGCGCGGGATCTGCGCCGCGAACGCCTTCGCGTACGCGGACACGAACGTCAGCGCGGGAGTCAGCCCTCGCCGTCCGAGCTCGCCGATGAGCTCGACGCCCGGACGATCCGGCAGATCGAGATCGGAGAGGACCACGTCCGGCACCGCCCGATCGATCGCGGCGAGCGCTTCGACCAGGGTGCCGGCCTCCGTCACTTCGACACCGGGGACCTTGGCGAGCCCGCGCGCGACGTAGCGGCGCAGTGTCTCCTCGTCCTCGACGACGAGCACGCGGGCGCTGCGCCCGGTCACGGCTGCGCCCGCGGCGGCATCGCGTAGCCGCCGTTCCGGATCATCAGGTCCACGCCGGCCTCGAGCGAGGCGATCCAGTCGACGAACTTCGCGACCATCTCCTTGCCGCGGAACATCGCGCCGTGCTGGGGGGCGATGATGTCGATGTCCAGGCTGCGCGCGGTGTCGGCCCACGCGCGCAGCGCCGCGCCCGACGCCATGTAGCGCCGGTGGAAGCCGAGCATGTGCGGCACGTGGGCGTCGAAGTCCGGGACCTCGCGGTAGGGCACGTCCACCGAGGCGCCGAGATCGCCCGTGTAGAGGATGCGGGAGCGCGGGTCCCACACCTGGAAGTTGCCGGCCGAGTGGAGGAAGTGCGCCGGCACGATGCCGAGCTCGCAGCCGCCCAGGGTCATCCACTGACCTTCGTCGGGAATGCCCTTCAGTCGATCCACCACCAGGCGGTCGAGCCCGAAGTGCGGCACGAAGCGCACCCACAAGCTCGAGACGTGGGCGATCGCGTCGGTCGTCATCAGCCAGCCGTTGACCGCGGCGACGATGTCGGGGTCCTGGTGGGAGAGGAAGACGTGGTCGAGCCTGCCTCCTGGCCCGATGCGATGGAGCGTCTCGGCGAGCACCCGCGAGTAGACCTTGTGTCCGCCCGGGTCGAGGATCATGGCCGAGCGGCCGTCCACGACGAGGTGCTGGTTGGCTTGGACGGCGGCCCCGTCCGAGTAGTCCTCGAGCAGCACGTTGCGGTGCGCTCCGTCGTCGAACATCACGACTGCAGCCATTGGCAGTGCCCTTTCTTCGTCGGGTGCAGCGCGCCCGTCAGATGATCTTCGCGATCTCTTTGATCGCCCGGCTCATGTCCAAG
>JBGALT010000187.1:0-14838 GCA_044223665.1 Sandaracinaceae bacterium | reverse complement strand
GAGAGGGTTGGGGAGAGGGACTGCGCAGCGCTCGCCGGATCGCGCCGCTGCGATCGGACACGCCGCTGCGATCGGACGCGCCCCTCAGGTCCCGTGTACCCGCACCGGCACGCTGCTCTGCGCTGCCAGCGCGTCGTCGTTGCCGAGCTGCCCGACCTCGTTGTTCCCCCAGCACCACGCGCTGCCGTCCATCAGCACCGCGCACGTGTGGTCTGCCCCCGCCGAGACGTGCACCGCCGTCGTGATCCCCGTCACCGTCACCGGCACGTCCGACGACGTCGTCGTCCCGTTGCCGAGCTGCCCGTACGCGTTGTCGCCCCAGCACGCGATCGTCCCGTCGCCGCGCACCGCGCACGCGTGCAAGCCGCCCACGGTGACGTCGGCCGCGCCCAGCCCCGTCACCGGCGTTCCCGCCGCCGCCATCCCGTTGCCCAGCTGCCCGAACGAGGCCGATCCCCAGCAGTAGACGACGCCGCTGTCGATGCGCGCGCACGTCGTCGTGCCCGTGCGGGGCGGCCGTCCGAACACGACCGACTCCGTCTCGCCGCCCGCCTCGACCTGCACCGCCCACGTCGAGATCGTCGGGAGCACCGTCGCACGCACGAGCGTCGTGCTGCTCGTCACGCTCGTCAGGCCGAGCTGCCCGAAGTCGTTCGCGCCGGCGCAGTACACGCCACCGTCGTTGTCGCTCGTGACGCACACGTGCGTCGGCCCCGCGCCGATCTCGTAGACGTTCATCAGGCCACCGATCGCCGTCGGCTGCGCGCTCGACGGGATCATGTCGATGCGCCCCCAGTAGTACGGCGTCGTCCGAGGCCGCCCCGTCGGCCGCTCCATCTCGATCACCGACGACATCTCGCCGCCCACCGCGATCGCCGGGAACGACGGCGGCATCACCCACATCGAGGTCCGGATCGGGAGCAGCGACACCGTCACCGGCGCGCTCGACGACATGCTCCGCCCATCGCCCAGCTGCCCGAGCACGCCGTTGCCCCAGCAGTACACGCCGCGCGCGTCGGCGCCGCACGTCTGTCCGGTGTCGGTCGTCAGGTGCTCGCCGCTGCGCGCGCGCGTGCCGCCCGCCGAGATGGAGCTCACGGTGAGCTCGCCGGCCACGGGCACCGCGTGGCGCCGCGTCGTGCGCGTGCCGTCGCCGAGCTGCCCGTCGCCGTTGAAGCCCCAGCACACCACGCGCCCCGTCGAGTAGCGCGCGCACGTGTGCGTCGCGCCGGCGTCGATCTCCACGAGCGGCGCGCACACGCCCGCCTGGCACACCGAGGCGGGCCCGCAGCTCGTCGTGCAGGTCCCGCAGTGCGCGTCGTCGTTCGTCAGATCGACCTCGCAGCCCGTGCCCACCAGGCCGTCGCAGTTCCCGTAGCCCGTGTCGCAGGGCGCGAGGCCGCACGCACCGCTCACGCAGATCGCCTGCGTGTGCACCACCGACGTGTTCGCCGCCGCGCAGAGCGGGTCCACCACCGCGCTGTCGTCGGTCGTCGCGTTGCAGTCGTCGTCGAGGCCGTTGCACGTCTCGCTCGCGCCCGGGTGCACGCTCGCCATCACGTCGTCGCAGTCGCCCAGCGTCGCGACCCACACGCCATTCGCACAGCCGAGGAGCGTGGTGGGCGTCCCGCAGGCCGCCACGCTCGCCACGCTCTCGTTGCCGTAGCCGTCGCGATCGCAGTCGGGCGCATAAGTGCTCGTCGCGAGCCCCTCGTCGGTCGACGCGTCGCAGTCGTCGTCGCGCTCGTTGCACGTCTCGGTCGAGCCGGTGAACACGTCCGCGTGCGCATCGTCGCAGTCGTCTCCGCAGATCGCGCCGTTGCAGCAGCCCGACGACACGTGCCCGTCGCCGTCGGCATCGCGCATCCCGAGCGTCGTGGAATCGCAGTCCTCGTCGACGCCGAACGCGTCGCACACCTCGCTCGCGCCCGGGTGCACGTTCGGGTCGGCGTCGTTGCAGTCGCTGCCGCCGCAGGAGACCGCCGGCGCTCCGTCGCGGTCCGCGTCGGGGAGCGTGTCGCACGCGGTGAGGCAGCGGTCGCCGGCCTCGTCGCAGGACTGCGTCGGCAGGCAGGGGCTCGTTCCGGGCATGCATCGGGCGCCGCTACAGGCCTCGACGCCATTGCAGAACTGGCCGTCGTCACAGGCGCCACACGGCCCCGTCTCCGACACGGACGCGTCGTTTCCGGCCGCATCGGTCGGGGCCGTCTCGCCGCCTCCGCACCCCGCCACCGCCCAGAGCACCAGCGCCCCCACCCACGAGCGAGACTGCATGAGGCATCGTACCCCGGAATCCGCGCCCGAGACGATCGCGGCCCGCTCGCCCAGGCCGTGCATCGCGGCCACGGCCGCGCGTGGTTTTCGCCCCCGTCGACGTCGACCGCTCACGGGGAGTGTTGACCTGGCCGCCCCCTCCCGATAGGACGCGCCGCGTCATCGCGGAGGTCGGCCCGCTGGCCCCCGCCGTCCACGTCGAGGAGGCCCCATGCCGCGCGTCGAGAGAGCTCTCGTTTCGGTCTCGGACAAGCGAGGAATCGTCGACCTCTGCCGCGCGCTGGCCGAGGCCGGCGTGCAGATCCTCTCGACCGGCGGCACCGCCAACGCCCTGCGCGGCGCCGGCATCGCCGTCACGGACGTCGCCGAGTACACGGGCTCGCCCGAGGTGATGGACGGCCGCGTGAAGACGCTCCACCCGCGCGTGCACGGCGGCATCCTCATGCGCGACACGATCGGCGACCGCACCCAGCTCACCGAGCTCGGCGGGCGCCCGATCGATCTCGTCGTCGTGAACCTCTATCCCTTCGAGGCCACCGTCGCCCGCGGCGCGCCGCACGAAGAGATCGTCGAGAACATCGACATCGGCGGCCCCTCGATGATCCGCAGCGCCGCCAAGAACCACGCGCGCGTGAGCGTCGTCGTCGACCCGAGCGACTACCCGGCCGTGCTCGAGTCCATCCACAAGGACGGCGAGCCGAGCCAGGCCCTGCGCGCGCGCCTCGCGGCCAAGGCCTTCTCGCACACGGCCGCCTACGACGGCGCCATCGCCGGCTACCTCACGTCGCTGAAGGACGACCACAGCCGCGATCCGTTCCCGGGCACGCTCACCTTCTCGCTCGAGAAGGCGTACGGCCTGCGCTACGGCGAGAACCCGCACCAGGCAGGCGCCTTCTACGTCGAGCGCAACGCGCCGGCGGGCTCGCTCGCCAAGGCCGAGTCGCTCGGCGCGGGCGGCAAGGAGCTCTCGTTCAACAACCTCGTCGACTGCGACGCGGCGCTCGAGGCCGTGCGCGAGCACACCGAACAGCCGGCGGCCGTGGTCGTGAAGCACACCAACCCGTGCGGCGTCGCGACGGCCAAGACGCTCGCCGAGGCCTACCACCAGGCGCGCGAGGCCGACGCGCTCAGCGCCTTCGGCGGCATCGTCGCGTTGAACCGCGAGGTCGACGACGCGACGGCGAAGCTCCTCGTCGAGACCTTCCTCGAGTGCGTGATCGCGCCCTCGTACTCCGCCTCGGCGCTCGAGCTCTTGCGCACGAAGAAGAACCTGCGCCTGCTCGCGACGGGCGCGTGGCTGCCGCCCGATGCGGCCGAGCTGACCGCCAAGAAGATCAGCGGCGGCTTCGTGGTGCAGGACCGCGACGCGACGGGCGGCAAGGAAGTGCGCGGCGGCAAGGTGGTGACCAAGCGCGGGCCGACCGACGCCGAGCTCGCCTCGCTCGATTTCGCGTGGCGCGTCTGCAAGCACGTGAAGTCGAACGCCATCGTGCTCGCGAAGGGCACGGTCACGGTCGGCGTGGGCGCCGGCCAGATGTCGCGCGTGGTGAGCGTGCAGATCGCGTCGCAGAAGGCGGGCGAGCAGAGCAAGGGCTCGGTGATGGCGTCCGACGCGTTCTTCCCCTTCCCCGACGGCCTCGAGGCGGCGGCGAAGGTGGGCGTGACCGCCGTCGCGCAGCCCGGCGGCTCGGTGAAGGACGCCGACGTGATCGCCGCCGCCGACGCGGCGGGCATCGCGATGATCTTCACGGGCGCGCGCCACTTCCGGCATTGAGCATCGGAGCCGCGCCTTCACCGCGGATCCTCTCCGCGCCGCCCTACTCCCTCTCCCGCGACAGCGGGAGAGGGTTGGGGTGAGGGACTGCGGAGCACGAGAAGCACGGACGCCACCGCGATCGCGCGACCGGGCCCGATCGCAGCCGCGCCTTCACCGCCGATCCTCTGCAGCCCCTCACCCTAGCCCTCTCCCGCTCCCGCGGGAGAGGGGACCGCGCCGCCCTACCCCGGGGTGAGGGACTGCGGGAGCACGAGAAGCACGGACGCCACCGCGATCGCGCGACCGGGCCCGATCGCAGCCGCGCCTTCACCGCCGTTCGCCCCCACCCGCCGCCATCGACGCCTCCACGCCGCGACCCTTGTCCGGTCGAATCAATGGCAGCCGCCCGCGCCGTCGTGCATCCCTCGCCGAGGAGGGATCGCATGCCCCAAGAGACCGTTCCCGCGTGGAAGTTCTGGCACCCGCTGCCGTTCTGGCAGGTGCTCGTGATCGGCTTCGTGGCCCAGCTGGTGTGCACGATCCCGGTGGTCCTTCTGCGCGAGGGTCTCGGCGTCCCGATCCCCGCGTGGGTCGGCAGCGGGCTCGGCGGCGGCCTCATGTTCGTCGGCGTCCGCGCGATGGCGCGCCGAAAGCTGTCCGCCGCCGGATGACCAGACGTGGCACCGTAGAGCGGTGCTCGTCCAGCGCGCGGAGATTCGGATCCCGGGGACCGACGCGTGGTACCGCAGCGCGGCGGCCCGCGGCCACGGCCTCGCCGTCTCGTTCCTCGCGTCGGACGGCCTCGTCACCGACTGGGGATTGCTCGCGCCGCTCGTGAGCTACATCGCGCGTCAGTCACGCACGCAGCTCACCGTCCTGCTCGCCGGCCGCGGCTACGTGGGCCGCGGCGCCGCCGTCACCGCGCTGCGCGCCGGCGATGCCGTCTTGCTCGATCAGCGCCTGCACGACGACGAAGGCTACTCCGGCTCGCCCTGCGAGGTGCTCTGCGTCGAGTGGGACGCGAGCGCGCCCGTCGATGTCCTCGCCGAGGGCCCGCCGCGCCTCGGCCGCATCACGGGTCGCGAGACGGAGCGCCTGCGCGCGCTGACGGCGCGCATGGGACACGAGCCCGGCGAGACCTGGACCGTCGAGCTCTTGCGCCAGCTGCGGAGCGCCGGCCTCCCCGCGCCGCGCGTCCCCTCGCTCGACCCGCTGATCGCTGCGCCCACGGCCGCCGTGTACCGCGCGCTCGGCGAGGCGCGCGAGCGCCTGCACGCGCAGCCCTCGCTCGACGAGCTCGCCACCCAGGTCGGGATCTCCGAGCGCCACGCGCGCCGCGCGATCGCATCGCTCTCGGACGATCTCGGCATGGTGATCGAAGGCTGGCGCGACGCGCTCGCCGACATGCGCATGAGCGCCGCGCAGCAGCTCCTCTCGATTCCCGGCATGCCCATCCACCGCGTCGCCGCCCTCAGCGGCTTCCGCTCGTCGATCGCGCTCGCCCACGCCTTCTCGTCCCGCAGCCCCACGACCCCCGGCGCCCTCGCCCGCGCGCTCCGCGAGCGCTGGGCCTGAGCGTGGGCGCGCGAGCCCGCGCAGCCACCTCGCCCGCGAGAGCGGGACTCCCCGACAGAGCCGGACGAGCGGCTCGCCGCGCCAGGCGATGTGCGCCGCATCGACCGCTCACGTATCGTTCCCTCGTGGAGCTCCGCGATCGACTGCGCGCGACCGTCGAGGCGATGGCCCCCGTGCTCGCGATCGACGGCGTGCTCGTCGCAGGGTCCGAACGATTGGAGCAGAGCGTATGAGCGATGCGATCGCCAAGCTGCATGCGCGGGCGGCCAAGATCCGCGCGCGCCGCGCTCTCGTCGCTTGGGAAGCGAGGCAGGAGCTGCACGCAAAGGGCGCGTTCTTGCGGCTGGCGCGGGCGCTCAGCGGGCCGAGCGAGCGCTCGCCATCGACGAGCAGACCGCCGCGGAGCTGGGGCGCGAAGGCTTCGGCCGCGACGAGGCGGGCCGCGACCTCGTCCCGGAGAAACACGTCTACTGGGTGAGCGCCGAGCGCGCCGACCAGATCCGCTCCGCGCACGCGCTCGAGATCCGTCTCGATCGAGGCGTTCTCGGCACCACGCACATCGCCCTCGTGCCGTTCGCATCGTGGTCGGACCTCGTCTCGCGCAGAACGCCGACAGCCCCTGGTTGACGAAACCCGCCACGCCCCCACTGCGATCGCGCCGCCCCCGCTCGGCCCCCTCTCCCGCGGCCGCGGGAGAGGGTTGGGGTGAGGGACTGCGAAGCAACCACCGCCACGCCCCCACTGCGATCGCGCCGAGCCCGGAGCTCGGCCTTCGCGCGCCTTCCCACACGTTGTCACCCCGTGGGGTGATTGACGCTCCCTCTCGCCCCGTGCCCTCCTACCCCGGGTCGATGACGCTCCCCTCGCGCGGCCTCTACGAGACGCTGATCACTCGACCGGTGCGACGCAGCTCGCCATGCGCATTCAGTGTACTCACCGGCACGCGCTCGGACCGCGGCCGGCCGCGGGGTTGCGCGACGGGTCCTTCACGGAACGCGGGGCACGACCAGGGTCATCGTGACGACCGTCGCCACTTCGATCGGCGCGCCTAGGTCCAGCCCCGCGAACGCGTCGCGCACACACTCTCTCGCGCGCGCGGCAGCCTCGCCGTCGGGCACGAGCGAGTCGCTCTCCACCACCGCCGAGGTCGCGCGGCCATCGACGTCCAGCGCGACGACGACGCTCACGGCACCCGTGAGCTCGGGGCTCGACGCGACGACGCGCCGCAGACACGCGTCGCCCTCGCGCCCCCTTGCCGACAGCGCGGGCCCAAGCGAAGCGGTCAGCGCGTCCCCGCAGCTCGGCTCGCAGTCGTATCCCTCGAGGACGAACGGATAGTTGATGCCGACCACCTCCGCGCCCTCGGAGGGCGCGAAGCGGAGCGAGGCGATCACGCCACGGACACAGTCGATCAACGCGCCACCCGCCGCGGAGCTCGCGGGCTCGAGCGCTGCTGTGACGCGAGGCGACTCGGCGATGGTTCCGTCTGCGAGGACGATGAACGAGGTCATCAGCGTACCGACGAGAGCTGGGTCGACGTCGAGCTGCGCCTCGTAACAAGCACGCACGGCCGGCACGGCCTGGCGACGGATCACGTCCTGCAGCGTGCCCCGTGCGCGCGGATCGGCGGGCGGTGGCGTGACGTCCTGCGCGTCCGCAGACGGAGGCGTCTCGTCGACCGCCCGCGGCTCGTCAGCCGCCGTCGTGATGGGCGGCGAAACCGTCGGCGGCGGCTGCGCGGGCCGCGGGCTCGGCGTCGCGGAGCCGCAGCCCGCCACCAGCCAAGCGAGCCAGGCGACCACGCACGTCGAACGCATCAGGGACCGTAACACGAGCTCCGCGGGCTCGGCGCAGCGCTCGATCAAGCGCGGAGCAATCGCGGGGTCGACCGCCCCCGCGCCTGGCACCCCGCGAGCTGACCTCCGCGCGCCGCCGCTGCCCTCCCCGACGCCGCGCGCCTCCCCGACCTTGTCACCCCGTGGGGTGATTGACGCTCCCGCGCGCCCCGTGCCCTCCTACCCCGGGTCGATGACGCTCCCCTCGCGCGGCCTCTACGAGACGCTGATCACCGAAGCGCTCGCCGCCGAGCTCGCCGCGCTGCCGTCCTCGCTCCACCCCGAGCGCACCGAGCTCCACCGCGCCGAGGCCGCCGACCGCATCGCGCTCCACCTCGCGCGCGTCGTCGAGCGCGCCCTCGCCTCCCTCCCCGACCCCGACCGCGTGCGCATCGGCACCGCGCTCGCGCGCGACGTCGTCGACCTCGTCGTCCACCAGACCCACGCCGCCTCGCTCGCCGCCGAGCGCCTCGAGCCCCCCGCCACCCTGCTCCGCTCCCTGCGCGCCCCGCTCCCCGACGGCCGCCCCGAGCTCATCCCCTCCCCGCACCTGCCGCTGCTCGACTCCACGCTCCTCACCAACGCCCCCGGCGAGCCCCGCGTCGGCAAGCAGATCGAGACCGAGATCCACTCGGCCGATCGCATCGACGTCGTCATGGCGTTCATCCGCCGCACCGGCATCCAGCCGCTCCTCGACGCCCTCGCCCGCCACCGCGCCGCCGGCCGCCCGCTGCGCGTGCTCACCACCGTGTACACCGGCTCCACCGAGGCCGGCGCCCTCGACGCCCTGCACGCGCTCGGCGCCGACATCCGCGTCTCCTACGACGAGTCGACGACGCGCCTGCACGCCAAGGCCTGGCTCTTCCACCGCAGCTCCGGCTTCTCCACCGCCTACATCGGCAGCTCGAACCTGACGCACTCCGCGCAGGTGTCCGGCCTCGAGTGGAACGTGCGCGCGTCGGAGGCCCGCAACCGGACGATCGTCGACAAGGTGCGCGCGGTGTTCGAGAGCTACTGGGAGAGCGGCGACTTCGCCCCCTACGATCGCGAGCGCTTCCTCGACCACGTGGACCAGAGCCGCCGCGCCCGCCGCGACGCGCTCCTGAGCCCGATCGAGCTCCGCCCCGAGCCCTTCCAGGCCCGCATGCTCGAGCAGCTCGCCCTCGCCCGCCGCGAGGGCCGCCACCGGAACCTGCTCGTGGCCGCCACCGGCACCGGCAAGACGGTGATGGCCGTGCTCGACTACGCGCGCCTCGCCGCGTCGCTGCCGCGCGCGCGCCTGCTCTTCGTGGCCCACCGCGAGGAGATCCTGACGCAGTCGATGCGCCTGTTCCGCCATGGCCTGCGCAACGGGGCCTTCGGCGAGAAGTGGGTGGGCGGCCACCGCCCCGATCGCTTCGAGCACGTGTTCGCGAGCATCCAGAGCCTCGACGCCGCCGGCACCGCGTCGCTCGATCCCGCGCACTTCGACGTGGTGATCATCGACGAGTTCCACCACAGCGCCGCGAAGTCGTACCGCGCGCTGCTCGATCACCTGCGCCCGGTGGAGCTGCTCGGCCTGACGGCCACGCCCGAGCGCAGCGACGGCCAGTCGGTGCTCGACTTCTTCGAGGGCCGCATCGCCGCCGAGCTGCGCGTCTGGGACGCGATCGACCGCCACTTCCTCTCGCCCTTCACCTACTACGGCATCCACGACGAGACCGACCTCACCGCCGTCCCCTGGCGCCGCGGCCGCGGCTACGACGTGGAGGGCCTCACCAATCTGCTCACCGCCGACGACGTGTGGGCGCGCCGCGTGCTCGCCGAGCTCGCGCGCCGCGTGGACGACCCCCGCGCGATGCGCGCGCTCGGCTTCTGCGTGAGCGTCGATCACGCGCGCTTCATGGCCCGCGTCTTCCGCGCGCACGGCGTCCCCGCCGTCGCCGTCTGGGCCGACACGCCCGACGAAGAGCGCCGCGCCGCGCTGCGCGACCTCGCCGACCGCAAGGTGAACATCGTCTTCTCGGTCGACCTCTTCAACGAGGGCGTCGACGTCCCCTCGGTCGACACGCTCTTGATGCTGCGCCCGACCGACAGCCCCACGCTGTTCCTCCAGCAGCTGGGCCGCGGCCTGCGCAAAGCCAGCGGCAAGACCACGTGCACGGTGCTCGACTTCGTGGGCCGCCACCACGCCGAGTTCCGCTTCGACCGCCGCCTCGGCGCGCTGCTCACCGGCACGCGCGCCGAGATCGCCCACCAGGTGTCCGAGGGCTTCCCGCTGCTGCCCGCCGGCTGCCACATGGAGCTCGACCCGGTGGCCCGCGAGATCGTGCTCGCGAACATCAAGGCCGCCGTGCCCTCGCGCTGGGCCGAGAAGGCCGAGGAGCTACGCCGCTTCGCCGCCTCCCGCGGCGGCGCCGCCACGCTCGCCGCCTTCCTCGCGAGCAGCGACCTGGCGCTCGACGACGTCTACGGCGGCAAGGACGGCTGGTCCGCGCTGCGCGAGGCCGCCGGCCTCCCCGTGGCGCCCGCCGGCCCGAGCGAAGAGGTGCTGCGCCGAGGCATCGGGCGCTTCTTGCACGTGGACGACGAGGTGCGGATCGAGGGCTACCGCGCGCTCCTGTCGCGCGAGGCGCCGCCCGATCCAGAAGCGCTGGCGCCCCGCGATCGGCGCCTGTTGCGAATGCTGGTGGCGTCGGTGGCCGACAAGGCGCTGACGAAGCGCGACTCGCTCGCGGAGGGGACGCGCCTCTTGTGGTCCCACCCGCAGGTGCGCGCCGAGCTGCTGGAGCTGCTGGAGGTGCTGGCCGGGGAGATCACGCACGTGCCGGTGGCGCTGGCGGGCGAGCCGACGGTGCCGCTGGTGGTGCACGGTCGGTACACGCGAATCGAGATCCTGGCGGCGTTCGGGATCGGGGAGAGCGCGAAGGTGGCCCCGTGGCAGACAGGGGTGTACTGGGCGGAGGAGGCGCGCTGCGATCTGCTGGCGTTCACGCTGGACAAGACGAGCGGGCAGTTCTCGCCGACGACGCGCTACCGCGACTACGCGGTGAGCGCGGAGCTGATCCACTGGGAGAGCCAGTCGGTGACGCGCGCCGAGGGGGAGACGGGTCGGCGGTACCAGGGGCACGCGGCGATGGGGACGAAGGTGATGCTGTTCGCCCGGCATCGGGCGGACGACCGCGCGTTCCATTTCCTGGGGGAGGCGAGCTACGTGAAGCACGAGGGCGAGCTGCCGATGGCGGTGACCTGGCGGCTGCGCGAGGCGCTGCCCGGGGATTTGTTCACGAGCTTTGCGGCAGCGGTGGCGTGATGGGGGGCTGCGTGCACGAGGGGAACAAACAGACTGTTTGGTTTCGGGCTCGCGCACGCCGACGGAGCTCCGCTGCGGCGCACTCCGAGGTGGCGCGTGGGCGATCGATGGCGAGCGGGGATGCGTGATCGGGCGCGTGGTGCGATCGCCGGGGCGTCGATCCCGCGATTGCTTCGCAGTCCCTCCCCAACCCTCTCCCGCTCGCTCCCGCTCGCGCGGGAGAGGGAGACTCGCGCGGGCCGGATCCGGCGAGTGCTTCGCGGGCCCTCACCCCAACCCTCTCCCACGAATCCCACGAAGTGGGAGAGGGGGCGCGCGCGGGGAGCGTGGTGGGAGCGCAGGGGCGGCGTCGGTGCGGAGCACGCGGCCGCGATCGAGACGCACGCGTTGCCGAGGGCCGCGATCGATCGCCCTCGCTCAGCGGCCGAAGAGCCAGACCTGCAGCGGCAGGTCCTCGCGCTGCGCGCCCGTGCCGCAGATGCGGCCGCCGCCGGCGCTGTCCGCCACCGGGAAGCAGCCGCGGCCTGCGGCGCCGAGGCCGGCCCAGAAGCCGGGCCGCGAGCAGTCGCCGTCGGCCCACACGTAGCCGACGCGAACGCGCACCGAGGGAGCGCTCGGCATGCCATCGGGGATCACCACGGGCGCGCCGGCGAGCTCGCACACCGGCGTGCCGGGATCGGAGCTCGCGCCGACGAGCGCGAGCCAGCTCGCGCGCGGCGCGTCGAGCGTCACGTGGTTGCCGAGCTCCATCGCCATGCGTAGCGGCGAGGGCGTGGCGGGGACGATCGCGGTCACCAGCGAGCGCGTCGCGCTCGGCGTGTCGCGCGGCGCGACCACGATGCGCAGCTCGTGCACCGGGAGCGCCCAGTAGCTCGTGTAGAGCGCGTCGCCCACCTCGAGATCGGCGGTGCCGAACGCCAAGCCGGGCGCGCCGACCCAAGGCGTCGCGGCGAAGTCGAGCGCGCTCGACATCAGGTCGACCTTGGCGACTGGCGGTCAGCCGCCGCCGTCGGCCTCGGTCTCGCAGTAGTCGAGGAAGGGCGGGCCGCCGCCCATGCCGTCGGGATCGATCATGTACGCGCCCGACGGGCTGCTCGGTGCGAGCGCGGCGCACGAGAGCGCGATGCGCGGGCGCGCGTCGGTGCCCGTGTCCGCCGGGCCGCCATCGTCGACGGTGCCTACGTCGGCGGCTGCGGCATCGGCGGCGGTGTCGCCGTCGGCCGCGCCGGTGTCGCGCGCGTCGGCTGCGCCGGTGTCGACTGCGGCGTCGCGCGCGCCCTGGCCCGCGTCGGCGATCGTGCTGCCGTCGAGCTCGGTGCCGGGGACGAGCTCGGGAAGCGTGCTCGGATCGATCACCGCGCTCGTGCACGCGCCCGCGATGCAGGTCTGAGAGGCGGCGCACGCGGCGTGATCGAGACAGCTGCGCGTGAGCGCGACGTGGAGCACGCGCGTGTGCTCGGGCACGAAGCGCGTGAGGACCTCGCGCGTGACGCGCTCGGCGCCGCCCGCGTCGAGGCCTCGCACGCTCAGCTCGATCGGCCCCGACGGATCGTTTCCGGGGACGACGGTGAACGAAAGGGGAAGGCTCGCTTCGCTCGCGAGCGGGAACGAGCGCGCGCAGGCATCGCTCGCGCACGCACCGCCCCCTACCTGGACATGCACGGATGCGAGCTCGTTCGGCACGCGGAGGTCGGACTCGACGACGACCACGACCGCCGTCGGCGGACGAGTGCAGGCGCAGAGGACGAGCGCGAGGGCGACGCTCCCGATCAGCCGGCAGTCCACCTCCGAGCAATACCTCAACCGGCTCCGCGCGACGAGCGGCGCTGTCACCCGCACGGGTGACGCCGCGCGGAATTCTTCGAATTCGTCGGCCGATCCATTGTGACGGACGCCACGTCGTTGCTACTTTGTTTTCGTGGTCGCCGTGCCGATCCCCGGTCGTCTCTTCGATCGCTCGCTCCGCGAGTCGCTCGAGGGCACGCTCTCGGTCGAGAAGACGAACGCCGTGATCGCGGACGCGCTCATGCGCGCGGCGCTGCCGGACGTGCCCGAGGATCTCGATCTGTTCACGCGGTTCGTTCGAGGCGCGCTCACCGCGTCGCTGACCGCGCTGACCGGGCCCGCGACCACCGAGGCGTGCATCGAGCGCATCTCGCACGTGCTGTGGCTCGCCTCGAGCACGATCCGTCACGCGGCGCCCACGGCCGCCGAGCTGCGGCGGACGCTCGAGAGCGAGCCCGCACCGCGCGACGACGAGTCGGGGCTGCGAAGCGTCGAGTCGCCGCCGCCCGGATGGAGCAACCAGGCGATGGCGGCGGCGCGCATCAGCGCGACGGAGCTCGGGCGCACGCCGCGCAGCGGGCCCACGCTCGGGCGGATGAAGCCGGCGCGCGGGGGCTCCATCGTGGAGATCCAAGCGCCCGCGCCAGAGGGAGCGCCGGTGCTGGTGCTGAGCCTCGATCCGACGCTGCGCGCAGAAGCGGCGCAGCAGCTCGAGGGCGTGCGGCCGACGATCGCGATCATGACGCAGGCCGAGCTCGTGCGGACGATCAACGCGGCGTACACGAGCGGCTTCGCCGTGCTGGTGGACGCGAGCCTTCCGTCGATCGATCTCGCGACGTTCGTCCGGCTCGCCGGGCTCTTGCCGGCGGGAACGCGGGTCGTGCTGTGGGGCACGGACGAGCGGCAGAAGGCGCGGCTCGCGCGAGTGTTCGCCGCGGCGAGCGAGTGGACCGCCGCCGGCACGACGCCGCTGCGCGATCTGTTCCCGCGCGACTGACGCGCGCACGACGCGATGCGCGAGCGCGATGCGTGGTGCGCGCGCGCGACCTCCTCTCCCACTTCGTGGGAGAGGGTTGGGGAGAGGGACTGCGAAGCCGACGCGCGCACACGGCCGCTGCGAGACGCCGCCCCCGAGCTCCCGCCGATCGCAGCAGCGACATCGCGGCCGTCCCTCGCAGTCCCTCACCCTAGCCCTCTCCCACTTCGTGGGAGAGGGGACCGCGCCGCGCTCGGCGGAAGCGAACGCACATCGCGCTCTCGTCAGGGCATCGTGAGGACGACGCCGGTCGAGCCGGGGTAGGGTGCGGTCGTGCCCTGGCTCGTCGCGACACCGACGCCGACGCCGACGCCGATGCCCACCGCGAGGACGGCGCTGCCGAGCACGATCCAGAAAATCGGATCGCTCTCGAGGCCGGTGCTCGCCTCGTCCGTCGCGCCCGTGTCGATCGGCGCGACCAGCGCGAGCGCGATGGACGCCTCGGCGTGCTCGGCGGCGAGCAGCGAGATCTCGCGCTGGGACTCGACGCGGCCGGGCGCGGACGCGAGCAAGAGGTGGCGGCCCGGGTCGAGCGAGAGCACGCGCGTCGCGCCGCTTCCTTCCGCGGGCGCACCGTCGACGCGCAGCGTGGCCTCGGGCGGATCGAGCGAGAGCGAGAGCGTCGCGAGCGCTGCGACGGCCTCGCCGCGGCGGCGCACGGCCTCGGTGCGCAGCTCGGAGGCCTCGCCTTCGGTCTCGCCGAGGTAGACGTCGAAGATCTCGATCGCCTCCCGGTAGCGGCCGAGCTGGAAGAGCGCGAAGCCCACGTTGAAGCGCGTGCTCGGGCGCGCCACCGCGGCGAGCGAGCGGCGGAACAGCTCGAGCGCCTCGCTCCAGCGATCGGCATCGCCGAGCTCGACGGCGCGGCGGAAGAGCGCCTGGGCCTCGGCGACCTGCACGTCGCTGACGGTGGCGCTCGGGCTGCCGTCGCCCGACGTCTGCGCGGCGGCGCTCGCGGCAGGCGCGAGCAGCACGACCACGACGAAGAGCGGCACGAACGAGAGCGAGCGCATCACCACTCCGCGGCGAGGCCGGACGAAGAGCGTCCGGTCTCGGTGGCGGGCGCGGACGCGGTGCCCGTGGAAGCGGTCGACGCGGGCGGCGTGACGCCGGTGCGCGGCGTGTCGCGCTCCGACGCAGTCTGCTGCGCAGCGCCGTGGCCCGTCACGCCGTGCGGCGTGGGCCGATGCGACCCGGAAGGCAGCGGTGCGCTCTGCTCGGAAGGCCGCGCGGCGAGCGGCTCTCGCGGCACGTCGGCCGGCGCTGGCGGCGTCTCGATCGCGGC
>JBGALT010000010.1:0-95785 GCA_044223665.1 Sandaracinaceae bacterium | reverse complement strand
TAAGCGTCGTAGCCATCGCCCGCGAGGACCGCGTCGCCCGCGAGGCGCACGCCCTCGAGCCGGAGCGAGGCGTGCGGCACCTCGGGGACGAACGCCGCGTGCGCGTGCGGGGTGAGGGTGACCCCCGCCGCGGACGCCGGCACGCGCGCGACGCGCAAGATGGGTCGGTCCGAGATCGCGTCCGCTCCGGCCCCTTCCGTCCGCGGGTGATGCCCACTCCCGCTCGGGTCCTCGGGGGCGAGCACTC
This sequence comes from Sandaracinaceae bacterium, assembly GCA_044223665.1. Classification (GTDB taxonomy): domain Bacteria; phylum Myxococcota_A; class Polyangia; order Polyangiales; family Sandaracinaceae; genus JBBSAT01. Next base: position 95,538 of record JBGALT010000010.1, on the reverse strand, counting down.
CCCGCTGTGGGCTGACGAGGCGCGCGACCACGAGGAGCTCTCCGCCGTCGGGGCCGAGCGTGACCCAGCTCTTTCGGCCCTCGAGCAGGAAGCCGCCTCCCGGCGCGGGGGTGAGCGTCGTGGCGATGTTCCGCGGGTGCGCGCCGCCCTCTTCGGTCGCCGCGAACGAGGCGAGCGTGTCGATCCGGAGCGACGGCACCATCGACTGGAGCGCGGCGGCGTACCCTCCGGCGAACGCGAGCCCGAGCGCCTCGACGCGCGCGGCGCCCGCGATCGCGCGATCGATCGGCAGCGCCAGCCCCTCGGTCTGCGCGACGTGATCGCGCCACCACGCGGACGGGCTCTCGTAGGTGAGGGCGCTCTCGGGGGCCAGGCAGAGGCGGAGCAGGCGTTCGAGGGTCACCCGGTCAGCGTGCCCTCGAAGCTCCCAGCAGGCACGTCGAACCGACGCCGCTTCTTCAGCGGACGATGCGCACGTGCAGCTCGGCCGGGTGCGAGCCGACGTTGGCGTAGTCCTCGCTCCCGGCGGCGCACTCGGCCACGAAGTTCTCCGCCCACCACCAGAGCTGGACGTGGGCTCCGGGCGCGAGCCCGCCGTGATGGTCCACCACCTCGCGGAGGATGGGCGCGATGTCGGGGGAGCGATTCATGGCTTGGATCGCCCAAGATCCCACGAAGGGCCAAGCCGCCGTGGCCGTCGTCGGGGACGCCCCCGTGGGCCCGCCGGGCCACTGGTCGGCGCTGGTCACCACCGCGGCATCGGCCACGTCCTCCCCCACGATGCCGTTTCTCCACGTCGGCAGGCACACGCCGCCGCTGTCGTAGAGCTCGGTTCCCCAGAGCTCGAGGTGGGCCTCCGCGATCGCGCTTGCAGCCGTGAGCGCGACGGGCAGCGCGAAGCGCAGGTACACGCGCTGCGGTCCCGCCGTGTAGGCGCCGGCGTAGTCCTGGAAGCCCTCGCCCGTGGGGAAGAGCAACGGCCCCGCGATCTGTCCGTCGTCCGCGTCGGTCGCGATCGCGATGACGATCTCGCCCGGGCCCGCATCACCCGGGCCCGCGTCGACCGCGCCGGAGTCGGTGGCGCCGGCGTCTCGTTCGTCGGTCGGCTCGACGCAGACGGCGCCGAGCACCGCGTCGGGCACGCAGTCTCCGCCGGCGATGCAGTCCGACGCGTCGCGGCAGTGGTTGCGGCACACGCCACCCGCGCAGCGGAGCGAGCCGCCGCAGTCGCCGTCGCTCGCGCAGTGGGTCTCGACCTCCAGCCGGCACACGCCGTAGCTGCCGTCCTGGATGCAGGCCCCGAGCGCGCCGCAGTCGCGCGCGGAGGCGCACTCCGTGCGGCAGCGACCCAGACGGCAGACCAGCGGTGCCGTGCACTCCGAGGTGCGGGCGCAGGGGGCACCGGCCGCGGCGCTGCTCTGGCAGGCCGCGAGCACGACCACGAGCACCAGCCCGCCCACGCGCGGGGGCAAGCGCAGGGCTCGACGCGCGCGCCACCGGGACGCACGCGCCGTGCGGCTCGCGCCTCGGTCGGACGGGATCGACACTTCGCGTGGGCGAGACACGCCGGGATAGTGCCCCGGCCAGCGTGGTCTGCCCAGCGCGGGCGAGCACGCCTCGGCGATCGCTGGACGGCACGGCGTGCCCGCGCGAGGTTGACGTCGATGCGGATCCTCGTGACCGGCGCGACCGGCTTCGTCGGCGAGAACGTGGCGCGGGACCTCGCCGCGCGCGGGCATGCGGTGACGGGCACGCACCACGCCCACGCGCCCGCGGCGATCGAGGGCGTCTCGTGGACGAGGCTCTCGCTCGAGGAGCCCCGCTTGCCGGGCGCCCTGGACGCCGTCGTCCACTGCGCAGCCATCGCGACGGTCGGCGCGTGCGACGCCGAGCCCGAGCGCGCCGAGCGCGTGAACGTCGAGGGCACGCGGCGGCTCGCGGCGGAGGCGGCCGCACGCGGCATCCCGTTCGTGCTCGCGTCGACCGATCTCGTCTTCGACGGTGGCGCACCGCCGTACACCGAGGCGAGCCCGACGTCCCCGGCGAGCCACTACGCGCGGACCAAGGTCCTGGCCGAGCTCGCCGCGCGCGGCGCGTGCCCGGCGACCAGGATCTTGCGTCTCGCGCTCGTCGTCGGTGCGCGCGGCGATCGAGCCGGCGGCTTCCTCGCGTGGACCCTCGAGGCGCTGCGGGCGGGACGAGCGCTCCCGCTCTACACGAACCAGCGCCGCACGCCGCTCTACGTCCGAGACGTCGCGCCCGTCGTGGAGGCCGCCTGTACGGGCCGTCTCGCGCCGGGCAGCTATCACCTCGCGAGCGAGGAGACGCTCAGTCGCGAGGAGATCGGGCGCGCCGTCGCGCGTGTCTTCGCGCTGTCCGAGGCGTCCATCGTGCCGACGCACCTCGCGCGGCCGGGGTTTCCCGAGCTCGACGACACGACGCTCCGGATCGATGCGCTTCGCGAAGCGATCGCGTTCGCACCGACCTCGCTGGCGACCGCGCTCGCGCGAGTCCGCGATGCCGTGTCGCCGGCATGACCTCGCCGGCCAAGAGGAGACTCAAGGACAGACGGTCGTGCTCGTCGTCGCGCGGTGGCGACCGGCGTCGGGCATCGCGTCGTCCAAGCATCCGCTCGCGTCGGTGGTGAGCGTCGTCCAGGGCACCATCGCCGCGGTGAGCGACGCCGCGGAGGCGAGGTCACGACACGCCGTTCCGTCGGCGAGCGCGAGGTCTCGTGGCAGCGACGGGATGACCACGAACGGGCTCGACGCGAGCGTCGTGCCTCCCGTGACGGTCGCATTGAGGCAGCTGTGGGTGACCGTCACCGACGTCGCGCCGCTCGTCGTCAGCGCCGAGCCGGTGGGGTTGAAGATCACCGAGCTGTCGAGCGAGAGTGTTGCGCTGAAGACCTGGATCGTGGCCTGGACGCTGCACCCGACCATCACGAGCGTCCCGGAGGACTGCACCGAGATTCCCGTCCGCGGGACGCTGACGTTCACGAGCGTCGCCTGCGCGCCGTTGAAGTAGAGCCCGCCGGGGCTGTCGAAGATCGAGTCCACGATCCGCACGATGGACCCGACGTTCGCGACCACGGTCGGCGCGAAGGTCACCGCGTCGGCGACGGAGACGCGCGCCCAGTCGAGGCGCGCGGCCCCCTGGAACGTGCCGCCGGTGCCCCCGACGCTCAGGTCGCGGGCGACGAACGTCGAGCTGCTCCCCGGGCCGTAGACGACGGGGCCGTTGGTCGAGCTCGCCTGGACGCGATCGAGCTCGACCTCGGCCGTGTTCGACAACGCGATCTGGATGCCCGAGATGCTGCTGTCTCGGAGCACGAGACGGGTCGACGGCGACATCGTCCAGGTCGCGCCCGCCGTGGAGCGAACGTCCATCCCGGTGAGATCGGCGTTGCGAGGGGTCGTGACCGTGCTCGGAATCGAGAGCCTCGAGAGGCTCCCCGTCGGGCGCTGGTTCGCGAGCGCTTCGGTTCCCGTGAAGCCGCCGGTGATCGGTGTCGAGGGCAGGTCCCACGCGGCGAGCACGGCGTGGTCGCCCGCCAGCCAGATGGGGGCGGCCGGCGAGCCGGAGACGGCGGCCGCGATCGATCCGTAGGCCGTGCTCCAGGAGCGACCATCGCCGCCCGACGCGCCGACGCGCACGCGGGCCGGACACGGGCCCGTGCAGACGAACATGCACGCGGTGTCGCAGCGACCCGGCATGCCGTTTCGGGTGCCGTGGTCGCAGACCTCGGTGCCGTTGGGCACGTCGTCGCCGCACTGCTGCGTGCCCTGACACGTCGTGAGACAGAACCCCTCGCCGCTGCCGTTCGTCGATCCGTCGTCGCAGGTCTCGTTCGACTGCGTGATGTCGTCGCCGCAGCGCCCCGTCACCATGGCGCAGTCCGCGGCGCAGTAGTCACCGTTGGCGGTGTTGCCGTCGTCGCAGGCTTCGTTGGTCTGGGTCGAGCCGTCGCCGCAGGTGCCGGTGATCGAGGCGCAGTCGGCGGCGCAGTAGTCGCCGTCGGCGGTGTTTCCGTCGTCGCAGGCTTCGTTGGTCTGGGTCGAGCCGTCGCCGCAGGTGCCGGTGATCGAGGCGCAGTCGGCGGCGCAGTAGTCACCGTTGGCGGTGTTGCCGTCGTCGCAGGCCTCGTTGGTCTGGGTCGATCCGTCGCCGCAGGTGCCGGTGATCGAGGCGCAGTCGGGGGCGCAGTAGTCGCCCGCGGCGGTGTTTCCGTCGTCGCAGGCCTCGCCCGGCTGCATCGCGAGGTCGCCGCACGTGCCGCCATCGAGCATCGCGGCGTCCACCGGGGAGGGTGCGTCGCTGCCCGCGTCTGCGGGAGCCTCGGCGTCCACGCCCGCATCGGCGAGGGCCGTGCCACCGTCTCGCGCGGCATCGGTGCCGCCGCCGTCGACGCGCACGCTCGCATCGCCGCTCGCGTCGGGGGCGGTGGCGTCTACGCCGCCCGGTGTCGTCGCGCCCGTCTCGCAGCCCACCACGCACGTGGCCATCGCCACGAGGAGCCATGTTCTTCCCCACATGCGCGGGAGGCTATCACGCGCATCCGCGAGCGCGTGAAGCACCCGTCCACGGGACTGGAGTCGAGGAGATCGGAGCCGTCACAGCGGCGGGTCACTGCGTGAAGGCCTCCCGGTGCGCCCGGAGCGCGGCCATCCGCGCATCGGCCATCGTCGTCAATCCGAAGCCGTCGATGCGCTCGTGCGTCCGGAAGCTTCCGTAGTGCGTCGTGATCACGCGCCCGTCGGCGTTGCCCTCGATCGTGTGCAGCGTGCTCCCGTCGACGTAGCGGACGATGCCGCTGTGCCCCCAGCGCGAGGTGGAGATGCGCACGTAGTCGCCCGGGCGCGGCCGGAAGCTCGCCCACTCGCTCGAGCTGCGGTCGATCCACGCGTCGTGTCGCTGGTACCAGGCGCGGATCGTGGTGTTGCTGGTCAGATGCCAGCCGCCGCCATCACCGTAGCCGCCGGTGAACGGCACGCCGGCCGCTCGGAAGACCCACGACACGAAGTCGCTGCACCAGAGCGTGCCGTGCACGAACTGCGAGAGCGGGCCGGGCGGCAACCCACGCGCTGCGCCGACCTCGGCGAGCGTGTGGTGGTGCTCGGCGAGCGCGACCTCGACGATGCGCGTCCCGTCGACCGACGAGGCGCCCAAAGGCGCCGCGGGCCCGTGCGCGCGGGAGGCGGCCACGCAGCGAAGCTCCTCGGCACGGAAGCCTTCGTCGCAGAAGCAGTACGCCTGCTCGTCCTCCGACACGCACTGGCCGCGGCCCGAGCAGGAGACGCCCTCGCAGGGTGGGGGCGGAGACGGGGTGCGGTGATGCAGGACGGGCTGTTGGGCTGCGCTCGGCCACGACGCGGAGGCCAGCATGGCGGTGGCGCCCGCGAGAAGGAGGTGCGTCGCGCGGCCTCGCATGACCCCCTTGGACGCACGAGCCCGCGCTTCGATTTGCTCGATTCGGGCCCGCCCCTGGGCTCGACCTCTTGACGCCCCCGTGGTCCCCCGCCATCATTGCATCCGTTCATCTGGATTCAGTGATGAATGCGTCGCTCGAGGGCCTGTCCGATCTCTTCGCCGTGCTGGGGGACCCCACGCGGCTGCGGATCGCGTGCGTGCTCGGCAAGCACGAGCTGAGCGTGGCCGAGCTCACCGAGCTGCTCGGCGTCGCGCAGTCGCGCGTGTCGACGCAGCTCTCGCGCCTGCGCACGGCCGGGGTGCTGAAGGATCGGAAGGCCGGCACGAGCACGTTCTCTTCGGTGGACGAGGACGCCCTCAGCGCCGAGGCGCGCGACGCGCTCGCCATCGCGCGCCGCGCGATCGATCCGAAGGCGCTCGAGACCGATCTCGCGCGCGCGGCAGGGCTCGTGAAGCGCCGCGAGGGCGGAGACAAGACGTGGCCCGAGGCCGTCGCGGGACGCATGGAGAAGCACTACTCGCCCGGGCGTACGTGGGAGTCGATGGCGCTCGCGTTCTTGCAGCTGGCCGAGGTCGGTGACGTGCTCGACGCCGGCTGCGGCGACGGCACGGTCGCCTCGATGATCGCGCCGATCGCCGCGAGCCTGACCTGCCTCGACAAGAGCGAGCGGCTCGTCGAAGCAGCGCGCGCGCGCCTCGAGAAGAAGGCGCGCGTGCTCGTGGGCGACGTGGAGGCATTGCCGCTGCCCGACGCGTCGTTCGACACCGTGCTCCTCTTGCACGTGCTCGCCTCGGTGCGCGAGCCCGAGCGGGCGCTCGCGGAGTGCGCCCGCGTGCTGCGGCCCGGCGGGCGCGTGCTCGTGGTGACGCTCGACAAGCACGAGCACCTCGACGTCGCGGCGCAGTACGGGCACGTGCACGCCGGGTTTCGGCCCAAGCAGGTGCAGAAGATGATCGAGAAGGCCGGGCTCTCGTGCGCGCGCGCCTTGACGTGACGTCGCGCGAGCGGCGCGAGCCGTTCTTCTCGGTGGTGGCCGCGGTCGGACGGCGGTAGGCGTAGGGGCGTTCGGTTGCAGATGGCGATCCCGGCGTGTGCTTCGCCTGCCCTCACCCCCACCCGAGCCCGCGGAGGGGGTGAGGGGGCCGCGCGCCGGCGTTCCGGGCGGCGTCGAGCTCGATTCGACCTGGACCTCGCTCTCGACCTCGCTCTCGACCTCGCTCTCGACCTCGCTCTCGTCCGCTCCTCGCAGAAAGCAGTCGCATGACCACGAACGACACGACGTATCCGAAGTACCTCCGTGAGCTCCTCGACGAGCGGATCGCCATCCTCGACGGCGCGATGGGCTCGCTCATCCAGCGCGAGGGCCTGGAAGAGAAGGACTTCCGCAACGACGCGCTGAAGGGCCACACGGTCGATCTGAAGGGAAACAACGATCTCCTCTGCCTCACGCGGCCGGACATCATCGGCAAGCTGCACGGGTGGTACTTCGAGGCGGGGGCCGATCTCGTCGAGACGAACACGTTCTCGTCGACCGCCATCGCGCAGGCGGACTACCGGCTCGAGCACCTCGCCTATCAGCTCAACGTGCGCTCGGCCGAGCTCGCCGTGGAGCAGGCGCGCCTGTGGACCCAGCGCACGCCCGACAAGCCGCGCTTCGTCGCCGGCGCCATCGGCCCGATGAACCGCACGCTCTCGCTCTCCCCCGACGTGAACGATCCGGGCTTCCGCGCGGTGACCTTCGATCAGGTGCGCGACGCGTACGCCGACCAGGTCCGGGGCCTGGTCGACGGCGGCGTCGACCTCATCCTCATCGAGACCATCTTCGACACGCTCAACAGCAAGGCGGCCATCGTCGCCGTCGAGCAGGTCTTCGCCGAGAAGAAGAAGCGACTGCCGGTGATGATCTCGGTGACGATCACCGACAAGAGCGGCCGCACGCTCTCGGGCCAGACGGTCGACGCGTTCTGGACCAGCGTCCGCCACGCACGGCCGATCAGCGTCGGCATCAACTGCGCGCTCGGGGCCGTCGAGATGCGCCCCTTCCTGAGCGAGCTGGCGAAGGTCGCCGACACGCGCATCAGCTGCTACCCGAACGCGGGCCTTCCGAACGCGTTCGGTGGCTACGACGAGAAGCCCGAGGACACGGGCCGCTTCCTGCGCGAGTTCGCCGAGGCCGGCCTCGTGAACATCGTCGGCGGCTGCTGCGGCACCACGCCGCAGCACATCGCGGCCATCGCCAAGAGCGTCTCTGGCGTCACGCCGCGCAAGACGCCGGCGCCCGATCACCTCGCGCGCTACTCGGGCCTCGAGACGCTCACCGTCACGCCCCAGTCGAACTTCCTGATGATCGGCGAGCGCACGAACGTGACGGGCTCGCGCAAGTTCATGAACCTCGTCAAGGGCGGCGACTTCGACAAGGCGCTCGAAGTGGCCCTCGATCAGGTCCGCGGCGGCGCGAACCTGCTCGACGTGAACATGGACGAGGGCATGCTCGACTCGGAGGCGTCGATGACGCGCTTCCTCAACCTCGTGGCGAGCGAGCCCGAGATCGCGCGCATCCCGATCATGATCGACTCCAGCAAGTGGAGCGTCATCGAGGCCGGCCTCAAGTGCGTGCAGGGCAAGGCCGTCGTGAACTCGATCTCGCTCAAGGAGGGCGAAGAGAAGTTCGTCGAGCAGGCGCGGGCCTGCCGTCGCTACGGCGCCGCGGTGGTCGTGATGGCTTTCGACGAGGGCGGCCAGGCCGAGACGGCCGATCACCGCGTGGCGATCGCCGAGCGCGTCTATCGCATCCTGACGAAGGAGGTCGGCTTCGATCCGGAAGAGATCATCTTCGATCCGAACGTGTTCGCGGTCGCCACCGGTATCGAGGCGCACAACCGCTACGCGATCGAGTTCATCGAGGCGACCAAGCGCATCAAGAAGGCCTGCCCGGGCATGAAGATCTCGGGCGGCGTGTCGAACCTGAGCTTCGCGTTCCGCGGCAACGACCTCGTCCGCGAGGCCATGCACGCGGCTTTCCTCTATCACGCGATCGAGGCGGGGATGGACATGGGCATCGTCAACGCGGGCCAGCTCGCGCAGTACGACGACATCCCGAAGGACCTGCTCGAGCACGTCGAGGACGTGCTCTTCGATCGCCGGCCCGACGCGACCGAGCGCCTCGTCGCCTTCGCCGAACGAGTGAAGGGAGGCGGGAAGAAGAAGGAGCTCGACCTCGCGTGGCGCGAGGCGAGCGTCGAGAAGCGCCTCGAGCACGCGCTCGTCCACGGCTTCATCGACTTCATCGACGAGGACGCCGAGGAGGCGCGCCAGAAGCTCGGCAGCCCGCTCGCGGTGATCGAGGGGCCGCTCATGGGCGGGATGGGCGTCGTCGGCGACCTCTTCGGCGCCGGCAAGATGTTCCTGCCACAGGTCGTCAAGAGCGCGCGCGCGATGAAGAAGGCCGTCGCCTACCTCACCCCGTTCATGGAGGAGGAGAAGCGCAAGAGCGGCGCGGTCCAGAAGGGCAACGGCAAGGTCCTGCTCGCCACCGTGAAGGGGGACGTGCACGACATCGGCAAGAACATCGTCGGCGTCGTGCTCGGCTGCAACAGCTACGAGGTCATCGATCTGGGCGTGATGGTGCCGACCAACAAGATCCTCGACGCCGCCGTCGAGCACGACGTGGACGTGATCGGCCTCTCGGGGCTCATCACGCCCTCGCTCGACGAGATGGTGGGGGTCGCGGCCGAGATGAAGCGGCGCGGGATGAACAAGCCGCTGCTCATCGGCGGCGCGACGACCTCGCGCCAGCACACGGCCGTGAAGATCGCGCCGAAGTACGAGGAGCCGGTGGTCCACGTGCTCGATGCCTCGCGTGCCGTCAACGTGGTGAGCGCGCTGCTCAGCAAGGACCAGCGGCCCGCGTTCGACGAGAAGAACCGCACGGAGCAGGCCTCCATCCGCAGCACGTTCGCGGGCGGCCCGGTTCGCCCGCTCGTGCCGTACGCGGAAGCGAACCAGAAGCGGCCGCGCCCGAAGTTCGACGCCAAGACCGTCGTGAAGGCGCCGTTCCTCGGAACGCAGAGCGTCGAAGAGACGGTCGCCTCGCTCACGCCCTACATCGACTGGACGTTCTTCTTCTCCGCCTGGGAGCTCAGCGGGAGGTTCCCGTCGATCTTCGAGCACCCCAAGCACGGCAAGGCCGCCAAGGACCTCTACGACGCTGCGCAGGTCATGCTCGGCAAGCTCGCCGACGATCCGCGCTTCCAGGCCTGGGGTGTGTACGGCTACTGGCCCGCGTGCTCGGACGAGAACGACATCGTGATCTTCGCCAACGAGCGCCGCGAGATCGAGCGAACGCGCCTGCCGATGCTGCGTCAGCAGCGGCCCCAGGACGAGGGAGCGCAGCTCTGCCTCGCGGACTTCGTGGCCCCGCGCGGCGCGAGCCCCGACGTCGTGGGCGCGTTCGCCGTCACGGCGGGCGTCGGCGTCGAGCGGATCGCCGCGGGTTACAAGGCCGCCGGCGACGACTACTCGGCCATCCTCGTCCAGTCGCTCGCCGATCGCCTCGCCGAGGCCTTCGCCGAGAAGCTCCACGAGCGCGTGCGCAAGGAGTGCGGCTACGGCGAGGCCACGCCGCTGACGAACGAGGAGCGCATCGCCGAGAAGTACCGCGGCATCCGTCCCGCGCTGGGCTACCCCGCTTGCCCCGATCACACCGACAAGCGGAAGATCTTCGACCTGCTCGACGCGAAGTCCGTCGGGATGGGCCTCACCGAGCACTACGCGATGACGCCCGCCGCCAGCGTCAGCGGCCTCTACCTCGCGCACCCCGACGCGCGGTACTTCTCGGTCGGCAAGATCGACCGGGACCAGGTGGCCGACTACGCGCGGCGCAAGAGCATGAGCGTGGCCGAGGTCGAGCGCTGGCTCGCCCCGACGCTGGGGTACGAGCCGTGACCGCCCGCAGCATCGGTCTGTTCGGCTGCGTCGCGATCCCCGTCGGTCACAAGGTCGAGGTCTACGTGCTCACGCGCGACCAGGGGATCTTCTCGAGCGACGTGCGGCCCGACCCGCGCGAGCCGCTCGTGCGGGACCTCGACACGGGCGTGTACTACGGGCGCGACTGGCACTTCGGCACCGCCGGCAGTGGGATGGGCACGCTGACCCCGCGCGTCCCGCATCCACCGTCGGGCGTGACGGTCGCCGAGCGCTTCAGCGGTCGCGTCACGGCGTGCATCGTGTGGACGGAGGGCCAGACCGAGAAGTACCACGCGGCCACGACGCTCGAGATCGAGGTGGACGCCGTGGCTCCGCCAGGCGTCGGAGCGCTCGGATAGCGGCGCGACGGAACGGCGAAGGCCGCCGGGACGATGTCGTCCTCGGCGGCCTCTCTCACCTGCGGAGCGGGAGGCGGCTCCCACCCAGCCACTCGATCGCGTCGGTCTCGGTCTCCCTCGCCCGACGCGATCGGCGCCGTCAGAGCTCGCAGTCCGCTGCGCGCGTTCCGCTGCCCTCGTTGTAGGCGATGTCGTCGCCCGCGCCGCACGTCAGGTCGTTGTCGCCCGCGCCGCCGTCGAGGATGTCGTCGCCCGCCGCGCCGTCCATCACGTCGTCGCCCGCCGCCCCGAAGAGGGTGTCGCTGCCTGCGCCGCCGTCGATCGTGTCGGCGCCAGCGCCACCGTCGATGTCGTTCGCGAGCGCGTTGCCCGTCACGGTGTCGTCGCCGTCGCCACAGAGGAGGCCCTCGACGTCCGCGTGGACGTCGTCGCCCTCGCCCTCGCCGTCGTCGGCCGCGCTGCCGTCCATCGTGACCGTGAGGTCGCCCGTGCGGGCCGAGTAGTCGACCACGTCGGCGCCGGCGCCGCCGGTGAAGACGTCGGCCCCGCTGTCGGCCGCCTCCTCGTCGAAGGTGTCGTTGCCGGCGCCGCCGTCCATCGTGTCGTCACCGTCGAAGCCGGTGAGGACGTTCGCCGAAGCGTTGCCGGTGATCGTGTCGTCGCCCGCGCCGCCGATCAGGTTCTCGACGTCGCTCTTCACGTTGTCGGCCTCCATCGACTCGCCGTCGTTGGCCGCCACGCCGTCCATCGTGACCACGAGGTCGCTCGTGCGCGCGGAGTAGTCGACGACGTCGGTGCCGGCGCCTCCGTTGAACGTGTCGCCACCGCTCGAGGCGTCTTCCTCGTCGAACGTGTCGTCGCCGGCGTCGCCGTTGAGGGTGTCGTTGCCCGCGCCGCCGACGAGCGTGTCGGCGCCCGCGCCACCGTTGAGCGTGTTGGCGCCGCCGTCGCCGGTCAGCGTGTCGTCGCCCAGGCCACCCGTGACGACCTCGACGGTGCTCTGCACGTCGTCGACCTCGCCGCTCTCGCCGTCGTCGGTCTGGTCGTCACCCACCGTCACCGTGATCGCGTTGGTCCGCGTCGCGTAGCTGACGGTGTCGGAGTCCGCGCCGCCGTCGAAGGCGTCGTCGCCGCTCGTGGCCGCGCCCTCGACGAACGTGTCGTTGCCCGCGTCGCCGAAGAGCATGTCGTTGCCGAGGCCGCCGGTGATCGTGTCGGCGCCCTCGCCGCCGTAGATCGTGTCGTCCTGGGCGCTGCCGACGATGACGTCGTTCGCATCGCCGCCGTACACCGTGACGGCCGACGCGAAAGCCGCGCCGGCGCCGCCCGCGCCGCCCGCCGCGGTGAACGAGTCGGTGCCGCTCGAGAGGCTCACGTTGAACGACTCGACGTTCGTCACGTCGATGTCGCGGTTGGTGTCGTTGTTGATCGCGAGCCCGGACGCGCCGAACGTGAAGACGTCGGCGCCGGTGGTACCTCGGATGCGCAGCGAGTCGGTGCCGGCGCCGAGGTCGACGTTCACGCCGCGCGCGGACGCCGTGCCGGTCGCGAACAGGCCGTTGACGTAGTCGATGATGACGACCTGATCGCCGGTCATGCCCTGGTTCACGTTCAGGACCTTGAGCGTCGTGCTCGTCGCCGCGGGCGAGCCGCAGGTGGCGCCGTTCACGAGGATCGCCGAGTCGACCGCGCGGCGGCCGATGATGATCGTCTGCGCGGCGTCGTTGGCGTCGATGGTCATGACGCCCGTCATCGCGACGAACGTGCACGTGCCGTCGAGGGCCGTGAGCGACGCGTAGGCGCCGCCGATCTCCGGGTAGTCGGTGGCGTTGCCCCAGTCGTCCATCGAGCCCGTGGGGGGCTCACCCATGCAACCGCCCGCGGCCGCGAGCACGGTCGCGGCAGCCAGGCCCTTCTTCCAAACCTTTGCGCTCATGGATCCTTCTCCTTGCCCCGACGGATGAAAGACGCGGGCCAGTCAACGAGCGCTAACGGATGAAGGGGGATCGGCCTTGAGCCTGGGGCCCGAAGTGCGCCGGGACCGTCAACGCTTCGATGAGAGCGTGGGAATCTCGACGCTCGACCGATGCGCGCGGGCGAGGGGTGCGCGGGATCTCCGGCGATTCGTCGCGGAGGCCGCCGTTCCGGTGCCTCTCGCGGCCGATCCCGGCGTGAGCACGGGACGTGCTCCTCGGCGCGGTCGAGCCCGTGCGGGTGGGCGCGAGGAGACGAAGATGGCGATCGGGACGAACGAGAACGAGGGGCGAGGACGCGGGCGGGGTGCGCTCGCTCGCGTGTGGTGGATCGCAGCCGGGGCGCTCGTCGCGTGCGCTCCGCCGACGGCCGGGAGCGATGCCGGCACGGCCGAGGACGACGCCTCGCCCGGTGACGACGCCTGGGCCGAGGTGCAAGAAGACGCGTTCGCGCACGCGGCGCCCGTGCTCGTCTCGGCGTCGGCGGCGGTGAGCGGGCGCTTCGGCGACGACGTGCGCATCGCCGTGCGCGCCTCCGACGCCGATGGCGATCTCACCTCGCTCTCGCTCGCGCTCTTCGACGACGCGGGGCAGCCGATCGTGCAGTTCGACGGCGACGGCGACGGGCTCCTCGACACGAACCAGACGGTCGTCTCACTCTCCGCGCCGATCGTCGGCCCCGACGAGGGGGATGGCCTCGCGGTCCTCGCGGGCCTCGAGCTCGCGGTTCCGAGCCTCGCGGCGCTCGACGTCGGCGCGGTCGACGCGCAGGGCCTGGCCTCGGCCACGCAGCACGTGACGCTGGCCGCGCAGCCGATCGTGGAGCTCGACGGGATCTGCGATCCGAGCTTCGTCGCGAACCGCTGCGCCGACGGCCTCGGGTGCCCGGCCGCGGTGCCCGCGGTCTGCGTGGCCGGCGCGCCGCCCGCGCTCACGCGCGCCGCCTACATGAGCGACCCCGGCGCGGTGCGCGTGCTGGTGGAAGGCACCGATGCCGACGACGACGTCTCCGAGCTCGTCCTCGCCTTCTTCGACGGGAGCGATGCGCCGGTCGAGCTCGATCTCGACGGCGACGGCGTGCCGGAGTCCACGACCTTCCACGCGCACGTCGCCGCGGCGGGCGTGGACGGGCACTTCTTCTACGCGTTCGACGCGAGCGACCAGTTCGCGATCGACGTCGCGGCCGTCGGCGTGACGGCGATCGATCGCGGCATGCACCAGAGCGATCCCATGCGGGCGCCCCGCGCGGCCGCGCCCACGCGCAACGTCGGCCAGGCGTGTGATCCCTCCGGCTTCGATCGCTGCGTCGGCTCGGTCTGCCTCGCGGCCTCCGGTGGGGGGAGCCGCTGCGTCGCGGTGGCCACGGCGCGCACGAGCGAGTGCGGCGCCGCGCCCGAGCTCGATGCCTTCGCAGGGCCCGGCTTCGTCGACGGCGACGCCTCGGGGCCCTCGCTCTGGGATGCGCCCGCCGGGTGCTCGAGCGGCGACCCGGCCGGGCGCCCCGAGGGCACCCTGCGCTTGCACCTCGATCGCGCCGCGTCCTCGGTCGTGCTCTCGACCGACAACGGGTACACGACGTTCGACACGACGATCTACGTGATGGCGAGCTGCGGTGCGGCGCCGGTCGTGGCCTGGTGCGGCGACGACACCCCGGGCTCGATGCGCAGCTGGCTCTCGCGCCTCGAGCTGACGAGCCTTCCGGCCGGCGACTACGTCGTCGTCGTGGACTCGTTCTCGCCTTCCGGCGGGCACTTCCGGCTCGACGTCACCGCGACCGAGTGACGTGCACGGCGGGGTGTGATCGCGCGTCGGGGCGTCTCTGGGTATGATCGAGGCGCCACGATGTGCAGGCTCTTCGGGTTTCGCAGCGTCATCCCCAGTCAGATGCACCGCTCGCTCATCGCCGCCGAGAACGCGCTCGTGCGGCAGAGCGACAAGCACCCGGACGGGTGGGGCGTCGCGTACTACGTCGACGGCGCGCCGCACGTCACGCGGAGCCCGGCACACGCGCTCTCGGATGCGCTCTTCCACCGCGTGAGCGGAGTCGTGTCGAGCGAGACGGTGCTCGCGCACGTACGCAAGGCGACGCAGGGCGCGCACACGGTGCTCAACTGCCATCCGTTCCAGTACGGGCGCTGGGTGTTCGCGCACAACGGGGACGTGCCGCGCTTCGGTGAGGCGCATCGCGAGGCGCTCATCGCCGAGGTGAGCCCGCACCTGCGGCGCTTCGTGCTCGGCGAGACCGACAGCGAGGCGATCTTCTTCATGCTGCTCACGCGGCTGTCGGCGGTGGGGCCGCTCGCCGCCCCGCGCGGCGCCGCAGAGGTGATGGACGCGTTGGCCGAGACGCTCGCGGAGGTGGATCGCCTCGCGCCCCAGCCGGTCGAGAAGCCCAATCTCTTGACCTGCATCGTCACCGACGGCGTCACGATGGTCGCGCACCAAGGCGGCAAAGAGCTCTTCTTCTCCACCTACAAGCGTCGCTGCGCCGATCGCGAGAGCTGCGGCCACCTCGCTCCGCACTGCGAGGCCGAGACGGTGACGGGCCAGGTGAACCACCTCGTTCTCTCGAGCGAGATCCTGCACGGCGAGAACGTCTGGACGCCGATGACGAAGGGCGAGCTCGTCGGGGTGGACTGGCGGATGCGCCTCGAGCGCCGCGGCAGCGAGCGTCGGCGGCTGGCCGTGGTCGCCTGAAGGACCGCGCCGGGAGGTCCACCGTCGACCGGCGCGATCGGTGCGCGCTCGCCCGCTTCTTCCGGTGTCGCACCCACATCGCTGCGCCGTGCAGCGCAAAGTTCCGCTGGCTTCGCGGCGTCACGCGTGGCCGTTCGCATCGCTCGACGTTTTTTCCGCCTGTCTCGCGTGCGGTTCCCGCAAGCTCGACCTCATGCGCCTGACCCTCACCGCGTGCTCGATGCTGTTCCTCTGGATGTGCGACGGCGACGAGCCGCCGCCGATGCCGCCCGCCGAGCACGGCGGCGTGGTGCTCTCCGTGGCCGCGCAGCCGCTCGAGCTCGTCGCCCAGACCGACGGTCGGGTGACGGCCTATCCGCTCGCGACCAGCACGGCGCGCGGGCCGACGACCACGGTGCTCGTGCACGTGCCCGCAGTCGACGGATCCCGTCCACGACGCGGCGCTCGTCCTGGGACGAGCCGAGCGCGTCGTTCGTGGGCTCCATCGGGGTCACACCGCGGGTCGGCCCCATCTCGGTCGACGTCGTGCTCGCCGGCGCGCCCGTGCAGGCCAGTGCTCCCATCTTCGTGGTCGTGGCGCCGATCGCGCCCGTCGTGGTCGGGACCGGTCCCGCCACGGTCGAGGTGCACACGCCAGCGCCGCCGCGCACGCGTGTCGAGGTCGTCGCGCCGCAGCCGCCGGGCGGGCCGACGGTCGTCGTGGAGGCGCCGCGACCGCCCGGGCCTCACGTGCTGGTCGTCGGGCCGCCGCCGCCGCCCGGGCCACCGGCGGTCGTGCTCGTGCCGCCTCCGCCTCCGGGTCCGCCGGGCGTGGTCGTGGTCGGCCCGCGTCGTCCGCCCGAGCCGCACGTGCGCGTCGAGGCACACGGCCACTTCGACCACGGAAGGCACGGAGGCGATGGCCCGCACTGGCACTCGGGCGGGCACGGACATCGCTGAGCGACGCCGCGCCGCGCTCTGCTATCGCCGTCACGCGTGGAGCGGTCGCTCGACATCGGCATCGTAGGCACGGGCACCGCGGGCTCCGCGGCAGCGCTGTACCTCGCCCGCGCCGGGCATCGCGTGACGGTGCTGGAGCAGGTCCGAGCGCCCGGGGCGGTCGGCGCTGGCATCGTGCTGCAGCCGACCGGACAGCTCGTGCTCGCCGAGCTCGGCTTGCTCGGCCCGATCCTCGAGCGCGGGGCGCGGCTCGATCGTCTGCACTGCGAGACCACGGCGAGGCGCACCCTGGTGGATCTCGAGTACGCGATGGTGGCGCCCTCGCTCTTCGGCGTGGGGCTCCACCGCGGCTTGCTCTTCGTGACGCTGCTCGACGCCGTGCGACGGGCCGAGGGAATCACGCTGCGGCTCGGCGCCGAGATCGTGGCCGTCACGACCGAGGGCCGCCAGCGTGTGCTGCGCGATCGCGCGGGCAACACCCACGGTCCGTTCGACCTCGTCGTCGTCGCCGCCGGCGCGGGGGTCGCGCTCGAGGACGACCGTCCACTCGCTCGCCGGGTCACTCCCTACGCGTGGGGCGCCCTCTGGGCCATCGTGCCCGATCCCGAAGAGGTCTATCGCGGGATCCTGTACCAGGTCGTGCGCAGCAACGCGCTCATGCTCGGCCTGCTGCCCACGGGCGCCGGCCCAGAAGATCCGACGCCGACCGTGAGCCTCTACTTCAGCCTGCGCGCCGATCGCATCGATGCGTTCCGGGCCGCCGACTTCGGTGCCTGGAAGCGCGAGGTGCTGGCGTGCGATCGCCGCGCGGGCTTCGTCCTCGATCAGCTTCCGTCCGCGGCGAGCATGCTCTTCGCTCGCTATCGGGACGTCGTGATGAGCCGCTTCACCGGGCCGGGCCTCGTGTACGTCGGCGACGCGGCCCACGCGATGAGCCCGCAGCTGGGCCAGGGGGCGAACCTCGCGCTCTACGACGCGAAGGTGCTCGCCGAGTCGTGCGCGTCCGAGCCCGACGTCGCGCGTGCGCTCGCCCGCTACGATCGCGAGCGTCGCGCGCACCTCGGCTTCTACCAGCGTGTCACTCGCTGGCTGACACCGTTCTTCCAGGGCGACGCCTCGATCTTCGGCACGGTACGGGATCTCGCGATGCCGCTCGGCCTGGCCCTGCCGCCCATTCGCGGCCAGATGGTGCGGAGCATGCTGGGCATCAAGCGTGGCGTCCTGCGCCCGTCGCTTCCACTGGCGCCCTTCCTGAAGGCGCTCGCGGCGAGCCCGCGCTGATCGACTGCGTACGTCCCGGAGTCGTCGCGTGTCGGCGAGCCGCCTTCGATCGCGGTCGTGAGCATCCGAGAAGGGCCCCGGGGCCGTGGGGCTTGTCGAGAAGGTCGGGTTACGAGACCGTCGTGCCCATGACCCGACACGCTCGCTGCTCTTGCGGTCAGCTCTCCGTCGAGGCCGACGGCGAGCCTGCTCGCATCTCCGTCTGCCACTGTCTCGAGTGCCAGCGCCGCACGGGGAGCGTGTTCGGCGCACAGGCCCGCTTCGCCGAGGACGCGGTGCGCGTCCACGGTAGCTCGACGGCGTTCTCGCGCACCGGCGACAGCGGCGGCGAGATCACCTTCCACTTCTGCCCGCGCTGCGGGTCGACGGTCTACTACCGGCTCGGTCGGATGCCCGGCGTGGTGATGGTCGCGCTCGGAGCGTTCGCGGACCCGTCCTTCCCCTCGCCGAGCGTCGCCATCTACGGCGATCGGAAGCACGCCTGGGTGAAGCTCGAAGGGGAGATCGACGAGCGCCACTGATGTCGACGTTCGCCTCGCGCGGCCACATACTCTCGTCGTGGGCGAGAGCTGGCAGTGGGCCCTGGTGGCGGTGATCGAGGTGCTCGCGGTCGCGTACATCGCGCGCAAGCTCCTGGGGCCCGTCACGGCGCCCGTCCGCCGCCGCCCGGACGTGCCCGTCGCGTCGCTCGTGCGCAAGCGCAAGAAGTGATTCCGCCGATCCGAGTGGCCGTTCTGCGCCCCGACGAGCCCCGCGCCGGGGGCTCGTACGTCCTCTACTGGATGACGGCCGCGCGCCGCACATCCTACAACTTCGCGCTCGAGCGCGCGGTGCAGTGGGCGCGCGAGCTGGGCAAGGGGCTGGTCGTGCTCGAGCCCTTGCGCATCGGCTACCCGTGGGCGAGCGATCGCTTCCACGCGTTCGTGATGGACGGCATGCGCGACAACGAGGAGGCGCTCGCGGCCTCCGGCGCCCTCTACCATCCGTACGTCGAGCCGGAGCCCGGCGCGGGGAAGGGCCTCGTCGAGACGCTCGCGAAGGACGCCTGCGTCGTGGTCACCGACGAGGCGCCGTTCTTCTTCCTGCCGCGGATGCTCGCCGCGACGGCGCCTGCCCTCACCACGCGTCTCGAGGCGGTCGATGGCAACGGCCTGGTCCCGCTGCGCTCGGTGACGCAGGTCTTCACGTTCGCGCATCAGTTCCGGCGCTTCGTCCAGAAGACGATCCGCCCGCACCTCGAGCCGCTGCCCTCCGCCGATCCGCTGCGCGGCGTGAAGCTCGCGCCCGTCACGCTCCCGCGCGCCGTCACCGAGCGCTGGCCACGCGTGCCCGCCGCCGATCTCGGCGCGCCCGCCGGCCTCGTCTCGCGCCTCGCAATCGATCACCGTGTGCCGGTCGCCCCCGATCGCGGTGGGCACGCGCTCGCCAAGAAGCGGCTCGCCGCGTTCGTGCGCGCGCGCCTCTCCGCCTACCACGAGGATCGCAGTCATCCCGACGACGACGCCGCCAGCGGTCTCTCGTTCCACCTGCACTTCGGCCACCTCTCGGCGCACGAGATCTTCGCTTCGCTCGCGCGCCACACCGACTGGTCGATCGCGAAGCTCGGCGCGAAGGCGCACGGCCGGCGCGAGGGATTCTGGGGCATGAGCGACGCCGCCGACGCGTACCTCGACGAGCTCGTCACGTGGCGCGAGCTCGGCCTCGCCCGCGCCGCGCAGCGAAAGGACACGATCGAGTGGGCCGATCTGCCGGCGTTCGCCCGCACGACGCTCGCCGCCCACGCCAGGGACCCGCGCCCGCACGTCTACGATCTCGCCGCGCTCGAAGAAGGCCGAACGCACGACGCGGTCTGGAACGCCACGATGCGCCAGCTGCGCGAGGAGGGCCGCATCCAGAACTACCTGCGCATGCTCTGGGGCAAGAAGATCCTCGAGTGGAGCGCGCGGCCCGAGGACGCGCTCGAGACGATGGTCGCGCTCAACGACCGCTGGTCGGTCGATGGACGCGATCCCAGCTCGTACACGAACATCGGCTGGGTGCTCGGGCTCTACGATCGCCCGTGGGCGCCGGAGCGACCGATCTTCGGCATGGTCCGCTACATGAGCTCGGACGCCGCCGTGAAGAAGCTCCGCATGAAGGAGTGGCTCGCGCGCTGGGGCGATCGCGCCGTGCAGCGCTCGCTCGTGCTGGAGTGATCGGCTCGCCCCCCCGGCCCCGTACGGGCGCGAGCAGAGCCCGCTCCCATCGCTCCCATGCGGGTGAGGCGCGGCGCGGAGCGCAGGCGTGTCGTGCTTGGCGGCGGAGGGGGCGTGATAGCGTGCGGGTCATGAACCGCCTCGCCGCACTCTCGCTCTGCTTCTCCGGGCTCGCGCTCGCCGGCTGCCCGCACACGATGGATCGCCAGACGACGCTGCCGCGGCTGCGAACCGCCATCGACGGCGAGGTCACCGACACCGCCACGCTCGAGGACCACAACCAGCTCGTCGAGGACATCGTCCAGAGCGGCGTGCTCGAGGGGATGTTCGAGTCGGAGGTCGAGCAGGCGCTCGGCCGCGGGCAGGACTGCGGGACGCGCGACGTCTGCGCGTCGCACGGCTTCCGTGGCTCCGACTGGACGTACGAGGTCGGCCACGCCCCTGGCGACCCGACCCTGCCGGCCGGGCCCACGCTCGTCGTCGGCTTCGATCGCACCGGCCGCGTCGACAACACGTACTACCAGGTCCGCCGGGGCCCCGCGTCGCATCCCTGACGCGCGTCGCGCACGCCGCGAGCCGATCGCCGCGCCTTGCGATCGCCCGCGTGTCCGTGCCAAGAAGCGGCGCTTCTCGCATCGAGGATCGCGTCCGTGGGCCGGCGCGATCGGAGCAAGTGGTCTCACGCCTTGCCTCGCCGCATCGGCGGGCGTCAACGAGGGTCGTCGAAAATGGGGCTTCGCATCGGTTGGGGGGCGGCGAGGCTACCGACCACTGCGAATCGAGCTGCCTCGATGCCGACGGCGACGGCCACATGGCGGCCGGCTGTGGCGGCGACGACTGCGACGACGCCGACGCCGATCGCTTCCCGGGGAACGCCGAGGTGTGTGACTACGAGGGTCACGACGAGGACTGCGATCCATCGAGCATCGGTGTGAAGGACGTCGACCGCGATGGCTTCGTCGACTCCGGCTGCTGCAACGGAACGGGACCTTCGGCCGTCTGTGGCGAGGACTGCGACGACGCGCGGCGCAACACCAGCCCGATCGCCAGCGAGGCGTGCGACGGGCGCGACAACGACTGCGACGGGAACGTCGACGAAGAAGTGCTGGTGAGCGGGTTCCGTGACGTCGATCGCGATCTGCACGGTGATCCGGGCCAGCCGCTCCAAGCGTGTGCGGGAGCCGGCGGGTTCAGCTCGACGATGGACGACTGCAACGACGCCGAGCCTCTCTCGCACGGCGCGCAGCCCGAGGTCACGGACACGATCGACAACGACTGCGACGGGAACGTCGACGAGTCGGCGACGCCAGTCACGTGGTACCGGGACCTCGACACGGACGGCTTCGGCGACGCCGACAGCGGCTCCGTCGTCGCTTCGTCACGGCCGACGGGCTACTCGATCCTCGCCACGGACTGCGACGACGGCGACCTGGCGCGCAGCCCGCGCGCGTCCGAGCTCTGCAACGGTATCGACGACGACTGCAACGGCCAGCCGGACTTCCGCATCGGCCTCAACGACTACGAGGACGACGATCTCGACGGCGTCACCGACTCGGGATGTCCCGGCGGAGCGGGCGTCGACTGCGACGACCGCGATCCTTCGACGCGCCCCGGCGCCCCGGAGCGCTGCGACGGGCGCGACAACGACTGCGACTCGCGCACCGACGAGTCGTGCTCCGACGTGCCGGAGATGGACGCAGGAGTGCCGGACGACGCGGGAGCGCGCGACGCCGGCCCGCGCGATGCCGGACCGAGCGACGCCGGACCGAGCGACGCCGGACCGAGCGATGCGGGCGCGCCCGACGGCGGAACCGCCACCGACTTCAGCCCGCGAACGATCGCGAGCTACAACGCGAGCTCGTGCGCCGTCGTCTCCGGCCGCGTCGTCTGCTGGGGCGAGAACGGCTCCGGCCAGCTGGGTGTCGCCGGTACGCCCGTGACGGCCGTCGAGGTCACCGGGGCGGTGGGCGCGGTGACGGTCGCCGTGGCGAACACGGCCGCGTGCGCCGTGCTCGCGAACGGCACGGTCGTGTGCTGGGGAACCGACACCCACGAGCTGCTCGGGCCAGCGGCCATCGGCAGCAGCGGTCTGCGGCCCCCGACGGCTGCGGTAGGCATCTCGGATGCTCGGGAGATCGTCGGCAACTGGTACAACTTCTGCGTTCGGCACGCGACCGGTGCGGTCAGCTGCTGGGGGGATGCCTCGTACGGTGTCGTCCCGTCCGCCGACTCGCAGAGCCCGGTGGCCGTTCCGGGGCTCGCCGACGCCGTCGAGATCGAAGCGTCGGACTGGAGCCAGGTGCGCTTCTGCGCGCGACGCGCCGTGGGGCAGGTGACCTGTTGGGGCGGTGGCGGCGCGGCGCTGGTGGAGGACATGGGCCTCACCGGCGTCACCGCGCTCGAAGCGGTCGGTAACGGGTTCTGCGCGCGCGTCGGCGCGGAGTGGCGTTGCTGGGGAGTGAACGTCCCCGATGCCGCGAGCGGCGCGAGTCGAGCCCTCGCGGTGCCGACCGTGGTATTCGACTACGCGGCCTTCGAGGTCCTCGGTGGCGCATCGTCCTCGTCGAGCACGACGTTCGGCGGCTCCGACTCGGCGGGCAGCGGGTCGTTCCGTTGTGCAGGACAGGCGATCCCGGCGATCACGACCACGTCGATCACCGCACCCGGCGTGCACTTCGCACAGCTGACGTCGTTCGGCTGGCGCATGATCTGCGGCGTTCGTGCCGGCACGGGCACCCTCCAGTGCGTCGGCGACAACAGCCTCAACAGCCTCGGGACCGGCGGCGCCTCGAGCTCCGCACCGGTCGACGTCGTCCTTCCGTTCTGAACGCGGGCCGGCGAGGTGCTCAGCTGCGGCGCTTCTTCCGGTCGGGCGCCTGGACGAGCAGATACCGCAGGGCGACGTCGGTGACCTCTTCGATCGCGGCGTCGCGGTCGGCCTTGGCGCGCCGGGTGATGAGCGCGTGGGTGAGCTCGTCGACCACGTGCACGACGATGAACGCGGCCAGCTCGCGGTCTTCCACCCGTACCTCGTCCGCGTGGGCGTCGAGATAGGCCGCGACGAGCTTCACGATCGTCGTCAGCTCCTCCTCGTAGCGCTTCATGCGCCCGACGCGCGGGATCTGCTCGCGCAGCACCTTCGCGAGGCGGGGGCTGCGGAGCTTCACGTCGATCATCGCCGTGACCAGGATGCGCGTGCACTCGACGGGCGACGTGTTCCCGAGCTCGGCGATCATCGAGACCACCATGTTGTGGATCTCGTCGCTGTAGCGATCGAGCAGCTCGCCGACGAGCGACTCCTTGCCGGGGAAGTACTGGTAGAGCGAGCCGATGCTGACGCCGGCGCGCTCGGCGACGCGGTTGGTCGACAGACCCTCGTACCCATCGCGCACGAGGATGTGCGCCGTGGCCTCGAGGATCGCGTCGACCGTGACCTGGGCACGGCTCTGACGGGGCTTCTTGCGTGCAACGGTGCGGGGCTCGGCGGTCATCGTCCTCCCGGTACGGCTGCGAACGTGAGCAAAGGCTCACATGACGGGCCGGTCCCCCGCAAGGGCGTCCGACGTGGGGCGGCGGGACGCGCCGTCCCCGCCTGCTTCGCGTAGTCTTGGACGATGCGCTGGCCCGGTCTCGAAGCGTCCATCGCGATCGCCTTGCCCCTGGCCTTCCTCGTCGGATGCGGCGGCGGGGAGCCGCCCCCGGCGATCGACGCCGGGACCGATGCGAGCGACGAGGTCGACGCGGGGCCCCGGCTCGACGCCGGTCTCGATGCCGGGCGTGACGGCGGGACCGACGCCGGGCCACCACCGCCTCGCCAGTTCATCACCGACGATCAGGGCCGCGCCCTGATCCTCCACGGCATCAACGACGGGACCGCGAAAGACGACCCGGAGTACTCGCCTTCGTTCGACGAGGCCGACGTGCAGCGCCTCACCGACGAGTGGGGCTTCGACTTCGATCGCTATCTCGTGTTCTGGGAGGCGGCCGAGCCGACGCCTGGCCACATCGACGACGCCTACCTCGATCGCATCCAGACCCGTCTCGACTGGGCCGCGGCCCACGGGATGCTCGTCATGCTCGACATGCACCAGGACGTCTACGCGCGGCGCTTCTGCTGCGACGGCGCCCCGAGCTGGGCGATCCGTGACGACGGCGCCGCGTTCACGCTCCAGTCGATCTGGTCGCTCAACTACTGGCAGCCCGCCGTCCAGAACGCGTTCGATCACTTCTGGGCCTACGACGCCGCCGACCGCGATCTGCAGGATCACTTCGGAGACGTGCTGGTCGCGCTCGCGACGCGCTTCCACGATCATCCCGCGCTCCTGGGCTTCGACGTCTTCAACGAGCCCTCGGGCGGCTCGGCGATCGACGTCAACGAGATCCAGCGAGGCGTCTCACCGGGGCCGAGCTCGCCGACCTCGATCTTCGATCAGACGCGCCTGATTCCCTTCTACCAGCGGATGATCGAGCGCATCCGTGCGGTGGACGAGGATCACTGGATCTTCTTCGAGCCGCGGTTCGGCGCCGCGGGCAGCGGCGCGGTGCAGTACTTCCCGCCGCTCGTCGACCCGCGTCCCGGCGAGCCACGCATCGTGTACGCGCCGCACCTGTACTCGATCGCCTACGAGGCGGCGAGCCAGTATCGGCCGACCGATCGGACCGTCGCGCGGTGGGAGGCGGCGCGCATCGAGGAGAGCCGAGCCCACAACTACCCCATCCTGCTGGGCGAGTTCGGCATGGACCGGACGTTTCCGGGGGCCGAGCAGTACCTGGACGACGTCCTCGAGATGGCCGACCGACAGCAGCTCTCGTGGGCGTACTGGGCCTACAGCCCGGGCACCTGGGGCTTCTGGGATCCGGTGACGATGACGGAGCAGTCGAACATCGATCAGCTCGTGCGCGTGTATCCGCAGCGCGTCGCCGGCACGCCGACCGGCTGGTCGTGGGATCGACACGCGCACGTCTTCACGCTCACCTTCGACACGCGCGCCGGCGTGACGGGGCCGACCGAGATCTTCGTCCCCAGCGAGCGCTTCTTCCCCGCCGGCTTCGTGGTGACGAGCACCGATCCGGAAGGCAGCTGGACGCAGTCCTTCGACGCGGAGCGCCACCGCTTGTCGATCACGACGAGCGAGACCGTGGCGAGCCACGCGTTCACCGTCCGCTCACGTTGACGCTCTCGCGCGCGTCGGCCGCACGCGCCGGCTGGACGTGACCGCGTCCGGCGAGGGATGCTCGGCGCGTCATGCGCGCATTCGATCTCGATCGCATCGGAGGACGGCGAGCGCTCGACGCGCTGATCGACGTCGTGGTCGAGGCCGGCGACGAGGCGCGGCGCATGTTCGAGCGCGGCCAGGCGCACGTGGAGACCAAGCCCGACCGCACGCCGGTCACGCTCGCCGACAAGCAGATCGAGGATCGGCTACGGGCCTACCTCGCGCAGGCTCACCCCGGTGCCGGCTTTCTCGGCGAAGAGACCGGCGAGAGCGGCGCCGGATCGGCGCTCCGCTTCGTGCTCGACCCGATCGACGGAACGCGCGCCTTCGTGCGTGGGCTCGATACCTGGAGCGTGCTCTTGGGGCTGGAGGCAGACGGGCTGCCCGTCGTCGGGATCGCGTACCTGCCCGCGGCGCGGGATCTCTTCGTGGGCGTGATCGGCGGCGGCGCCTACGACGGAGGGCGACCCTGCCGCGTCTCGCGCGTCGCACGGCTATCCGACGCGACCGTCACCCACGGCGTCGTCGCGCAGTTCACCGAGAACGACCTCGGCGCGCTCTTGCCGGTGCTCGCGGCCGCCACGAGCTGCCGCGGGCTCTCCGACTTCGACGGCTACCGCCAGCTCCTGCGCGGGCGTGTCGATGCGATGATCGATCCCGGCGTCAAGCCGTGGGACCTCTGCGCCCCGGCCGTGCTCGTGCGCGAGGCCGGCGGGCGGCTGACCAGCCTCGCCGGCGCAGAGACGATCGCGGGAGGGAGCGGGCTCGCATCGAACGGTCTCGTGCACGACGAGCTCGTCCTGCTGCTCGGCGGCCAGGAGAGCGCGGCGCGCCGAGGGGCTCGTTTCCCCAGCGGTCAGTCGTAGCGCTCGGAGTGCACGCGGCGTCGGTCGACGCCGAGCTCGTCCTTCAGGACGCGGCGCACCTCGGTGATCATCTTGGTCAGGCCGCACACGTAGACGTGGGTCGTGCTCGGCATCGCCGCCAGCATCTCGGCGAGGTGCGCCTGCACGTAGCCGCGGCGGCCGCTCCAGCGCGCGTCCGCGCGCGAGAGCGTGGGCTCGAAGCGGAACGTCGCGTCGCGCGCGGCGCGGGCCCGCCACTCGGCATCGAACATCACGTCGGCCGACGTGCGGCAGCCGAAGAGCAGGGTGGCCGGGGCGCTCGCCTCGGGCATCGCGCCGAGCATCGCGCGGAGCGGCGCCACGCCCGAGCCAGTGCCCACGAAGAGCGAAGGCAGCGAGGCGGCCTCGTCCTCGCGCACGAACAGGCCGCTCGGGCCGAGCGAATCGACCACCGTGCCGACCGGCATCGCGTGCAGTGCCTCGGAGCCGGGGCCGCCCTCGACGCGCGTGACGAGCAGCTCGACGCGCGCGCCGCCGCTCGCGCCCGGCGCGCTGGCGATCGAGTAGTCGCGCGCGATCCCGCCCGGCAGGCTGAGCTTCAGCCACTGGCCGGGGAGACAGTCGTAGGGAGCGCCGTCGACCGTCTCGAGCACCAGGCGCCGCACGCCTGGCGCCGCGAGCGAGGCGTCCGCCACGCGGAGCGAGCGCCGCAGCGCCGGGATGCGTCGCACTTCCGCGCCCGCCGGGTCAGCGCCGAATCACGTGGGTGACGCGCTGGCGGCTGCGGGCCTGGGTGGCCGGCAGCTCGAAGCGGCGGACGATCGGCTCGATGCACGCCGCGAGCTCGTCGGGCGTGACCGAGACCATCGCGAGCGCGCCGGTCGGCTCCACCACGAGCACCACGCGCGCCTGCCCATGCACTCGCCCGGGCGTGACGAGGCAGTCGCGCAGCTCGCTCCGCGCCGGGTCGAGGACCTGGCCCACGATCGTGGCGGTCAGCTCGCGGGGCCTCGGATCGTCGGCCTCGGTGAACGTCATCGCGCCGCCCTCGGTGCTGGCCTCGCCCGTCTGGC
The DNA here is from genome assembly GCA_044223665.1 of Sandaracinaceae bacterium. Lineage (GTDB taxonomy): Bacteria > Myxococcota_A > Polyangia > Polyangiales > Sandaracinaceae > JBBSAT01. The sequence goes on along the minus strand of JBGALT010000010.1, from coordinate 68,564 downwards.
CCTCGCTCGACGCGCTCGACGCGCTCGCGTCCATCGCCGTCAGCGCTTGCTGCGCCGCGACCCGGAGCTCCTGCATCGTCATCGGGTCGGCCGCGAGCTCGCCGAACAGGTCGCGCGCCGTCGGTCCGGCGAGCGCCGCGTAGGCGGTGACCGCGCGCGTGAGGCCCGGCGCGAGGCCCGACTCGCTGGGCTCGGCGTGATAGAGGCGCACGAAGTCCTCGATCGGCGAGAGCACCGTCGCATCGCCCAGGCCCGCGAGCGCGTCGAAGAGCGCGGGCAGGTCCTCGGCGCGCGTCTCGGGGTCTCGCATCTGGGCCACGAGCAGGGGCGCAGCGCGCTGCTCGTGCATCGCGAGCGCGGCCTGCGCGAGCGGGCCGACGGCCGGTGCGGTGGTGCCGGCGAGGAACGCCTGATGGCGTCCGAGCGCGTCCACGACGGCGTCGCTCCCGGACGTACGACCGGCGAGCGCGGTGCACGCGGACGTGCGCACCGAGGCGGGCGCGCTGCGGTCGTCGCAGAGCGCGACGAGGTTCGTCGTCACCTGCGGATCGTCCATGCCCGCCATCATGCGAACGGCGAACTCGCGCGCGGGAACGAGACGCGCGTCGGTGCTCTGCGAGACGGCCAGCAGCTGATCGCGGAGCGGCAGCGCGTCCCCCTGCGGAGCGCCGCTCGGCGCGAACGTCCCGGGATCGATCGCCGCGTACGTGGCCGGCTCGCCGACGTCGGCGCTCCAGATCGTGCGGCCGTCGGTGCGCGAGAGGAGCGAGACCTGACCTTGGTCGTCCGCGACGAAGATCCCGGCCTCGCGCACCGTCACGCCGATCACGTCGTGCGGCATCTCGCGCGCCCAGACGGCGCGGCCTCCGAGGTCGCCCAGACCGAAGACGAGGCGGTAGAAGGAGAGGACGACCAGGTCGTCGACGAGCGCGACGCCATTGCCCTCGACGCGCGGCGCGAACGCGAGCCGGACGCGGTGCGTGGCGCTGCCGGGGGAGGGCGGCGGCGTGTAGGCGTCGCGCATCAGCGGCGGGCTTCCCGGGCGGGCGACGTCGGCGATCTCCAGCCAGGGGACGTCGGAGCTCGAGTCGAGCTCGGCGCTCAAGAGGCCGAGCCCGCGCTGACCGACGAAGATGCTCTGGCCCTCGACGAATGCGTGCCCGAGCACCCCGCGCGTCACGCGCACGCGCGCGATCTCGCCGCCGTCTTCCTCCACGACCGAGAGGTTCTGAGAGCCCCACGGCTGGAAGATCATGTCGCCGCGAACCGCGGGGACGCCGACGGCCTGGTCGACCGAGGCGCGGAAGCTCGGCGTGCCGTGCGAGAGGCCCACGAGCACCGAGCGCGCACCGACGGCGCCGCCGGTCGAGAGGGCGATGGCCCCGGAGTCGCGGTCGCCGTCGGCGCCGATGAGGCCCATCTCGTCGTCCGGGATGCGCGCCGTCTCGCGCCCGCCGTCGAGCGCCCGCACGATGATCCCCTCGGGCTCCTGCGTGACCACGTAGTGGCCCGCCACGTAGGGGATGGTCTCGAGGTGGGCCTCGATCTCCCAGAGCGTCTCGCCGCGCGCGAGATCGTAGGCGAGCAGGCGATCGGGCTCGTTCGCCGCCAAGAGCACGATCGAGCGGTCGTGCTCGGGCGGTACGGCGCCCAAGCGCGCGACGACGGCCTCGACGTGATCGACGCGATCGTCGGGGAAGCGCTGCGAGAAGACCTGCGTTCCGAGCACGCTGCTGCCGCCGCAGCCGGCGGCGAGCGCGCCGAGCGGGAGGGCGAGGGGGAGCGCCAGGCGGAGGGCCCGCGAGAGTGCCCGCAAGAAGGAGAGCGAGGAGCGAGTCGTGTGCGCCATGCTGCTTCTCCTCACTGTCCGATGCGCGCCGCGGCGGCCTCGGCCGCGCGAGTGACGGGGTCCGTGCCCGGGTGCTGCTGCACGTATTGCTCGAGCAGCCCGCGCGCCTCGGCGCTGGCGAGCTCGCCCAGGGCGGCGACGATCGCGAGGCGGCTGCGCTGCGGGATCGTGCTCTGCCCGAGCATGTCGGCGAGCATCGGGCCCATCTGCGAGAACGGCACGTGACCGACGAGGTCGAGCACGCGCGTGACGTCCTCGGGGCGCGCCAGGCGCGCGATCGTCTGGCCCGCCTCGGGCACGCCGCGATCGAAGGCCAGGAAGAGCTGGTCCATCGCCCCGACGCCGTGCACGTCGGCGAGCGCCGTGGCGGCCGCGGCGCGCACCTCGGGGGTCGAGTCCGAGAGCGCGGAGGCGAGCGCGCGCTCCGCGCCCGGCGGATGACACGCTCCGAGCCCCTGGGCCGCCCGCAGGCGCACCGACGGGCGGCGGTGCGAGAGCAGCTCGATGAGGAGCGGCCCGGCGCCGGCATTGCCCAGCAACGTGAGGGTGTCGATGGCCGACTCGATGAGCTCGGGCGGCAGACCACGCCGAACGCGCGCCACGATGATCGGAACGGCCCGCGCTTCTCCCGAGAGGCCGACCATCTCGAGCCCCTCCTGGATGCGCGCGGCATCCTGCGACTCGATCGCAGACTGCGCGTCGGCGAACGACATCTGCGCCGCTGCCGGCGACGCGACCGCGAGCGCGAGCAGCCCCAAGAACGTAGCGAACGTCTTCATGTCGACCCCACCTGGCTCCGAGCGTGCTGGAGTATCGCTTCTGCGGCCCCGCGCCAAGGCCCGAGAGCCGGGAGGGACGCTCCATGCGACGCGAATCGCCCCTCCCCGGCATGTTCCCGGGCGTCGGGCGGCGAGCGCGGGCGAGGCGAGCCGTCGGGCCCGTCGGCGGGGGGCCCGGCGCGGCGGCACCCCGAGCCGAGCCGGCATCGCGCTGGCAGCGGCTCGATGGCCGTGCTCACCTACGACGTGTCGCCGTCGTGTGGCCACGACACCTCGAGAGAGCATGACATCGTCCCGCGCGCCGTCCTTCGACCGAGCAGCGGCCTCCGCGCCGAGCATGCGCGCGCGCTCGCCGATCGCGCCCTCGCTCGGCACCGCCATCCTCTTCGCGCTGCTCGCGTGCGGCGCGTCGCCCGCGCTCGCGCAGCGCGGCGCGTCGCGGGCGGTCACCACGCGATCGCTCGACGTGATCGGGCCACGCAGCGCGTCTTCGGTCCGCGCGTGGCTCGGGCGGAACGCACGCACGCTCGACGCCTGTCGTGGCGCCGCCGCGTCGGTCTCGCTCACGTTCGCGGTCGCGCCGGACGGCGGGCTCGTCGAGGTGCGCGCCCGCGAAGGCGAGGACCTCGATCCCGCCGCGAGCGCGTGCGTGCGCGGTCTCGTCCTCGGCTGGCGCATGCCGGGACGGGCCTCGAGCGTCACGACGGTGGTGTGGACGCTCGCGCTCGCCGAGCTGCGCGCGAGCTGCTTCTGCTTCCACTGGATCCACGGCGGCGACTTCGGGATCTCGTGCGAGCCGGCCCGCGCCGCGTGCGAGCGCGAGATCGAGACGATCGGTCGCGAGCACACCGACTGCGAGCCCATGACACGCCCGCGCTGCGACGACGAAGCGACGATCGACGGCCGTCGCATGCGCCACGACTGATCGCGGGCCCGAACGAGAAGCCCGTGGCGGGCCGCCGAGACCAGCCCGCTGCGCCTGCCCCGGAACGCGGTACGAATCGATCGCGCCCATGCGATCGGCCCCTCACCGCCTCGTGTTCCTCTCGATGCTCTACGTGCTCGAGGGGCTTCCGTTCGGGTTCCAGGCGACGGCGCTCGGGGCGCTGCTCCGCGAGCGAGGCATCTCGCTGGCTCACATCACGCTCGCGGGACTGCTCGCGCTGCCGTGGTCGCTCAAGGCGCTCTGGGCACCGCTGGTGGATCGCCACGGGAGCGCGCGCCTCGGCCGGCGCAAGTCCTGGATCCTGCCGATGCAGGCGCTGCTCGCCCTCGCGCTCGTCGCCGCGGGGCAGCTCTCGCCGGCCGAGCACCTCGTCCCGCTCCTCGCGCTCGTGCTCGCGATGAACTTCGTGGCCGCCACGATGGACATCGCCGTCGACGGCCTCGCCGTCGAGATCCTCGGCGAGCGCGAGCTCGGGCTCGGCAACGCCGCGCAGGTGGTCGGCTACAAGGTCGGGATGCTGCTCGGGGGTGGCGTGTTGCTCTGGCTCGGCTCGTTCGTGGCGTGGAGCACGCTCTTCTCGGGGGCGGCGGTCCTGGTGCTCGTCGTGCTCGTCGTCACGTGGCGGGTCCCCGAGCCGACGGGCGGCGAGGCGCACGCGGTGGCCCGCCGCGAGCCCTCCTTCGTGGAGATCGGCGCCACGCTGCGCGCGGCGCTCCGCAGGCCGGGCGCGACGGCGCTCGTCGTCGCCATCGTGGGCTACAAGATGGGCGAGTCGCTCATCGAGCCGCTCTGGTCGCCGTTCTTGATCGACCACGGCCTGACGCGAGGCGAGATCGGCCTCTACGTGGGCACGTACGGGATGATCGCGTCGATCGCCGGCTCGCTGGTCGGCGGTGCGCTCGCCTCGCGCGCGGAGATCCCGCGGGCCCTCGTCGTCGCATCGGCCTCGCGGCTGGGCGCGCTCGCGCTGCAGGCGTCGGTCGCGTGGCAGAGCACGCCGGCGCACGCGCTCGTCGCGCTCTCGACGTCGGCCGAGCACTTCTTCTCCGGGGTGCTCACGACGGTCATGTTCGCGCTGATGATGTCGCACACCGACCGCCGCATCGGCGCGACGCACTACACGCTGCTCGCGACCCTCGAGGTGATGGGCAAGGCGCCGCTCTCGCTCGCTTCCGGCGCGATCGCGCAGGCGCTGGGCGTGCGCGGAGGCTTCGGGCTCGGTGTCGCGCTCTCGCTGGGCTACGTGGGCGTGATCTCCACGCCGTGGATGCGCGGGGGGCTTCGGGCGGCTCCGGAACCGTGAGGCGCTTTACCTCGCGTGTCGCCGCGTGACAGTCTGGTCGCGGAGGGTGCGAGATTGAAGAAGGTCTCCGGGTGGTGCGCGGGGATCGCGGTCTTCTGCGTGGTCGCGGGGTGTGGCGGCGAGACGATGGCGCCGACCGATGGCGGCCTCGCGGGCGACGGTGGTCGCGGGGACGGAGCCGTCGGTGACGCTGGGCCCGTCGACGCGGCAGGAACCGACGCGCAGCGCGACGTCGGCGGCGGGGCGGTCTGCGGCAACGGCGTCATGGAGGCCGGCGAAGAGTGCGACTTCGGGGCCGGCAACTCGGACGTGATCGCGAACCGCTGCCGGACGAGCTGCCACGACCCCTCGTGCGGCGACTCGGTCGTCGACGACGGCGAGAGCTGCGACGACGGGGCCGGCAACAGCGATACCACGGCCGACGCGTGCCGCACGAGCTGTGTTCCCGCGCGCTGTGGCGACGGGGTCCTCGATGGCGCCGAGGCGTGCGACGACGGTGCGGCCAACGGCAACGACCCCGGCGCCTGCCGCGCGAGCTGCGTGCTCCCCGCTTGTGGCGACGGCGTCGTCGATCCGCCCGAGGGCTGCGACGAGGGCGCGGCCAACAGCGACAGCGCGCCCAACGCGTGCCGCACGAGCTGTGAATTGCCGACGTGCGGCGATGCTGTCGTCGACACGAGCGAGGCGTGCGACGACGGCAACGATCGCGCGGGCGATGGATGTGCGGCCTGCGTCTTCGAGCCGTCGTGCGCGCTGGGGCTCGTCGTCGGCGGGAGCGGTGGTGCGTCGCTCGTTTCTGCGCGCATCGATGCGACGTCGAGGCGGCTGGTCGCGAACGGGGCTCCGCAGTCCTTCGGCGTCACGCCGGCTTCCTTCACGTCGCTCCAGATGCTCGCGGTCTGCGGGCTCGAGGCGTACGCCATCCTGCCCGGCAGCGTCGCGATGGCGCACGCTCGCATCGCCGCGAACGGGACGCTCTCCGCGCCCACGGGCGCTCCGCTCTCGGGTGTGGTCGCCATCGCTTGCCACCCCGGCGCCCCGGTCCTGCACGCGCTCATCGCGGGGCTCGGGTCGACTTTCGTTCACGCCGCGTTCCCGATCCGCGCCGACGGCTCGCTCGGCACGCCCATCGCGACGCCGACCACCCTCGTTGCGACTCCCTTGAGCGGAACCACCTTCATCGCACGGATCGTCCCCCATGCCGACGGGAGCCTGTGGGCCCTGAGCACGTTCGCGACGGGGCCCGCGGGGGGCGCCTCGCGCATCGTGCGCCTCGTGCCGGGAGCGACCACGTACACGGAGGTCGAAGCGCAGGCCCCGACCTCGGGATTCCTGTTCTCTGCGGCGGGCCCGGTCGGTGATCGGACCGTGCTCGGGACGACCGACGGGACGGTCGGCGGCGCGATCGTGGCGAGCCGGCCCGATGGGACTCTCCCGCCGGCCATCGCCCACACCCCGCTCATCGGGCTCGGGGGCTTTCTGGAGATGGCGATGCCGCCGGACGGCTCGTTCTTCGTGGTCGCCGGCATCGCGGGAGGCAACGGGGCCTGGGCGCCGATCTCGCCCGCGGGCGTGATCGGAAGCGTCGCGGCGCTCCCCGGCGCTCCGTTCTCGCTCGCGACCTCCATCGACAGCCAGTACGTCGTGGCCGGCACGACGACGGACATGACGCTCATCGAGATGGGCGACGCTTCGGTGACCGCCGTGCACTCCCTTCCGGTGGGCGGGCTCGTGATCGACGTCGAGACGTTCGCGTGCATGCCGTAGCGGCGCCGCGGCTCGACGGCCAGTCGCTGAGGGACTGCAACCGCGCGATCTGCGGGCCGAAATCGCCCGATCGAGGAGACGGCGGGCCCGCGCGGTCGGATGCGGGGCACATTGCGCCGGACCCCCGAGTGGGTGAGCATCCGCGGAATGTTCCTCGAGGGCTGGACGCGGTGGGGCGCGTAGCCGAGACGACGGCGCCGCGCGCCGCGCGAGGCTTCATCGGGCGCGAGCGCGAGCTCGAGACGCTCGCGACGCTCGCGCGCGACGGGGGCCGGGTGGCGTGGATCGTCGGCCCGGGTGGCGTCGGAAAGACCGCGCTGCTGCGGGAGTTCACCCGCCGTCTCGCGGCGGGGCACGCGCACGTCTGGGTCGATCGAGCGCCGGCGCGTCCTTCGGCGATCGTGGCGAGCGCGGTGGAGGAGCTCGGGCTGCCTCGTGTGCAGCGGCTCGGAGACCTCCTGGCGCAGGGCGTGGTGCTCGTCATCGACGAGCTCGAGCGCGTGCCGACCCTCGAGGGCTGGATCGCGGACGAGCTGGCGCGCGTGCCGCCCGCGGCGGGGCTCTTGATCGTGGCCTCGAGAGGCGCGCCCGGTCGAGACTGGCTCGACCCCTCGCTGTCGGCGCGCGTGCACGTCGTCTCGGTCGGCAACTTCGACCGCGCCGAGAGCCACCGCTACCTCGCGTTTCGCCGAGTGCGTGTCGCGCGGCGCGACGAGCTCGCCGCCTACACGCGCGGGCATCCGCTCGCGCTCGCGCTCGCGGCCGAGAGCCCCGACCGACCGATGCTCGATCCCGAGGCCCCGCAGCCGGAGCTGGTTCGACGGCTGCTCGATGGGCTCGTCGATCGCACGATCAGCGCCGCCGAGCGAGAGGCGCTCGAGTGCATCGCCATCGTGCCCGCGCTGAACGAGGCTCTCTTGAGCCACCTGCTCGGCGCGCCGGCGAGCGAGCCCTTCGCGTGGCTGCGGCAGCGCCCTTACGTGCGGGCGACCCGAGACGGGCTCGTGCTGCACGAGCTGGTGCGCGACGCGCTGGTCCTGGATCAGTCGTGGCGCGAGCCCGATCGCGCGCAGGCGCGTCGCGCGGCGGCGATGGAGTTCTACGCGCGATCGCTCGAAGAGGGGCGTGGCGATCCCTGGGAGCGGGCCCGCGCGCTCGGTTGGCTCTTCTCGCAGCTGCCGGAGGTGCGAAGGACCTTCCAGACGGCCTCCGAGGACCTGCACCTCGACGAGCTCCGTCGCACCGACCTCGATGCCGTCGCCCAGATCGTGGAGAGCGTCGACGGCCCCGAGACGCGGCGCGTCTGGGAGAGCTCGCTCGCCCTGCAGCCGGCGGCCGCGACGGTGGCGCGCGATGCGCGGCGGAAGGTAGCGGGCATGTGGCTCGAGCTCGTGGTCGGCGACGGCTACGAGCTCTCTGCGATCGATCCGGCCACTCGCATCGTCTCGCTCGCTGCGCGGAGGCTCGGACTGAGCGGGCTCGCGCGCGGGTCGGTCCAGCGTCTGCAGCTCGACGCGTCGGTCGGGCGCGAGCTCGGGCCCACGATCCACCTGCGCGTCGCCCACGATGCGCGGGTGCTCCTCACCACGCCCGGGCTCGCCGCGCGTTGGATCGTGGCGCCGGCGGAGCTCCGCTGGGCGAAGGTCTGGGAGCGGCGGGGCTACGTGCGGCTCGAGGAGAGCTTCGTCCTCGACGGCCGCACATGCGCGATCTGGCAGCTCGATCTGCGCGGGGACCGCGCGGCGGCGTACGTGCGCGCCGCGTTCGCGGGAGCGGGGACGGTCGCGAGCCGGCAGGAGCGGCCGCTCGATCTGAGCGCGGTGCGCGAGGCGCTCGAGCTCGCCGTCGACCCGGCGGGATTCTCGAGCGCCGCGCTCGCCGGCTGGCCCGTGCTCGCGGCCGAGCCGGCCACCGAACGCGCCGAGCGGTTCCGGGCGATCGTGCGCTCGGAGCTCGATGCGATGGCGCACACGCTGCGCGGCGAGAAGTGGCGCCGGGCGATCGTCGAGACCTACCTCGTGCTGCCTCGACGCGCGCAAGAGGACGTGGCCGAGCACCTCGGCCTGCCGTTCCGGACCTACCGCGACCATCTCACGGCGGGCCTCGTGGAGCTCGTCCGCCGGCTGGCGCTGCGACGCTGACGCTGCATCGCACCCGGCCGCATCGCGCTCCGTCACGGGCACGAGCTCGACCCGCGCGCCGCTCCATCATCGTTCCATCATCGGTCCGTCTGGCCCGTGCACGCGCGCGATGCGACCAACGGCGCCATGCGTATCGCAATCTTGCTCGCCTGCTGCACCGTCGCGCTCGCCGGTTGCTCGTCTCCCACCACGCCCGCGCCCGCCGATGCGGGCAACGACGCCGCGCCGCTGGCCGATGGCGGCTCCGACGCGGCGAGCGCCGATGGCGGCGGCGACGCTTCGCTGCCGCTCGACGCCCAGCCCGGGGACTCCGGCGCAGACGCTGCGTCTCCCGCGATGCTGACGATCACGGGCGACGGCGACTTCGGCACCTGGCGCTGCGGCGAGGCGCTGGCGAGCCGCGCGGTGACCATCCGGAACATCGGTGGCTCACGAGGGGGCTACCTCACGTCGCTCCAAGGGCGCGATGCGGCCTGGGTGCGTGTCGCGGGGCGCGCGGCCGGCGTGCTCGATCCGGGCGAGAGCACGGTGCTCACCCTCTCGATCGAGCAACCGCCTGGGGCCGAGTGGCGATTCGGCGGCGTGACTGCCGAGGTCGACCTCTTGCCCACGGCGCCCGCCGTCCTCGAAGGCTCCCCCCGCGTCGTCGTGTCGGCGGGGCTCGGCGGCACGACCGCCCGACTGACGGGCACCTACGGCGACTTCGGTGACCGCGCGCTCGGCTCGAGCACGACCGCGACGCTCCGCATCATCAACGACGGGACCACCGACGTGAGCTTCGACGTGAGCTCCAACGTCGATCCCGCGTTCACGTTCTCGCTGCCCGGGCTCTCGGGCGGCCGGGTCACGGTTCCCTTCGGCACCGAGCTCTCGGGGACCGTCACGTACGCCCCCACCGCCGCCGGCGAGCAACGCGGCCAGATCGTGTTCCGCCACACCGCACCGACCTGCGACGCGGGCCCGCTCGTGCAGAACCTGGTCGGCCACGCCGTCACGGGCGATCTCCGCGTCGGCCCCGACGTCGAGCTCGGCGAGGTGGGCTGCAACACGCTCGGCCCGTCCGGCACGCTCACGGTCTCGAACGCGGGCGCAGGCCCTCTCAGCGTCACCGCGTCACTCGTGCTCGGCCCGGACAGCGCGTTCACGCTCTCTCCGACGAGCTTCAGCCTGTCGCCCGGCAGCTCCCGCGACATCACGGTCACGCCCAGCCGCACGGCGAGCGCGCTTCCCTCGGTCCCGGTCGCGCGTGGCGACACGATCATCGTCACCGGCGGGAGTGTCGAGAGGCACGTCGAGGTCCGCCAGCAGACCGGTGGCGCGGCGCTGCGCTGGCAGAGCGATGCGCCGACGACGCTGACCCCCGTCGCGCCGGTGGCCCAGTACGTCCTGACCAACGAGGGAACGCAGGCCACCGACGTGTCGTTCGCGGTCGATCCGGCCTTCACCGTGAGCCCGACCACGGTGCGGATGGATCCCGGCAGCGTCCAGGTCGTGACGGTCACCACCTCGTCGAGCACGAGCGCGGCGACGCTCTTGGTCGCGAGCGCGGACGCGTGCAGCGTCCCGACGTCCGCGCCCAGCATCGCCTACAGGCCGCCCGCTCCCGGCGAGCTGCTCGCTCCGGGCCGCGTGGATCTTCCGAGCGTCGGGTGTGGCGTCGCGTTCGGGACCGTCGCGATGCCCATCACCAACACGTCCACGAGCGCGCGCGAGGTCGTCACCGTCGCGGAGGGAGGCTTCTCGCTCACGCTCGACGGTGCGCCGCTCCCGTCTTCGTTCACGATGGGCCCCGGCGAGACGTGGTTCGTCGACGTCGGATACGAGGAGACCAATCTCGGCTCGCTCGTCGCGCACGAGGGGATGCTCACGATGGCCTCGGGGGAGGACGTCATCCGCGTGGAGCTCTCCGCGCGGCGCTCGGACGCGTTGGTGCTCGCGTACGGCGAGAACCTCCACGAGGTTCCCGTCGGCGTGACCGTCGAGCACGTCTTGACCTTGTACAACGCCGGAAACGCGGAAGGGACCGTGACGTACGAGAACGGGAGCACCGGCCTCGTCGGCACGGTCACCGTCCCCCCGCTGACGACCGTCCGCGTGCCGATGCCGCGCACCGTCCCGGTCGGCCTCTACATGGACGCGGTCTCGTTCGTCTCGGATGGTTGCGCCCCGATCCACGACGTCACGCTCCAGGGTCTCGGCGTCGCCGATGCGTGGGGGCTCGGCGTGAGCGAGATCAGCTTCGACCCGGTGCCGTGTCACGGGGCGCCTCCCGCGCCGCGATCGGTCTACCTCTACAACGCAGGCCCGGGGGCGATCCCGTTCGACGCCGCCGTGGCGGGCGCGGGCTTCTCCGTGACCCCGACCACGGGCACCGTGGCCTCGCGCTCGTCCGTCGAGCTCACCGTCTACGTGCGTCCGGTGGGCGATGCGATCCCGGGCCCCATCGGCGCGACGCTGGTGGTGGACGCCGGGAGCAGCCAAGAGACCGTGGCGCTCTCGTCGTCCGTCGATGGCGTCTACGTGGTGCGCGAGGCGGATACGGTCGACTTCGGCGCGGTGCTGGCCGATGGACGGAGCACGCTCTACGGGAGCCTCGGTTACGGAGCGATCTCCGCCGACACGTCGCGGATCCAGTTCGACTTGGCCGGCGCGCGGATGCCGGGCGAGCTCTGGCTCGTCCAAGAGAGCGCGCCGTTCGCCGTCGCCGCGTACTTCCACCCGCTCGCGCTCGGTCCGCGCAGCTTCACCATCACCCCGAGGGCCGTCGCGGGAACCCCGCTCTGCGCGCCGCTCCCCGGGCCGGTGACGCTCACGGCCACGGGCGTCGGGACGGCCGAGCTCGTGGTCGCGCCCTCCGTCGTCACTTTCGATCCGACCGACTGCGGCAGCACGCCGGGCTCGGCCGCGTTCCTCGTGCACAACACTGGCGCCGGGGCCGCGGGGTTCACCGTGAACCTCGAGCCAGGCAGCTGGCTCGTCGCAACGCCCGCGTCGGGCACGGTCCCGCTCGGACAGACGCGTCAGGTGACGCTCACCTCGCGTGCCATCCCGCGCGACGCGCACCCCTCGGCCGCCGAGGTCCGCGGCGGCTACCACGGCGAGCACCGCGAGACCGTGCAGATCACCGGGCCGTCCGAGATCTACGAGATCGAGGTCGTCGTGCCCAGCCGAGGTGCCGCGTTCGCCCCCATCCACTTCGTGACGAGCGCGCCGTTCATGGGCGGCATTTCCCTCTCGGGCTTTCGCGCGCAGGTCTCGGAGCCGGGCGCATTCACCTTCACGCCGGGCGCGTGGAACTGCCTCGGTCCGCCCTCCACGACGGAGAGCAGCGAGGACGTCTCCATCGTGGGGGTCCTGTGCACCGCCGCGACCACCGTCAGCGTGTCCACCACGCGCACCGACGCGTGCACGCCGGTGGGTCTGCTCACGGCGCCGATCCCATGAGGCTCTGCCGCACGCCGCGTGTGCCCCAACGCACGCGCGGCCTGCGATCGACGCCGGGCGCATGACCTGGATCACCCTCCGCCGCGCCTTCGCGGTTATGGGGGGACCATGGCCACCGACGTCCTCGAGCCGGAGATGCTCGTGCGGGACCTGCTCCGCGCGCACCCCACGGCCGTCGTGGTGCTCGACCGCTACCGCATCGATTGGTGCTGCGGCGCGGGCCGGCTCCTCGGTGACGCCTGCGCATCGGCTGGCGTCACGGTGAGCCAGATCTGCGCCGACGTCGCGCAGGCGGAGGCATCGGCAGTCGCACGAGCGCTCGACGTCCACCGATTCGAGTCGATGGCGCTCTCGGAGGTCGTTACGCACGTCGAGTGCGCGCACCATGGCTTCACGAAGAGCGAAGGGCAGCGCCTGTGTGGGCTCGCGGCGAAGGTGGCGGCGCGCCATGGCGATGCGCACGAGGAGCTCCGCAACCTCGAGCGCACGCTCGCCGTCCTCTTCGACGAGCTCGACGCGCACATGAAGAAGGAAGAGCGCGTACTCTTCACCATGATCCGCGCGTTGGACGGTGGCGCGTGGGCCCCGTTCCCGTCGCCAGCACCGACGATCGCGGTGATGCGAGCGGAGCACGGGTACGCGGTGGGGCTGCTCGCGCAGATCGCCCGCATGACCGACAACTTCCGGTCGCCTCCCGAGGCATGCCCGAGCTGGTGTGCACTCTACGATGGCCTGCTCGAGCTGGATGCCGACTTCCGGCACCACGCGTGGATCGAGAACGAGATCGTGTTCCCGCGCGCGCTCGGGCTGTGGAAGAAGGGCGGAGCCGGAGATCGGAGGCACGCGTGACCGAGGACGCGCGGTCCCAGACGCATCGCGAGCAGCTGGCTCGCCGCGTGAAGGCGATGCGCCTCCTGCGCGGCTGCGAGGATTCGTTCGTACGGGAGGTGTCGCTAGGCGCGTCGATTCACCGCCTCAAGCGCGGGGAGCGGTTCTGGTCCCGCGGGCAGCCCGCCGAGCACTTCTACCAGGTCCTCCGTGGCGTCCTCGAGCTCCGGCGCGCGACCGCGTCGCACGAGCCGACGCTGATTGCGTTCTTCGGGCCGGGAGAGTGCCCCGCGGTGCCGGTCGCGCTCGAACGTGCGCGTTTCATCGCCGACTCTTTCGCCACGACGCCGGACCTCGAGGTGCTCCAGGTGCCCGCAGGGCCGATTCTCGAGCGCACCGCGCGCGACCCCGTGCTCGCGAACGCGCTGCTTCACGCGCTGCTCGATCACGCGCGGTTGCTCCACGCGAAGGTCGACGTGCTCACGGCGGGCCCGGTCCCGGATCGGATCGGTACGTTCCTGATCGACCTCGCGGAGCGATTCGGCGACGAGCGCGAAGGTGGCGTCATCGCGATCCCGCTCGCACTGAGCCGCGACCAAGTGGCGAGCTACGTGGACGCGCGTGTCGAGACGGTCATCCGCTGCCTCAGCGCGTGGCGTCGCCAGGGGCTCTTGGCTCTCGAGACCGACGCGACCGTGATTCCCTCGGTGGACGCTCTGCGACGCGCGCTCGGGCGTGGCCGTTGACGCCGACCCTGGCGCTGGCGCGGCCCGAGCCCCGGGGCGCGTGGCTCGCCGAGGTCGTGTCACGCCTCGGTGCGGCGGCCGGCTCCGATCCGCCTCCTTCCCGGTTCGGACCCACGCTCGCGCGGTGGTCCGCGACTGATCCAGATCATGGGCAGGCCGGCGAGGGGGCGTAGCCACCGAACGTGCGCTTGCTGACGGCGACGCTGGTGGTGTGGGCGGTCCTGCCGCTCGACCTCGCCCTCGCATGTCCCTGCCAGAGCGGCGATCCGACGCTGAGCGGGACGAGCTGGGGCGCTACGTACGCGGGACGTCTGCGGATCGGTGCCGAGCTGCGCTGGTACACCGAAGGATACGGCACGAGCGGCGTCGATCGCGCGGACGTGCTCGACGCGCGCCTCGAGCCGAGCCTCGCCTGGTCGCCGACCGACTGGCTCGTGATCTCCGCGGTCGCCCCCGTCGTGGTCCGGACCGTCGTCCACACCAACCTCGCCGTGGAAGATCACGTCGGGCTCTCGGACCCGGAGATTCGCGCCCGTTTCACGCTGCTCCGCGATCGCACGCTCGCGCCGCGCGATGCGCTGGGCGTGAGCCTCGGGGTCGACATCCCGCTCCTCCCCGACGTCCGCGCGCCGGACGGAAGCGCGCCCTCGATGCCGGCGATGATCAGCAGCGGGTCGGCCGATCCTTCTCTCGGCGCGTGGTACGCGCACCGAGACGGCGAGTGGTCGGTGTTCGGCACCGGGCTCCGATGCGCCTCGGGCCGTCGCTCGACCTCGGGATCTCCGTGCAGTGGCAGCCGCTCCCTCAGCTCGCGATCCGGCTCGGGCCCGACGCGCGCTTGGAAGTCCCCGGCACGATGGCCGGCGCTCCGATGGCCGATACCGGGGGCTTCTCCGCGCGCATCGGGGGTGACGTCGTGTGGGCGCCCACGGGCGAGGTGATGCTCACGGCAGGCACCCGCGTTCCGTTCCTCCAGCTCTTGCACGGCGCGCACGACCTCGGCGCCACGGTCCTCGCCGCCGTCATCGGAGACCTGTCTCCATGAGCCGCATGTTCTCCCTGGCCACGCTGCTCACGATCGGCGCGGCCTTCTCTCCGGCTTGCCTCCGCGTGGAGCACGGCATCGTCGTGGAGCTACGGGTGGCCCCCTCGCCGATGGGCGGCGCGTCCGAGGTGGAGCTGCCTGGGGGCGACCCGCTCGCGCTCGACGCGGGCGAGATCACGATCCGCGACGTGACGCTCTTGCCGTGCGCGGCGAGCCCGTCCCAGGTCCACGCGGCGGCCTGGGGCCTACCCTTCGTGGCAGCGGCCCTCGCACACGATCACACGAGCGCGGGCCGGGTCGTGCGCGGACCGTTTCGGGTGCCCCTGACCGAGGGCGAGACGATCGTGGGTGTCCTCACGCCCCCGCCAGGCACGTACTGCGGCCTCCACGTGAACCTCGGGCCAGAGTCGGGCGAGGCGGAGCCCGCGTGGACCTTGCGTGCGCGCGCACATGCGCGCGGAGGCGCGGAGCTCGGAGCGCTGACGGATGCCGTCCGTGCGGCTCACGTCGTGCCGGCCGTCCGTTTCGATCTCACTACGACGGGGCCGCGGACGATCCACCTGAGCCTCTACGACTCGCCGCGCGTGCCGGTCGGGAACGTCGACCCGGAGGATGCAGGCGCGCTGGGCGCCGCGCTCGTCGGCGCGGCGGTCGCACAGAGCGATGCGGTGTTGACGAGCGACGCGCCGGCACTCGGGACGATGCTGGTTGGCGACTCGCGCGTCGTGCGCCAGCCGAGCTGCGGCAGCGCTCGATCGCCACGGCGTGCTTCCGAGACCGCGCGCCGCGCTGCGGCGCCGATGTCGTTGGGCTGCGGGCTACGCCCGCGCTGTTCCTCTACGTCCAGAATCGTCGCGTGACGCGACGATTGGGACGATCGTGGTGGGCGCCCCGCGCGTCGTGCGCGCGCAGAGCTGCGGCAGCCTTCGATCGCCACCCCGTGCTTCCGAGACAGCGCGCCGCGCTGCGGCGCCGATGTCGTTGGGCGGCGGGCTTCGCCCGCGGCGTGTGACGCCTGATCCAGATCATGTCGCCGCCGGAATGCGTGCGCACTTGAGCTGCGGCGGATTGACGCAGGCAAGGAAGGGACTCATGGGCGACGACAAGAAGAAGGGCGAAGTCGAGGAGACGGCGGAGTCGCTGCGTTCCGGCCGCCGCAAGTTCCTCGCGGCGAGCGGCTTGCTCGGAGCGGCGACGGCGATCGGCTGCGGAAGCGAGACGGCGGCCCCAGCGTCGACGACGGCGCCGGAGGCACCGGCGGGTTCGACCGCCAGCACCGAGGCAAGCGATACCGTCGCGCCTGGCCAGCTGGACTCGTACTACGGATTCTGGAGCGGCGGTCAGTCGGGCGAGGTTCGCGTGCTCGGGGTGCCCTCGATGCGCGAGCTCAAGCGGATCGCCGTGTTCAATCGCGACTCGGCGACCGGCCATGGCGCGACGGACTGGTCCAAGCAAGTGCTCGGCGGTCGCATGAGTGGCGACACGCATCACGTGCACCCCTCCTACAACGGCGGCACGTACGACGGCCGGTTCATCTACGTGAACGACAAGTCGTCCGGTCGCCTCGCGCGCATTCGATGCGACGTGATGGAGGTCGACGCCGTCACGCAGATCCCGTGGGCGCAAGGGACGCACGGCATCTTCCCGCAGCGCAACCGCACGGGCCTCGTGTTCTGCAACAGCGAGTTCCACACGCCGCTTCCGAACGACGGTCGCGACATGGATGATCCGCATCGCTACGGCGCGCTCCACACGGCGATCGACGGCGAGACGATGGAGGTGCAGTGGCAGGTCATCGTGGAGGGGAACATGGACCTCTGCGCGACCGACTACGAGGGCAACTACTCGTTCGCCACCTGCTACAACTCCGAGCAAGGCGTGACGCTCGAAGAGATGATGAGCGCCGAGCGCGACTATCTCTACGTCTTCAACCTCGCGAACATCCAAGCCGCCGTGGCCGCTGGGACGGGCGTGATCCACCTCGGCGATTCCACGGTTCCGGTGCTCGACGCGCGCGGCGATGCGGGCAGCCGCTTCGTGCTGCGGATCCCGGTTCCCAAGAGCCCGCACGGCGTGAACGTCGATCCGACCGGCCACTACGCGGTCGTGTCCGGCAAGCTCTCGCCGACCGCGAGCGTCATCGACATCACGCGCATCGCCGAGGCCTTCGCCGGGACGCGCGAGGCACGGGACTGCGTCGTCGCCGAGCCCGAGCTCGGCCTCGGGCCGCTCCACACGGCGTTCGATGGTCGCGGCAACGCCTACACGTCCATCTTCATCGACTCGAACATCACCAAGTGGAGCATCGAACGAGCCATTCAGGCATACGGTGGCGCGCAGGACGTGGATCCGATCCTCGATCGCATCGACGTTCACTACCAGGTCGGTCACACCAACGCGTCGATGAGCGAGACGCGCGAGGCGGACGGCAACTGGCTCGTGGCGCTCTGCAAGTTCAGCAAGGATCGATTCTTGAACGTCGGTCCGCTCAAGCCAGAGAACGACCAGCTGATCGACATCCGCGGCGAGACGATGCGCCTCGTGCACGATGGCCCGACCTACTCGGAGCCCCACGACGCGGTGATCGTCCGCACCGATCTCTTCCACCCGGTCAGCATCCAGAACCGCCAAGCAGCGCGCTTCCAGATGTACGACGGTTGGGCCGCGGAAGACTCGATCAACATCATGACCGATAGCCGCGTGATCCGGAAAGGCGACCGTCAGGTGCGCGTGTGGATGACGAGTCGCGCACCGAATTTCGCGATGACGACGATCAACGTGAAGACCGGTGACGAGGTCCAGATCATCTGCACCAACCAGGACGACGTCGAGGACATCTCCCACGGCTTCTGTCTGGCGAACCACGACGTCTGCATGGTCGTGAACCCGCAGGACACGAACAGCATCACGTTCACAGCCGGTCACCCGGGTGTGTACTGGTACTACTGCCCGTGGTTCTGCCACGCGATGCACCTCGAGATGCGAGGCCGCCTGATCGTGGAGCCGAGGTGACGTGATGCCGAGCAGCAAGGTCCCCGGGGGGGACCTGGTCGCGCTGGTCCTGCTGGGCCTCGTCGCGTCGACCACGGGGCTCGCTCGCGCGCAACACTCGCCCGCTCCCACGCACCTCGACTGCACGACGATGCCGTGCAGCGCGGTCCTGCCGGGGGCGGTTCGGTTCGCCCGCGAGGAGGGCCACCCGTTCGACACGGGCTACGACGCTGCGGGCGCCGTGCGAGGCTGGGTGGGGCTCTCGAACGAGCTCGTCGACGTTCCCGCGTACTCGGGCCGGCCGGTCGTGATCGCGATCGCCCTCGACCCCGACGGGGTCATCACCGGCACGCAGGTCGTCCACCACAGCGAGCCGATCCTTCTCGCCGGCATCCCCGAGCAGGAGCTCTTCGACTTCGTCGCGTTCTACCCGAGTCATCGCGCCATCGAGCACATCACCGTGGGCGGCGGCGGCGCCGATGACGTCGGCGCGGCCACGGTCGACGCCATCAGCGGCGCGACGGTCACGGCGCTCGCGGCCAACCGAACCGTGCTGGAGAGCGCGCGGGCGATGGGCGTCGCGGTGGGGGTCGTCCCCGCGTCGGCGTCGCGGCCGGGGCACTTCGTGGGCGGCGAAACGCCGTGGACTTGGGGACAGCTCGTGGCGAGCGGCGCGTTCGGGCGTCTCACCGTGCGCAGCGACCAGATGGGCCTGCCGCCTGCGACGCAACCGTTCGTCGACCTCTGGTACACGATCGCCGACGCGCCGGCCGTCGGCCTCGCGCTGATCCCGCGTGGCGACTTCGACTACTTGCGCGCGCGTCTGGCGCCCGGCGAGCACCTCGTGGTCGTGCTCGGCAACGGCTCGAGCTCGTTCAAGGGCTCGGCCTTCGTGCGCGGTGGCGTCTTCGATCGCGTGCGTCTCGAGCAGGGGCTCTCGGAGATCCAGTTCCGCGACACCGACTACACGAACCTCGGTCACGTGGCTGCGCCCGACGCGCCCGCGTTCCGCGAGGGCGCCGTGTTCATCGCACGTGGAGGCCGCCTCGATCCGGGCCAGCCCTTCTCGCTGGTGTTCCTCGGCAGCATCCATCGCGGGCGCGGCTTCGAGCGGGAGTTTCGCTCGTTCCCCAGCACGTTCCAGCTCCCGAGCGCGCTGTACGAGGTGGACGAGTCGACGGAGCTCGGAGTGTGGCAGCAGGCGTGGGCCAACCACCGACTCGACGTCGTCGTCCTCTCGATCTGGTTGCTGGTCATCACGGCGATCTTCGCGGGTCGGCGCTGGACGTTCGCGAAGAAGCCCGCGCTGCAGCGACTGCACGTCGCGAGCATGTCGGTGAGCTTCCTTCTGGTTGGCGTGCACTTCGCGGCGCAGCCCTCCATCACGCAGATGCTCACGCTGATCGAGGTGCTGGTGCGGGGCGGCCGTCCGGACCTGTTCCTCAGCGAGCCGCTGCTCTTCGTGCTCTGGATCTTCATCGCGATCACCTCCCTCGTGTGGGGTCGGGGCGTGTTCTGCGGTTGGGTCTGTCCCTACGGCGTGATGAGCGAGCTCGCGCGCAAGGTAGCCGGGATGCTCGGCGTGAAGGGATACGAGCTGCCGGATCGGGTCCACCAGCGGCTGCGCCTGTTGCGCTACGGGATCCTGCTCGCGCTCATCCCGGTCTTCCTATGGTCGCCTGAGCTGGGTGAGCGTGCCGCCGAGATCGAGCCTTTCAAGAGCACGTTCCTCGTGCCCTTCTGGACGCGCACGGTGCCTTTCGTGGCGTGGTGGATGCTTCTCTTCGGAGCGTCGGTCTTCGTCTGGCGCCCCTTCTGTCGTTATCTTTGCCCCATGGGCGCGGGCCTGGCGCTGTTCGGCTCGCTCCGCTTCGCCGGGCCCATGCGTCGCAAGTACTGCGCGAACTGCAAGATCTGCACGCGCGGATGCGAGCCCAAGGCGATCCGACCCGACGGCACGATCGACCCCCGCGAGTGCCTCAGCTGCATGGAGTGTGAGGCCACCTTCCACGATCGCGCCGCGTGTCCTCCGCTCGTCGGTATCGATCGTCTCCTCGCGAAGAAGCACCGCACCGAGCACGACGAAGAAAAGCTCGCGCAGCTGCACCGCGAAGAAGAACGCATGCCGTGGCGCCCGTCGTGATGCGCTTCGCGCTGGTGCTCGCCTTGCTCGCGTGGCTGCCGGCGCTCGCGCGCGCGGAGGTGCTGCGCCCGAGCGAGACCGAGTCGCTCGAGGCCGTGGTGGCGCGCGCCGTCGAGGGTGACGTGGTCGACATCCCGCCCGGCATCTGGCCGGTGCACCTCGTCCTCGAGCGTCGAATCACGCTCCGCGGTGCCGGGGGCGTG
The DNA here is from genome assembly GCA_044223665.1 of Sandaracinaceae bacterium. GTDB lineage: Bacteria > Myxococcota_A > Polyangia > Polyangiales > Sandaracinaceae > JBBSAT01. Next base: position 48,379 of record JBGALT010000010.1, on the reverse strand, counting down.
CTGGATGGCGACGGGCGCGGCACGGTGGTCACGGTGCGCGCTCCGGGGGTTGTGCTCGACGGTGTGAGCGCGCGGAACAGCGGTGCCGATCTCGGCGGGCCCGACGCGTGCGTCTACGCGGGCGAGCACGCCACGGGCGTGGTGGTGCGCGGCGGCCACTTCGAAGACTGCGCCTTCGGGATCTACGTCCAGCGCTGCGACGAGGCGCGCATCGAGGACAACGACGTGACCGGGCGTGCGGGCGTACGAGAGGCCGATCGCGGCAACGGGGTGCACGTGTTCGACTCGCAGCACGTCGTGATCCGCGGCAACCACGTGCGCGGTGTGCGTGACGGTCTCTTCGTCGCTGCGACCAACGACAGTCGCATCGAGGACAACCGCATCGATCACGTCCGCTACGCGATCCACTACATGTGGTCCCACCGAAACGTGCTCGACGGCAACGTGGCGGAGGACAGCCTCACGGGGCTCGCGCTCATGCAGAGCAACGATCTCGTCGTCGAGCACAACGTGATCCTGCGCAACCGTCGTAGCGGCCTGCTGCTCCGCGATACGCGCGACTGTCGTGTGAGCGGCAACCAGCTGGTCGGCAACGGGCAGGCGCTCTTCATGTACAACTCCGACGGCGACCGCATCGAGCACAACGTCATCGTCCACAACGCGGTGGGCGCCAAGATCTGGGGTGCGCTCGTCGTGAACGACGAGGTGCACGCGAACACGTTCGTCGGCAATGCGCGACAGATCTTCTACGTCGGCAGCCGCGACATGATCTGGGGCGAGACACCGCCCGGGAACCACTACTCCGACTACCTCGGCTGGGACCAGGACGCCGACGGGATCGGCGATCGGCCGTACCGGGTGGACTCGATGGGAGCGGTGCTCGTGGAGCGCTACCCTGCGGCGGCGCTCCTCTTGCGCAGTCCGGCGCTGGAGCTCCTCGTCCACCTCGAGCAGCGCATGCCCGTCCTGCGGGTATTCACGCTCGTGGATCGGAGCCCTCGAATGTCGCCGGGTCCCGGCGTGGAGGAGGCGCTCGAGCTCGTCGGCGACCGCAGCGCGCGCGGCGCCCGGCGAGCCAGCGTCTGCGGGCCCCGAGCCCTGATCGACTGCGTCGCAGAATCGTCGCGTGGCGCGGCGATTGGACGAGGCTGGATGGCGAGCCGCGTGCCGCACGCTGGCCGAGCTGCGGCAGACTTCGATCGCCACCGGGTGCTTCCGAGACAGCGCGCCGCGCTGCGGCGCCGATGTTCGTTGTGCTGCGGGCGAAGCCCGCGCTGGGGACATGATCCAGGTCATGTCGATTTCGTCTCCGGTGCACAGGTGTCGTCGGTGAGGACGCTCGCCTTCCATGAGGTGTCGGTTCGCTTCGGCGGCGTGCAGGCCCTCTCTCGCGTTTCGCTCACGGTCGAAGCCGGGCGCGTTCTGCTCCTCGCTGGGCCGAACGGGTCGGGCAAGTCGACGCTCATCCGCGTCTTGCTAGGGCTCGTGATGCCCGACGCCGGGCACCTCAGCGCGGACGGTCGGCCGGTGCGCGCCGATCGCGCAATGCGCGAGCGCATCGGCTACTTGCCCGAATCGGTCGCGTTCTCCGAGTCGCTGACGGGGCGCGAAGTGGTTCGCTTCTTCCAGACGGCGCGCGGCGTGGCCCGCGCGCGCGTCGACGCCGTGCTCGATCGCGTGGAGCTCGCCCGTGCCGCCGATCGCCAGGTACGCGGATACTCGCGCGGCATGCGCCAGCGTCTCGGCTTGGCGGTCGCGCTGGTCTCGGAGCCCGAGATCCTCGTGCTCGACGAGCCGACCGGGGGCCTCGATCAGGACGGTCTGGTGCTCGTGTGGTCGATCCTCGACGAATGGCGCGCCGCGGGGCGCCTCGTGCTGATGGCGAGCCACGAGATCGCATTGCTCGAGCATCGCGTGGATCGGCTCGCGCTCGTCGCCGCCTCGCGCCTCGTCGCCGAGGGGTCACCGGCGGCGTTGCGGCGAACCGCGGGCCTGCCACTCCGGGTGCAGTTCGCGCTCGACCCGGCGCTGGGGGACGACGAGCGGCGCGCGCTCCGGGCGGCCGCCGAGTCGCTCGCGCTCGGCGCCCGCATCGGGGAAGGGGGCGGGCTCGACGTGGACGTCGACCCCGACGGCCTGTTGGGCCTGCTCGCCCTCCGAGATCGTTTCGACGGGGCGATCACCGATCTTCGAGTGCAGGAGCCACCGTTCGACGAAGTCTATCGCTGCCTGCTACGCACACCGGAAAGAGGCGCGCCGGCTACCGTCGCCGAGGTAGGTGCGGCATGAGCTCCTTTCGTGTCGGCCGCGCGCTGATCGTGCACGAGCTCCGCGAGCGCACGCGCGACCGGTGGGTGCTGGTGATCAGCATGCTGTTCGCGCTGCTGTCGTCGGCCGTGGGGCTCTATGGGCGCAGCGCCGAGGGGAACGCAGCGGCCATCACCGGCCCGAGCCTCGTGACGCTCTCGAGCTTGCTCGTGCCTCTCGTCGCGCTGGCCCTCGGATACGACGCGATCGTGGGCGAGCGAGAGCGCAATACGCTCGGGCTCTTGTTGTCGTTGCCGGCCTCGCGTGGCGAGGTGGTGGTGGCGAAGTTCCTCGGCCGCGCCCTCGCGCTGGCGTTGGCGGTCGGGCTCGGGCTCGGCGCGGCCGTGCTGGCGGCGAGCGGCGGTGAAGCCCGCACGCTGCTGACGCTGTTCGGTCCGACGCTGCTGCTCGGCTGGGCGTTCGTGGCGATCGGGGTGCTCGTCTCGACGATGGCGACCAGGGAGTCGACCGCGACGAGCCTCGTGATCGCCATCTGGTTCCTGTTCGTCTTCTTCTACGACCTCGGGCTGCTGGCGCTGCTCGTCGTCACCGATGGCGGGGTCTCGCAAGAGACGATCACCGCGTTGGTGGTCGCGAACCCGGCAGGCCTCTACCGCGTCCAGCTCATGGCGTCGCTCGCCGGTCCCGACGCGCTCGCCGATCTCGGGCTGCGAGCCGCGCTCCCCGGGACCCTGCTCGGGACGACGATCTGGGTCGCGTGGATCGCGCTGCCGGTGGGGCTGAGCGCGCTCTGGCTCTCGAGACAGCGAGGTGTGCGATGAGGCGACGGCGGTTCGTGTGTACGGCGGCGATGGCGCTCGCTTTCGCCGGATGTGGCGGTCGTGAGGTGCTCGGGACACGCGGGGACGACACACCGCAGCCCATCGGCGAGGCCGAGTGCGGCGCCTGCGGCATGATCGTGCGCGAGCAGCTCTCGCCACGCGGGCAGGTGTTGCACCACGACGGCACGCACGTCTGGCTATGCTCGATCGGCGATCTGGTCGCGTATCTCGGCGCGCCCTCGCCCCACGGACGCGTGGAGCAGGTGTGGGTCGAAGTGCTGCCTCCCGACTTCGATCTCGCGAACGGCGACTCGGCCGAGCAGCCCTGGCTGCCGGCCTCCAGCGCGAGCTACGTGCTGGGCATCTCGCGCATGGTCATGGGCACGCCTGCGCTCTCGTTCGCGAGCACCGGCGATGCGGCAGCGGTCGCGCAACGAGTGAACGGACGCGTTGCGACGTGGGACGAGACGATGCGCGCGCTCGGGACGGCGAGCGCGGAGTGACGGAGGAAGAAGATGACCATGGCTAGTCGGGCTGCTCGAATCACCTCGCTCTCGTTCGTGCTCGCGGCGGTTGCCTGCGGCGGCGAGGCGTCGCCCCCTCCGACGAGCGCGCCCGAGGCGCCGCCCTCGACCGCGACCAGCGCGGGCTCGCACTCGCGTCGATCGCGCTACCCCGAAGGCCCGTTCACGGGGCCGGAGTTCGACGGCGATCATTCGGTGCCAGGAGATCCTGTCGCGGGTGAGGCCGTGTTCCGCGCGAACTGCATCGCGTGTCACGGCGCCGATGGACGCGGCAACGGGGGCCTGACGGGCGCGAACTTCATCGACGATCACAGCCGGCTCGCCAAGAACAACGACACGCTGATCCACTCGATCACGGTCGGCATTCCGAACTCGCCCCCGATGCCGGCGCACCAGGCGCTCCTGACGGAGACCCAGATCCGGGACGCGTTGTCGTACGTGCGCGTCCATTTCGGCGGCTCGCCCGCGCCGACCCCAGCGGCGGACCCGACCGCGGCGCCGGCGGCTCCACCTGGGTCCGACACGGGACATTGACGGCAAGGCTCTCGTGGCCTGAACGGCTACCGACCCGGCCACGCCGGTCGGAAGCGCCCGGTCGCGTGTCGGGGCCGACCGGAGCCCACACGAGGATCGCGGTGGCGACGCCGCGCGTGCAGCAGGCGCGGGGCGCGGACGGCCGTTCTCCCGCGCCCCACGACGTGGGAGAGGCCAGAGTGAGGGGCCGAGGGCGTGACGACGAACATCGCCGAGCACTCGTCCTCGCGGAGCCGATGCTGCCGCCTGTCGCGACGAAGCCAAGCCGTCCGCGATCAGCGGCGCGCGTCGCGCGAGCACGAGCGAAGCCAGCGCGAGCAGCTCCCACGCGCCGCCACCCGAGCGCCAGGCCCGACACCCACAGCCCAGCGCCCACGCGGCGTCACCGACCGCCTGGGAGTCCCGGCGAGCACGCGCACTTCCTGCCGCGCATCGTCGAGATCGTCGTGCGCGAGCATGGCGCGCCGACCGCGGCGTACGAGGCGGACCTCGTCGGGAGCAAGCTCGCGCTCACAGCGCCCGCCGGATGGACGGGGCGCCACCGAGGCCTGCGACGACGGAGCAACGACGGCAGGCGACGGCTGCGATGCGAGCTGCGCCGCCGAGACGGGCTTCGCGTGTGCGGGCGAGCCCTCGAGCTGCACGGGGATCTGCGGCGACGGCCTCGCGCGCGGCGCCGAGGCCTGCGACGATCACGGGACCACGGCAGGCGACGGCTGCGACGCGGCGTGCGCGATCGAGCGAGGGTATGCGTGCAGCTCGGAGCCCTCGTCGTGCAACACCGTCTGCGGCGATGGCGTAGTCAGCCCCGGGGAGGCGTGCGACGACGGAAATGCGATGGCCGCCGATGGTTGTTCGACGTGCACCGTCGACACCGGCCACGTCTGCGCGGGAGAGCCCTCGACCTGTGGCGCCATCGACGCCGCCGTGACCGACGCAGGCACGGATGCCTCGACGGCGGACGCAGGCGCGATCGATGCCGCCGCCGGCATCGACACCGGCACGACGCGCGACGCCTTTGCGACGAGCGATGCCGGCGCGACGAGCGATGCCGGACCGAGGCACGACGCTGGATCGCGCGCCGACGCGTCGATCGACGGCGGCGCCGACGCGGCGACGAGCCCGGTCGCGACGAGTGGTTGCGCGTGCCGTGCGAGCGGGCGCGGCACGTCGAGCGGCGCCTCGCCGACCTTGCTCGTCCTGACCGCCCTCGTCGCACACCTCCGAACGCGACGGCGCGGCGCGTAGGGTGACGCGCTCGCTCAGCGTCGTATCCGTCGACTCGACGGCCTCCGGCGAGCCGAGCGCGCTCCGCAAGAGCGCGCGCATCGTCGGCGAGGAGCGTCAGGGCCGGCAGGCCCGCAGGCGCGCGAAGCGAGCGCCCACGGCCCAGCCGACGTCCCCGCCGGCGAGCACCGAGAAGTCGTCGGCGCCTGCGAGGAGGCTCGCATCGATCGTCTCGGCGGATCCGATCGCGGTGCCGCTCGCGTCGAGACGCAGGATGTGGCCGGCGCCGCCCTCGTTCCAGGCGGCGACGAGGCCACCGTCGAAGGGCGCGAGGTGCATGTCGCTCGCATCGCCTGCGTCGCTCGAGAGCCAGATCGGCGGCGCCACCGCCCCGCCCACGAGCGCGATGGCCGGGTCCTGGGAGCTGCGGCCCTCGGCGCTGGTCCAGCCGACCCAGCTCCCGCTCGCCGTCGGTGCGACGCCGCCGAGGTGCTGCGCGACGTAGCCCATGCAGTCGCCCGAGGGATCGGTGAAGACCAGACGGTCGTGCGCGAAGTAGACGCCCTTGCCGGGGAAGCAGTCGGACGAGCACACCGGCGTGGGCTCGCCGGCCGCGTCGTGCGCGAGGCGGACGTCGATCGAGTGGGAGCATCCCCAGTCCCAGTACGTGCGCTCCGGGGCGCCTGCGGCGGTGAACGCGCGCAGCGTGTCGCCGTAGTGCGCGACTCCGTCGGGCCAGAGGCGCTGCACGGTCGAGTACGTCACCCAGCGCGATCCCGTCCAGTCGAGCCGGCCCTGCCGGAGCAGGTCGCCGAACCACTCGTTGTTCGTGACGGTGTGGTCGACGGCGCCGAGGAGCCGCTGCTCGTGGGTCACGGCGCCCGTCGTCGTGGTGAGCACCAGCACGAGCTCGTCCCCGCGCGAGACGAGCGCGCCGTAGGTGTCGTCGCTCGCGGCCAGGCCCCAGAGCCCGTCGCCGGTGATCGAGATCGGGGCCCCGAACGCCGCGCCCGCGCCGTCGATGCGCTGCAGCGTCACGCTCCCGGCGGCCCAGCCGATCAGCGCGCCCCCCGCGCTCGTCGGGAACGCGCGCGTGCTCCCGGAGGCACCGGGCACGCTCGTCGTGGTGATCGAGCCGGCGAGCGTGGTCGCGCCGCAGGGACCTGCATCGAAGGGCATCTCGTGGCCGCCGTCCGTCGCCGGGACGAAGGCGTCACGGCCCGGGCCACCGTCGATGCGGGGATCCACCCAGGCGTCGATCCCGCCGGCGTCGCTGCGGGGCGTCCCGCCGAGCTCTCCGGTGCAGCCGACACAAGCCAGCGCGACCCCTACGGCGACGAGACGCATCCGGGGAGCGTACCGCGCCACGGCGCGCCTTGCGCGCTCGCCGCGGCTGGCACGTGCTCAGCCTCGCTCGTGCGCGGCGAACGCGACCACGTTTCCCGCCGGGTCACGCACGATGATCTCGCGCGCGCCGTAGAACGTGGTCCGCTCGGGGACGACGCGCGGCCCGTCACCGAGCGCGGCCCGGATCGGGGCGAGGTCGTCGACGGTCACGTAGAGCATCGCGCGGAAGGCGTCCCTCTCGAGCCCCGCGATGTCGGCCGCGATGGACGCGCGCGACTGCATCATCAGCTCGACCTCGCCGTGCTCCAGGATGACGAATCCGAGCGCCCCCTCGTGGGGCACCTCCACCTTCCGGACGAAGCCGAGCTTCTCGTAGAACGGGAGCATCGCCTCGATCGACTCGACGACGAGGTTGGTGGTGATTCGCTGCATGCGTGGTCCTCGTACGGGTGGGGTAGGGGCGGGCGCGGGAAGGATCGGGCGTGCGCCCCGCGTTGTCACGGGTAGGATGGCCACTTCCGCCTTGCGACGCCCGGAGCACACGCTCACCTTCCGGCCGCGCATCGAGCTCGCCGACGAGACGATGCGGCCCACCCGCGCCGAGATCGACCTCGGCGCGATCGCCCACAACCTCGCCGTGGTGCGCAGCTTCGCCGCCCCGGCGCGCGTGCTCGCGGTCGTGAAGGCCGACGCCTACGGTCACGGCGTGGTCCCCGTCGCCCTGCGGCTCGAGGACGAGGGCGTCGACGGCTTCGGGGTCGCGCTCGCCGAGGAAGGGCTCGAGCTGCGCGAAGCGGGCGTCCGCGCGCCGGTGCTCGTGCTCAACGGCGTCTACGGCCGCGCCCACCGCGACGTCCTCGAGGCGGGCCTCACGCCCGTCGTCTACGATCTCTCGCAGGTCGAGGCGTTCGATCGCGCGGCGCCGGACCGGCCGTACCGTGTGCACCTGAAGGTCGACACCGGCATGACCCGCCTGGGCGTCCCCCTGCGCGAGCTGCCGCGCTTCCTCGAGGGTCTCACGCGGCTCCCCCGCTGCGTGCTCTCCGGTCTCATGACCCACCTCTCGAGCGCCGACACCGACGCCGAGACGACGCGGGCGCAGCTGAAGCTCTTCGACGACGCGCGTGCGCTCGTGTTCGCCGCCGGCCACACCCCGGCCACGCTGCACGTCGCGAACACGGCGGCGACGCTCGTGCATCCGGCGGCGCGCTTCGACATGGTGCGACCGGGCGGCGCGCTCTTCGGCATCGGGATGGGCCTGCGCGAAGGGCGTGAGCTCCGCGGCGCGATGCGCATCCGCACCGAGATCATCTCGCTGCGCGAGATCGAGGCCGGCACGCACGTCGGCTACGACGGGACCTTCGTCGCGCGCGATCGCACGCTCGTGGCCACGGTTCCGATCGGCTACGGGGACGGCTTGCCGCGCCAGCTGAGCAACCGCGGCGTGATGCTGGTGCGGGGGCTCCGCTGTCCGATCGTCGGGCGCGTCTCCATGGACCTGACGATGCTCGACGTGACGGCGGTGGCGGGCGTGCACCGCGGCGACGAGGTCGTGGTGCTCGGCACGCAAGGCGCGGACACCATCACGACCGACGAGGTCGCGGCCCTCTCGGGCACGATCGCCTACGACGTGCTCACGGCCGTCTCGCGGCGCGTGCCTCGGACGTACGTCGGAGAGTAGAGTGCGGGCGCGTGAGCGCGCGCGCGAAGGAAGCCTCCGTCGTCCTCGGCTACGTGCTCGTGCACGTCGCGGTCGCGGCGTTCTTCGTGCTGCGGCGCGATCCCGGCACCGACGCGGCGTGGATCGGGTTCCCGCTCGACGACTCGTGGATCCACGACGTCTACGCGCGCTCGCTCGCCCACGGAGGCTTCTTCGAGTACGTCCCGGGGCGGCCGGAGGCGGGCTTCACGAGCCCGCTCTGGGTCCTGCTGCTCACGCCGCTCTGGGCGGTGACGAACGATCCGCGCGCGGTCGCCCTCGCCACGAAGGTGCTCGGCGTGGCGCTCTCGATCGGCGCGAGCGTGCTCGCCGATCGCCTCGCGGTGCGCCTCTCGGGCGAGCGACGCGTGGGGATCCTGGCCGGGCTGATGGTCGCCCTCGACCCCTCGCTGGCGTTCGCGGCGGTCTCCGGGATGGAGGTGTCGCTCGCCGCGACGGTGATGCTCGCGGCGGTGCTCGCCTGGGTCGAGGAGCGATGGCTGCTCGCGGGCGTCCTCTGGGCCGGCGCGCTGCTTGCGCGGCCGGAGTGCGCGCTCGTGGCGCTCTTTCTGATCGGCCTCGAGGCGCGGCGCAGTCCCCCCGAGGCTCGCTGGCCACGCCTCGGCCGGCTCGCGGGCCCGTCCGCCGTCGCCGGGGGCCTCTGGTCGGCGTTCTGCCTCCACGTCGCAGGGCGTCCGCTCCCGAACACCTTCTACGCCAAGCACCACCCTCACTCGCTCCTCGACGTCGTCCGGGACGTGCCACAGATGTTCGGCCCCCAGCTCCTCGCGCAGAGCTGGTTCTTCCTCGGCAGTGGCTTCGTGCTCCTCGGCCTGGCGGCTCGGCGCGTGGCGAGCGATCGCAAGCTCGATCGCGAGCGTCGGATCGGGGTCCTCGTCGGTCCACTCGTTTTTCTGGCGGGCGTCGCGTGGGCGCACGATGTCGTCTTCGTGCGCGCGTTCGCCTTGCTGCGCTACGTGCTCCCGCATCAGCCCTGGACGCTCGCCTTGATGGCGGTCGGCGCGCGCGAGGCGTGGGCGCGCGTCCACGCGCTGCGCGTCGAGCGTGCCCCGCGCGCCGTGCTCGCGGGGCTGCTCTGCGGGGCCGCGCTCGTGCTGCCGCTCTCGGTGCTGCCGATGCGGCTCGAGCGCTCGGCCGGGACCTACGCGTGGAACTGTCAGAACATCGAGGAGATGCAGGTCCGGATCGGCCTCTGGCTCCGCGAGCGCACGGGCCCGGACGACTGGATCGCCACCCACGACGCCGGCGCGATCCGCATCTTCGCCGATCGGCCGGTGCTCGACATCGCCGGCCTCAACGAGCATCGCGTGAGCGTGGTGGGCGCAGACATCTTCGCGGAGGTGCATCCGCGCTACTTCGTGGTGTTCCCGACGTGGTTTCCCCACATGACCGCGAGCCCGCGCTACCGCGGCGTGTTCTCGGCGCCAGCCAGTCGCTACACGATCTGTCCGTGCACCAGCACCGAGCTCCGGGTGCTCGAGCCGCTCGAGCGCGGCAGCGTGCGCGACAGTGCGCACGACCTCGACCCGCGAGAGGGTCAGGACGGCGCGCAGTAGCGGCGACCGCGCGGGTCGCCCTCGAACACGACGCAGGTCTGCCCGTCGGGGCAGCGGCCGTCGATCGTGCAGTCGACGTAGCAGGCCGGCTCGCCCGCGATCCGGGGCGCGCAGACGGCCCCGAGGCAGTCGGCGTCGCGCTCGCAGCTCTGGCGGCAGCCCTCGCCTCCGGTCTCCACCGGCTCGTCGCAGTGCACACACACGCTCGAGGCGTCGCACGGCGTGCCGGCGGCGATCTGGCAGCGGCGCGCCGGGTCGCCGGGGACGCCCGAGCAGTTGAACGAGATGCACCCGACGTTCGACGTGCACGGCTCGCCGACGGCGGCGGGCGAGACGCAGGCGCAAGCGCTCGTCGCGGTGCGGCACTCCGAGCCGCCGGGCACGACGCAACGACGGCCCACGCCGCACGGGCACAGGTCGCACATGGGGCCCGGATCGACGAGGTCGCCGCAGCGCTGGAGCTCCCCCCCGACGCACACGAGCCCGTTCGTGTCGCCCACCACGTGGAAGGGCTCGGGCGGGCAGACCGCGCTGCACGTGCGGCGCGTCCCTCGCCCGTCGCGGAAGGCGACGCAGATCTCGCCGGCCAGGCAGTCGCGCGCGCTCGTGCAGCTCTCCGCGCAGACGCCGTCGTCGCAGCTCGAGCTCGCGCAGTCGAGGCTGTCCGTGCACGCATCGCCGATCGCGCAGGTCCCGGCGATCCCGCCGACGCTGCGGCATCCGGCGGGCGGGGCCTCGCATCCAGGCAGGACGGGGCAGAGCGTGGCGAGAGCGGTGGCGAGCATCGGCCACCAGGAGCGAGCGTTCACGGGCTGGGCTCCGGAGGCGGGCTGTTGGGCTGCTCCACGATCTCGAACTCGACGCGGCGTCGCGCCTCGCGACACTCCTCGCTGTCGTCCGTGCACGCCGGGCGCTGATCGCCGTAGGAGACCGACTCGATGCGATCCGGCGCCACGCCGCAGAGGATGAGCTGCTCGGCCACGCCACCGGCGCGCTCGGCACCGAGGCGCTGGTTGCCCGCCGGCGTGCCCTGCTCGTCGGCGTGCCCGATCACGCGCAGGCGCGAGCCCGGCTCCCCCAGCGCGAGCTCGCAGACCGCCTGGATGGCGTCGTGGTAGCGCGGCGAGACGCGCGCGGAGCCGACGCGGAAGAGCACCACGGGCTCGAGCGGTCGGCCGGGTGTGCCGTGCGGAACGACGACGACGGTCTGCACCACCGGCGGCGGCGCTTCCGGCGCGGGCGCTTCGTCGGGGCAGCCGTCCTCGTCGTCGTAGTCGTTGTGGATCTCGGCCGCACCGGGGCAGCGGTCGGCGGCGTCGGGCACGCCGTCGCCGTCGTCGTCGAGGTCGGGGCAGCCGTCGTCGTCCAGCGTGCCGTCCACGTCCTCCGGCTCCTCGGGGCAGCGATCGACGTCGTCGGTCACGCGGTCGTGATCGAAGTCCTCGCGGCTCACCGGGACCGCCACGGGGGCCGCGTCGAGCGCGATCCGTCCTGCGACGTCGACGCCGAGGTAGAGGAAGTGACCGAGGTCCGGGACGCTGTCGCCGGGGTCCTGCACGATGAGCACGTAGCGTGCGACCGGCCCGACCCAGAGCGCCTCGATCGGCGCGAACGACCACCCGACGCCCACGTCCATCACGAAGCGCGCGAGCGGGCCGGTGATGCCCAGGCCGCCATCGAGGTCGACGAAGGGCCCGCCGGCCGCGGAGTCGTCGACGCGGATCGTCGAGCGCACGCCCGCCATCACGGTGTAGAGCGTCCCCGGCTCCTGGCCCGGCACCGGGAACCACGCGGCGCCGCCGCTCGCGCGGAGCTCGAGCAGAGGGCCGGCGAGCTCGACGCCGACGCGTCCCGAGAAGCCGCCGCCCCAGTCGAAGCGATCACGGTAGCGACTGCTCAGCATCACGCCGACGTCGCCCTCCGCGTGGAGCGTGAGGGCGCGCTGGGCCTGCGCGGCGCGCGGCGCGAGCAGGAGAGTGAAGAGGACGAGCCATGCCGATGCGATCCGGAGCCGCCGCAACGCGCCGCGCCGTCGGAAGGGAGCTGCGGCGAGCCCGAGCGCGCGCTTCATCGTGACTGCGCTCACCGCGACACCGAGAGCCGATACGCGCCGCAGTCGGTCCCGCCCGTGATGCGGCGCACCTGGACGAAGACCGTTCCTGGCCACGTGCGCATGCGCGTCGAGCAGCTGCCGTTGACGCAGTTGTCGAAGAACTGCCAGTCCGTGAGGCTCGTCGAGGGGCCGCCTTCCACCTGGCAGCTCAGCGATGCACCGCCGCACGTGCCGACGACGTCGAAGCGGAACACGCCGCCGTCGTTCTGTCCGAAGAGGATGCGCGGCGAGCCCGACCCGTGCATCTGGTAGTCGGGATTGAGCGGGAACGTGACCTGGTACCAGTCGACCATTCCGGGCATCGGCTGCACGCGCGGTGGGCCGATGGCGCTGGTGCTCGCCCCGAGCGTCCCGAGGTTGTAGGGGCCCGCGCACGTCAGAGGGCCGCCGGGGCTGTCCACGCATCGCGTGAGGCAGGCGATCTGCCCCGACGGGCACGAGAGCACGCACGCGCCCGCCGAGCAGATCTCGCCGGAAGCGCAGGCCCGGCCGCAGGTGCCGCAGTTCAGGCGATCGGTGGCGAGATCGCGACAGCTCGTGCCGCACGCGGTCTGCCCGCTCGCGCAGCTCACGACGCAGGCCGAGCCCTGACAGATCTGGCCCGAGGGGCAGGTGACGCCGCAGCTGCCGCAGTTCGCGCGATCGGTCGTGGTGTCGCGGCAGACGCCGCCGCAGTTGGTGAGGCCCGTGCCGCAGCTCGTCATGCACGCGCCGCCGGTGCAGACCTGGCCCGTGCCGCAGGCGCGGCCACACATGCCGCAGTTCAGGCGGTCGGTGGCGAGATCGCGGCAGGCGCCCGAGCAGCTCGTGAGCCCGCTTCCGCAGCTGACCATGCAGCTGCTCGCGCTGCACACGCTGCCCGCAGGGCAGCTCGCGCCGCAGCTGCCGCAGTTGGCGCCGTCGACGCGCGTGTCACGACACGCGCCCGAGCAGTTGGTGAGCCCGGCCCCGCAGCTCGTCGTGCAGACGCCCGCGCTGCAGATCGTGCCGGCCCCGCAGACCACGCCGCAGCCGCCGCAGTTGAGGCGATCGGTCGACAGATCACGGCACGCGCCCATGCAGTTCGTGGTGCCGCTGCCGCAGGTGGGGACGCACGTGCCGCCCGAGCAGACGTTGCCGGCCGCGCACGCGCGCCCGCACATGCCGCAGTGGGCGGTGTCGGTGGAGAGGTCTCGGCAGGTCCCGGAGCAGTTGGTCGTGCCGGCGCCGCACGTGACGGTGCAGGTGCCCGCCGAGCAGAGCTGGCCGGCCGCGCATGCGCGCCCGCACATCCCGCAGTGGGCGACGTCGGTGGCGAGGTCTCGGCAGGTCCCGGAGCAATTGGTCGTGCCGGCGCCGCAGCTCACCTGGCACGTGCCACCCGAGCAGAGCTGACCGGCCGGGCAGACGCGCCCGCACATCCCGCAGTTCAGGCGATCGGTCGAGAGATCGCGACAAGCGCCCGAGCAGTCGGTGGTGCCGGCGGCGCACGTGAGCGTGCACGCGCCGGCGCTGCAGAGCGTCCCCGGCGGGCAGACGCGGCCGCACGTCCCGCAGTCGCTCGGGTCCGTCGAGAGATCGCGACACGCGCCGCCGCAGTCGGTGAACCCGGGCGAGCACGAGAGGCTGCAGCTCGACGCGCTGCAGACCTGCCCGGGCGGGCAAGACATCGCGCAGCTGCCGCAGTGGAGCCGGTCGGTCGTGAGATCGCGACAGACGCCGCCGCAGTTGGTGGTGCCGGCGCCACAGGTGACCTGGCAGGTCCCGGCCGAGCAGAGCTGCCCTGCCGGGCACGCGTGGCCGCACGTGCCGCAGTGGCTCGTGTCGGTGGACAGATCGCGGCAGGTCCCCGAGCAGTTCGCGAGCGAGCCGCCGCAGCTCGTCTGGCAGCTGCCCGCCGCGCAGAGCTGGCCCGCCGGGCAGGTGACGCCGCAGCCGCCGCAGTTGCGCGCGTCGGTCGCGAGGTCGCGGCACGCCCCGCCGCAGTCCACCTGGCCGCTCCCGCAGCTCACGACGCACGCGCCGGCGGAGCAGACCTGGCCGGCGCCGCACACGTGGCCGCAGCTTCCGCAGTTCGCTCGATCGGTGGCGAGATCGCGACAGCTCCCGCTGCACTCGCTGGTGCCCGCCCCGCACGTGGTGACGCAGGCGCCGCTCGAGCACACCTGGCCCGCTGCGCAGGCCCTTCCGCAGCTCCCGCAGTCGTTCACGCTGCTCGCGAGGTCACGGCACAGGCCGCCGCAGTCGGTCAGCCCGGCGGCGCAGCTGAGCGCGCAGCGGCCGGCGCTGCAGATCTCGCCGGCGCCGCAGACGGTCGCGCAGCCGCCGCAGTGGAGGCGATCGCTCGCGAGATCGCGACAGACGCCGCTGCACTCGGTGAGCCCGGGCCCGCAGTCGACGAGGCAAGCGCCCGCCGAGCAGACCTCGCCCGCGCCGCAGGCGTGCCCGCACGCGCCGCAGTGGGCGAGGTCGGTCGTGGTGTCGCGGCACACGCCGCCGCAGCTCGAGAGCCCGCTTCCGCAGCTCACCTGGCAGCTTCCGGCCGCACAGACCTCGCCCGGGTCGCAGGCGATCCCGCACCCGCCGCAGTGCGCGCGATCGGTCGCGAGGTCGCGACAGCTCCCCGCGCAGTCGCTCAGCCCCGCGCCGCAGCTCGTCACGCACGCGCCGCCCGAGCAGACCTGGCCGCTCGCGCACGCGCGGCCGCAGGCGCCGCAGTGGCCGACGTCGGTCGCGAGGTCGCGGCATGCCCCGCTGCAGTCCGTCTCGCCGCTCGGGCAGCTGACCACGCAGCTGCCCGCCGCGCAGATCTCGCCGGCGCCGCAGGCCGCTCCGCAGCTGCCGCAGTGCCCGCGGTCGGTCTGGAGATCGCGGCAGACGCCGCCGCAGCTCGTCTGGCCGGCGACGCAGGACGTCTCGCACACGCCGCCCACGCAGCGCGTGCCGGCGACGCAGACCTCTCCGCACGTCCCGCAGTCGAGCACGTCGGTCGTGAGATCGCGGCAGATGCCGCCGCAGTCGGTGAGCCCGATCGAGCACGTCGTCCCGCAGGTGCCGCCCGCGCAGAGCTCGCCTGGAGCGCACGCATGCCCGCAGCTGCCGCAGTTCAGTCGGTCGTCGTCGAGATCGCGACAGACGGCGCTGCACTCCGTCAGCCCGGCGCCGCAGCTCACCTCGCACGAGCCGCCGCTGCAGATCTCGCCCGCCGTGCAGAGCGTGCCGCACGCGCCGCAGTTGAGCCGATCGGTCGCGAGGTCGCGGCAGACGCCGCCGCAGTCGATCGTCCCCACCGCGCAGCTCGCGACGCAGCTCCCGGCCGAGCACACCTCGCCTTGCGCGCACGCGAGCCCGCACGCGCCGCAGTGGCCACGGTCGGTCGCGAGATCGCGACAGGTTCCGGCGCAGTCGCTGAGCCCGGCGCCGCAGCTGGTCTCGCAGATCCCCGCGCTGCAGATCTCGCCCGGCGCGCAGCCGATGCCGCATCCGCCACAGTCGTTGCGATCGGTCGCGAGGTCGCGGCACGTGCCGCCGCAGTCGGTCAGGCCGGGCCCGCAGCTCACCTCGCAGCGGCCGGCCGAGCACACCTCGCCGGCGCCACACGAGGCCCCGCAGCTGCCGCAGTGGCCGCGATCGCTCTGGAGGTCGCGACAGCTCCCTCCACAGTCCGTCAGCCCGGCGCCGCAGCTCGTCTGGCAGACGCCCGCGCTGCAGATCTCGCCGGCGGCGCACGCGGTGCCGCACCCACCGCAGTTCAGGCGATCGGTGGAGAGATCGCGGCAGACGCCGCTGCAGTCGCTCTCGAACGCGCCGCACGTGAGCGCGCAGAGCCCGCCGGTGCAGACCTCGCCGGCAGCGCAGGCACGACCGCAGGCGCCGCACGCGCGAGGATCGACGGAGAGGTCGCGGCACGTCCCGCCGCAGTTGGTGGCGCTCGCGCCGCAGTCGAGCTCGCAGAGCCCCATGACGCAGAGCTCGTCCGGGCCGCATGCGTTGCCGCAGGCTCCGCACGCGCGGACGTCGTTCGAGAGATCTCGACACACGCCGCCGCAGTCGACCAGGCCGCCACCGCAGGTGGTGCCGCATGCGCCGCCCGAGCAGAGCTCGCCGGCGCCGCACGGCGTGCCGCACGCGCCGCAGTTCAGCCGATCGGTCGAGAGGTCGCGGCACGAGCCGCTGCAGTCGGTGAGGCCGGCGACGCAGGACACCTCACAGGCGCCGGCGCCGCAGACCTCGCCGCTCGCGCACATCGTCCCGCAGCTGCCGCATGCCAGGCGGTCGCTCGCGAGATCGCGGCACGAGCCACCACAGTCGGTGAGCCCGGGCGCGCAGCTGACCGCGCACGTGCCCGCGCTGCAGATCTCGCCGGCGCCGCAGGCGTTCCCGCACGCGCCGCAGTGGGCCCGATCGGTCGTGAGGTCGCGGCAGGTGCCGCCGCAGTCGGCGAGCGTCACGCCGCAGCTCGTCTGGCAGACGCCGCCGGCGCAGACCTCGCCCGCAGCGCAGACGTGGCCGCACGCGCCGCAGTCGAAGCGATCGATGCCGAGGTCACGGCAGACGCCGCCGCAGTTCGAGAGCCCCGCGCCACAGCTCGTCTGGCAAGCGCCGCTCGCGCAGACCTCGCCGGGTGCGCACGTCGTGCCGCACGCGCCGCAGTCGCTCGGATCGGAGGTGAGGTCTCGGCAGGCGCCGCCGCAGTCGGTCGTGCCACCGACGCACGTGAGCCCGCAGGTGCCGGCCGAGCAGACCTCGCCGGCAGGACAGACGTTCCCGCAGTCGCCGCAGTTCGTGCGATCGACCGCGAGGTCGCGGCAGCTGCCTCCGCAGTCCGTCGCGCCGCCGCCGCAGCTGACGTCGCACGCGCCGCCGGAGCAGACCTCTCCGGTGCCGCACGTGGTGCCGCAGGTGCCGCAGTTCGCGCGGTCGGCGGAGAGGTCGCGGCAGGTGCCGCCGCAGTCGGCGAGGCCGGCGCCGCAGGACGTCACGCACGTGCCGCTCGAGCAGATCTCGCCCGCTGCGCAGGCGTGTCCGCAGGCGCCGCAGTCGAGCCGATCGGTCCCGAGATCGCGACAGGAGCCCCCGCAGTCGGTGAGCCCGTCGCCGCACGACGTCGCGCACGCGCCCCCGGCGCACACGGTCCCCATCGGGCAGGCGTTCCCGCAGTCGCCGCAGTTGCCGTTGCTCGTGGTGAGATCGCGACAGACGCCGCTGCAGTTGGTCAGCCCACCGCCGCACGAGGTCTGACAGCTTCCGGCCGAGCAGACCTCGCCCGCCGCGCAGGGGCGATCGCAGCCGCCGCAGTGGGCGAGGTCGGACGCGAAGTCGACGCACGCGGTACCGCAGAGCATCTCGCCCGCGGGGCAGACGATCTGGCAGGTGGCGGCGACGCACGACTCGCCGGACGCGCACGTGTGCCCGCAGCTGCCGCAGTTCGCCGGGTCGGTCACCACGTCGGTGCAGTACGGCCGCGCGCTCGGCGGCTCGCAGCGGGTGAGATTGCCGCACGTCGTGTCGCACGCCCCGGCGTTGCAGACCATGCCCGCCGCGCAGACGTTGCCGCAGCTGCCGCAGTGCTCGGGGTCGACGTCCGGATCGATGCACTCGGTGCCGCACGCGATGTTCGCCGCCGGGCAGTTGAGGACGCACTCGCCGAGCATGCAGGCGAAGCCCGACGCGCAGACGTTGCCGCAGCGCCCGCAGTCGAGGTTGCTCGAGCTCGGATCGACGCAGCGGCCGCTGCACGTGATCTGGCCCGCGGGGCACGGTGTCGATCCGTCCATGCTCGGCGGCCCACCGACGAGGGCTTGTCCCGTGCAGCCGGCGAGGGTGCCGGCGACGAGAGTGCAAGCGGCGACGAGAGCGCAGCCGGCGACGAAGGTGAGCGCGATCGACGAGCGAGAGAGACCGCGAAGCATCATGTGCGTCGATCGGTTAGGCGCGCGTTTCGCCCTTTTGTAAAGAGGGAAAAGCGTCACGAGAGGTTTCGACACGCCCACGGTGTCGATGCGTGTGGGTGCCGAGTGCAGCCACACTCCAGGATGCCGTCGGGGACGAGCGCGCCGTGCTCGCGCGGGCCGTGTTAGATGTGGGTCGTGGCCGAGCCGACGGATCCCAAGACGCCTGTCGCCGCGCCGGCGCGCGAGCCGAACGCGACGCTCGCGTGGCTGGCGTCGGGCTTCGACTGGCTCCTCGCGTTCCCGCTCGCGCTCTTCGCCGAGATCGGCACGCTCGCGCGGCTGACGGTCGAGACCGTGCTCTGGGCCGTGCGTCCGCCGTATCGCTTCGGGCGTCTCGTCGACGAGATGGAGTTCATCGGCGTGCAGTCGATCGCCATCGTCGGGCTCACCGGCGCGTCCGTCGGATCGGTCTTCTCGCTGCAGCTCGTCGACGGCTTCCGCCAGTTCGGGGCCGAGAACCAGACGGGCTCGGTCATCGGCGTCGCGCTCGCGCGCGAGCTCGCGCCGGTGTTCGCGTCGCTCATGATCAGCGCGCGAGCGGGGAGCTCCATCGCCACCGAGCTCGGCTCGATGCGCGTCACCTCGCAGATCGATGCGCTCACCACGATGAGCGTGAGCCCGGTGCAATACCTGGTGGTGCCGCGGGTGCTCGCGGGCATCCTGACGGCGCCCGTCATGGCCCTCTTGTTCAACTTGATCGGCCTCACCGGCGCGTACTTCGTCGCGGTGGCGATCGACGGTCTCGACGGTGGCGTGTTCATCGAGCGCGTGACGTGGTTCGTCGATCCGATCGATCTGCTCCAGGGCCTGTCGAAGGCCGCCGTGTTCGGATTCACGCTGACCATGATCGCCTGCCGCCAGGGCTACTACGCGAGCGGAGGCGCCGAGGGAGTCGGGCGGGCGACCAACCGCGCCGTCGTCCAGAGCGCCGTCGCGATCCTCGTGCTCGACTACGTCATCACCAGCCTCTTCTTCGTCGGATAGAGCATGGCGACCGACGAGCCGGCCCCGCCCAGCGAGAGAGAGACGCGCGCCTCCGAGCTCCGCGCGGCGGCCGAGCGCGAGCCGGTGCACGTGCGCGTCGAGGACCTGAAGAAGAGCTACGACGGGACCGAGGTGCTGCGCGGCGTGAGCTTCGACATCCTGCGCGGCCAGATCAACGTGGTGATCGGCGGCTCGGGCGCAGGCAAGAGCGTGCTCACCCGCCAGCTGCTCCGGCTCGAGCGGCCGGACGCGGGGAAGATCCTGGTCGATGGCGCCGACATCGTTCCGCTCGACGACTGGGCGCTCGTGCCCGTCCGCAAGAAGCTCGGCATGGTGTTCCAGTTCGGCGCGCTCTTCGACTCGATGACGTGCTTCGACAACGTCGCGTTCCCGCTGCGCGAGCACACGAAGATGACGCGCAAGCAAGTCCACGATCGCGCGATGCAGCGCCTGAGCGATCTGAACGTCGCGCACGCCGCGCCGAAGCTCCCGGGCCAGGTCTCGGGCGGCATGCAGAAGCGCGTGGCGCTCGCGCGCGCGCTCGTGCTCGAGCCCGAGCTGCTCGTGTACGACGAGCCGACGAGCGGCCTCGATCCCGTCAGCTCTCGCCTCGTCGACGATCTGATCGCCGAGACGAGCGAGAAGTACGGCGTGACGAGCCTCGTCATCACCCACGACATGGCCAGCGTCTTCAAGATCGGCCACCGGGTGAACATGCTCTACAAGGGCCGCATCGAAGAGAGCTGCACGCCCAAGGAGATCCTCCGCTCGAAGAACCCGGTGGTGGTCGATTTCCTGGAGGCGTCCGGCGTCCAGATGGAGTGACCGCGCGCAGCCGCTCCGTTGCAAGATTCTCGAGAACGGCCCTGACCACGCCGATCGTCCACGTGTCGGCTTGACGGACGGTCGCGCCGAGACGAGCCTGGCAGGCGTTGGGGGTGCCCATGCGCGGTTGCTCGGTCCGTTCCTTCTTTCTCGGTCTCGTCGTCGTCGCGGGTCTCGGTGGCTCGGCAGGCTGTGGCGGTGGGAGCCCCCCCGCCACGGGCACGGACGGCGGAAACGTCATGGACGTCGGCCCGGGGGATGGCAGCGCGCCGCGTGACGCGCCTGCGCGCCCCGATGCGGGGCCGTGCCGAGCGACCCCCGACTGCGACGACGGCGTCGACTGCACGACCGACGCGTGCACGCCCTCGGGGACGTGCACCCACGTGCTGACGCCCGCCCTCTGCGGCCCGGGGGAGTCCTGCAGCCCGCTCCAGGGCTGCACGCCAGGTCGAGCCTGCGCCGTCACGAGCGACTGCATGGACGACGACGCCTGCACGACGCGTGAGCGCTGCGACCCGGCGGCGCGTGTCTGTCTCTTCTCGCCGCTCGACGGCGACATGGACGGGGATCCGCCGCGCGTCTGCGGCGGCATGGACTGCGACGACTCGAACCCGCTCGTCTCGAGCACCGGCGTCGAGCGCTGCAACGGCGCCGACGACGACTGCGACACGCGGGTCGACGAGGACGCGGCGACCGACTGCGGCGCCGGTGGCAGCTGCGAGGGCGGCGTGTGCACGTGCGGCCCGGGCCTCGAGCACTGCGTCGATCGCTGCATCGACACCACGAGCGACGACGCCAACTGCGGCGGCTGTGGCCTCGCTTGCGAGGGCACGTCGCACTGCCAGGCGTCCGAGTGCCGGTGCGCCGACGGGACCCTCGCCTGCGGCCTGTCCTGCGTGGACGACCAGAACGACGAGATGAACTGCGGCGGCTGCTTCGTGCAGTGCGACGCTGGGGAGACGTGCACGCTCGGGGCGTGCAGCTGCGCGGCGCCTTCGATGACGTGCGACGGGGCGTGCACCGACGTCTCGAGCAACCCGTTCCGCTGCGGGGACTGCACCCACGTCTGCGGGGCGGGAGAGACGTGCATCAACGCCGTGTGCGCGCCCTGCGGCGACGTCGGTCAGCTCTGCTGCAGCCCACTGGCGGGAGCGCCGTGCACGAACGGTGCGGCCTGCTCGGCGGGCCTGTGCCCGGCGTGCGGTGAGCTCGGGCAGGCGTGCTGCGGCGCGAGCTGCAACGGGACGCTCGCGTGCATGGGCGGGGTCTGTGCGACGCCGGCCTGCTCGATCGCCGACGGCGCGCTCGGCGCCCACTGCGCGGCCGGGCTCTGCATGGGCACGGCGGCGTGCTTCAACGATCTGTCGGCGATGAGCGTGGACCAGGTCTTCGGCGGCGTGCGTCAAGGCGTCGAGAACGATCCGGCGCATCCGGGCTACGTGCGCCTGAGCACGGCGCCGTCGCCCGCCAACGACCCGCCCTTCCACGGCTTCTCGGGCTCGATGTGCAACAGCGAGTGCGACCTCGACGCGGTCGCCGACGGCTGCGGCACGTGCGCGACGTGCAGCGGGCTCTTGTCGCAGAACCCGCTGGTCGCGGCCTTCGGCGGGGCGCGCCTCGCCTACGGGACGCCCGCCTTCGCGCGGAGCGGCGGCTGCCGGCTCGACTGCTCGTACGACCCGTCCACGCGAGGGGCCTGCCCGGTCGCGATGACGTGCGATGCGTTCGAGGAAGTCTGCGTCGAGCAGTGCACGTCCGATGCGGAGTGCAACATGAACTACGGCGCCGCCTACGACGGCGAGCTGCTCAGCATCGTGCCGGCCCCCGGAGACGAGCGCTGCGACACGACGCTGGGACGCTGCGTGCCTCGCGCGAGCGTCGCGACCGCGCACGTCGGCGACGCGTGCGTCAGCGCGAGCGACTGCGCGCCCGGCCTCGGCATGTGCTTCGCGGGCGGGCTCTGCGGCGCGCTCGACTGCGGCACGGCCGGAAGCGCCTGTGACGGTGGCCGGGGCATCTGCCTCGGCACCGGGGGCAGCCAGACCGTCTGCTTGCGCGGCTGCAACACCGTGGCCGACTGCGGCGCCGGCAACGTCTGCTCGCCGGTCGGCGCCACCATCGGTGGCTACACGGGCTACTGCATCGGCGTCTGCGCGAACGACACCGACTGTGCGGCCAGCGAGACGTGCGACGAAGGCAACCGCTGCGTCCCGCGTTGCGCCGTGCCGGGCGGCATCGGCGTGGCGGCGGGCTGCGCCGGCGCGACGGAGTTCTGTCAGGTCGATCACGCGGGGGCGACGTACGGCTTCTGCGTGCCGCTCGATCGCTTCTGCGGCGCGCCGAACTCGACCAACCTCCCGGCGACCTCCGCCGAGTGCGCGACCGGCTACGTCTGCGACGAGATGCTCGCAGGCGGCGGCGGCCCCGCGTTCAACGACCGCGAGGTGTTCGGCGACGGGCACTGCACGCGCGCGTGCGTGACCGACCCGGACTGCACGGCCATCGGCACTCGCTGCGTGACCAGCGGGCCCTACACCGGGCTGTGCCGGCGGCAGGGCTGCACCACGGCGACCGACTGCGCGTCCGGCCAAGCGTGCGACACCTCGCGGGCGGTGTGCGTCGAGGCGCCTCCGCCTCCCTGACGACCGGGGCCCCCGCGGGGCGGGCCCCTACGATCGCGGCCGATTCGTGGGGATCGCGGGTCACCGTCGCGCACGTGAGCCCGCCGAGCGCGAACTTCGGTAGGCTCGCCTGCGTGTCGGCCTTCCACCGTCTCCGCGCCCTCTCGTGCTCGGCGCTCGCGCTGGCGGCGCTCGCGTCGCCCGGCTGCGACACGTTTCCGCGCGCGCTCTCGTACACGACGATGCCGAGCGCGGCGATGCGCGGCGTCTGGATGCAGTATGCGGTGTACGCGCCGCCGGATCTGGGCCAGGCCGAGCGCCTTCCGATCGTCGTCTTCTTGCACGGCGGCGGCGACGGCCCCGACTGCCTCGATCGCGCGGGCCTGGGCGCGGCGATCGCCGAGGCGATGGCCAGCGGGGCGATCGCGCGAGCGGTGGTCATCGTGCCCGAGGGCGACCTCGGCTTCTGGGCGAACTGGTACGACGGCTCGCGCCACTACGAGGACTTCGTGATGGACGAGCTCGTGCCGCGCCTGGCGGCGCAGCTGCACACGGCCGACTGTCCCGGCGACTGTCACGTCATGGGGGTCTCGATGGGGGCCGAGGGCGCGCTGCGCTTCGCCGTCCATCGCCCGGGATCGTTTCGCACGGTGACCGCGATCAGCGGCCCCTCGCTCGACACCGATCGCCGGATCGCGTTCATCGAGGACCCGCTGAACAACATCATCATCCCCACGCACCACGTCTTCGGGCCACCCGAGCCGCGCGCGCGCATCGAGGCCGACGATCCGTTCGTGGTCTGGCGCCGTCCGAGCGATCTCCACGGCGCGCGCCTCACCGTCGCGTGGGGGACGCGGGATCGGGAGCTCGTGCGCGAGGGCTCGCGCGCCCTCGTCGCGCACCTCGAAGCACACGAGATCCCCGTGCGGGCGCTCGAGTTCGACGGCGAGCACGCCTGGCGCTCGTGGCGCGCCGTGATCCTCGATGCGCTAGGGCAGGCGCTCGCGCCCGAGTGAGCGCCCGTGAGTCCCCGCCGAGGAACGCAAGAGCACAGATCGACCGAAACAGGCCGAATTGCGTCCGCTAGGGGACGCAACCTGGCGACATAGGCCGCGCACAGCGCGGCGCAGCTCGCGATGGGAGAGCCGGTTGGAACCACCTGCTTGCTCGATGTGATCTGCGCGGCGCGTTGCGCGCCGCCTGTGTTCCCAGGTGCGACCTATCGGTCGCAATTCCGGTCCTGCATTCCTGCATTCCTCAGCGGCGTCTCTCGGTGCCGAGCTGACGTTCGACACATCTCAGCGACGCCGCCGCTGCCCGGCCTCACCGCCGATCGGCGTCGTCTCGTCTTCCCACTCGTTCGTGCGGAACGAGCCCGGCTCCGGAGCGTGGGTCCCGCTCCCGCCGACCACGGTGTGATCGTCGTAGGCGTCGGCGGGCGGGATCGTGTCGTGCTGCGCGCGCGGCGCGGCGCTCGGCGTGGCGGGCAGCGCTGCGCCGGCTCGCGGCACCTCGCGACGAGATCGCGCGATCAGGTCCGTGCTCGGCGCGTGGTGCTTGGTGGTGAGCATCTCCTCGGGAAGCACGCGCGCGTCGGCGCCGCCGTCCATCGTCTCGAGCCCCTCCATCGCCGCGAGCGCCGCGTCGAGCTCGCCCCGGTACTCGGCCGTCGCGCGCGCGAGATCGGCGGCTGCGTCGAGGCTCGCCGTCGGGGGCGCGCCGTACATCGTGCGGTCCGCGGTGTCGTCGTCTTCCTCGCCGAACGAGGGATGATGGGCGGCCGCGACGACCGGCGGTGGCCGCATGACTCCTTGCGCAGGCGCTTGGACCGCGCGGGGGCCGCTGCCGTGCGTCGCGGGTGCCTCGCGCGCCGAAGGCGACGCGCGCGACGCACTCACGGGATCGTGGCCGAAGGAGACCGAGGTCGTCACCGGTGCGGGATCCCGATTGGCCTCCGTGACGGCCGGCGGGGGCTCGGGCATCGCCGGCGTCGCCGCCTCGAGCAGCCCGATCGGCGGGATCGTCTGTCGGCTCTCCTCGGGATCGGGCTCGGGCTCGGGCTCGGCATCGGGCAGCTCGGCCAGGGGCCCCTGGTAGCGCGGTGGCGCGACCGAATCGGGCTCCGCCTCGACGAAGTCGTCGATCTCTTCCGGCTCGTCGTCGTCCTCGAGCTCCTCGGAGTCGATCTCTTCGGCGTCCGCGAGCGAGCCCATCGCGAAGGGCTGCGCGAGCGGGGCCTTGCGGCCGGGGCCGCCGACGTCCGAGAGCCGGATCTCGGCCGTCGCCGCGCGCGGATCGCGGCGGCGCACCGAGCCGGAGACCTCGGCCTCCGGGAACAGTGCCCGCATGTAGGCCGACACGGCCGGTGCGCCGATCATCGCGTTGCACGCGTAGGCGGCCTCCTCGAGGTCGTCGTGCAGCTCCTGCGCGGTGCGATATCGCGCGTCACGGTCCTTCGCGAGCGCGCGCATCACCACGCGATCGAGGTCTTCGGGGATCGCGGGGTCGAGCGCGCGCGTCGACTGGATGCGCGCCTGGAAGACGTTCTGGATCGTCTCGCGGTCGTTCTTCCCGAGGAAGAGGCGCTCGCCGGTCAGCATCTCCCAGAGCAGCGTGCCGGCGGCGAAGACGTCGCTGCGCTGGTCGATCGGGACGTTGGTCAGCTGCTCGGGCGACATGTACGCGAGCTTGCCCTTGATGATGCCGGCCTGCGTCTGCACGGCGCGGCCCGCCGCCTTCGCGAGGCCGAAGTCGGTGACCTTCACCTGCCCGTCGTAGGAGACGAGGACGTTCTGCGGCGAGACGTCGCGGTGGATGATGAAGACGCGATCGTCCATCAGGCCGCCGCCGCCCTTGAAGTGCGCGTGGTGCAGCGCCTCGCAGACCTTCATCGCCGAGTGCAGCGCGATCTCGATCGGCATGCGCCGGCCCAGCTGCGCCTCGCGATCCTGGATCTGCCGGAGGTCGCGCCCGTGCACGAGCTCCATGGCGATGAAGTAGTCGTCGCCGAAGCGCCCGAGATCGAAGATGCCGACGATGTTCGGGTGCGAGAGCTGCACCGCGATCTTGGCCTCGTCGATGAACATCTTCACGAAGTCCTCGTCCTCCGCGAGGTTCGGAAGGATCCGCTTGATGGCGATGGGGCGCTCGAAGCCCTCCGCGCCGAGCGCGTTGGCGCGGTAGACCTCCGCCATTCCGCCGACGCCGATCCGCTCGAGCAGTTCGTACTGGTGCTCGCCCGCCATCTCCGTTCCCATCGTAACGCTGGCCAGGGCCCTACGGACACACGAAAACGGCGTTCCTCGCCCGGTGGTTGATTCGCGCGGAGGAGTGGCCGACCATGGAGATCTTGGGGGGCGATCACCCTCGGAGGTGCTTCATGAGCTGCTTTGCTTCCGGCCGCGCCGCTCGGTGGGCGCTGGCGTTCGGCTTCGTGCTCGCCCTCGCTCCGACGGGAGCCGCGCTCGCGGAGCCCGGCGTCTGCGCGCTGGACATCGACGGCACGCGGCGCTGTGGGGCGCTTCGCGCGTGCTCGCTCCGGCGCGACTGCGTCCTCGGTGCAGCGACCGACGACTACGCGTGCGTCCCGCTCGCCCCGCCCCTCGGAGAGCCACGCTGCGTCCCGGACTGCGGGACCATGTTCTCGTGCGGGCAAGCGGCCGACTGCCCGGCGCTCAACGGTATCGTCGGCACCTGCGATCCGGTCGAGCCGGCGAGTGGCTCGACGGCGCCTAATGCGTGCACCTATCGCGCGGGCACTGGGCGACCGGCCGCCGCCCAGATCACGTACTGCACTGCCGCGGGCTCACACATCCCACTCGCGATGCAGCACGCCTGTCACACCGACCCGGCGACGGGCCAGCTGACCGAGGACTACTTCCGCGGGGACTGCGACGACGACGGCTGCCCGAACGGCCACGACACCAATCCCTGCACCGCGAGCCCGGGGAGCTGCGCGCTGACCGCCGGGTTCGACAGCCCCTTCTGTTCCTCGCCGCCCGCGCTCGCCTGCTCGTACGACGGCACGGGCGTGAGCTGCGGCCTCGCGCGCCCGTGTCGCACCGGTGGCGCCGCGCTGCCGTGCGACATCGGCGTCTGCGAGGACGGCTGGAGCGAGGCCCCGCGCTGCCGCCCCTCGTGCGGCACCTTGTTTCTCTGCCAGACGGGGACGCCGTTCCCCGAGCAGTGCCCGATGCTCGCGGGCCAGACGGGTGTCTGCCGCGCGCTACCGGCCGGCCTCGATCCCGGCGTCCGCCGTGACGGCATCTGCCTCTACGGAGACTTCTTCGACGCCAGCTGCAGCCCCACGCCCACGAACGTCGACATCGGCTGCTTCGTCTCCACCGCCGGGGTCCCGACCTCGAGCTTCTGGGAGGGCGACTGCGACGGCGACGGCGCGCCGAACGCCTGCGACGACATGCGCTGTCTGAACGGCGGCGGGACCAACGACTGCTACACGCCCGCCGGCGGCGATGCCTGCGCGGTGGCCTACGTGCCTCCGCCCGACGCGGGCGTCGACGCGGCCGTCGTGGACGCCGCGGTCGTCGACGAGGACGCGGGCACGGCTCTCGACGACGCGGGCACGCTCCGGGTCGACGCGAGCGCGGGCGACGCGGCCGCGGCCGACGCCGGATCGGCTGGCGCGGACGCGTCCGTCGGCATCGATGGTGGCGTCGGCTCGACCTTCGCGGGCGGGGGAGGGTGCCGCTGCAGCGCCGCCGGAGCCGGCAGCGCGCGCGCGCGCGCTCCTGATCGCGCTCGCGGCGCTCTTCTCGGTCGCGCGCCGCCGCGCGCGCCGTCGGTGGTAGGCTCCGCGCGCAATGCCGGTCGACGTCGTCTTCATCGAGCCCTGCTTTCCCGCCAACCAACGCGAGTTCGTGCGCGCCCTCCACGCCGTGGGCGCGCGCGTCACGGGGATCGGGGAGCGCCCCAAGGGCTCGCTCGATCCCGAGATGCGCGAGTGGCTCAGCCACTACGAGGAGGTCTCGAACGTCACGAGCGAGGCCGAGATCGAGCGCGTCGTGCGATGGCTGCAGGGCCGCGTGCGCGTCGATCGTCTCGAGGCCGTCGTCGAGGCGCACGTGATGGCCGCGGCGAAGGTGCGCGAGAAGTGCGGCATCCCCGGCACGAGCGTGCGGACGACCTTCCTCTGCCGCGACAAGCCCTCCATGAAGGAGGTCTTGCGCGAGGCCGGGATCCCCACGGCGGCATCGCTCGGCTCGGACTCCGCGGACGAGATTCGTGCGTTCGCCGCGCGCGTCGGCTACCCGCTCATCCTGAAGCCGCGCGACGGCGCGGGGGCGAGCGGCACGCGCAAGGTGACGAGCGACGGCGAGCTCGAAGAGGGCCTCGCGGCGATGCGCATCGGGCGCGGAGGGGGCGCGCGAGGAGGGGGCATCGCCGTCGAGGAGTTCGTGGAGGGTCACGAGGGCTTCTACGACACGATCAGCATCGGTGGCCGCGTCGCCCACGAGTTCGTCTGCCACTACTACCCGAACGTGCTCGAGGCGATGCGGACGCGGTGGATCTCGCCGCAGTTCATCGCCACCAACCGCATCGACTCGGCGCCGGGCTACGACGAGATCAAGGGGCTCGGCCGCAAGGTCATCCAGGCCCTCGAGATCGGGACGAGCGCGACGCACATGGAGTGGTTCTTCGGGCCGAAGGGCCTGAAGTTCAGCGAGATCGGCTGCCGCCCGCCCGGCGTGCGCGCGTGGGACCTCTATGCGGCCGGCAACGAGATCGACATCTACCGCGAGTGGGCGATGGCGGTCGTGCACGGCCACCCGGGCAAGCCTCCCTCCCGGCGCTTCTCGGCGGGGATCATCGCGCTCCGTCCCGATCGCGACGGGCGCATCGCTGGCTACGATGGAATCCAGGCCATCGAGCGTCACTACGGTCAGTGGATCATCGACGCGCACTTCCCGCCGCCGGGCACGCCGACCCAGCCGGTCGAGGCTGGCTACATGGCCAACGCTTGGCTCCGGATGAAGCACCCGGACTACGACGAGCTGCGGCGGATGCTGGATCAGGTCGGTCAGACGATCCGCGTCCGAGCGCAGTAGGAGCGCGGATGCGCGCGCCGACGTGGGTGATGGCGCTCGTCCTGGCCGTCCCGGCGCCCCTCGCCGCCCAGGACGACGCGGGCATGCCGGCCTCGCCCACCGCGGACGCGGGCGCGGCCGACCACGTCGTCGAGGGCGTACACATCCCGGCCGGTGTCCGGCGCGAGATCGCGTGGGCCGAGAGCCACGGGCGCGACTGCCACCGCACGCGCGGGCGGCGGGTGTGTGAAGGGCCGCGACGGGTGCCGCGCCGCACCGACGAGGACGGCGCCCGGGCGCAGGAGCTCGGCATCACCGACGGTGCCGCGCGGCGTGCGCTGGTGGAGGCGCCCCGCGAGGGCTGGGTCGCCGCGGTCGGGAGCCCGGCGGTCGCCGATCTCGCCTGGCCCGTCGCCGGCGGGCGCGTCTGGCGCGGGTTCGGGATGCACGCGGCGATCGCGGTCGGCCGCGGTGGGCGCATCCGTCGGACGCGTCGGCGCCACGCCCACGAGGGAGTGGACATCGGCGCTCCCGAGGGCACCCCGATCCTCGCGGTCAACGACGGTGTGGTCGTCTACTCCGACAACGGCATGAGCGGGTACGGCAACGCCGTCCTGATCGTGCACGCCGACGCCAGCGTGACGCTCTACGGACACTGCTCGGCGACCTTCGTCGTGCCCGGGCAGCGTGTGGCTCGGGGCGAGGTGATCGCGGCCGTCGGCGACACGGGCCTCGCGCACGGCGCGCACCTACACTTCGAGCTCCACGTGGGCGGCCACGCGGTCGACCCGATGGCCCGGATGACCCCGCCCACCTCGGGCCCCCCCTCGGGCGCCTCGGACGCCTCCCCCCCGGTCGCCCCGGAAAGGGGGCTCGAGCCCCCCGAATCGGCGCCCGACGAGGTCGAAGAACTGGACGCCCCGTGAAGACTCGTTTTCGATCCCCAGCCAGGACGAGTGAACTCGAGTTCACTCGTTCCCGCCCGGAGTGCAGAAAACCCTGCGCCGAGGGAGAGAACGGCCTGGCACGATCGTAGCTATCTGCAGGCCCGAACGCCGAAGGAGGCGCGCCATGAATATCCTCGATTCCAAGCGGCTGGGTGGCTCGAAGGTGCAGGTCCTGTGGATCGCCCTCCCGCTCGCCGCTCTGTTGCCCGGTTGCCCCATCTACTCGGACAACGGGCACCCGCTGCCGTGCAGCGTGTCGAATCCCTGCCCGGGCGGCCTGACCTGCGTGGCCGGGACCTGCCAGGGCGCGACGTGCACCAGCGACGCGCAGTGCGGGACCGACGAGCACTGCGACAACGGCTCGTGCGTGGACGGCCCGCGCGTCTGCCTGACGCACGGCGACTGTGACGTCGGCTTCATGTGCGACGTGCAGGTCTGCACGCCCTCGACCACGTGCACGACGGACGAGAGCTGCATCGGCTCGCCCGCCGGCGCCGGCGCGTGGTGCGACTTCCGCGACACGTGCGTCCCGCACGGCCCGAACGAGTGCCGCGCCAACACCGACTGCCAGAACGGCGATCGCTGCATCGAGGGCGAGTGCGCCCCGCTCGACACGACCTGCCAGTTCGACCACGACTGTGCCGCCGGCACGACGTGCGTGAACGCGGAGTGCACGGCGGTCTGCACCACCGACGCGGACTGCGTCGCGGGCGACGTCTGCAACACGAGCCACCACTGCGAAGCGCAGGTCGACTGCGAGACCAGCGCGACGTGCGCCACCGGCGAGCACTGTGTCGGCGGCCGCTGCCTCGCCGACTGCCACGGCGGCGCGAGCTGCCCCACGGCGGGCCGCGAGACCAGCTACTGCGGCGACGACATGTTCTGCCACCCGAGCTGGCAGCCGCACATCACCTGCAACGTCGACACGGACTGTGCGAGCGGCCGCGTGTGCCTGGCGCACGTCTGCCGGACCCCGTGCCCGACCATGACGGACAACGAGTGCTCCACCATCGACTCGCAGCTCCCGCACTGCCAGCTCGACACGGCCAGCTCGCGCTACCTCTGTGTCGCGGACGGCAGCACGACGCCCGAGTGCCGCACCAGCGACACCTGCACCGGGATGAACGAGTGCGTGAACGCGATGTGCCAGTGAGCACGTCGTCACCGGCCATGCGCCGGTGAGCTCCCTCGAGACGGCGGCCTCCGGGCCGCCGTTCTCGTTTTCCGTCGCCCCGCGGCGCCGGCGCCCTTCGCCTCGGATTGCCTTTTCTCGCCCTCGAGACCGCTCCCGGTGCGTCGCGACTTGACCGAGCGCCCCCGACGGGCTTTCGTTGCGCCCTATGGTCATGGGCCCCCTCGCCAGCGCGCTCGGAACGGAGCGCTCGGCCGCGTCGCCGAGCTTCCGCCGGACGCGCATCGTTCGTCCGAGCCTGCTCGCCGCGCAGGCGCTCGTCGTGCTCGCCGCGTGCGGCGGCAGCACGCCCACCCGCGTCGTCGACGAGTCCCAAGACACCTCGGGCGGCTCAAGCGACCCGACCTACGTCGCCGAGGTCCCGACCGATCTCGACGGGACGCAGTGGCACTGGGTGGCCGCCTACTGCACCGAGGGCCCGCTCGACCTCGCTTCGCGCGGCTACTCGTCGACGCTGCGCATCGCGCAGGCCGGCGCCAGCATCGACCTCGTCTACGACAGCGCCTACGTCGAGGACGGCTGCCAGCAGACGATCATCCAGCGCGTCTCGCCGCCGGAGGCTCGAGGCGATCTGCGGATGGAGGAGCTCGCGCGCGTCGCCGTCCCCTCGACCACGGCCTGCTTCGGGCAGCCCGAGCCGCCGCGCCCCGGCGAGCTGCGTCGTGATGGCCGCCGTCTCGAGGTGCTCGTCCAGCGCTCGCGCTGGTGCGGCGGCTTCGAGGTGCGCATGGTCTTCGAGCCGATGCAGCCGACGTTCCTCGGCGACGAGGAGATCGCGCGCCGCTACGTCGCGCAGTTCACGCGGGGCGACGCCGACGCCATCTCGAGCTTGTTCGCCGACACCGGGTCGATCGTGGAGCCCTTCACGGTCACGACGACGGGCGATCCCTATCGTCACGACGGCCGCGCCGCCGTACGCACGTGGTTCGCCGAGGCCTTCTCGGGCACGCCGTGGCGCGCGATGCGCATCCTGGGCTTCGATCACGGCGAGCGTCAGCTCGTGATGCGATGGGAGTACATGGACCCGCGCCTGGCGGACCCGCTCCCCGGGCAGAACGCCTTCACGATCGCCGGCGGCGAGATCTTCGAGGCGCAGGTCCAGCTCGATCGTGAGCCGGTCCTGGCGAACTGAGGCGCGATGGGGGAGACGGGGGACCCGAAGCGACCGGCCGCGCGCGTCAAGCGTGGCGCTGCGGCGCGGAGCACGGCGGCTGGATCGAAGCCGGCGCCCGTCCCCGAGCAGCCGGTCGCGGCCCTGGAGCGCTCCGCCTCGTCGCCGAGCGTCGGGCCGCGCCCCTCGGCCTCGCCCACCTCGCCCGGAGAGACGAGCGCGCCGCGCGTCCCCAACGACGAGCGCGGCGCGCTGCTCGTCACGGGCATCTGCGGGCGCCTGGGGCGCATCTTCGCGCGCCTGATGCACCGCGAGGGGAAGGTCATCGGCATCGATCGGCGCCCCTTCCACGGCAAGCCCAAGGACGTGGTCCATCACCAGTTCGATCTGCGCCGGAAGAAGACGCGCGACGTGTTCCGCGCCGGAGGCATCCGCGCGATCGTCCACCTCGGCGTCATGCACGACCTCCGCGCGAGCTCGCGCGAGCACCACACGTGGAACGTCGTGGGCTTCCAGAAGCTGCTGGAGTACGCGGCCGAGTTCCGCGTCCCGAAGCTCGTCGTGCTCTCGAGCGCGAACGTGTACGGCCCGAGCCCCGAGAACCCGCAGTTCCTCGGGGAAGAAGCGCCGCTGCTCGGTGCCCAGCACTTCAGCGAGATCCGCGACCTCGTCGAGGTCGACATGCTCGCGCAGAGCTTCTTCTGGAAGCACCCCGAGGTCGAGACCGTCATCCTGCGGCCCTGCCACATCCTCGGGACCGTCAAGAACGCGCCCAGCAACTATCTGCGCTTCGAGCGGCCGATCACGCTCATGGGCTTCGATCCGATGGTGCAGGTGATCCACGAGCGAGACGTCGCCCGCGCGCTCAAGCTCGCGCTGCGGCCCGGTGTGAAGGGCATCTTCAACGTGAAGGGCCCGGGCGAAGTGGCGCTCTCGCGCATCTTCCGCATCCTCGGCCGCAGGCCGGTTCCGGTGCCGGGCGGGATCGCCGAAGGCGTGCTGAGCCGGCTCTGGCGCTACCGTCTCACGTCGTTCCCGACGCCCGAGCTCGATCACATCCGCTACGTGTGCATGGTCGACGACACGCGCGCGCGAGAGGTGCTGGGCTTCACGCCCAGCTTCGATCTCGAGTCCACCGTGCGCGCCGTCGTGTCCTGACGACGCGCGCTCGCGAGCCGCGACGAGATCAGTCGGGGCGGCCAGGCCGGGCCGGCGGCCCACCGTAGGCGGGCACCGGCGCGCCCGGGCCCGAAGGCCGCGGCGCGGGCGGCGGCGGCGTCGGCGCGAGGCTCGGCGGCGGCTCGATCGCGGGCGCGCCGTAGAGGGCCACGACCTGGCCGGGATCCTCGGGCGGGGGCGTGTTGGCGGTCGAGCTGGGCGGCGGCAGCGCCCCCGTCGACGGCGGCGGGGTCGTCGTGGTCGGCGGAGGCACGGGGTCGGGCGGCGCGCCGTAGGGTTGCACGATCGTCGAGCTCGGCGGTGGCTCCGCCGTCGGACCGCAGCCGGCGAGCGTGGCGGCTGCCGCGGTCGCACGGAAGGCGAAGATGGCCGCACGCCCGAGGCGCGCGCTCGTCGTGGCGACGCTCGGCTCGTGCATCGGCTGCAGGGCGTCGCAGAACGGGCAGCGCGCCTCGGTCTGGCGGACGTGGCGGGCACACGAAGGGCAGGGATGCAGAGCCATGGAGCGAGAATAGACGATCTCGGCCTGCGGCCGTCGCAGTCAGAAGCCGTTCAGCGCGTCGACGACCGCGAGGACGTCGCCGATGTCGTAGAAGTCGACCGTCACGAAGTTCGGCAGATCGCCGCTCGCGTCGGCGCGGCACGAGGCGACGCGATCGGTGAAGAAGGGGTCGTGGTTGATCATCTCGGCGAGCGAGGGGCTCGCCAGAGGATTCGTGAGGAAGTGGTTGAAGATCCAGAGCGTGCGCGCGCGATCGCCGCGATCCTCGCGGCACGAGAGGTCGCTCGGCATCTGGGCGGCGTACGGGTTCTCCCACGCGTAGTCGTAGGAGTACATGTGCCAGGGCAGCGTGCGCGCGCTGTCGGCGGTGAAGACGATCATCCGCTCGCCTGCCGCGATCAGCTCGCCCAACGTCGGCCACGGCGCGCCGACCGGCTGCGCGTGCACGTAGCGCGCGAGCCCGCTGATCGCGAACGCCTCGGCGATGTCCGACTCGGGCACGTAGCTCTCGAAGATGATCGTGAGCACCTCGCCCGGATGGCAGTCGAGGAACGAGCGGAGGTCTGCCAAGCCCGTGACGAGCGGGAACTGTCCGAAGGCGCAGCTCGCGTGACAGAGCGAGACCGTGCCGTCGCTCGCCGCGTGCACGTCCAGCATGAGCGCGCGGACTCCATCCTCGAGCTGGCGGTAGAGATCGTGGTGCTGGTTGGGGCCGAGGAAGTTCCGCTCTTCGCTCGACATCGCGTTGTGCGTCGTCGCGTAGGCGACCTCGTCGAAGCGGCGCGTACAGAGCTCCGCGTGGCCGTTGCAGAGGGTGACCTCACCCCCGTCCACCGGCGCGCAGCGCGGCCCGCCGTCGGTGCCGGTGTCGCGCCCGGCATCGACCCTAGGGCGGAACGCATCGACGCCGCCGTCGCTGCCGGCATCGAGCGCCGTGGCGTCGCTTCCGACGTCGTTCGTCGCCGTGATCGCCGGAGCACAAGCCCCGAGGGCGCCGGCCGAGAGCGCCGAAGCGAGGGCGAGCCCGAGCGCGGCGCGAGCTCGCATCAGAACCACACGCTGCGTCGCTCGCGCAGCCCGCGCTGGAGCATGGTCTGGATGGTCGTCTTCACGGCCAGGACCTTGGTCTCGACGACCGAGTCGTCGTCGTCGGGATCGCCGTGGAAGCGCATCGGCTCGCCGAAGTACACGCGGTACCGCGTCGGAAGCGGCGCCAGCATGCCGACGAAGACCTGGGGGATCACCGGGAACGCCGGCATCCCGAAGAGCTTCGCGAGCGGCTTCACGTCCCCGATCGACGGGTACTGCTCCTCCGCGCCCACGATCGCCACGGGCACGATCGGCGTCCCCGTCTCGAGCGCCAGCCGCATGAAGCCCAGGCCGAAGTCGGTGAGCTGGTAGCGGCGATCGAAGGTCTTGCTGATCCCGCGCGAGCCCTCGGGGAACACGACCAGGGCCTCGTCCTGCTCGAGCAGCCGCCGCGCGTTGTCGGGCGAGCCGATGACCTGCCCGCACCGGGGAAAGAGCACGGAGACGAAGGGCAGCTCCGCGCTCCAGCGCTCCACCATCGCGCGGGGAAAGCGCGGGCGATCGCCGGTGTCGAGCATCAGGGACGTGCCGAGGATGAGGCCGTCGAGCGGCACCTGCCCCGAGTGGTTCGCGATGACGAGCACGCGGCCCTCGGGGACGCGGTCGATGCCGAAGACCTCCGTGCGGAAGTAGAAGCGGTGCAGGAACGCCGCGACCGCGAGCGCGTAGCGAGCGACCTTCGGGTCGAACCCGAAGGGGTCGACGCCGGCCTCGTTCGTGCGCGTCACGATGCGCTTCATCCGCGCGTCGAGCTCCTCGCCCAGACGCTCCTCGGCGAAGCGCACCATGCGGTCGCCGAAGGTGCCGACCAGGCGCTCGACCTGTTTCGCCTGCGGGCTCGCCGGCGGGGCGGGGGCTTCTGCGTTCATCGGCTCCTCGCGAGCATGCATAGCATCGATCGACGCGCGCCAACGCACGGGCGCGCGGCAGCCTCGCAGGAGGGCGGCCCCGTCAGCGACAGGACTGCGTGCGCGACTCGCTGAGCACGGGGCAGCCGGTCGGCGCCCCACAGTCGGGCCGGTAGGTCCCGGCGACGCCGCAGGCGGGCGCGCTCCCTTGCCAGCCGGGCGCGCCGCCCTGCGTGCAGCCCTCGCCCGGCACGTAGCTGCAGACGAGGCTGGAGACGCCGGTCGAGGTCCGCGTGCTGACGCCGTCGCAGTCGAAGTCGTAGCCGCCCGCGCCCCCGCAGGCGCGCGCGGTCGTCTGCGCCGTGCCACCGGGATGGGCCCGCGCGTCGCTGTCGCAGCAGTCGTCGGTGGTGGGGCTGGTCCCCGATGGACAGCTCGTGGCCCCGGCGCCGCCGGCGGCGCAGTGATAGCCGCCTACGCTCGTGCCGTAGTAGCCGTCCGTGTCGCCGTCGGAGAAGCAGCTGCCCCAGGTGTGCTGGGCGCCGGCGGCGTCGTTGCAGTCCGAGGTCGCTCCCGGGCTCGCGCCCGGGTTGGTGGCGGTCGTGAGCGCATTGCAGGCGCCGGCCGCGATCGGGCACTGCGCAATCGGCGCGCTCGTCATCCCGCCGCCGGCGCGGTGGCAGTCGTAGCTGCCGGTGTCGCTCGTCGGGCACGCGAAGCCGTCTCCGTCGTCGTCGGGCCAGCACGTGATGGTCGGCCAGTGGCGAGACGGATCGGCGTCCGCGCAGTCGTAGGCGGTCGGGATCGGCGCGTTGCCGGTGTAGCCGGGCGGGCAGTTGCCGTACCCGGAGCGCGACGGGTCCGGGCACTGGAGCGACGAGGTCGCCCCGAGCGCCGCGGCGTTGTCGTTGTCCATGTCGCGATAGCAGGTCTGGCGCACGGTCCCTTCGTCGATCGCGGCATCGCAGTCGTTGTCGAGCGTGTCGCAAGCCTCCGACGCGCCCGGGTAGGAGAGGGCATCGCTCTCGCGGCAGTCGACGTTGGCTGCGCCGCCGGTGGGAGCCCGATTGGTGGTGTTGACCGGGCAGCCGCCGACGAGCGGGCGGCTCGCGTCCGCGCACAGCATGGAGGCGCTCGCGCCGCTGGCCGCATAGCTGTCGTTGTCGGTGTCGACGTAGCAGAGCACGGAGGCGCCCTCGTCGACGCGCGTGTCGCAGTCGTCGTCCGAGCTGTTGCACTGCTCGATCGCGCCCGCATAGCGGAGCGGGTTCGCGTCGTCGCAGTCGAGCGCGCTCGCGGGGGCGCGGAACGTCGAGCCGAGCGGGCAGCCGCCCGCGCCATCGCGGCCGACGACCCGGCACACGCTCGAGGCGCTCGCGCCGGCGGGGGCGTACGTGTCGTTGTCGGCGTCGCCGTAGCACGTGACCATGGTCGACTCGTCGATCCGGGTGTCGCAGTCGTTGTCCTGGCCGTCGCAGACCTCGGCGGCCATCGGGAACGTCGAGGCGCCGAGCATCCCGGTCGTGTCGTTGCAGTCGATGTTCAGGGCGCCGGTCGGCATGCGATCGGTCATCCGGAACGGGCAGAAGCCGCGGATGCCGCGGGCCGGATCGGGACAGACCTGCAGCGCGCCGGTGTCGAGCAGGGCGTAGCCGTCGTCGTCGTTGTCGAGGTAGCAGGTGAACGTGAGCCCGTCGTCGAGGACGCCGTCGCAGTCCTGGTCGAGCCCGTCGCAGACCATCCCCTCCATGCCGTCGGGCGAGACGCGCCCGTTCATCGGGCCGCAGTCGATGGCGCCGACGACCGGTGCGCGATTGGTGGATCCGGTCGGGCAGCCACCGACCGTCGGGCGGTCGTTCGCCTGGCAGCTCGTCGTGCCGGTGCTGCCCATCGCCGTGTACGTGTCCTCGTCGGCGTCGGGGTAGCAGAGGACCGTGGTGCCCTCGTCGATCGAGCCATCGCAGTCGTCGTCGGCCATGTTGCAGACGTCGGTGCTGGGGAGCACGGAGCACGCGCTGAACCGGCCCGCCACACAGGTCTGGAGCCCGGTGGCGCAGGCGCCGACCGCCCCCGGGCACTCGCGGGTGCTGCTGCCGACGCAGTCGCAGCCCTCGTCGACGCTGCCGTCGCAGTTCTCGTCGTGGCTCGCGCCGTCGACCGCGAGATCACAGCTCTCCGGAAGCCCGGGGTGGACGTACGCGCGCGTGTCGTCGCAGGCGTCGTCGTGCTCGGCGTAGTGCGCCGGCGCCAACGACGGGCAGCCCATGCGCGTCATCGACGGGTCGTGGACGCCGTGGTTGTCGTCGTCGGCGTCGGGCCAGAACGTCACCGTGACGCCCTCGTCGAGCGCCGCATCGCAGTCGTCGTCGAGGCCGTTGCAGACCTCGACCGTGGTCGGGCTCGCCGTGATGCGCGTGTCGTCGCAGTCGGTCCCGCACGTGCGGGCACCGGCCTCGCTCACGTTGCAGCAGCGGGCGTCCGCGAAGCCGTCGCCGTCGCCGTCGCGCACGCCGAACGTGCTCGGGTCGCAGTCCTCGTCGTGATCGCTCGGGTCGCACGTCTCCTGTCGCCCCGGAAAGCGCGTCGCGTCGGCGTCGTCGCAGTCGTCGCCGCCGCACGCGATCGCGTCGTGTCCGTCGCCGTCGCCGTCGCGCGACACCGCGCACCCCCCGGTGTCCGGACGAACGAGCGCATCGCCGGCATCGCTGGCGCCACCGTCGAGCGCGCTCGCGTCGACACCGGTATCGGCGGCACCGCCGCCGCCCTCTTGGCTGCAGCCGGCGGCGAGCGCACCCAGGGCGATCCCCATCACGACCCCGCGCATCCAACGCTCGCCCATCGAAAGCCTCCGCGCCGCGCGCTCCGGCGCGGATGTCGAGAGTAGGGGCCGCCAGGGGCCGAACAAGCCGATCGACCCCGCCAAAGTCGACGAGCGTGGCGGGCCAAAGGGCCTCGGCCTCGCCCGCCGTCCTTCGCGAGAGCGGCGACACCACACGAACTCACCGCCCGGTCTCGAGCCAGCGCGACCGACTCGATCCTACCGACGCCCGGCACCGAATCTGCCCTCGCCGTCCGGGCGGTGACGGAACGGTGGCCGGGGTCCTCGGGCGGCGGGTGCCGATTCCTTGCGCCGGCGGGCTCGCGGTGGCACGCCCGCCAGGTGCAAGCGGCGCTCGGCGACTCGGCCTTTCTCCAGAGGCTGCCTGGGGTTCCGCCCTGGGCGCGGCCCGCGCTCTGGGGCGCGCTCCTCGTGGCGCTGGGGATGTCGGGATGCCCGGGGCCGGGCCTCGCGGTTCACGAGGTCGCGCCCGCGCTCCACACCGAGGATGTGGACGCCGAGAGCGATCTGCACGCCGCCGATCAGGCCGTGCTCGACGGGCGCACCGCCGACGCGCGGACGGGGTACCAGACCTTCCTCGCCGAGCACCCGGCCGATCCACTCGTGCCCCTCGCGCACCTCGGTCTCGGGCGCGTGCTGCTCGCGGATGGGCAGCCCGAGCAAGCGCTCACCGAGCTCGACCTCGCGCGTGGCTCGAGCGACGACGTGGTCGAAGAGCGCGTGCGCTTCCATCGCGGCATCGCGCTCTTCTTTCTCCACCGCGACACCGAGGCCATCGAGGCCCTGCTCCCGCTCCGCGGCGCGACGACCGATCCCGACGACACGCGCCTCTTGCTCGAGACGCTGGCGACGGCGGCGACCCGAACGGGCGATCTGGTCCTCGCCCTCTCGGCGCTCGACGAGCGCCACGCCTCGGCGGCGACCGATGCGGAGCGACAGGACGCCGAGCGGCGCGCCCACGCGATCGTCGAGTCCGAGATCGCCGGCGAGCAGCTCCGCCGCGCCTACGACGAGCTCCGCCGCGATCGCGTGTCGTGGCCGCTCGTGGCCGTGGCCTCGCTCCGGGCGGCCTACGAGGCGGCGGACGTCGCGCGCGTGCGCACGATCGCCGACGCGCTCCGCGCCCAGCACGTCGAGCTGACGAGCGAGCTCGCCGAGATCGTCAGCCGCGCCGAGCGCATCGAGCACGCCGATCCGGCGGTCATCGGCGCGATCCTCCCGCTCACCGGGCCGGCCCGCGAGATCGGCCAGCACGCGCTCCGTGGGCTCGTGCTCGCGAGCGGGGCCCCGCCCGACGGCCCACCGCCCCCGGGCTCGGCGCAGCTCGTGTTCCGCGACGACGCCAGCGATCCGGCGCGGGCCGTGACGGCGGTGGAGGAGCTGGTCTCGCAGCACCGCGCCATCGCGATCATCGGGCCCTTGGACGGCCCCGTCGCCGAGGCCGCCGCCGAGCGCGCGCAGGCGCTGGGCGTTCCACTCATCGCGCTCTCGACGCGCGGGGACGTGGCCGCGGCCGGCCCGATGGTCTTCCGGCTCTTGCCGACCCTCGACGCCGAGGCGGCCGCGCTCGTGCAGGCCGCCACCCGTCGCGGCGCGCATCGCTTCGCGATCGTCCGTCCCGCCGCCGGGTACGGCAACGCCATGCGCGCCGCGTTCGAGCGTGCCGTGCAGGCCGCCGGGGGCGAGCTCGTGGGCGATGCGACGTACGAGCCGACGGCGACCACGTTCGGGCCGGCGGTCACCCAGCTCGCCGCCGCTCACCCCGATGCGGTGCTGATCGCCGACGGCCCGCAGAAGCTCGCGCTCGTCGCGCCCGCGCTCGCGGCGGGTGGCCTCTTCTCGGTGGCGGCCGGCGGGACGGCCCCCGGAACGGCGCGCGGGATCGCGCTCCTCGTGCCGAGCGTGGCGCTGGACGAGCGCACCATCCGCTCCACGAGCCGCTATCTGCAGGGCGCCTCGTTCGCGGCGCCGTTCTACGCGGCTTCCACCGACGCCGAGACACGGACGTTCGTCGACGCGTTCCACACCCGCTTCGGCACCGAGCCGGACACGTTCTCGGCGTACGCGTACGACGCGTTCCGTCTGGTCCGCCGCGCCGTGGAGCAAGGCGAGACGACGCGGGCGGGCGTCGCGGCGCGCCTGCCTTCGATGCACGACGTGCCGACGGTCGGCGCCAGCGGCGGGCTCGACGCGAGCCGGAGCGCGGCGCACGCGACGCGGATCCTCGTGCTCCGCGGCGACGTCCTCGCTCCCTGAACCTTCCGCGCCGGTGCGCGGCTCTCACCCTCGGCGCTCCGTGCGTCCGTGGAGAAGCAGAGAGTCATGACCGACCAAGACGATCCGGATCTCGCCGCGCTCTCCCGGTCCAAGCGGCGAGCGGTGCTACGCGCGCTGGCGTTCATGATCGCGGGTGCCCTGATCGGCGCGGCCACGCACGCCGTGGCCGGCTGTCCCGACGGAAGCTGCGTGCTCTGGGCCACGCCCGAGCGAGCGTCGCTCTACGGCGCCGTGATGGGGCTCCTGGTCGCCATGCTCTGACGAGCCGCGCCCGGCTCTCGCGACCGCGCCGGCGCGCCACGAGGAGCGCCGGCGATCACGGCTCGCGCGGGGTCGTCGAGGGGGCTTCGGTGGCGAGCACCGTCGCCGCGGGCGGAGGCGAGGCGGCAATCCCCTCGATGCGCGCGCGGGCCCGGACGCCCACGATGCTGCCGCCCAGCGCCGCCAGGGCCCAGACCCAGCCGGAGAGATCGCCGGTCGCGATGGCGCTGAAGTACGCGCCGATGTTGCAGTCGCCCGCCAGGCGCGCGCCGTACCCCATGGCGAGGCCTCCGACCGTCGCGGCCGCCCACGCGCGCGGCGGCGAGGCGGTGAAGCGGAAGCGGCCCAGCACGCCGGCGGCGATCAGCGCGCCGGTGGGGATGGCCATGTCCATGATCGAGGTGCGCTCGGCCCAAGGGCTCGTCGACCACGTCGTGTCGCGGAACAATCGCCACGAGTCGGGGTCGGCGCCGGCGCGCGCGGCGAGCTGCGTGCCCCAGAGCGTGAAGGCCCACGTCTCGCTCCACGCGTGGCCGCTGGCCACGACGGTCGCGGCGTTCAGGAGCGCGAGCATCGCCCCGCCGATCACGATGCGCCGCGGAAGCGTGCCGGGCACCATCCGGAAGGCGAGCGCCATCACGCCGAGGGCCACGGCGAGCGTCACGGGCCAGGGCCCGAGCGTGAAGAGCGTGAGCGACGGGAACGAAGGCAGCTGCCACCAGCGCTCGAGGTGCGTGGCGGCGAGCACCGAGCCGCTCAGAAAGCCGGCGAGCGTCCCGACGTGCTTCGCGGTGCCGCCGCCCAGCTGGTAGAGCGTTCCCGACGCGCAGCCGCCGGCCAGCTGCATCCCGACACCGAAGAGCGCGCCTCCGGTGACGAGCGCGATGCCGATCCGCTGCGCCGACCCCTCCACGTGCGACCCGAGCACGGTGCCGAGCGCGACGAGCGGCACGATCGCGATCATCGCGACCGAGAACGTCCACAGGTGGGCGCGCAGGCCGCCGAGGTCGCGCTCCACCGCGGCACGACGAAACGCGCCGGCGAAGCCGAAGTCGGCGGCGAGCAGCGTGGCGCCGAGGCCGAGGCCGATCGCGAAGAGCCACGAGCCGCGTGACGAGCCGCCCCGTGCGACGCCGAGCCCGAGGAGAGCCGCGATCGCGATGCCCGCCGCGATCACCCACCCCTGCGGGGCGGGGCGCGGAGCAGCGCCGGGCGCGACCGTGGGCACCGCGGTCATCGTCGGGATCGCCGACCGCGCGCGACTTCCACGGTCCGACGACGCGGGTGGTGCTGCCTCGGTGCGGGCGCGAGGTGCTCGGGCCGCGGCTGCGGCTCGGCTCGTCGGTGCGGTGAACGCTGCATCGTGCGCCTTCTCGGAGATCGTCGCCTCGACCGCGACGCTCACCGATGCGGCGTGCAGGCGCCGTACCACCGGTGCTCTCGAGAGCAACGCGCCGACGTGCGGACGCGACCGATCGCGGCCGCCTCGTTCCGAGCGCTTCCCCGTCGTGGCCCGTGCTCGTGACGCGGCCCGCTCGGGCACGATGG
The DNA here is from genome assembly GCA_044223665.1 of Sandaracinaceae bacterium. Taxonomy (GTDB): domain Bacteria; phylum Myxococcota_A; class Polyangia; order Polyangiales; family Sandaracinaceae; genus JBBSAT01. The sequence continues at coordinate 6,069 of JBGALT010000010.1, read as the reverse complement.
CATGTCTGCCCGCGCGCGGGTGCGCGATGTTTCGCGGCACGTTGCAGCGGGCGTTACGCGTGGATGCACCTGGTTTCACCCCCGCGCCGTGTGTAGAGAGAGCCCGCGGGAATCGTGCGGCACTTCGCTGGCACGCGGCTCGCTGCCCTACGCCGAGGAGGTCGTGATGAGGACGATTCGAGGTTGGATGCTCGGGGCTGTGCTCGCCACGGCGGGGACGCCGGCGCTCACGACGATGACGGCATGCGGCTCGGCCGAGAGCCAGTCGCGTCGCGTCGACTCGGCGCGCGCCCACGAGCTCGTCTCCCAGGGCGCGACCCTCCTCGACGTACGGACCGACGGCGAGTGGGTCGAGGGCCACCTGCCGGGCGCGATGCACATCCCGGTGCAGGATCTCGAGACGCGCATGAGCGAAGTGTCGCGCGAGCATCCGGTCGTCGTGTACTGCTTGTCCGGAGGCCGCAGCGCGCGTGCCGCGGCCGCGCTCGCGGCGGCGGGCTACGACGTCTACGATCTCGGCGCGATGGCGAACTGGTAGCCGCGCGCGCGTCGCCTCAGCCGCCGACCCGGCGCACGAGCTTGCTCGCGTGATCGAGCACGACGGGCGGGATCTCGTGCTGCCCGCGGAAGGGGACGAAGTCGACCGCGAGCCCCCCGTCGCGCAGCATCGCCGCGAGCCGCTCCGAGGCAGCGAAGGGCAGGAGCGGGTCGTGCGTGCCGTGCGAGATCATCGCGGGCACGCCCTTGCGGCGCGCGGCGAGCGGCCGCCACTCGTGCTCGGCGAGGAGGGTTCCGCTCATGAGGAGCAGCGCATCGACGGGCACGTCCGTGCGCAGCGCCACGTCGGTCGAGAGCATCGCGCCCTGCGAGAAGCCTCCCAGCACGAGGTGGCTCGGCGAGAGCATCGCGCGCAGCGCGTCGATCGCGGCGACGACCGCCTCGCGCGCCGGCGCGATGCCTTCGGGGACCTCGCTCGCGAGATCCCGCGGGCGCCCTTCCTGGATGCCGCGCTCGATGGCCTCGACGTCGATCATCCACCACGCGCGGGCGCGGCCGTCCCCCATCGGCCACGGCAGCGTGAGCGGCGCGTGGGGGAACGCGAAGCGCACCTCGCGTGGCACGTCCATCACACGGTGGAGCGCGACGAGGTCGTCGCCCGGCGCGCCGAAGCCGTGCAGCAGCACGACGAGCGGCCCGGTGCCGCCGCCCTCGCGATCCGTTCCTCCCACGAGTCGAACCGTGAGCCCACCGAGCTCGAGCGTCTTCATCGCCCCGCTCTGACACGCACCGCGGCACGCGACCAGCGCCGTCCGCCGCTGCGGCGCTCATCGCCGCGCGAGCCACACGGCCAGCCCGACTCCGATCGCGAGGACGCAGCCGACGAGCGCCGCTGCGCGATCGGCCGCAGGCACGGCCCGCGCCTCGGGGTGCGCGAGGACCACCGCCGCACCCAGCGCCGGAAGCGCCGGCAAGGGCAGCCCCGTGCCGGCGACGGCGAGCGCGGTCGCGGCGAGCCCGAGCGCGAGGGCGACGCTCGTCCGAGCCGGCGAGAGCCCGTGCTTGCGGGCGGCGGCGACGTAGAGCGCCGCGAAGGCCACGTCCCCCACGCCGAGGATCGGCGGGCGATCGTCGGTCCCGAGGAAGGGCCAGGGCAGGGCGACGACGGAGAGCAGCGCGGGCGTGGCCACGACGACGTCGGAGGGCGCGCCCGGCGTGAGCACGCTGACGGCGTCGGCGACCGACGAGACGACGGCGACCGGCAAGAGGTGCCCCGCCGCCTGCACGCGCGTGCCGAGCGCCGCTCCGCTCGCCGTGCCTGCGGCCAGGAGCGCCCCGAGCACCGTCGCGCTCCCGAGCAGCGTCGGTGCCGCGTCGCGCAGTGGGACGAGCGCAGCCAGCGCCGCCCCGACGACGACGAGCGCGCGGCCACCGAGGTCCGGGGCCACGCCCGCGGCAGCGAGCACGCACGCCGCGACACACGCGTACGCGAGCAGGTAGGCCGCGAGCGCGACCGAGAGGCTCGCCGACGGATCGAGGGGTACGTGTGGGGCGAGCGTGGCGGTGGCGAGAAACGCGAGCACGCCGATCGCGATCGCGAGCGCCCAGAGGCGGAGCTGCTTCGACGACGGGGGCGACGCGGCCGCAGCGGCCATGGCTCGCTCGGGTCCGCGCGGCTCGCTCAGGTCGGCGCGGCGCCCTTCTTGCGGCCGTAGGCGATCGCCTCGAGCCGCGTCAGGTCGAGGACCTCGATCATGTCGGGCGTCACCTTGAGGGCGCCCTCGCGCTCGAGCAGGGCCAGGCCGCGCGAGATCTCCTCGCGCACCGTGCCCAGGCGTCCGGCCACCGTCTCGGTCGTCAGGTCGCGCACGAGGTGACGCGCATCCTCGCCGCGGGTCTCGCGCGCGGCGGCCAGCGTGCAGAGGAACGACGCGAGGCGGGCGGGGACCGTGCGGAGCGAGAGATCGCTGACGAGCCGCAGGCTTCGATCGGTGCGACGGGCGCGCAGATCGATCATCGCGCGCAGGACCCCGGGCCGCTTCTCGCCGATGGCGCTGATGGTCTCGTTGGGAACGAGGAGCGCGCTACCGGCGCGCATCGCGACGGCGCTCGCCGGATAGGTCCCTCCGTCGAAGCGGACGCCCTCGGTGATCGGGCGACCGGGGCGCGCCAGGTAGATGATCTGCTCGCGCCCGTCGCGCCCGCTCTTGGTCAGCTTGATCTCGCCCGTCCGGACGACGAAGAAGCCTTCGGCCGTCTGACCCTCGCTGAACAGCGGGGCCGCGCGCGCAACCTTGCGGACTTCCGCCGCTTCTGCGAGCGCATGGAGATCAGCGGCGGGGAGCTGCCCGAGGACGGGGACGTCACGGAGAAGCTCGTCGGCGGAGCGTGGGGCGATGGCCATGATGGGCGAGCGGAGCATATCACGGCGTTTCCAAAGGCGATCTTTTCCCTCGTCGGGAGAACGCCGGCCCGCGGGGCGCGTGCCCTCCGCGCGTTACGAAACTGACGTGGGCCCCGACGCTCGATCGGGCGATCCCCGGTTTCTGGGCGTTTCGGGGCGGATCGCGCGTGGCACGGGGGTTGATACTCGCCACGCAGGTGGCCTCGTTTGGCGGGTCACTGTCGCGAGAGCACTTGCCGTGCGATGCTCCGCGCTCGGACGAAAGCGATCGTGAGAGGCCCGAGGGGCCAGGAGGGTCGGATGACGAAGGCGAAGATGCTCGGTGGAGCACTGGTGGGAATGGCGATGGCGCTGGGCGGATGTGCGGGGGCCGGCACGTCGGTGGACACGGCCGACCTCGAGCAGGACATCACCGTCGACAGCTCGCTCGACGGCCGCACCGACCTCTACCTCGACCCGACGCTCTCGTCGTTCCTCCTCACGGCGGACGAGGTCAACGGCAGCCCCACGGCGGTGGCCGTCGAGATCGAGATCACGGACGAGGCGCTGATCGCGTGGCGCGCGCAGAACGAGCTCAGCCCCGAGCTGCGCTCGCGGACGGCGGCGGACATGGTCGCGCGCTTCGAGATCGTCTCGACCTCGGAGGGCCTCGACGTCGGCCCGATCGAGACCGTGGGCGGTAACCAGACGCACCCCGGCGACGACGGCCCGGTCACGGTCCCCGGCGGCCTCTTCTACGTCGGTGATCGCCTCGGCCGCGGGACGCGCGGTGGCGTCGGGACGAACCTGGGCAACCTCCAGCTGCCCAGCTTCTCGCTCACGATCCACATCGGCGGCTCGGGTGGCATCCCCGACCAGACCGACGTCGACGTGCTCAACGGGATCCGCAACGCGCATCCCGGCTGCGCCTGAGCGCCGGCCGCGCCTCAGCGATCGCTCGACAGCCAGAACGCGGGTCTCCGGACCCGAACGCGCGAGGCCCTGGGCAGTGATGCCCGGGGCCTTTCGTTTGGCGGGCCCTCTCTCGGGCCTCGCTGCTGGCGCTTCGCGTGGGCGCCGAGGCCCGAGGACGTTCGGCGACCCAGGGAGACGCCGTCGGCGAGCACGAGGCGGGGGACGCCCTCGGCGAGCACGACGCGGCAAGCGAGGTCGAACGACCGCGCGCGGGCCGCGGGGCCGTTCTGCTCCCACTCCTTCGTCGCGCGACCATCGGGACGCACGCGAATCAGCGTGCGCGGCGGATCGCGGACGCTGCCGCCACGCGCCCCGCGATGGGCGCCGAGCCCGCGATCACATCATGCCGTTGGTGATCTGGAGCGTGTACTGCTCGCACGTGGCGGGCGTGCCAGCGCGGCGCCGGACGCGGACGAAGTAGTCGCCGGAGTCGTCGCTGCACAGGTTCACCGTGCTGCTCGGCGTCGTCTGGCAGGGGCACTGGCCGGTCGGGCTGTCGATGGCGAAACGGTAGTCGGTGAAGCTCACGCACGTGGCCGCCGTGCAGTCCGGGCAGCTCGGCATCGCATCGCAGGCGCCGCGCAGCACGAGGAACTCGTAGGCCGTGCTCGGGTTGGTGGTGAACGAGACGTGCACGTCGAAGTGGTCGCACATCGTGTCCGCCGTATCGACGGCGTGGAAGCGATACCAGATCTCGCGGCCGTCGGGGACGGCGTTGCCCATCGCCGTCAGCGTCGGCGTCCCGGACCCCGCCTCGTCGAAGACGTTGCCGAGATCGATGGCGCCGGCGCACGCGGCGCCCATGTTGTCCGCGGGAGCCACCACGCACTCGCAGCCGGGGACGGCGAGATCGACGTCGGCGCGATTCGGCGGACATCCGCAGGTGCCGCTCATGCACTCGCCGTGGACCGGATCGCTCATGCAGAGCGCGGCCGGGTCGCCGTCGTCGATCTGCATGTTGCAGTTGTCGTCGCGGCTGTTGCACAGCTCCGGCAGGAGCGGGCTCCGCGTCGGATCGGTCTCGTCGCAGTCGGCGCTGGCGGGGGATCCGTCGCCGTCGATGTCGACCGTTCCCGGAACGCAGCGGCGCGCGACGCAGACGTCTCCCGGGGTGGGGCACATGCCGTTGCCGGGGCACATGGGGTAGGCGACGCAGGTCGTGCCGACACAGTGCGTGAAGCCCGTGCACGTCATCGTTCCGCACATGCGGGTCTCGCCGCTGTCGCCGGGGCCCGTGTCCCGCGGGGGCCCCGCGTCGCGGGGGCCGACGTCGATCATGGGGCCCGTGTCGCGCGCGCCGGTGTCGATGCGCGGGCCGGTGTCTCGCGGAGGCCCGGAGTCCATGCCTTCGACTGCGTTGCCCGACGCGCATCCGAGCGCCGACCACGCGATCCCGGCGCTCGCGCCGAGAACGAGCCAATGCATCGCGAACGACCGCGCTCCGAGCGCTCTCGACGAGGTCACGCGGGAAGGGTAACACGAATCTCGCCCGTCGCGCGGCTCCCTCACGTCGCCGGGGTGCAGATCCCGGTGCCCACCGGCGAGTACGCCTGGGCCTGGCAGCGCTCTGCGTCCGCGCATCCCTGGCGCGGCTCCGTGCTCGTCAGGAAGCAGACCGCGACGCAGGTCCTCGCCGTCAGGCCGGTGCAGACGCTGCCGGGATGGCAGTCGCTCGGGCGGGCGCAGCTCTGGCCGGGCGCGCTCGACCCGGCAGGCAGGCACTCGGTCGTCCCGACCTCGTCGACGATGTAGCAACCTTCCCCATCCGCACACGGATGCTCGACGCCCGCGAGATCGCACGAGACAGGCGCGAGGCACGCGTGCCAGGCGCTCGTGACCCCGTCGGCCAACGTCGGGTTGCCGCGGCATCGGCGGCCGGCGCCGCAGGGGTCGCCCTCGGCAGCGCAGCAGGGCTCGAGGCAGCGTGCCGGCGTGCCGGCGGCCTGCGCGAAGCAAGCGAGCCCGGGTGCGCAGTCCGACTGTGCGCTGCACGACTCGCCTTCGGGGGCGGCGCCGGCATCGCCCCGCGGAACGCAGCGCGCCCCCTGCGCGTCGATGCGGCACGCGAGCGAGGCGTCGCTGCACGACGAGGACAGCGAAGGGTCGCACTCGCCGCCACAGAAGAGGCTCCCGCCGTCGGCGGAGCTCGCGTCGTCGGCGGCCGCGTCGGCGATCGCACCCGAGTCGGACGCGAGCGTCGAGTCCACGACGCT